>JAJQIK010000093.1 GCA_021199255.1 Clostridiales bacterium | reverse complement strand
TTGGCTATTTGTTTCTGGGCGAAAACAAATAGCCCTGATGGCAGACGAGAAACCGCCTTCGCGGATTTCTCGCCGCCGCTTCGCAACAAGTTGCTCAGAAATGGGGATTAGTATGGGGATTCATATGAGAGAACGGAAAGAAATATTAGACTACGGCATGACGCTGCCGGATGTGTATATGGACGCGCCCTTCCATGACGACAACTGGATACTGCTTCGGTATAAGAAGAATAAGAGGGCTTTCGCGTGGACATATGAGAGGAATGGCAGCGTCTGCGTCAATGTGAAGGTTGCGCCGGAGTGGCGGGACTTCTGGCGGAGCGCGTATGCGTCTGTCCTGCCGGGATATCACCAGAACAAGGAACACTGGAATACGATTATTCTGGACGGGAGTATTCCAGATGATGACGTGAAGCGGATGGTGGCGGAAAGCTATGATTTGATTGTAAAGAAAAAGCCTCCTCTTTAGATTGACGCATTGCAAATTTTCCGGGAAAGGAGTAAGGTTTTCTTGTAGACCCATGAGGACGGCGCAAAGCAGGCAAATGCGTTTGGATTAGTGGGAAGTATTAACGAAGTCCGGGAAGAAGGACGGAAAGGAGAATAAAAATGGATTTTTTGGATAAGCTGGGTGAAACCATCGCCACAAAAGGCAAGGAGGTAACGGATAAGGCGAAGGAGGCGGCGCAGATTGCAAATCTGAAAAGCCAGATCAACACTTGCGAGGATGTAATCAAAAAGAATTACATAGAGATTGGCAAGCTATACTATGAGAAGCACGGCGCCATGCCGGAAGAAGAGTATGAGGAGGCGTGCAGAGCAATCGGCAACGCGCAAAACGGCGTTGCCGATTTAGAGGCAAAAATCAGAGAACTAAAAGGAATCTAGGAAAGCGGCGGGTGTTTCCCGCCGCTATTCTGTTTGCGTCTGCTCGCTCTCCTGTGATACCTGAGCTTCGGCGGCAGCCGCCGCCGCTTCCGCAGCAGCCGTAGCTGCGCGCTGTTCCATTTCCGCCCGTTGGGTTTCAATGACGCTTTCATAATCAGGATTAGAGAAAAATTCTGCATCGTGCGGGCAGATATTGCTCTGGGTAACGGTCACTGTTGAGATGCTGCCGTCTTCATTGACGACCTCTTCCGTGGTGGACGCGCCTGTGGCGGCGGCAGTTCCGCTCTGGAGAGATACGTCCTCGACGGGGGTAAGCTCCAATACTCCTTCTGTTTTAAAGGGGCAGTATTCGGTAGCAGGCAGATTGCTGTACTGGCATATCTGGCCGGAATAATGGACGTCGCAGGTTTCTTCCGGGACAGTACCCTCCGCGAAGTATTCCGTGCGAAGCGTTTCGTCGCAAAGCCCCGCGATGGGCAGCTTGCCGGAACGGGAGCATACGGTGGCGGTTACGATGCCGGAGGGTACCGTAAAGGATTCGCTGGGCAGATCCTCATGAATCTTAGCCATAACGGTGCGCCACAGCTTTCTGGCAAGATTTTTTTCCTCTCCGGTAAGTTTTACATTGTTGTCATAGCCTGCCCAGGTAGTAGCGGTATAGTAAGGGGTATAACCCGCGAACCATACGTCGTTGTAATCAGAGGTGGTTCCGGTCTTGCCGGCAATCGCCATATTGCCGAAATTAACGGAAGCTCCGGTGCCGCTTGTGACTACGTCTACCATGGCGTCTGTCAGCAGGAAGGCGGTAGTTTCTTTGATGACCTGCTTAGACTGGGGCTCGGTGTTGTCTAAAATAATATTGCCGTCATGATCCAGTACCTTGGTATAAAGCTTGGGTTTGATATAGGTACCGCTGTTGGCGATGCAGGCGTAGGCTGCATTCAGCTCCTCGTTGGTTACGCCGTTGGTAATGCCGCCCAGGGCGAGAGACTGCTGGATATCAGAATAGACCTGACCGTTGATTTCCTTGCGCTCTTCCAGCGTGGTAAAGCCGAAGTTGATCAGATAGTCAAAGCCCAGCTGCGGCGTAATCTGCGTCAATGTTTTGACCGCTACAATATTCATGGAATCTCTGATGCCGTCCCGCAGGGAGGAAAGCCCCCGGTATTCTTCCCCGTACCAGTTTGCTACGGGGCGTCCGCTGGAATAACAAAACGGCGCGTCGTTCTGGATCGTGGCAAGCGTCAGCCCGGCGCTGTCCAATGCGGGCGCATAGGTGGATACAATCTTAAAGGTGGAACCGGGCTGCCTGGTGGTATCGGTAGCGCGGTTCAGGGTACGGCTGCCGGATTTGGCGCCCCGGCCTCCCTCCATGGCTACGATATAGCCGGTGCTCTGATCCTCAATTACCAGAGATACCTGAGGCTGAGGCGTCAGGCTGATGGTTTCGCCATATACTTCATCTCCGGTCTCCATGACCGCTTCCTTATAGGCTTCTATATCCAGATAAGCCTCTTCCTGAGAACTGTAAATCAAATTAAAGGTACTGGAACGATTTTCCTGCCAATAGGTACGGAACATTTCGGTGCTGTAGTTTTCATGGTCGCCGTTGCTCTTTTCTACGGTCAGCTCATAGGTTAAATACCATTTGGTATTGGCGGGGAAATTGCTTTCGTCTGCAAAGGCTTCGTCGCAGATCTGTTGAATCTTAGGATCCTGTGTGGAATAAATTTTAAGCCCGCCGCTGTACAGCAGAGTATAGGCCTGGGTTTCGTTGTAGCCCGCGGCAATCAGATCCTCTAAGACGTCATCTGTCAGCGCATCTACAAAATATGTATTGACAGATGTATCCTCATTTTCGGAATCGGCGACCTGAATACGTGAATAGACGTCGTCAGCCATCGCCTCGTCATGCTCCTCCTGTGTGATATATCCCTGCTCCAGCATATCGTCCAGCACCTTTTCCCGCCGCTCTGCGTTTTCCTCAGGGTGGGTAATGGGATTGTAGCGGGAAGGGTTTTTGGTGATTCCCGCGATGACGGCGCACTCGGACAGCGTAAGGTCGCTGACGGATTTGTTAAAATAACGCAGGGACGCCGCCTGCACGCCCAGAGTGTTCTGGCCTAAGTTGATGGTGTTCATATAGTTGATCAGAATGGTGTCCTTATCCATCACCTTCTCAAGCTCCAGGGCGAGATACTGCTCCTGAATCTTACGCTTGAGGCTGTCCAGAAAGGAATCCTCGCTGGTCCAGTCGGTAAAAACGTTGTTTTTCAAAAGCTGCTGGGTAATCGTACTGGCGCCCTCGGAAAAATTGCCGCCATTTTGCAGTCCCACTACGGCGGCTCGGATAATGCCCTTAATATCGATGCCGTTATGCTCGTAGAAACGGGAATCCTCAATGGCTACAAAGGCGTTTTGTAAATCCTCCGGCACCATGTCGATGGTTACCGGAATACGGTTGCTGTCGGTAGAGACCAGCTTGGCGGTCTGGTTCCCTTCTATGTCATATACGAACGTAGAAAAACCGGTAGGGGTGACGTCGATATTCCCGATATCGGGAGCCGTTGCCAGAATCCCCTTGAAAATGCCGATTCCCGCGCTGGCGCTGACGATTGCCACTCCTATCAGGGCTAACAGAAATATCTGAATAAAGGTAAAACCGAACTTTTTCCCCCATTTTTTCGATGTAGAATGGAGCGCCTGCTGTTTCCTGCGGACGCCTTTTTTTCCATAGTCCATAAATACTGCCTCCTTAGGCGAAATAACCTATCTTGGATTATAACAAAGTTTTCCAGCTAAATAAAGAATTTTTATACTATCTTAAGAATTGTTCACAATTCCCCGTGGTTTTATTCCGTCGGACAATTGTTTCGGGCGTCGGCCTGTAAGCGATCAGATGGATGCAAGGCAAAGTGATATTTTAGTGTAGACAAAATGGAGCGCTTGTTTTATAATATTACTTGCATACAAGAATACAAATACAAAATCAAGAGGAAAGAGGAATGTATAGCAATTTATGGTTAAATTACCAAAAGGTATCTATCAACGATGGGCGGAAGAAAAGATTAGCAGAGATATTCCAAAGTGTCTCGTTTCAGAATATTGAAAGAAATCATCCGGTTATGGTATCCATAATGGAGGAGTTAGAATTGGCTGCGCTTGCTATGTTTGGGCAAAAGGTAACGGTTTCTGAGGCTCCCCAGGCGCTTTGTTTACAATTGATGGAAAATACTGATTTTACAGATGGTTTTGGAAATCACCAGAAGCCGCTGGAACTGGAAGGATATTCTATATGGCGCAGGGACGGCCATATTGTTGTCTTAGCAGTTGGATATGAAGGTTTATTGTATGGTACATATGCATTGTTATCCTTGCTTCGGCAGGGAAAAGGTTTAGAAGATTTCTGTGTAACCAAAAGGCCTTCTAATCCTTTGCGTATGTTAAATCATTGGGATAATATGGACGGCTCCATAGAAAGAGGGTATGCTGGGAACTCTTTCTTTTTTGCTGATAATGAACTTTGCATTACTGATAGGACAGTGATGTATGCCAGGGCTGTTGCATCGGTAGGAATTAATGCAGTTGTCATTAATAATGTCAATGTGAAGGATGAAGCAACCTATTTAATCAGTGACAGACATTATTCACGGCTTAGGGAATTGTCAGAGCTTTTTTCCAGATATGCGATCAGGTTATTTGTAAGTATTAACTATGCGATGCCGCTTGATTGCGGATGCGGCAGCGCGGATCCGTTAGATGGGCAGGTGATTAAATGGTGGACGGATAAATGTAATGAAATATATGACCAGGTGCCTTTGCTCGGCGGATTTTTGGTGAAGGCGGATTCCGAGGGACGGCCAGGCCCCTTCACCTACAATCGCAATCAGGCGGATGGCGCGAATATGCTGGCAAAAGCAATCGCCCCGCATAATGGCCTTATTATATGGCGCTGTTTTGTTTATAACTGTATGCAGGATTGGCGTGATAAAAAGACAGACCGTGCCAGGGCAGGATACGATTATTTTAAAAATCTGGATGGAAGGTTTGATGATAATGTGATCCTGCAGATTAAGAATGGCCCGATGGATTTTCAGGTGCGCGAGCCAATATCGCCGTTATTTGGCGGATTGACCCGGACGAATCAAATGCTGGAAGTGCAGATTGCGCAGGAATATACAGGACAGCAGATTCACTTGTGTTACCTGATTCCATGGTTTAAGCAGATATTACAGTTCCAGACCGGCCTGAAGAACGCCCGGACAGAGAACGCTACAGTAGCGCAGCTGATCAGCGGCGAAGCGTTTCTGAATAAGAACTGTGGAATGGCGGCGGTATGCAATACCGGGGATGACGATAATTGGACCGGGCATGACATGGCTGCGGCGAATCTGTATGGATTTGGCCGTTTATCCTTTGACAGTGAGCTGAGTGCGGAAGAGATTGCGCTGGAGTGGATTAGATTATTTTATCTGGACATGGGCGGCACTGAATCTACAGCGCCCCACAGGCAGGAAATTGAGGAAATTATTTTGGAGATGTTAATCCGTTCCTGGGGCATTTATGAAAAATATAATGCGCCCCTCGGAATTGGCTGGATGGTTGTGCCGCATCATCACTATGGACCTGATGTTGACGGATATGAATATTCCAGGTGGGGAACCTATCACAGGGCGGATCATATGGGAATCGGCGTAGACCGCACAGGGAAAGGGACAGGTTTTACGCAGCAGTATTTAGAACCAAATGCTTCTATGTATGAGCAGCCGCATACGACGCCGGAGGAGCTGCTTTTGTTCTTTCATCATTTGCCATATACCTATCGGTTAAAAACAGGCAAAAGCATTATTCAGCATATCTATGACAGCCATTTTGAAGGAGTGCAGGATGTGGAAGAGATGATACGGAAGTGGAGCCGAATCGAGCAGTTACTGCCGCAGGATATGACGCAAAACGTGACGGCGCGATTGTCTATGCAGCTGGAAAGTGCGAAAGAGTGGAGAGATGTAATTAATAGCTATTTCTATCGTAAGTCAGGGATTCCAGACGAGCATAGGAGAGAAATCTATTAATGGATGGGCAAAGACGCAAAGGGAAATAGACATGAGATTATCTGATATTTTTTCTGACGGTATGATTTTTCAAAGAGATAAGCGGCTGCAAATATACGGGGAAGCCCGGGAAGGGACGAAGGTACAAGCCTCTTTATCAGGGCATACGGCTTCTGCAATAGCGGATCACAGAGAAAGATTCCTGTTGACGCTGCCGGCAGTTCCCGCTGGCGGCCCTTATGAGATTGCAGTGAAAGCGGATGACGGGACGCAGGCGATATTGACCGACGTATATGCGGGGGATGTGTTTTTATTAGCCGGACAGTCTAATATGGAGCTGCCGGTCAACCGCACGTTGGACTTATACCGGGAAGAAGTAGAAGCGTCAAATTATCCGCTCATTCGTATGTTTCAGCTGCCAAAGGAGCCGTTGTTTACAGAGAAAAGGGATATCCTTACACAGGGGGAATGGATTTGTGCCTGTTATCCGGAGCTGCTTGGTTTTAGCGCGCTGGGATATTTTTTTGCAGTACAAAAATATCAGCACGACGGGGTGGCGGTAGGACTTGTGCATGCGGCGGTGGGGGGAACCCATATAGAAGCTTTTATCAGTGAAGAAACCCTGCTAAAGGAGATGGTTGCGCTTCGGATTCAAGGGATAGGACGCGGGGAAAGGCCGGGCTGCTCCTGTGGCAAAAACGATAGCTGCAAATATTGTTATGAAGAGAAGATCGCGAGAAATAAGGATGAAAATTATGTCAACCGGACACAACGGCAGGATGAACTGCGGGCTCAAAAATGGTATGATACGCTCGCGAAGCATGATATAGGGATTGCCCGCAATTGGATACAGGCTGACTGGAATCAGACGGACGCAGACATCATGAAAATACAGGTGCCGGGGCTGTGGAAGAATCATATTCTTGGTAATATGAACGGTTCTGTCTGGCTGAAAAAGGTAGTGAATGTACCAGAGGAATATGTTGGGCATGAGACAGAGCTTCGGCTGGGTACGATTGTGGATGGGGACCAGACATATATGAACGGCACGCTTGTGGGCTGCACGGAATATCAATATCCGCCAAGGAGATACCGGATTCCCGCAGGGGTCTTAAAAGCGGGCGATAATACCATAACAATCCGGGTGATTGTAGATGGGAATTTGGCGGGAGATGCCGGAAATATCCAGGCCGGTATTTTACCAGACGGTTATTCCCATACAGGAGGTTTTCGCAAGGATATGCCCTATTGTATTAAAGATGGAGAACGTGAAATATCGCTGGAAGGAATATGGGATGCGCGGATAGGGACCGCAGAGATGCCTTTAGAGGGAGCGACGTTTTTTGCGTGGCAGCCAACGGCGCTTTACAACAGTATGATTTATGGAGTAAGATATTACAGGTTCTGTGCGATTCTGTATTATCAGGGAGAATCGAACTGCGGCCATGCTGAGGATTATGCGGAGCTTCACAAAATCATGATTCAGGAATGGAGACGGTTGTTTGGAGAAGAACTGCCATATCTCTATGCCCAGCTTCCGGATTTTGCAGGGGAGGAAGGAGCAGGCTGCGATGATTGGATACGGCTGCAGCGGGCGCAGAAGGAAGCGTTGAAACTGGAGAATACACAAATGGTTGTACTGCATGATCTGGGGCAATACAATGAACTGCACCCGCAGAACAAAAAAGAAGTCGCACAAAGATTTTATGAAAAATGGAGAGAGATGGAACAATGATAAACTATGAAAAATTACCCGGGGAGTCTGCCCGGGATTATGCCTACCGCTGGCTGACGCAAAACATAGTCAAGCTGGAATTTAAGCCGGGTACGATGCTTAGCGAAAACGAATTATCCAGGCAGTTAGGAGTGAGCCGTACCCCCTTAAGAGAAGCCATGATCGATTTGAACCATGCCCAGATTGTAGAAACGATTCCCCAGAGAGGCAATTACGTTAGCTACATAGACCCTGACCTGATAGAAGAAGCCCGGTTTATCCGCAGGTCCCTGGATTTGTCAGTGGTAGAATTAGCATGCCAGATTGCTACGCCGGAGGATATCATTAACCTGGAAGCTAATTTAAAATTACAGGAATTTTATCTTGATCATTTTGTAGCGGACAAGATGATGGAATTAGACGATACCTTTCACCGTTTAATCTATGTGTCGGCTAAAAAAGAAAGAACTTATAAGATGAAAGCAAACATGATGATACATTTCGACAGAGTGAGGGTATTGGCGCTTGTAACCGTAAAGGACAGTAAAATTGTAAGCGACCACAGGCAGATATTAGAAGCAATCCGCAATCGGGATGTGGAGCAGGCAAGAGCGGTTACCTCCAAACATCTGGATCGGTATGATATGGATAAAGAACAGATGATTAAAGCTTATCCGGAGTATTTTAAAGCTTAAATACACGCATTGTACCATCTGAAAGCCTGAAAGCGCCTTTTGGGCGCTTTTTTTGTGCATTTTTGGAAAATCAGGAGGGCGCAATGCTTTTTGGACATACAAAATATACAACAAAATACCAAAAAAGCAATAATTCATATAACAAAAGCAATAATTTATATGCGCCACGAATCCTAATGTGCTAGAATACAAGCATAAAGCGTACAAGAAGTACAACAACAAACATTCGTGCAGGAGGAGAGAAGCGTTGAGTAGTAAAAATAAGCAGAAGGCTCAGGAGGCTCAAAGGGTTCAGAAGACTCCAAAGACTCATACAAAATCCAGCATATCTGTGTATATGAAGAGATATTGGCAACTATATGCGCTGCTGGCTCTTCCGATGATCTATTTGGTTGTATTTAAATATGCGCCGATGATCTATATCCAGATTGCTTTTAAGAAATATAGTATTGTGCAGAGCGTATGGGAGATGCCGCTGGCCAAGAACCATGGCTTTGAATATTTTATACAGGCATTTAAGAGCAAAGATTTTCTTTTGGCATTGCGCAATACATTGATGCTGAACTTACTTGACCTGATTGCAGGATTTCCGGCGCCTATCATATTTGCATTGATCTTAAATGAATTGTGCTTCTCCAGATTTAAAAAGGTGGTACAGACGATTGCCTATATGCCCCATTTTTTATCATGGATTATCATTTACAGCCTGGCGCTGCAGCTGCTTGCTCCCACAGACGGCTTTATCAATATGCTGATCACAGCGGCGGGAGGTACTGCCATTCCGTTTTTAAATGATGCGGCTCATTGGGTGGGAACCTATGTAGGCTTCGGCGTATGGCAGAATTTCGGATGGGGTTCCATCGTCTATCTGGCGGCCATTGCGGGCATCAACCCGGAATTATATGAAGCGGCTTCTGTGGATGGCGCGGGCAGGTTTAAGAAAATGTGGCATATTACATTGCCGTGTATCAGGCCTACGATCGTTGTGCTGCTGATTATGAATCTGGGAAATATTATCGGCGGAGGCTTTGACAGGCCGTTTGCCTTCCAGAATAATCTGGTGATGCAGGTTGCGGACGTAATCGCTACATATGTTTACCGGGTGGGTATTAAGGGATTGCAGTTCTCGCTAACCACTGCGGTAGGATTGTTCCAGTCGGTAGTCGGCGTATTCTTCTTATTGATGGCTAACTGGTTATCCAGGAAAATGGGAGAAAGGGGTATCTGGTAATGAAGATCAAATCGAGATCGGCAGTCGTGGGGGACTGGGTATTTGTTGTCATTTGTATTTTGGTGAGCGTCATTTGCGTGGTGCCGATGTTAAACCTGCTGGCCAAATCATTGAGCGGTACGGAATATCTGGTAAGGAATGAAGTATATCTGCTTCCTAAGGGATTTAATTTTGACGCTTATAAGACGGTGCTGAGCGATATGAAATATATCAGGGCTTTCTTCTGGACTGTATTTCTGACGATAGTATGTACCCTGGTTTCGCTGCTGATGACAATACTGTGCGCCTATCCGTTGATTTATCCCAATTTAAAGGGACGCGGTTTTATTAATGTTTTTATTACGATTACGATGTTTTTTAATGCGGGCACCATTCCGAATTATTTGTTAATGAAAAATCTGGGGCTGCTAGACAATCCGCTGGTGCTGATTGTCCCAAGCTGCCTGAGCGTATATAACATGATTATTATGAGAAGCTTTTTCTATGGGATACCGGACAGCCTGAGGGAATCTGCGGAGATAGACGGGGCGAGCTTTATTCAGATTTTAGTAAAGATTTATATTCCCCTGTCGAAACCGGTGCTTGCGACCCTGGCGTTGTTTTATGCGGTGGGAAGATGGAATGGATATTCAGATGCGCTTTTATATATGAAAAATACTGTTTTCTATCCATTACAGCTTTTACTGTATAACATTATTAATAATATCAATTCTGTGGAAGTGGCGACGCAGGAAGGGTTTTCCTCTCCAGGGCTTTCGGCCTCCTTAAAGGCGGCTATCGTAATGTTTTCTACGGTTCCGATCCTGTGTATCTACCCATGGCTGCAAAAATACTTTATTCACGGAGTGACGCTGGGCGCAGTTAAGGAATGATCGGACAGCTTGTCCGTTGATTCATAGAAAAGAAAACGATGATTACAAGGGAGGTAAAGCGATGAAAAGAAGGGCATTGGCTTTAATGCTTGCGGGAGTGATGACGTTATCTCTGGCGGCCTGCGGAAGCTCGTCCAATGAGAGCGCGTCGGGTACAGCGACAGAGACGGCATCGGAAGCAGCAACAGAGACGGCGGCGGAAACAGGAGAACCGGCTGTTGAAAGTGAGCTTGTGGATGGGAAATTTACAGAAACAAGGCATATCACGGTGGAGGTTTATGACAGAGGCAATGACGGCGGCTCAGACCCGACGGATAATATGTACACCGAATACATTAAACAGGGAATGTTGGAAGACCATAATGTGGAGGTGGAATTTGTTAAGGTTCCGCGATGGACAGAGGTAGAAGAAATCAATAATCTGCTGGCGGCTGGCACGGCGCCGGATATTTGTCTGACCTATAGCTATCCTACGATCCAGACTTACGCAGATATGGGCGGCGTCCTCGATATCAGCAGCTATGTAGAAGATTATAAGGACGATCTGCCGAATCTTTGGGATTGGCTGGGCGAGACCAATATTTATTGGGATGTGGATATTAATGACGGAACCCTTTGGGCGATTGAGGGCAAAATTGCTGATAACAGCCGTATTAACACCTTTATTCGTAAAGACTGGCTGGATGCGCTCGGTCTGGAAGTCCCCACTACCAAACAGGAGTTTGAGGACGTACTGATTGCGTTCAGGGACAATGCTTCTGCTTTATTGGGGGACGATGCGTCGAAAATGATTCCTTATTCTGTCAGCTATGACGTTGGCTGGAGGACGGCGACGCTGATTGAATCCTTTATTGATCCGGGTATCTCTGACAAGGAGTTTTTTGTGAACGGCTTTGACGACAGGAAGCTGACGCAGAATGGCACAAAAGAAGCAATCGAATTAGTGAATAAATGGTACAACGAAGGTCTTATGTGGGATGATTTTGCGTTATATGGAAGCGGGGATACCACAGAGGATGATAATATGAAGGCCGGCTATGTCGGGGCGTTTACCCATAACTGGGATTACCCTTTCCGTAACGGTGAAGACAGCATTAACGCGAACTTACAGAGAAATGTGGGAGAGGAAGCGGCGTTTATCGCGATTGACCCGTTTGAAGACTCCAATGGTACGCATACCAAATATGTATCGTCCACGGCGGGAGACCGTAAGATTTTCTTCCCCTCTACCAACGATGAGCCGTTGGCGTCCATGCTGTATTTGGATTGGATCAGCGATCCGGAGCATATTCAGTATTTGCAGATTGGCGACGAGGACGTAACGCACACGGTGCTTGAGAGCGGCGCAATCCAGATTGTTGCGGCTACAGGAGACGCTATCCAGAACTCGGGAATGAACATTGATTATACCATTACGTGTAACGGCCTTCATCTGGCAGATGAGGAGATTACAGATCTTTCCCGCGCGTACTCCTACGCAGAAGTAGATCCTGCGCTTGTCCAGGATGCGTATAAGATCGCGCAGACCGATGCGGTGCCTGCTAAAAATGTCAAAACGGATACGATTGAAGCAGAGCTGAATATCGGCGATACCTTGTCGAACAAGAGGGATCAGCTGCTTGACCAGGCGGTAATCGCGTCCACATCAGATTTCAGCGATGTATGGGATTCTCTGATGGCGGATTATCTGAACGCCGGCGGACAGGCGATTATTGACGAACGTACAGAGAAATGGGAAGCTCAGTTTGGATCTTCCGATATGCTTCCATAGGTATTTGAATGATAACGGGAGGTCACCATATGTGGCCTCCCCTTTTTTAAGATAAGGTTGTTTCAGGATGAGAAAGAAGATTAATGACGGCTGGTTTTTCCAAAAGCTGGATATGAACACGCCTATTCCGCTTCAAACCGCCATACAGACTGCTGCGCCTGTAAGGCTTCCTCATGATTGGCTGATCGGGTGCGGGAATCTTTATGAGGATGGAATCGGATATTATCATAAATATATGATGATAGAAAAGTCGGACAGGCAACTGGTATTTCTTCGTTTTGACGGCGTTTATATGGATAGCGTTGTTTTTGTCAATGGCCGCCGGGTGGGCGAATGGAAATATGGCTATACGACTTTTGAGGTAGAGATCACAGAGGCTCTTGTGAGCGGTGAAAACCATATAGAGGTTTATGTTAGATATCAGTCTCCCAACAGCAGATGGTATACGGGCGCGGGAATCTATCGGAATGTGTGGCTGAAAACGGTAGATCAGACCCATATCTTATCGGATGGAATTTATGTGACCAGCTCAAAGCTTGACAAGGATACATGGAGAATACAGGCAGATATTGATCTGTGCCTGTCCGGGCATGATGTAGGCGGCGATCATGAAATTGAGATAGCCTATAGGATATACCGGCCTGCGGATTTGGCGTCGCCAATCGTAAGCGGCGCAGCAAAGATAGCGGCATCCGACACAGCGCATAGGGTATGTATCGACCGATTGATCCATCAGCCTGATATTTGGGATATCGATCATCCCGATTGTTATGAATTGAGGATAGAGCTGACCAGAAACCGGATTTTATTACAGCGGGAAATCATGACGATCGGGTTTCGGGAATGTACTTTTTCCCCCGGGGAAGGCTTCCTTTTAAACGGCCGTAAATTGAAGCTGAACGGCGTATGTGACCACCATGACTTAGGCTGCCTTGGAAGCGCGTTTTATGTCCAGGCAATGGAACGGAAGCTCTCTCTTCTGAAAAAAATGGGGGTTAATGCGATTCGCTTATCCCATAATATGCCGGCGCCGGAGGTCATGGAATTATGTGACCGGTTGGGGTTCTTAGTAGTATCAGAGGCTTTTGATATGTGGGAGTCGTCCAAGACAGCTTATGATTATGCCAGATTTTTTCAGGAATGGTATCAGCGGGATGTGAGAAATTGGGTTCTCAGGGACCGCAATCATCCCTCCCTGATCCTGTGGAGTATTGGAAATGAGATATACGATACCCATATCAGCAAAAAGGGACAGGAATGGACCAGGCTTCTCATGGAAGAAGTGGAAAAATATGATCCGCGGCAAAATGCAAAAATTACCATGGGCTCCAATTACATGCCCTGGGAAAATGCACAGAAGTGTGCGGATATCATCAAAATAGTGGGATACAATTATGGGGAAAAATATTATGACCTACATCATAAGCTGTATCCTGATTGGGTGATCTATGGCTCGGAAACAGGCTCTGTAGTGCAAAGCCGGGGGATTTATCATTTCCCATACAGTCAGTCCGTGTTGACGGATGAAGATGAACAATGCTCTGCGCTGGGCAATTCCACAACCAGTTGGGGCGCCGCTTCGGCGGAGGCCTGCCTGAAGGCTGAGATCGATCATCCCTATTCCTGCGGACAGTTCATATGGACCGGCACAGACTATATAGGAGAGCCCACGCCATATCACACGAGGACATCTTATTTTGGGCAGATTGATACCGCCGGATTTGCAAAGGATTCTTATTATATTTATCAGGCGGGGTGGACAGATTATCACAAAGCGCCTATGATACATATTTTCCCCTATTGGGATTTTAACGTTTCACAATGGATTGATGTACGGGTCTGTTCCAATGCGCCGATGGTTGAGCTTTTCTGTAACGGGAACAGCATGGGAATACACAGGCTGGATCAGCAACAAGGGACTGCCTTTGCGGCAAACTATCGGATTCCCTATCAGGAAGGCGTGCTTTTGGCCAGGGCATATGACGAAGAGGGCAATACAATAGCCTGTGCCAAAGAAAGCTCCTTTGGCGATACAGACGATTTCCGTGTGGAAAAGCTGTGGATTCGGAACAGATTATATGACGATGAGGAGGATTTGGTGTTTTTTACCATTTGTGCAGTGGATCAGCATGGCAATCCGGTACGAAACGCAAACGATGAGGTTGAGATAGAACCTGTTGGCGGTATTTTGCTGGGAACGGATAATGGCGACAGCACAGATTGCGGCTTGTATACCTCACATATCCGCAGACTCTTTAGCGGCAGGCTGTTAGCCGTCTGTCAGGGAGAGGATCCGGAACGGATGGATATCCGGGTGACGCCGACCGCACATTCCTATGTCAGAAATATCTATTTGCAAAGCGCCGGCGGCACAAGATTAACGCCCCAAAGAAAAGAGGTCTTTGTGGAAGCGCGGATAAGTCCCCAAAAGGCGGAAGATCAAGCGTTATTCTATGATATTGTGGACGACGCAGGAATCCCTTTAAAAATCGCCAGGCTCTATCCGCAGGCGGGAGGGGTTCAGGTGGAGGCGGTAAGCGATGGGAAATGCAGGCTTCGCTGCTATTCCAAAAGCGGAACCGATAAGATACGCATCATCTCTGCATTGGAATTTCAAATAGAGGGATTTGGCAGGACCTTCACAGACCCCTATGATTTTGTCAGCGCAGGCTTATATAGCTTTTATGAAGGCGCTATTGGCAATGGGAATGAACACGGAGTCGCGACTGCGAGGGATGGCGTCAGCGTGATAGGTTTTGCGGATGTTGATTTCGGTTCCTTTGGCTCAGATGAGATCCATTTGCCGATTTTTGCCTTATCCGATGAAGCGTATCGGTTCAGGATATATGAACATCATCAGGAGGAGCATAGGAAAGAACTCATAGGTGAATTTGTCTATCAGAAGCCCTCGGTTTGGAATGTATACCAGACAGAAAGCTATCGCTTAGATAAAAAGCTGAAAGGAGTAGCTACAATCAGCTTTGAATGGAACCAGAAGGTTCATTTCAAAGGCTTCTGGTTTACCAGAAAACAGAAAGCATACGAACCATTGCGCGCCACGGATTATGATAAGCTATATGGGGACAGCTATACCGTTACCGGGACAGGAATCTGCGGGATAGGGAATAATGTAACGATATGTTTTACGGATATGGATTTTGGGGAAACCGGTACAACGCAGGTTGTAATCAATGGGCGGACGCCGCTTCCTGACAACATGATTCTGCTCCAGTTTGAGCAGGACGGGGTGATCAGCCGGAGAATGATTGAATTTCATGGGCGGGGAGTGCCTGATACGCAAAGCTTCTCCTTTGAAAGAATTACGGGAAGAAATAAAGTAAGCTTTGTATTTCTGCCGGGCAGTAAATTTGATTTTTATTCGCTTCAATTTATACAGGAATAACAGTGTTAAGAAGAAAAAGATGGGGGTTTGTGTCATGGAGATGACTTTCAGATGGTTTGGCAGGCAATTTGATTCCATAACCTTGCAGCAGATACGGCAGATAGCGGGTGTGACAGGCGTTATTACGACCTTATATGATTCCGTGCCGGGAGAAGCATGGGCGAAGGACGCCGTCCTGGCGCTGAAACACGAGGTGGAGGAAGCCGGGTTAAAACTCTCCGGGATAGAGAGTGTGAATGTCTGTGACGCAATCAAGGCGGGTACGGCGGACAGGGATCAATATATTGATCATTATATCAAGACTTTAACGGTGCTGGGGCAGGCGGATATTCACCTGGTATGTTATAATTTTATGCCGGTCTTTGACTGGACGAGGACAGAGCTGGCAAGGGTAAGGCCGGACGGTTCTACGGTGATGGCATATTCCCAGAAGGATATCGACGCGGTAGATGTCGGGCGCTTGTTTGATTCCATTCAGGAAAACAGCAACGGATATGTCATGCCCGGCTGGGAACCTGAGCGCATGGCGGACACGAGAAAGCTTTTTGAAATGTACCGTGAAATAGACGAGGAGAAATTATATCAAAATCTCATTTACTTTCTGAAAGCGGTCATGCCGGTGTGTAATCAATATGATATTAAGATGGCGATTCACCCGGATGATCCGGCATGGAGCGTATTTGGCTTACCAAGGATTATTACCTCTAAAGATAAAATACTGCGTATGTTAAAGGAAGTAAATGATGTCCATAATGGCGTTACGTTTTGTACTGGCTCGTATGGCTCTAATTTAGATAACGACCTGGTTGATTCGATTCATGCAATGAAAGGGCGTATCCATTTTGCGCATGTCCGGAATCTCAAATTCAACAGTCGGGATGACTTTGAGGAAGCTGCCCATTATTCACTGGACGGAGACTTTGATATGTATGCTATCATGAAGGCTTTATATGATTCGGGTTTTGACGGTGTGATAAGGCCGGATCATGGCAGGAGTATTTGGGGGGAAGTTTCCATGCCGGGCTATGGGTTATATGACAGGGCGTTAGGAGCCAGTTATCTGAATGGATTGTGGGAAGCAATCGTAAAAAGTAATGGAAAAGAAAGAAGGAAAAGGAATTGAAGCTGTCAAAAGCGGGCTTGCAGAATAAGAAAGACTGGGAAGAAGCGGGTATCAGGCTTCCTGGATTTGATCTCTCCAAAGTGCACAGGGATACGGTTGCGCATCCCATATGGCTTCACTTTGGCGCAGGGAATATTTTCCGGGGATTTATTGCGGTATTACAGCAAAGGCTTATCCAGTCAGGATTGGAAAGCCGCGGTATTATCGCGGCGGATACCTTTGACTATGATATGATCGATCAGATTTATCGGCCTTTCGATAATCTGGCTTTAAATGTAGGATTGCAGGCGGATGGGGATACGGTTATGGAGGTGGTTGCCTCTGTCGCCGAGGCTCTCAAGGCGGATTGGGGAGATACAGACAGCCGGAAGCGCCTGTCGCAGATTATCTGTGATCCTGCATTACAACTGGTCAGTTTTACGATAACGGAAAAAGGGTATGCAATTCATGATATCAGAGGAGAGCTTACGGAAGCGGTCAGAACGGATATCGAAGCAGGCCCCCTGTCGCCATGCGGACATACGATGAGCATAGTATGCGCCCTTTTGCTGGAAAGGTTTTCCAATGGGGCATATCCGATTGCGCTCTGTAGTATGGACAATTGCAGCCGCAATGGGGAACGGCTGCGGGAATCCGTTATTGCCATAGCAAAGGGATGGCGGCAAAGAGGATATGTAACAGATTCCTTTATAGAGTATCTGACGAATCCGGGAAATGTGTCGTTCCCATGGAGTATGATTGATAAAATCACGCCCAGGCCTTCCAAAGAGATGGAAGAGCTTCTGTACAGGAAAGGCGTAGAAGGAATGACGCCGGTGGTGACCGGTAAAAATACATACATTGCTCCCTTTGTCAATGCGGAAATACCGCAATATCTGGTCATTGAGGATTGCTTTCCCAACGGCCGGCCTCCCCTGGAGCAGGCGGGGGTATATCTGACGGATCGGGATACGGTTAATAAGGTGGAGACGATGAAGGTAACGACCTGTCTGAACCCGCTTCATACGGCTATGGCAGTATTCGGCTGCCTGCTGGGATATCAACATATCGCAGAGGAAATGCGGGACGAAGATATCAGAAAGCTGGTGGAAGGGATTGGATATCAAGAAGGCCTGCCGGTTGTGGTGGATCCCGGGATTATAGATCCCAGAGAATTTATCGACGAGGTGATACAGATGCGCCTGCCCAATCCTTATATTCCTGATACGCCGCAAAGGATTGCTACAGATACCAGCATGAAGATTTCTATCCGTTTTGGGGAAACGATTAAATCCTATGTCAACAGTCCTGCACATCAGGTGGAGGAGCTGACCTTTATTCCTCTGGCCATCGCCGGATGGCTGCGTTACCTGTTAGGTTATTCAGATGATGGAGAGGAAATGGATTTAAGCGGCGACCCGATGTTAGGCGAGCTGAGAGAACGCCTGGAGGGGATTCGATATGACGACAGGAGTACCTATCATGGCCAACTCAAAGAAATTTTGCAAAACAGGCAGATTTTTGCGCAGGATTTATGTGAGGCAGGAATCGCTGCCAAAATAGAAACCATGTTTTGCCGGATGCTGGGAGGAAAGGGGAGTGTCCGGGAAACATTGCATAGTTATGTCAACCAACAGGAGCAGGGCGAATCATGATATTAGTAGACGATAAAGGCGCCATGCCGTTTCTGGTAGAAGAGACGGCTGACGAGGGGATAAAGCGAATAACCCGTAAAGTCTGTGAGGACGTGAGGTCTGTCGCGGGCATACTGCCGGAATGTATTCTTTGTACAGGTGGGAAGACGGAAAAACAGGGCGTATATGTTACTACGGTGGGACAGAGCCCGGTATTAGACGCATTGGAGTCTGAGGGAATGTTTTTTTCCTCAGACCTTTTCGGCTTGCGGGAGGTTTATCGGTTGGGTAAGGTACACATAGAGGGAAAAGAAAGCATGGTGATAGCCGGAAGCGATAAACGGGGAACCATCTATGGCCTGTTTACGCTTTCCCGATATATCGGAGTATCGCCGTTCGTGTACTGGGCGGACGCAGCGCCGGTTCATCAGGATCGGATTGTTTTGCCGGATTCCTTTTTTACCACAAGCAAAGAACCGTCTGTCCGCTACAGGGGCTTTTTTATCAATGATGAGTTTCCTTCCTTTGGGAACTGGGCCATTGAAAAGTTTGGCGGCTTCACGGCGGAACTGTATGAAAAGGTCTTTGAACTTTTATTACGTCTCAAAGGCAATTATTTATGGCCGGCTATGTGGGTATCGTCCTTTCCATTAGACGGCCCCGGGGAGTTAAGCTGCGAGCTTGCCGATCAGTATGGGATTATTATGGGCAATTCACACCATGAGCCGTGCCTGCGCGCCAGTGAAGAGTGGGATAAGGTCAAAGGAAAAACTTCTGTTTATGGCGAGGAATGGAATTATGCCGTTAATAAGCAGGGGCTGCTGGCTTACTGGGCGGACGGATTAAAAAGAAGCGGGAAATATGAGAATGTCATCACAGTGGGTATGCGGGGAGAAAGAGACAGCAGTATGCTTCCGGCGGAATCTACGCTGGAAGAGAACATTAATCTGTTAAAGGATATCATCTGTCACCAGAAAAAACTGATTCAAAAGTATGTCAATCCTGATTTAGGCCAGGTTCCGATGCTGCTTGCGCTGTATAAGGAGGTAGAAGCATATTATTATGGGGATGAATCGACGCCGGGGCTGAAGGATTGGGATGGCTTAGACGGGATTACATTAATGTTTTGCGAAGACAATTATGGGAATATGAGGACGCTTCCTTCCCGGGACATGACAGGCCGCAAGGGTGGGTTTGGCATGTATTACCATCTGGACTATCATGGCGGCCCTATCTCCTATGAATGGGTAAACTCCACTCCGCTGGAAAAAATATGGGAACAGATGTGCGAAGCCTACGAATATGGAGTGCGGGAATTATGGATGGTAAATGTAGGAGATATCAAGCCTCTGGAATTACCTCTGTTCTATTATATGGATTTAGCATATGATTTTGAGCAATACGGAAGCAAGGCCGTCAACAAAACTTCCGCTTATGTAGATGAATTTGTAAAATTACATTTTGGGCAGATGAAGGAAGCCGCGGATCGGGACAAAACAGCCTATGTGCTGCAGGAATATGTCCGCATCAACGGCATGCGCAGGCCGGAGGCTATGAATGGAAAGGTATATCATCCCGTTCATTACCATGAGACCCAGGATATGCTGGAAAGAGTGGACAGATTACAGAAAACCTGCGACGAACTGCTTTCCCAATGCCCTGTAGAATGTAGCGACGCATTTTTCCAATTGGTTTATTTTCCGGCATATGCTTCGGCTAACCTGCAAAAGATGCAGCTGTCAGCCGGCCTATATCAATATGAAGCGTCCCATGGAAGCGCTAAGGCAGCCCTTTATGCAGGACAGGTAGAGCGATGTATCAGGCTGGATCGGGAGCTGCAGGAGCAGTATCATGGGATAGCGAATGGCAAATGGAACCATATGATGAGTTCAAAGCACGTAGGCTTTACCAATTGGAATGAGGAAGGAAGCGGATATCCGGTATGTGGACAGGTGGCGCCAGAAGAAGAAAGGGAGGTTCAAGAGGCTTTTTGTTTACAGATTCATGCCTCTGATTATATCGAGAATCATGGAAAAGGCGGATGCCGGTATACGATTCTGAGGCACTATGGAAGAACGAAAGACAGCATCAAGGTTTTACCCTCTACCAAGGCTTACAGCAGCCAGCAGGCCAGACATCTTCAGGCGCCCTATGTGGTATATGCTTTCCACGTACCGGAAGACGGCGTATATGTATGCAGGTTATGGGTGGCTCCGTCTAATCCGCTTTATCCGGGTGATAAACAGAGAATTGGAATTGCCTGTGGGGATCACGTTACTGTTGTATCTACCCTGCCGGACGGCTTCGACGCAGGCAATTGTCATAATGCCCAATGGAATCAGGGGGTTCTGGATAACGGCAGATATTGTGAAGTGGCTTTCCCTTTGCGGGAAGGCGGCAATCAAATGAAAATTGTATCTGTAGATGCAGGCGTGGTATTACAGTCTATTGTAATTTATAAGGAGGAATATGGGATTCAGCCCTCTTATCTCATATAGTGATTGACAAGGATAATTTTACTTGTGGACAGACTCATTCTTGCGTATAATGGACGTAAAAGCGCAGGTTTTGGAGAAGAAATCCGGGAGCCAATAGCGAAGCAACGTGCCGCTTCAGGGAGATGCCATATGATAAAATTGCTGCAAAGGATTGGGAATAAGAAAAATGCCATGATCAGCCGACTGCGGCTTCTTACGGGCAACGCTTCCCCTTCGGGCGGCGATTGTAAGGAAGCGGACGCTAAGGCCGGCGGCGCTTTCGCCGGGCTGACCGGCGAGGCGGACAGGGCGGAATTTGAGGAAGCGGTGGGAGCGCGGCTGGCCGCCGGGGAAGAAACGGGCTGCCTGCTGTTGATCGATGTGGATCGGCTGCGGGAAATCAACGGCTCCTACGGCAGGGAAGCGGGGGACGCCGTATTAAAGGATGTCTTTGCGCAGGTGCGGAGGACTTTTGGCGGCTGTAATTATGCGGGCAGATTGGGGAGCGATGAATTTGCCCTGTGGCTTGCGGGATTATCCGCAGACCGCGCGGGCGATATCCGCAGAGAAATCGCCCTGGTCAACGACAGGCTGCTGCATTCCCGGCATGGTGTGCCGCCTGCTTCCGTAAGCGTGGGAGGCGCTTTTGGCGCGCCGGGAGACGATTTTAAGAGCCTGTACAAGAAGGCCGGCGGCGCTTTATACAAAGTGAAGGTGGGCGGCAGATGCGGCCTTGAATTATCACAGGGATAGAAATGGAGATTAAGATGGGTGGATTTTTTGGCGTAGCTTCAAAAGAAGATTGTATTTTTGATTTGTTTTTTGGAACGGACTATCATTCGCATCTGGGGACAAGACGCGCGGGAATGGCGCTTTACGACAAGGAAAAGGGCTTTGACAGAGCCATTCATAATATTGAGAATGCCCCTTTTCGTACCAAGTTTGATAAAGACGCCAATACCATGCACGGAACTCTTGGCATCGGCTGTATTTCCGATTATGAGCCGCAGCCGTTGATTATCCGTTCCCATCATGGCACCTATGCCATTACCACGGTGGGCAAGATTAATAACAAAGAGGAAATCGTCTCAAAGCTGTTCCAGAGCGGCTACGGACATTTTCTGGAAATGAGCGGCGGCGATATTAACGCGACAGAATTAGTAGCGGCTGTGATTAATCAGCGGGACAATCTGATCGAGGGCATACAATATGCCCAGGAGCTGATAGACGGCTCCATGACCATGCTTTTGATGACGCCCAGGGGTATTTACGCCGCCCGGGACAGATACGGGAGAACCCCGGTTACCATTGGCAGGAAGGAGAACGCATACTGCGTTTCCTTCGAAAGCTTTGCTTATTTGAATCTGGGATACACGCCGGAGCGGGAACTGGGTCCCGGAGAAATTGCCATCGTAACGCCGGAGGAAGCCAGGACGCTGGCAGCGCCCGGCAAGGACATGAAAATCTGTACCTTTTTATGGATTTATTACGGCTATCCTTCCTCCTCCTATGAGGGCATCAGCGTAGAGAAAATGCGTTATGAATGTGGCGCGAGGCTGGCGAAACGGGACGACGTATGCCCGGATATCGTGGCCGGCGTGCCGGATTCCGGTACGGCCCATGCCATCGGCTATGCCAATGAGTCGCGGATTCCCTTTTCACGCCCTTTCATTAAATATACGCCTACCTGGCCCAGATCCTTTATGCCCACGATGCAGAGCCAGCGTAACCTGATTGCCAGAATGAAGCTGATTCCGGTTCATGATTTGATTAAGGGAAGAAGCCTGCTTTTGATCGACGACTCGATTGTGCGCGGCACGCAGTTAAGGGAGACTACGGAATTTTTATATCAGAGCGGCGCGCGGGAGGTGCATATACGTCCGGCCTGCCCGCCTTTGCTCTACGGATGCAAATATCTGAACTTTTCCAGGTCTACTTCGGAAATGGAGCTGATCGCCCGCCGTGTCATACAGGAAATGGAGGGGGAAAATAAATATCCGAATCTGAATGTATATGCAGATCCGGACAGCGTGCAATATCATGATATGTTAGAAAAAATCAGGGAGAAGCTTAATTTTACCTCTCTGCGTTATCATCGGCTGGACGATATGGTGGAGTCCGTCGGCATCGATAAATGCAGGCTGTGCACTTATTGCTGGGACGGGCGGGAATAGGGATTGATATGCTGCTGGCGAAGCCAGAAGTACATCATCCATTTCTGTGGAACCAGCTTGGAAAAAATATGGCAGATGTTGACATAGAGGCTGTAGATCGACAGATCTCTGCCGCGGTCGGCGTCTGCGATTGCTTTTCGAGCCACTTTCGCGGCGGAGGAGATACCGAAGAAGCTGGAAATGCTCTTGGCGGCGCCGATGTCAGCCCTTTGGAAGAAATTCGTTTTCATCCAGCCGGGACAGACGGCGGTAGCCGTAATGCCGCGATCCTTCAGCTCTATGTGCAGGGATCTGGTATAGTTGCGTACAAAAGCCTTGGAGGCGCTGTACAGGTTTAAATAGGGCAGGGGCTGGAAAGCTGCCTGGGACGCCGTGTTGATGATGTGGGCGCCGCGGCACATATAGGGAATACAGGTAAGGCTTACAGCCACTACCGCGTTGATATTAAGGTTCAGCATATTGATGGATTCCTCCACACCCAGATCATCATAGGAAGCAAATTTACCATACCCGGCGTTGTTAATCAGATAACAGATGGTGACCTCGCTGTCGGACAGCCTTTTTCCCAGCGCTTCTATCTGGGAGAAATCCGAGAGATCCATGGGAACCGGTATGACCTTATTCCCGATCTGGGCTCTCAGCTTTTCCAGCTGCTCCTGATGTCTGGCGATGGCCCAGATTTCCTGAATAGCCTCTTTTTTATGGATAATCTTAACAAATTCCCGACCCAGCCCGGAGCTGGCGCCCGTTATAATCGCGATTTTTTTCAAGCTGCTCTCCATTCCGGGGCGTTTCCGGCTGTTTAGACGCCCCAAACTATATTTCTCATTATACCCAAACGATTAAAAAATATCAATTATTATTGATTGCGCGCCCCCTGTCATTTTGCGGAGTTTTCTGTTAGAATGAGATATCGGACAAGGCGCGGGGAGGGAACTGGGGCGGATGTTATTTAAGTGTAAAAATTGCGGAGGCAACGTCGTATATGAACCGGGAAGAGGGCGTATGTATTGTCCGCACTGTGAAAGTGAGGACAGTCAGGATACGCTGCGGGACAGCTCCATCACCCAATGCGTCAACTGCGGCGCGCCCCTTGAACTGAAGGAGTATGCTTCCGCCTCAAGGTGCGGGCATTGCGGCAGTTATCTGGTATTCAATGAACGGGTGGAGGGAGTCTATGAACCCCATATGATCCTGCCCTTTCGTGTGAATAAGGACGCCGCCATAGCGGCGATGAATCGGGAGTTTGAGAGAAGAGCCTTTACGCCGTCGGATTTTATGTCGGCGAAGAGCTTAGAGAAGATGGAAGGCGTTTATGTGCCCTTCTGGCTTTACGACTATCAGGCGGAATATGATTTCGCGGGCGAGGGCACGAAGGTAAGGTGTTGGAGAAGCGGAGATACGGAATATGTGGAGACGTCCTATTACGAAGTGCTGCGTAAGATGGACGTGGATTTTGATAAGATTCCGGTGGACGCTTCTTACGCCATGGAAGACGGAATTATGGATTTGATGGAGCCATACCGTTATCAGGAACTAATCGGATTTGAACCGAAATATATGTCCGGCTTCTACGGCGAGATTTATAATCAGGGGGCGCAGGAATTAGAGGGCAGGGCGCAGGGGAAAGCCAGAGAGGCTTCGGAAGAGATGATGCAGTCGTCCCTGCGGGAATATGGAACAGTCCGGCCTTACCGCAGAGACCTGAAGCTTGAGCGGAACCAGGTTCATTACGCGTTACTGCCGGTATGGCAGTATGAATATCAGTATAAAGGACGGAGCTATCAATATCATGTGAACGGCCAGACCGGGAAGGTAATCGGCGTTACCCCTGTTTCCAGAGAGAAGGTTGTCTTCTGCGGCGTTTTGCTCTTTGCCCTGATAACGGCGGTCTGCGCGCTGGCGGTACGGATGTTCCATACCGACGTGCCGGGCGTTGTCCCCTGGCTTGTCGGATTGATAGCGACTGTTATTTTTATAGCCTGCAACTGGAATTCCAGGAAAGGGCGCAGAACCACCACGGCTCTCACTTATGTGGCGGATCAAAAGCCCCGTTTCAGGGTGCATGAAGACCGGTTTATCCGCAAGTCGGTGGTAACCCATAAGATGGAATCCGGCGGAGGAGGCCCCCACGGAGGAGGCCCCCACGGAGGAGGCCCTCATGGCGGCGGAGGGCGTCGCCGCTGAAAGGGGAAAGAGGCTCTGTGCAGCAGAGCCTGACGATAAAATCATAATAAAAAAACACTTCGCATGACGGTACGAAGTGTTTTTATTATGATCTTATATGTCTATCCCGATAGCCTTATGCCATTTTATTGACGGCAATGTTAAGACGGGATACTTTTCTGGCAGCGGTATTCTTGTGATACACACCCTTCTTAGCAGCCTTATCAATAGCGGACGTAGCAGCGATTAATGCGCTCTTTGCGGCTTCCTTATCATTAGCCTCGATAGCGGCGCGTACCTTCTTGACTGCTGTCTTCACACTGGACTTGATCGCTTTATTTCTGTCAGCTCTCGTTTTGTTTACCAGGATTCTTTTCTTCGCAGATTTGATATTAGCCATCATTACACCTCCAATTTGCATTTTCTTTATGAGGACGTGTCTCATTAAAGCCGGACACGGACGTTTTAATGGAAACACACGCATATTATTGTAGTTTATGGCAATCGTGATGTCAATACATATTTTGTTTATTTTTGCAAAAAATAGTTAAGCAGGCGCTTCGGAAAGCAAACATTGATGCGCTGCTGACGCAGCGCGCCACTAAGTATGAAAGTCGAATATCCAGCCATCTGGTCATGCAAGCATGCCCGGCCGTCTGTCTATTCACGACACTTTCATAGCAAATGAGCAACTGCAAAAAACGCGCATATAGTAAGATAAAATGCGGGAAATGAGGAGTAGGGTATGGATAGCTGGTCGACAGTCAGGACGGACTTGGCGTTGGAAGCCAGAGAAAGTATTGAGGAAACAGAAAATTCACTGCATGGAGTTACCGTAGAAGAGGATTATGACGAGACAAGCGACGTGCGTATTACCAAAGTGATGATTGAGACGAAGAACGGCGCGAAGGCTCTTGGGAAACCTATGGGTACTTATATTACCTTAGAAGCTCCGAATATGACAGAGCCGGAGGAGGATTTCCATCAGGAGATTTCAGAGATTCTGGCCAGGGAAATCAAGAGCGTACTGCCGCAGCCCGACAAGGAACAGTCCATTTTGGTCGTCGGCCTGGGCAATCGGGAAGTGACCGCGGATTCCTTAGGGCCAAACGTGGTGGATAATCTTTTTGTCAACAGGCATATCGTTATGGAGTATGGCAAGGTGGCTTATAACTGTTCCAAAATGCATCTGGTCAGCACTTTAATACCGGGTGTTATGGCAAAAACGGGAATGGAATCCGCGGAAATCATCAAGGGCGTTATCGGAGAGACGAAACCGGATCTGGTGATTGCCATAGACGCGCTGGCAGCCCGCTCCACAAAACGCTTAAACCGTACCATACAGATTACCAATACCGGGATTCATCCGGGCTCCGGCGTGGGCAACCACCGCAATGCCATTACGCAGGAGAGCCTGCGGATTCCGGTGCTGGCGCTGGGCGTTCCTACCGTGGTAGACGCCGCCACCATCGTGGGCGACGCCATGGGGGAAAGGCCGGCTACGCTGAAGGAGCTGAATAATATGTATGTAACCACCAAAGATGTGGACTTACAGATCAAACAGATCAGCCATATCCTGTGCGACGGGATCAATAAAGCGCTGGACTTCTGCTAAACGCCCTTCCGTCAAAGGGCGGCAGGCCTCAGGCGCCGACAGAAGCCGGGCGCTGGTATGAAGTCCTGTCCATACTGCATATAATATTTTAGTATGGACAGGAAAAGTAAAATACTTAGAATTATTATAATAACATTTGTTATAATATCGCTTTTTTTTATGGCGGCGGAGCTGCTGGAATTTCAGGAAGGGCGGGAAAAGGGACAAGGCTCCATCATGGGGGTGCTTCAGGACTGGATGCTGGAGTCCTATCTTCCCGGCCTGCGAAGGCTGGAGGGCGCCGGAGAGGCTGGCGCGGGCAGCAGTATCTGGCTTAAGGGGCTGCTGGCCGAATATCCTGTTATCCTGTATCGCGTCACCGCGGACGGGGGAGAGAGCAGGGTGACGGAAAGCGATTATGCCAGCCTGCTGATGCTGGAAGGTACGGACGAAGACCGTAAATCGATTGAAGACGAGGCGTTGGAATACGGAGATGACGCCATGCATTTGGAGCAGAGCATGGAGGACGCGCTGCTTGCGGAGAACGGAATGTATCTGGAAAACCAGGCGGCGCAGCAGGAGTCCGGGGAAGAGACGGATGGGGAATTTGTTCCGGCGCAGGAGAAGCTGTACCATTATCAATGGGAAGAATTACAGGATTATGAGACGTTGGTGAAAGCCTTTTATGCGGTGGACAGCACGACCAGGGCTGACGAAGAGCTGTTGGAGGTCGACGCCCTGCTGTCGGAGGATATGAGTATGAAAGAGGACGCCGACGAGCCTCAGATCCTGATCTATCATACCCACGCGCAGGAAGCGTTTGCGGATTCCGTGGAAGGAGATCTCTCCACGGGCATTGTGGGCGCGGGCGAGTATCTGGCGACGCTTTTGCGGGAGAAGTACGGCTACAATGTGATGCATCATACGGTCAGCTATGACGAAGAGGCGCGGGATTATGCCTACAGCAACTCCCTGCCTGCGATCGAAGAGCTTCTGGCGGAAAATCCCTCCATCGAGGTGGTAATCGACCTGCATAGGGATGAAATGCCGGAGGAACGGCGGCTGGTGGTGGAGCTGCAGGGCAGGCCTACGGCGCAGTTCATGTTTTTTAACGGCTTAAGCCGCACGGCGCAAGGGGAAATCGCTTATCTGGAGAATCCTTATCTGCAGGATAATCTGGCGTTTTCTTTTCAGATGCAGGCGGCATGTAACGAGTATTATCCCGGCCTTGCCCGCAGAATCTATCTGAAAGCCTACCGATACAATATGCACGTATGCCCGAAGACCCTGCTGATCGAACTGGGAGCCCAGAATAATACCAGAGAGGAAATCTGGAACGCCTGCGAGCCCCTGGCGCATGTGCTGGATCTGGTGCTTAGCGGCCGGGAGCCGGAGCGCTGAGACCTGTGCTTTTCGTGGCAGGCGCGGTTGGGTTGGGTGTGGACATATTTTCTTCGATTTGCTATACTTATTTCTATGTGAAAAAGAACGCGTTTGGAGGAAATTATGGCAGCCATAGACCAGAGTAAGATCAGAAATTTTTGTATCGTAGCCCATATCGATCATGGAAAGTCCACGCTGGCGGATCGGATTATAGAGAAGACCGGGCTCCTGACCAGCCGGGAGATGCAGGCGCAGGTGCTTGACAATATGGAGCTGGAGCGGGAGCGCGGAATTACCATTAAGGCGCAGACGGTGCGTACCGTGTATACGGCAAAGGACGGGAATGAGTATATTTTCAACCTGATCGACACGCCGGGACATGTGGACTTTAATTATGAAGTCAGCCGCAGCCTGGCAGCCTGCGACGGCGCGATTCTGGTGGTGGACGCCGCCCAGGGCATCGAGGCTCAGACGCTGGCCAACGTATATCTGGCGCTGGATCATGATCTGGACGTATTTCCGGTGATCAATAAGATCGACCTGCCCAGCGCCCAGCCGGAACGCGTTAAGAATGAAATAGAGGACGTGATCGGCATCGAAGCCCAGGACGCGCCGCTGATTTCCGCCAAGAACGGTATCGGAATCGAGGAGGTGCTGGAGGCAATTGTAGAGAAAATCCCGGCGCCCGGCGGCAACCCCGCCAATCCGCTGCAGGCGCTGATCTTCGATTCGGTGTACGATTCTTATAAGGGCGTGATTGTGTTCTGCCGTATTATGGAAGGTACGGTGAAAAAGGGCACTGCGATTCAGATGATGGCCACAGGCGCTGTCGCCGATGTGGTAGAGGTGGGATACTTCGGCGCGGGACAGTTTATTCCCTGCGAGGAGCTGTCTGCCGGTATGGTAGGTTATCTGACCGCGTCGATTAAGAATGTGAAGGATACGGCGGTGGGCGATACGGTGACGGACTTTCATAATCCCTGCAAGGAGCCCCTGCCGGGGTATAAGAAGGTTCATTCCATGGTATATTGCGGGATGTATCCGGCGGACGGAGCCAGATACCCGGATCTGCGGGACGCTCTGGAGAAACTGCAGCTCAACGACGCATCGCTGAATTATGAGCCGGAAACCTCCATCGCGCTGGGCTTTGGCTTCCGCTGCGGCTTTCTGGGGCTGCTGCATCTGGAGATTATAGAAGAGCGTCTGGAACGGGAATACAACCTTGATCTGGTGACAACCGCACCGGGTGTTATTTATAGAGTGCACAAGACGGACGGCGATATGATTGAATTGACCAATCCCTCCAATCTGCCCGACCCCTCGGAGATCGATTACATGGAGGAACCGATTGTCAACGCGGAGATTATGGTTACTACGGAGTTTATCGGCCCTATTATGCAGCTATGCCAGGAGCGCAGAGGCAAATATCTCAGCACCGAGTATATTGAGACGACGCGGGTGCTTTTGAAATACGAGCTGCCGCTGAATGAGATTATCTACGATTTCTTTGACGCCTTAAAATCCCGTTCCAGAGGCTACGCTTCCTTCGATTATGAGCTGAAGGGCTATGAACCCTCCAAACTGGTGAAGCTGGATATCCTGATTAACCGTGAAGAGGTTGACGCCCTATCCTTTATCGTGCACGCGGACGGAGCCTACGAGAGAGGGCGCAAGATGTGCGAGAAGCTGAAGGAGGAAATTCCCAGACATCTTTTTGAGATTCCGATTCAGGCGGCGGTAGGGGGCAAGGTCATTGCGAGAGAGACGATTAAGGCGCTGCGCAAGGACGTGCTCGCCAAGTGCTACGGCGGCGACATCACCCGTAAGAAGAAGCTTCTGGAGAAGCAGAAGGAAGGAAAGAAGCGTATGCGCCAGGTGGGTACCGTTGAGGTTCCCCAGAGCGCTTTTATGAGTGTGCTGAAGCTGGATAATGATTAGAGATCTGAGTATTTATATTCACATTCCTTTTTGCGTCAGGAAATGTCTCTACTGCGATTTCCTGTCTTTTCCCGTATCCGGCAGGGAGCAGGGCGGGGAAAGCCGCGCCCGCGCTGAGGAAGCGATAGGACATTACGTGGAGCTTCTGACGCGGGAAATAAAACAACAGTCGATATTATATAAAAATCACAGGGTCTGTTCCGTATTTGTGGGCGGCGGCACGCCCTCCCTGCTTTCCGCGGCACAGATGGGGCAAATTATGGCGCAGGTCAGGGCGTCCTACGAGATGTCGGAGGAAGCGGAGATTACGCTGGAAATGAATCCCGGCGCTGTGACGGAGGAAAAGCTGAGACAATACATAACATATGGTATTAATAGAATCAGCATTGGTTTGCAGTCCGCAGACAATGAGGAGCTTGCCCGGATTGGACGGATTCATAGCTATGAATCCTTTCTGGACACCTATGATACGGCGCGGAGGGTAGGATTTGCCAATATCAATATCGATCTGATGTCGGCGCTGCCGGGACAGAGTATTGCTTCCTGGCGCAATACGTTGGAGCGGGTCACGGCTCTGAACCCGGAACATATTTCCGCCTACAGCCTGATGCTGGAGGAAGGGACGCCGTTATATGAAAAGAGGGCGTCTTATACCTTCCCCTCGGAGGAAGAAGACCGCCGGATGTATCTGCTGACAGGGGAGTACCTGGCAAAGCACGGCTATCATCGGTATGAGATATCCAATTATGCCAGGGAAGGATATGAATGTAGGCATAATAAGGTGTATTGGCAGCGGGGAGATTACGTGGGCTTTGGCCTGGGCGCGGCTTCCATGGTGGAAGAATACCGCTGGAGCAATCCTGATCGTCCCCAGGCGTACGAGGCTTATGTGGGAAGCGGCCATATTCTGCGGCATCGGCTTACCGTCTCCGAGCAGATGGAGGAGTTTATGTTTCTGGGACTGCGTATGATGCGCGGCGTAGATGCAGACGCTTTTTACCGGAAATTCGGACAATCCATGGAAGCGGTGTACGGCGTCCCGCTGCAAAAGCTTGCCGCCCAGGGGCTGCTGGCGCTGGAGGACGGGCGCGTCCGCTTAACCAGCCGGGGGATTGACGTGAGCAATTACGTGATGGCGGAATTTTTGTTTTAAAGGGGCGTTGCCGCAAGGCAAAGGACTCTGTTTTCTGCCCAGGGCTCTGTATGGGGAATGGGTTAGAGTGGCTAAAAGTAAATGGATGTGTTATACTACCGTTATGGAGCAGCCTAAATCATTTTAGATGGAAAGGCACTTAAGATGTCGCCGGGTCATAGAATAAAGTAAATGGACTTTGGAGGCTTCTTTTGAAAACATTTAGCCAGCCGTTAACTGCCAGGGAAGAGGCCGAATATCTGGAGCTGCTTGCAAATGGCAGTGAAACAGAACGCAGAAGGGCCAAAGCGGTTCTGGTAGAGCGGAATCTGCGTCTGGTGGCGCATATAGCCAGAAAGTATCAGAATGTAGACGAGGATATGGAGGATTTGATTTCCATCGGCGTGATCGGACTCATTAAGGCGATCGATTCCTTCGACGCCGGGAAAGGCAAGCTGAGCACCTACGCCTCCCGCTGCATTGATAATGAGCTGCTGATGCTGCTTCGGGCGAAGAAGAAAACTTCCAGGGAAGTATCCCTTTACGAGCCGATTGGTACGGACAGGGAGGGGAACGAGATTAATCTGCTCGACGTGCTGGAGCAGGAGCAGATTGATGTGGTTGACAGAATGGAAGTAGAGGATCAATTAAGCCATCTTGCCGATATGATACATGAGAAATTAAATGACAGGGAACAGGAGATTATCACGCTGCGGTATGGGCTTCCCGACCGGGAAGAGGTAACCCAGAGAGAAATAGGGCGTAAGCTGGGGATATCCAGGAGCTATGTGTCCAGGATAGAGAAAAAAGCGCTGGAGAAGCTGAAGGCAGGCTATGACGCGCTTTGAATTGTGTGTACAAGGGAGGAGACAAGGAGATGCTTTTTGTGAAAAGGGAAGACCTGAAAACAGGTATGCGCCTGGCGCGGCCGATTTACAATAACAAGGGGGTCTTATTATATGAAAGGAATTCGAAATTAACCGCGCAGGGAATCGAAAGCATTAAGAATTTCGGCCTGATTGGCATTTTTGTTCTGGAGCCTGCGGAACCGGTGCCCCCGATGACCCAGGCCGATATTGATTTTGAAAGATTCCAGACAATGTGCGTATTTTCCATCAAGGAGGAGCTTGACAGGATCGTGCAGACGCGCCGCGCAGCCAAAATGCAGATAATTGCGGCTGATGTGATTAAGAACTACGGACATCTGGAACAGAAAATTAATTTTATACAGAATCTGCGCAGCAAAGAGGATTTTATCTATAAACATGCCCTGAATGTCGCTATCCTGTGCGCCATGATGACGCATGTCCTCAACATGAAGGTCGACGAACAGCTGGAAACGGTGCAGTCGGCTCTGATTCATGATATCGGCAAGCTTATGGCGCCTAAGGGCGTTATGGAAAAGGCCGAGTGGACAGATGCGGATCGGGCTCAGATCCGGGCGGCGGAAATCGGAGGCTTTGACCTGATCGATACCGTGTATTCCTCCAGCCCCAATATTAAGCGAATCTGCGCGCAGGCACAGAAGGTCGTTGCCAGCATGGAAACCGGAGAAGACATCTCCGCCGTTAAGATGGTTCATGGCGCGAAGGTGCTGGCGGTGGCGGAAACCTTTGATTCCATGACGGCGATGCGGTTCCTGGGAGAGCCCGTGTCAGAGGTCGCGGCTTTGAAGCATTTGCAGGAGAATCCGCAGATCTATGACAGCAAGGCGGTGGACGCCCTGATTCAGTCGGTTAGTATCCTGTCGCCGGGCGTCAGCGTGGAATTGAATACCGGTGAAAAAGCGCTGGTGCTTTCCGCCAACGAACAGGATATTTTACGGCCGATGCTGCTGATGTTTCGGGATAACAGCATTATAGCATTATAGATTTAAGCAATGAAAGGATATACGGCGATCTGGAGATTAAAGATATTATGAAGACTATGGATAACCGCTATGTCATGGATATGGATAAGTTAAGGAGCTCCGGTATTCAGGTGGAAACGCCGGAATTTGTGGAGGCTCCGCAGGCATAGGACGACGAGGAAGGAAAAGGGTGAAAAAGATTTTCGCCCTATGCGCGGAAGGGACAGCGCAGAAATGAGGTAAGCTATGACGCCGACAATACAGGAGATTATGAAGGTAGCATGTGACGCGGGCGCGTCCGACGTACATATCACGGTGGGAATACCGCCGAAGATGCGCGTCAACGGGAATCTGATTACGATGGATTTTCCCCGTATGCTGCCCGATGATACGCAGCAAATCGCATATTCGATTATGAACCCGGTACAGCGGGAACGGTTTGAGGAACGGGGAGAGTATGATATGTCTTTCTCCATTCCGGAGCTGGGCAGATACCGTGTGAACGCTTACAAGCAGAGGGGGAGCGCCGCGCTGGCGCTTCGTCTGGTAGGAACCAGTGTTCCCGCTCCTGAGAAGCTGGGAGTGCCGGAGTCTGTTATTAATTTATATGAACGGAAGCGGGGACTTATTCTGGTAACCGGTCCTACCGGAAGCGGTAAATCCACGACGCTGGCGGCGATTATTGACAAGATTAATAATAACAGGGACGCCCATGTCATTACGCTGGAGGACCCCATCGAGTACCTGCACCAGCATAAGATGTCCATGGTGAACCAGAGGGAAATCGGCTTGGATTCCCAGAGCTATGCCAATGCGCTGCGGGCGGCGCTGCGGGAGGATCCGGATGTGATACTGGTAGGAGAGATGCGTGACTTTGAGACCATCAGCGTGGCGATTACGGCGGCGGAGACGGGGCATCTGGTACTTTCCACCCTGCACACGATCGGCGCGGCCAGTACGGTAGACCGTGTAATCGACGTTTTCCCGCCCCATCAGCAGCAGCAGATTCGGGTGCAGTTCGCCAATGTATTGGAGGCTGTTATTTCCCAGCAGTTGATTCCTACCGCGGACGGGGAAGGGCGTGTGGCGGCCTTTGAGGTGATGCATGCCAACCATGCGGTCAGGAACCTGATCCGGGAGGGCAAGTCCCACCAGCTTGCCACGATTATGCAGACCAACCGCAAGCTGGGTATGATCACGATGGACGACGCGATCATTCAGTTGTTCTACGAAGGCAAGATTGACCGGGAGATGGCGATTCAGTTCGCCCAGGATCCCGATGGGATGCAGAATAAGGTGATGTAATGCGGCTGATGTAGAATCAGGTTATGCAGTTATGTAAAAAGGCGAAGTTCTGAAACGCCGTATGGGCGTCTGGGAACTTCTTTTTTGCATTGCTTAAAGTTTTCGCTTAAAGTTTTCATTTGCGGCCGGCTTGACAGGAAGCTCCGGGACGGATATGATTAGTTTATCTGGATTCTAAATTTTTCTATGTATCTGGCGTATCGCCGAAGATTTCAGATTTTAGGGCTGACGCCCTGCTATTGTTCATTATTTTACTTGGGTAATTGCGAAACTTATGAAGGGCTGTAAAATTCACAAATTGTACAATTTGTACAAGGAATATAGCATTATGAGTGAGTTTCGCAAACGCCTAAACGATTAACAGGCAAAAAGGAGGAATGAGATTGCTCAGTACAATTACGTCAGGGGCGGTTTATGGGATTCATAGCTGCATGATTCAGGTGGAAGTGGACGTTTCCCAGGGGCTGCCCTGTTTTCAGATTGTGGGGCTGCCCGGCTCGGCGGTGCGGGAAGCGCGGGAACGGGTGAAGGTGGCGCTGAAAAATGTAGGGGTCAGGCTGCCGCCCATGTGTATCAATATTAATTTATCCCCGGCTGATCTGCCGAAAAGCGGCACCATGTTTGACCTGCCTGTGGCGATAGGCATTATGATTGCCCTCTCCTGCCTGCCTCAGGAGTCGGTGCAGAATACGCTTCTGTTGGGGGAGCTGGGGCTTTCCGGCGAACTGAAGCCTGTCAGGGGCGTACTCCCCATTGTGCAGGAAGCGTCCGGGCATGGCGTCAGAAGATGTCTTTTGCCATCGGAAAACGCCTGGGAGGGCAGGCTGGCCGGAACCATGGAAAGCGTAGGCGTCCGGAATCTGAAGGAAGCGATAGCGTATCTGCGGGGAGAAAAGGCGGGGGAGGAGACGATAGACCCGGCGGCCTCTTATGATTACAGCGCGGCTTTGCAAAGAGAGTATGAGGAAAGCAGGCTGGATTTTGCGGATATCAATGGACAGGAGTGCCTGAAGAGAGCCGCAGAAGTGGCGGCGGCCGGGTTTCACCATCTGCTGATAGTCGGGCCGCCCGGAACGGGCAAGACCATGCTGGCAAAGAGGCTTCCTACAATTCTTCCTCCCCTGTCTCTGGAGGAAAGCTTAGAGGTATCTAAAATCTACAGTATATCCGGGCTGCTGCAGCAGACCCATTCTCTGAAAACCCAAAGACCGTATCTGAGCCCCCATCATACCATTACAGGACAGGCTCTTGCGGGAGGCGGAAAAATCCCCACGCCCGGAATCATCAGCTTAGCCCACCGAGGCGTCCTGTTTCTGGATGAAATGACGGAATTTAAACGGGAAACGCTGGATATCCTGAGGCAGCCCCTGGAGGATAAGCAGGTGCAGATTGCCAGAAGCAGCGGAACCTATGTCTATCCCGCGGATTTTATGCTGGTGGGAGCTATGAATCCCTGCCCCTGCGGTTATTATCCGGATCAGTCCAGATGCCGCTGCACGCCCTATGAGGTCAGACGATACCTGGGGCGGATATCGGGGCCTGTCTTAGACCGGCTGGATATCTGTGTGGAGGCTGCGCCTATGGATTTTCAGGATCTTGCGGAACACAGAGAGCAGGAAACCAGCGCCCGGATCAGGGAGCGGGTTATGGCCGCCAGAGAAATACAGAAGGCCCGGTTTGGGGAAGGAACAATCCGTTTTAACGGCGATATGGGCGCCGGTGAGGCGGAGCGGTTTTGCAGGCTGGGGAGACAGGAAAAAAGCTTTATGGAGCAAATGTATCGCAGCATGCGGCTGTCCGCCAGGGGATATCACAAAATTTTAAAGGTGGCAAGGACAATTGCCGATCTGGCGGGCAGCGAGCGGATTCGGGAGATTCATCTGGCGGAAGCGGTCTGTTACCGGCGGACAGAACAGAAATATCAGGCGTGAGAAAGGCGGGGAAAGATATGGAAAAACTGGATCAGGTAAGAGCCTGTAGACATTGGCTCTGCCAGGCGGCGGGTATGGGAGGCCACAGATTTCTAAAAGAACTGGAGAAAACAGCTAACCCGGAAAGTATCTATGAGCTGGCGCGGACGGGGCGGTTGGAGGAAAAAATAGGCAGACAATATCAAAAAAAGGCCGCGCAGCTTACGCAGTTTGCCAGAGAGCATGAGGCGGCGGAGGACTATCAGAAGCTGCTGGAACGGGGAATCGGATTTGTGACGTTCCGGGACGAGGATTATCCTGCCGGACTGGCGGAAATCCCCGACAGCCCATACGCCATCTATTATGCAGGCCGACTGCCGGAAGCGAATCGAAAGAGCATAGCCCTGATTGGAGCCAGGGATTGTTCCGAGTACGGCAGACATATGGCGAAGCTGTTTGCGCAGGAGCTTGCGGAGGCGGGCGTACAGATCATCAGCGGTATGGCGCGGGGAATCGACGGAATCGGACAGCGGGCGGCGCTGCGCGCCGGCGGTTATTCCCTGGGAGTGATGGGCTGCGGCGTGGATATCTGTTATCCGGCGGAAAATAGAAGCCTGTATGAAGAACTGACGGCACAGGGCGGCGTCTGCTCCGAATATCCGCCGGGCATTGCCCCCAGGGCTTTACTTTTTCCGCCCAGGAACCGTATTATCAGCGGCTTGTCCGACGGCGTGCTGGTCATAGAGGCGAGACGGCGGAGCGGAACCCTGATTACGGTGGATATGGCGCTGGAACAGGGAAAGGAAGTATATGCGCTGCCGGGGAGAGTCACAGACCCTCTGAGCGATGGCTGCAACCATCTGATCAGACAGGGAGCCGGGCTGATTACCTCCCCTCAGGAGCTTCTGACGGAGCTGTTTGGCGCCTGCCCGCAGGACGAGCCCTGCCGCCAGCAGAAGCTTGTGTTCCTGGAGGGGCGGCAGGGACGGCTGCTGCAGCTGTTGGACTATCAGCCGCAGTCCGTACAGGCTTTACAAGGCAGGTATGAGGAGCAGTACCAGGATTACCTGACTGTGCCGGAGCTTCTCCATGGGCTGATGCAGCTATGTACAGGCGGTTATGCAAGACAGGTGAGCGGCAGCTATTTTATGAGAAGCGGGGAGTAGCGGCGCCGTTTTGCCACAGAATCTTGCGCGGGGAGGGAAATCATAGTAGAATAATGATCAGAAGATACGGTTATCACTCTGCTTGTCTGTGCCGGGAGCGTCGCCGGCAAGCACAGGAAAAACGTTCTCGGAATGGAGAGAAAGATGGATTTTAACAGGAAAAAACTGCGTCTGGGGGACGTGCTGGTCAATAGCGGAGTCATTACGGCGCAGGAGCTGGGCAGAGGGCTGGAGCTGCAGAAGGGCAGCGGGCGTAAGCTGGGGGAAACCCTTGTGGACGAAGGGCTTGCCACGGAAGAAAATATTGCCAGGGCGCTGAGCAGCCAGCTGCAGTACGATATGGTAGATTTGCAGAACATAGAGATTCCGGAGGAAATATTGAAGCTGGTGCCGCCCAATGTGCTGAAGAAGTATCAGATGCTTCCCTTCGAGTATTCCCCCGATAATGTGAACGTGCTCCGTGTGGCTATGGCCGATCCTATGGATATGGCGGCCATGGACGACGTCAATATTATCACCAATTTACAGGTAGAGCCGGTGGTGGCCACCACCAGGAGCGTTATGCTGGCGATCGACAGGTATTACGGACAGGCGGAGGTTAATTCCGCGTTGGAGGAGTATGCCAAAGAAAAAGAGAGCCAGATGATTGAACAGGAAGACCTGTACAGCGAGGACGTCAACAATTCCCCGATTGTGCAGCTCGTCAAGGGCATGATCGAGCAGGCGGTGCGGCAGCGGGCTTCCGATATCCATATCGAGCCCATGGAAAGACAGGTGAGAATCCGTTATCGTATCGACGGCGCGCTCTATGAGAAAGCCACCTACAACATCAGGCTGCTTCCAGCGATCGTGGCGCGTATTAAAATTATCGGCGGCATGGATATTTCAGAGAAAAGGAAACCGCAGGACGGGCGTATTACGCAGATCGTAGACAGAAGGGAATTTGATATCCGTGTGTCGATCCTCCCTACGGTATACGGGGAGAAAATCGTTATGCGTCTTACTTCCAAGAACGCCTTGACCAGAGAAAAGAGCCAGCTTGGCTTAAGCCCCGAAGAATTGAAGAAATTCGATCATATTCTACAGAATCCCCACGGTATTTTGCTGGTTACAGGCCCCACCGGAAGCGGAAAATCCACGACTCTTTATACGGCCTTGAGCGAACTGAACCAGGAAGCGGTTAATATTATCACCGTAGAAGACCCGGTAGAGGCAAACATTGACGGCGTCAATCAGGTGCAGGTCAACAATAAGGCGAATCTGACCTTTGCCTCCGCCCTTCGTTCGATTCTGCGCCAGGACCCGGATATTATCATGATCGGTGAGATTCGTGATCAGGAAACCGCCTCCATTGCGGTGCAGGCGTCTATTACCGGACATCTGGTGGTGTCTACCCTGCATACCAATTCCGCGGCCAGCACCATTACCCGTCTGGCGGATATGGGAATCGAACCCTATCTGATTGCGGATTCAACCATCGGCGTCATTGCCCAGCGTCTGGTGCGCCGGTTGTGCCCGGAGTGTAAGAAGGCGAAGAAAGCCAATGCGGACGAATTGGAAATGCTGATGCTGGAGCCGGACGCAGATGTGACAATCTATGAGCCCTGCGGCTGTCCCAAATGTGACGGTACAGGGTTCCGGGGACGGATCGGTGTGTACGAAATCATGGAGGTGACCCAGCCCCTGAAGACCATCATCAGCAGAAACGGTTCCGCGGAGGACATCAAGGAAAAAGCGCTGGAAGAAGGAATGCATACCCTGCGTATGAGCGCCACCAGATACGTATTGCAGGGCATCACCTCCGTGCCTGAGATGATGCGGGTTTCCTTTGATATTTAGCTGCGGGCGGCAATACGCGCATAACGATATTCTGCGCCTGTTTCGTCCCTGATAAAATTACCTCAATCTATTGAAAAAACGGTCTGCTTATGGCATAATAATCAGATAAAAGTAACATCGGAAAACTGTAAACTCTTGGCAATATGTACCAGAACCAATTGGTGTAGAGGAGAAGATATGGCGACTTGGGGATATGTCGCAATCGATAAGAGCGGTAAGGAACTAAAAGGCAGTAAAGATGCGGACAATAAAGAAGCAGTCGTCAGGGAACTGAAGAACCAGGGCTTGATTGTGCTGGAAGTCACGGAACAGAATGCCCTGACGAGAGATATTAATATTGATTTTGGCGGCAAACCTACAACCCGTGATATGGCGGTGTTCTGTCGGCAGTTTGCCAGTATTACCAGAGCCGGCGTTACCATTATCGAGACGCTGACCATGCTGGCGGAGCAGACGGAGAATGTAAAGCTGCAAAAAGCCATACAGGCGGTTCGGGCGGACGTGGAGAAGGGCGAAAGCTTCGCGGATTCCCTGTCCCGGCATCCCAAGGTGTTTCCGGAGCTGCTGATACAGATGGCGCGGGCGGGGGAAGCCTCCGGCAGTCTGGATACCGCGATGGAGCGTATGGCGATTCAGTTTGAGAAATCCGCCAAGACGCAGGCGCTGGTCAGGAAAGCGATGATTTATCCGGTTGTGGTTGCCCTGGTGGCAATTGCAGTCGTGATTGTGATGTTGGTATTTGTCATTCCCCGTTATATGGATATGTTCGAAGAGCTGGGAACCGAACTGCCGTGGATTACGATGATGGTCGTACATATGAGTAATTTTATTCAGGGCTTCTGGTATATTATCATACCGGCGCTGATTGCCGTCGTATACGCTCTGCAGGTATGGGCGAAGACCTACAGCGGTAAGCATGTATTAGGCAGGCTGCAGCTGAAGATCCCGGCGATCAAGAATCTGGTGGTCAAGTCCGCGTCCTCTCAGATGGCCCGTACCTTAAGCACGCTGCTGGCGGCAGGCGTGCCCCTGGTGGAAGCTGTGGATATCGTAGCGGATACTATGACGAATATATGGTATAAGGAAGCGTTGAAGGAAGCGGTGTCCCAGATCATGATCGGCGTGCCCTTATCCCAGCCTTTACAGACCAGCGGGCTGTTCCCGCCTATGGTATACCATATGATCCACATTGGCGAGGAAGTCGGTTCCACGGAGGAAATGCTGAATAAGCTGGCGGACTATTATGAGGAAGAGGTAGAGATGGCGGTGCAGTCCCTGATGGCCGCTATGGAGCCGATGATTATCATCGTGCTGGCCGGCGTGGTGGGCGTGCTGATCGGCGCGTGTATGGCGCCTATGGTATCGATGTACTCGGCGTTGGATAATCTTTGATCTGAAACATGGCTGTCGGTAGGGAACAGCCATGCTTAAGATAGAACCATGAATCCGGGAAACGGATTCGGGTGGTAATGGAATAAGAGGAAAAGGAGAGAAAGAAGAAATGAAAGAAAGAAAAATGAATAACAAAGGTTTTTCCCTTGTTGAGTTGATCATCGTTATCGCTATTATGGCGATCCTGATCGTTGTGCTGGCTCCCCAGTATCTGAGATATGTGGAGAGATCCAGAAATTCAACGGATATGCAGAACGCTACAGAGATCGTAACGGCAATCCAGATCTATGCGGCTGACCCGGAGGCATCAGATCCGATTACGACTGCTGACGATGGAGCAGTTATCAAAATAGGGTCATCAGGTGGTAGTGTGAGTGGCGGTACTTCTGCAATCACAACGGCGCTGACAGACGCAGGGCTTACCGTTGGCGATATCAAATGCAGCAGCAGAACCAACTGGATTGAATATACCATTACAGTGAACGTGGCAGGCACAGGAAATGTATCGTTCGATTATGGCTCTTCGGATAGTACTGGGACGAACAGCGCTTTTGAAGATTCCATGAAGGGCAACTAACTTTTACAGGCCAATCCCTGGCAATCATTGGAAATAAAGTAATCGCTAAGGCGCCTGTACAGGAAGAAAGGATACGTCATGCTTCCAACAGTTGTTTTTTACATCATTTTGTTTCTCTTCGGCATCACAATAGGCAGCTTTCTTAATGTCTGTATCTATCGGATTCCGAAGCATGAAGATATTGTACTTACCAGGTCTCACTGTATGGCCTGCGGTTATCAACTGAAGTGGTATGATATGTTCCCGGTGTTCAGTTATCTGTTTTTGAAGGGCAGGTGCCGTAAATGCAGCGCGAAGTTATCCGTTCAGTATCCTCTGGTGGAGGCGCTGAACGGAGCTGCATACATCGTAATCGTTGTGGTAAACGGGGTAAACGTAGAATCCCTACTCTACTGTTTGCTGGCGTCAGCGCTGCTTGTGCTGAGCGTGATTGATTTTAGGACTTATGAGATTCCTTTTGGAATCAATTTATTCATACTGGCATTGGGGCTGATCCGGGTAGCGGCGGATTATCATCAGTTTTCTGTTTATCTGATCGGCTTCTTCTCTGTCAGTGTGCCGCTGGCGGTACTCTATTACCTTTCTGGAGGGAGGGCGATCGGCGGCGGCGACGTGAAGCTGATGGCGGTCTGCGGACTGCTGCTTGGCTGGAAGCTGATTATTATGGCTTTTCTATCAGGCTGTATTTTGGGCGCGGTGATTCATGTGACGCGCATGAAAATCAGCGGCGAGGATCGGGTACTGGCGATGGGGCCGTATCTTTCTATGGGCGTTTTCATCGCCGCATTATGGGGGAATCAGATGCTTACGTGGTATCTGGGACAGTTTTAAAGCTTTGGTTTGGGTTTTGATTTTCATTTTAAGGATTTTTTGAGTTCTCTGGTTTTAACATTTTTTGGACATTTATTGATTCTGATATTTTGATAAAAACATGTCGTTACGACGGTCTGGAATGATATTGACACAGTGAAGACAGACAAAAATACCTGCTCGGCGCAGCCGGCAGGTTTGTTGCATAAATAAGGATATGATCAGAGGAGGAGACGATTCATGGCTGGTAGAGTCATCAGTATTGAAATCGGTTATGCGCTGACCAGAGTCTGCGAAGTGGATTACAGATCCAAGACGCATAAGGTATATAAGAGTTTTGCGATTCCTACGGCGGAGGGGATCGTCAGCGACGGCGCGCTGATGATTACGCCGGAATATACGGAAGCGCTGAAAAAGGCTTTGGCGGAGAATAAGATGAAATCCAGGCAGGTGATGTTTACCATTACCTCTGCGAAGATAGCCAGCCGTGAGGTTGTGATTCCTTTTGTAAAGGAAAACCGCATCGGAGATGTGGTGAACGCCAATGCGTCGGATTATTTTCCGGTGGATTTAAGCCAGTACCAGTTGGCGTACAGTATTCTGGGGGTGATCGGCGAGACGAAAAGCGCCCAGCAGTATAAGCTGCTGGTGATGGCGGCGCCTACGGCGCTTCTCAGCGGATATTATGATCTGGCGAAGGCCTTGAAGCTGGAGCTGGCGGCGATTGATTACGCCGGCAACAGCGTTTATCAGGTGGTGAAAGAGGAGTGCGCGCAGGGAACCAATATGATCGTTAAGATCGAGGAGCGTTCTACGCTGCTGATGGTCGTACAGAACGGCGCGCTGGCTTTTACCAGAAATGTTGCCTATGGCGTAGACGAGACGATAGATACGGTGATGGAGTCCAGACAGTGGGGCGATATAGAGGGCGTTTTGCAGGCCTTGCAGGTGATGGCGGACAATAACTGCCTGACGGCGCCGACGGTGATGGAAGCGCTGCTTCCTCTGGCTGGCGGGATTGCCAGAGTGGTAGATTATTATCTGTCCCATAATGCCAACATGACCATAGACCGCGTGATGATTACGGGTCTGGGAGCCAATATCCGGGGAATCGGGGAACTGCTGGAGAAGGAGATTAACCACCCTGTAGAGGTACTGCGGCAGGCGGCAGGCTGGACGCTGGAGAAGAATTTTAAACAGGAATCCTATGGGGAATATATTACCTGTGTAGGAGCGGCGGCGGAGCCTCTGGGATTTAAGAAGGAATCCGAGAAGGGTAAGGGAGGAGCCGCGGGAGAAGGCGGCAAGAGCTCCGCTGTGAACGGCACGTTTATCGCGTTTTTTATTCTGGCTGTGGGCTTGGCGGTGGCAGTCGTCCTGATTGTGGTCTCCCTTGTCCGTTATCTGGGAATCCGAAAAGACAATATGGAGCTGAAAGCACAGTCCGCGGAGCTGGAAGAGATTATACCGATTTATAATGAATATGTGGAAACGCTGGCTGATTATAATGTGGCGACGTCCATGTACACGGCTACGGAGAACCGAAATGAAGAGCTGGTTGAATTTCTGGAGGAGCTGGAGGATAAAATGCCGGGCGATGTTCATGTGGTTTCCTTTACCAGTACGATACAGGGGGTGACCATCAGTATGAACGTGAGCACCAAGACGGAGGCGGCGGTAGCCATCGAACAGTTGAGAACCTTTGAGAGCCTGTTGCCGGAGAGCGTGACGGTGACTTCTGTGACGGAGGATACGGACGATGAGGGGGCAACCCTGTCCGTCAGCTTTTCCGTGACGGCGTTGTATCAGGATATCCAGTAACGGTTCAGGGCGAACCGGATAGGCCTGCCGGGAAGAACGGAGATGCTTCCGGGCACAAATCCGAAAGGAGAAGGAAGAGAATGAAGGTTTCGAAAAGAGATATGTTGCTGCTCATAGGATTTCTGGGGATTCTGGCGGCAGTCTGCGCTTACCTTTTTGTGTTTCAGCCTGCCATGGAGAAGGCTGACGCCCTGGAGCAGGAGAACAGGCAGCTGCAGACCAGAATTACGGATCTGAGCCTGAAAATGGCCCAGAAGGATACTTATGTGAGCGATACGGAGAGTATGCGGCAGGAAACGGACGCGATTTATCAGAGATTCCCGGTAGATGTCAGGGAAGAGGACAGTATCCTGCTGGCGGTGAATCAGGAATTGATCTCTCCGATGCTGATTGACAGCGTCAGCATCAGCGCGCTGCAGGCGGCGGCGCTGCCGGATCTGGACGAAGAGGACGTAGATCACACCTATGAGATCGAAGAGGTGGAGGAGTACGAGGCTCAGGAAGGAATCTCAGACGATACCTCCGCCGCGTCAGATACACAGGCTGACGGGACGGATACGGCAAGCGTTGATTTTGTCCTGATGGAGCGGAATGTGACCATCAGCTATCTGGTTTCCTATGACGGATTGAAAAGGGCGATTAAGAATATCAGCGCCCAGGATAATAGAATGAGTATTGATAATCTGACCGTGTCTTATGACGAAAGCACAGGTCTGCTGTCCGGCATGACAAGCGTTGATATGTATTGTATTCCGGGGCAGCCTGATAAGGAGTATGTACAGCCCTCTTTCTCCTCTGTTCTATTGGGAACCGAGAATATTTTCGGCTCCATAGAGCTGTACGGGGAACGGGCATATGCGGACGTGGAAGAAGAAGCGGCGGCAGAGGAAGACGAAGACGAGGAAGAAGACGGGGAATAGCTTGGACGGCGGAGGAAACGGCGGGAAGCGGACAGGACGCAGATAGATGAAGAACAGTGTCGGGAAGGATACACAACTGAACAGGGCGCGGAAAGAGAGTCCGGACGGCGGCTTTACCTTAGTGGAGCTGCTGATTGCGGTGACCATTCTCGCCGTTATTGTGGTTCCTCTGCTGCACATGTTTGTCACCTCCACCAGAATCAATGTGAAGTCCAGACAGACCCTGCGCGCCACCACGGTGGCACAGGATATTATGGAGGGTCTGAAAGCCTATACGCTGGAGGAGGTGCGGGCGCAGTTCGAGCCGCCGGAAGGAAATAGCGGCAGCGATTATTATGTGCCCCAGGACGGTTTTTACATTGTCAACAGCAGCATGATCCAGGGCGGCGTCAGGGAATTGACGGAATTAGAGACCGCCGGCGAGGAAATCTATTATTTTGGCATGGAAGACTTGAAGCTTCAGGGCGGAGAGTATGACGCCCTGATCGTATTGGACGCTTCTACCTATGGGGATAAGGTCAGCACAGACCCGGACGCGGCTCATGATAACCAGTTTAACGGTACCTATTACGCCGAGATTGGAAGTATTTCAGAGGTGGGCGGCGATGAGACGGACAGCAGCTATCATCAGGATAAGGATTTAGACGAGACGGTAGTCGCTGAGATCAGGGATCAGTTGGAGGACGCCTTTACCGCAGCCGGTAAAGAAGTGCCGGATGAATTAGAGGATTTAGAGCCCTCGGAGGTGATTACCGGCAGGAATATCACGGTAGAGCTGAGCCGGAAGGAAATCACCGGGGGAGACGATGTGTGTCAGGCGAAGATTACCATCGACTACCAATGGGAGTTCCCCGGAAGCTGGCAGTATCAGAGCCAGTACGATACCGTAACAGACAGCGGCACTATTACGGCGGTGGACGGAATTACCCGCAGCTTTTCCAGCGGCAATTTTTATTTGTTCTATTATCCCTTTTATTCCCTGACGAAACAAATCGACGAGATCACCTTTGACATCAAAGACGCCGCAATTCTGCTAGATGAAGAACAACCGTTATTAAAAAGCCTTACGTTGGTGAAACAGATTCGCTCGGACGTGGATACGGCTTCTAATACCATAGCGCCCGAACTGTCGGACGCCGATCTGCTCAAATATGAGAATAGTTACAGGGCGGCGGTGTGGTTCTCCGCAGACGCTGTAGTGTCGGGCAGCTTAAGCTTCCGCACGAATATAGATGTGAATCTGGCGGAGCCTACGGAAGAACTGGTGGGAATTACCTATAGTATTCTGGGAAATCTGAGCGCCAATATCGACCAGTATTCGATTCCCAATCTGGGGATTGACAGTACGGGCGGCAGCAATATACAGGTGCTGACCGGAAATACGAGTGGTAAAGTAACAAATGTGATTTATGATATCACAATCTCTGTTTATCAGGCGGGAGCCGCCGAACATTTTACAGAGACGAATTTTGAGGATCTTGAGGAAGTAAAAAGGCTGGCGGTGATCACCAACTGAGAGCGGGAAAAGACCGGAAATTTCAAAAGGCTGAGAGCGGGAAGGAACCGGAAATTTCAAAGGGCTGAAAGCGGGAAGAGGCTGGGAGCTTCAGAGGACTGAAAGCGTCAGGCATCGGGAAGCTTTACAGGAGGGCGAGGCTATGAGGAAGCTTTGGAAAAGCAGGGGCATGATTGGGAAAAACTGCATAAAGAAAGACAACAGAGGTTCCGCTATTGTCATCGTTATTATCGCCATGGCATTGATTGGAATCCTGGCTACTACGATCCTCTGGTCCGCCTATTTGAATTATCGGATTAAGATCAACGATATGAAGGTGAAAAACAGCTTTTATTCGGCGGAGACCGTGGTGGAGCAGATTGTGGCGGGCGTGAAGAAGGATGTGGCTTCGCGGTCTATTAATATCGCATATCAGGAGGTTCTCAGCAATTGGGACGCGCTGGGAACGGAAGCCAACCGGAAGAGTTATTTTGTAACCGCGTATATTGCATCCGTGGAGGAACAGCTGAATGTGAGCCAGTCCGGGACGTCGGACTGTTACGATAAGAGCGTGCTGGAAGCCTTTGTGGATCAGGAGTTTTGGAGCGAGGGCAATGCCGGGGGATATATCGTGAACCAGACCTGGAATGACGCGGACCCCCTGTTTCAGCGGGCTTCTTCCTCCAATGGCTACAGTATGGTTCTTAAGAACATCTGCGTGGAATTTTATGACAGCAACGGTTATCTGTCCGTGATTAATACGGATATCGCCATCGACGTACCTTCTCTGCGGTTTACACAGGCAGGCGCCATCGACAGGCTCTATCCCTATGCGCTGATCGGCGGTCAGGGGATTGAGTTTGCGGATAATCAGACTGTAACGGTGGAAGGCAGTATTTACGGCGGCGCGGGAGAGGACGATGAGGACGACGGCGGTATTCAGCTCAGCCCGGGCGCCAGGGTGACGGTTACGGACGCGTCCTACGTAATTTCAGGAGCGGATATTGTAGTGGGCAATAACTCTCATTTTGTGAGTCTGCTCCATCAGGACGCAAGCCTGATCGTGGAAAACCGGATTCAGAACGGCGTGGGCTACCGAACCAGTATCTACGCCCGGGGATTGGCGGTGAACGGAAGTCATGTAGACGTATCGGGCAAGATGTACATAGCCAACGACCTGATTCTGTCCGGTAAGGGCAGCAGCGTCTCTCTGGCGGGACGGTATTACGGGTATGGCAATACCAACACCGCCCTCAGGAGCGAGGAAGTGGAGACGGAAGATGAGGACGGCAATACGGTGACGCAGGAGCAGAACCTGAATCCGGCGGATTCCAGCAGCGCTATCCTCATTAACGGTAAGGATTCTACCGTGGATTTGCTGGGACTGACTGTTTTGGAACTGGCGGGCAGAGCCTATGTTGGGCTGTCTCAGGAAGAAGATACGGATAACGGGCTGCCTCATGTGCTGATGGGGGAGTCTATTTCTGTCAAGAGTAACCAGATCGCTTATCTGGTTCCGGCGGAGTGTGTGGGCACTCTGGACGGCGAGACGGTGATCGGACAGAACCCGGTGTCCTTCAGCACATGGCTGGAAATGCTTGAGAACCTGTCGGAGTATCAGGAGAAGGGTCAGGACTTCCGGCTGGTTAATGCCAGCAAAGAGGCTGCCAGACTGGGGTATGAAAAGCTCTCCGCTTATGGGATTGGAGATATTGACCTGGACAGCCTGAGCGGAATCGACACCTCAGATGCGGCCGCGGCGGTTACGAAGCTGAATCAGGCGGCGCAGTCCTGTGGAATCCGGTTTTACTATGAGTCCGGCACTTCCGGGAGAGAAGGGCAGGTATACCTGTACCTGCTGCTTGATGATCAGCACGCGGAGGAATATTTTGCGCAGTATTACAATGTCAACAGCAATAAAGCCAGTCTGGACGCGTATTTTAACCAGTATGCCTCCGGCGGCATTAAGATCAAGGATAACGTAAGCTATACGGTGGTGGGCAACAGTATGGTATCCGTGCTGGACGCTGCGGCCTCTGATTCCGTAGCGGTTTCCTCAGAGGGCGCCAATCTGGTCAGGCTTTTGTCTGAATTGACGCAGGACGCGGAGGAAGAGACGGAAAACGCGGATAGCCAGACGGAAGAGGGAACCTATCAGGAAATTTCCGACAACGTAGAGACGGTTGTCAATGCGACGACCCAGGAAGCCTTAGAGGAAATGTCGGCGGACAGCGCATTGTGTTATGAGAATCTGCTCCTCAATCTTCAGGAGGACGACGGAGGGACGGAAAAAACCGTATTTGAGAACCTGATCAGGCTGAACACACAAACTACGGATTCCGAGAGCGTCACCGGATTACAGGATTATCTGGACGAACAGGGCGGCTCGGACGGTAAGGTGGAATTTACCGCGACGGACGGCTTAAAGGCGGTGTTTGTGGACTGTTCCAAACAGTCCGGGGATACCTATCGGGTGACGGATTCCGATCTAAGGCTGGTGGTCGCCATAGGAGATGTGGAAGTACAGAAGAATTTTCAGGGGCTGATTATCGCCAGCGGGAAGATTACCGTGGCGGATTCTGTGACGATTGCCAAAGATGCGGAGGGCGTATATGACGTCTTGCAGGCTGAATCCGAGATAGAAGGGGATTCCAATGTACCGGCGAATGTGTTCTACAACGGTTCGGGTATGTTAAAGAATGGTTATGAAGAGACGGACGTAGATGAATACGGCAATCTGAATATAGACTATTCCAAGATTGTCCGCTATGAGAACTGGATTAAGAAGTAGCGTATTAAGAAGGGCAAAGAGGAGAGCAGAGAAGCTTGTCGGGAGAGGAACGGGACAGATGGACAGGATAGAGAAAAATAACAGAGGTTATTCTCTCGTGGAACTGATTATTGTCATTGCCGTGATAGCGGCGCTGGCCACGACGCTGGCCTTATCCGTGAGCCTGATTTTCAGCGCCAATGCCAAGACCTGCGCCAACGATATTATGAGCGCCATCTCCGAATGTAAGATTACCACCATGAGCTACGGGCAGGGCAATGTACGCCTGCTCCTGTATCGGGGCGATAACGGCAATATCTACAGCAGGCTGCAGACCAGGGACAGCGCGGGCGGTTCCTGGGAAAACGGCGGCGAGGGGGCGGAGAAGATCGGCGCCCGCAGATGTTCGGTTACCGATGGCGCGGGCAATGAGCTGCCCGATGAGTCAGGCGCATGGGAGATTTATTTTGACAGGAGCAGCGGCTCCTTTACAGACCAGACGACCATATCGGAGCTTCATATAGAGGGCGGCAGCAGGCATTATCGTATTCAGTTGGAAAAGCTGACAGGCAGGGCGTCTCTGGAACTGGTGAATTAATTCGCCGGCGGGGCGGGCGTCTGATTGACGGAAAACAGGGCGGAAAGGAATCACAGGCTATGAGAAGGAATCAAAAGGGCTTTACGTTAGTGGAATTGATTATAGCGGTGGCTATCTTGGCGGTTGTGACGCTGGCAGTCTGCGGTTTCATTATCGTCGGCTCCAGAAGCTATACGTCGGCTAATACGGATATTATGCTGCAGCAGGAAGCGCAGCTTGCGCTGAATCAAATTTCAGATGTTATTATTGACACGACGGACAGCATCAATTATGGCGGCAGGGCTGATTCCTCCTCGGAGATGCAGATGGTGCTGAAGGATTCTGAGTTCAGTGTGGAGCCCACGGAGAAAAGTCTGGTGGTGATTAACCGCAAGGACAGTAATAATGACAATCCCAGCTATTGGTTTTACTGGAGCCAGGAGGATGAAATCATTTACTTTAATACCAGCGACGACGAGGTAACCGATAGCAGCCCGGAGCCCGGATTCGAAGATGCGAACAAGGCTATCCTGGCGCAGCATGTGAAGGAATTTCATGTGGATATTTCCCAGTTTGAAGAAAACAGGGTGGTGATGGTTTCCATGACCTTCGCCAATGGCAGCAGAGAATATACGACTTCTAATAATATTACCGTGCGCAACCGGGTTCTGGTGAATCAGGTGACGGTGGAGCCCATGAAAAAGGCGACGGAATTTACGATTACGCCCATAGGCGACCTTGTGCTGGAGCCGGGAGACCACTATACGCTGACCTCTGCTGTGGAGGGAACGGATGAGGACACCTCCGTCCGCTGGTATCTGTCGGCGGGGGCGAAGAATGGAACCTCTGTCACGGAGGACGGAGAACTGACCATAGGAACCACGGAAACAAGACAGAGCTTTAAGGTCTGCGTGACCCGCGCAGCCTATACGGATCAGGCCAGCACGAAGGAAGTGACGGTGCGGATTAAGCGGGTCAATTCCGTGAACCTTACCAGCGAGGAGAGTACCGCTGCACCGGGGGAGACGGTTACGATAGAGGGCAGCGCCGCAGGCTATTTGCTGGGCAGCCTGTGCAGCAGCTATAGCTGTGCGGGAGACGACCTTACGCAGGACTGGGATTTGTGCGACTGGACGGTGGTGTCAGGGCCTGCTACGGTTACGGCCTCGGACGCGGGGAGCGTTGCGATTCAGGTGAGCGCTTCAGCCCGGGAGGACGATGAAATCGTAGTGGAAGCGTATTCCGCCCTGTCGAAGAATAAAAACGGCGGTTATGGTTCTAAGGAAACGCCGGATACGCCGCCGGTAAAGGGGACGCTGACCCTGACGGTGTCCAGTCCGGGCGATCAGCCGATTCAATCAGGATTTAAGTTCGGAACAGATAATGATCCGGGGCCGTTAGACTATATGCGTTCCAATTTAAAGACGGATTATTCCAGATATGTTTATTGCGTCCGTGTCAGGGAAATGGACAGTACGACCGCGGAGGATGACCAGGTGGTACTGTATTATACCACCGCGGCCAATGAAAGATTTAATCCGGATTTATTTGGCCTGGATTTAAACCGTTCTTATTATGTGTTCTTCCAGGTATTGGACCCTGTATCGGTAGAGACCAGGGAGAAGAAGGCCAATAATGAAATCAGCGGCTATTACGAGGACGACGCGAAGGATATCGTGACGGAATATCTTGCCAATCTGGATTCCCGGGGGAAGTATGTGGGGACGAAGTATGAGGCGGACGATTTTTATTATGGGATTCTGAGCCCGCCGGAGATTACGCTGGCCTACAACGGCGTCACCTATCCCAACGACGATGCGGATTATTATGAGAAATATTCCTTTGTCACAGGCGGGGAAACGGTTATGGGGCAGCCTTCCCTGGGAGATGTCCTCAATGTGGATTCCAATGTGATTATGCACAATATCCGCTATACCCTGTATCGGGGGGACGGAGACGATATAGAGGATTGGGAGAGGATCTGCGGCTTTGATGGGGACGATGCCGTGTTGTCCTACGATTCAGACATGACGCTGCCGGGCGGCGCGATCACCCTCTATCCGGATTCCAGCCAGTTCCTGAAACGGGATACCAGCAATACGAATCTGGAAGAAGCCTGCGGCACCTATCATATCGTGCCGGGCTATGTGTACGCCAATGACCCCACCATAAGGGGCGGTTATGAGTATCTTTATAAGAGTGATAATATCAATGGGGATTATGATACCCATTATTATGAGCAGCCGGACAGTACCATCACCATCAAGATTGATATGGGGCTGAATCTGCAGTTGCCCTCGGAAAGTGGAGAAGAGCGATGGACGAATTTCCCGCTGCCCACGGACAGCAGCTTCCCTTTCAGCCTGCAAAGCTCTGACGAACAGTCGGTGGTGTACAATTTTATCCAATATACCTCCGGCGGCGTATATACAGGTTATCTGAGCAATATTGTGGTGACCTGTAAGTATGTGGCGGGCGTAAGCGGCGGGGCGGACAGCTATACCATTACCCTGTCCTCCCGGTCTGTGAACGGCAGTAAGGTGACGAACCATATCTATGGAACCTACAGCTGCGCGGTAGGAGCAGAAATGTGGACGCGGCAGCACGTAGAGTCGGACGAAACGGAGACGGCGCTTAACATCACGATTACGAAAAACGGCAGTACCTATGCGGCTTATTTCCCCGCGCCGTCGGACAGCGCCTTTCCTTTTAGCGCCGGTACGAGTGGAGAACAGACGGCGTCGTATTCGCTGATCGCCTTTAACACGTCCAACAGCAGCGATATCCAGGCGCTCAACTGTACCGTGACGGGAACCTATACGGACGAGTGGTCTGTCCGGCTGACGGAAACGGAGGCCACCAGCGCCCACAAGACCACCACCTATTGCTATGGTACCTATACCTGCGAGAGTGGCGAGTGGTCGCTGACTGGAGAAGGCAGCACCACTGTAGAGGCGGTCTGGGGAGCGCGGATTTACTTTACCTATAATAGTGACGAGTGCATGATGGAAGTTCCCCTGCCCACGGACAGCGATTTCCCGGAGTGTACGACGGCGGATTATACGACCTCGGCTTCGGTGCAGTATTTCCTGGCGTCCGATACCTATGGGGAAAATACCTGGAACTATACCTGGGGGGCTATTACCTTTACCTATAGCTATAATTCCACAACCAGTACCTATACATTAACCCTAAAGGCTACAGGGGACAGCAGTAAAGTATACGGCACATGGACCTGCGCGGCTGACGGAACGTCATGGACAAAGTCTGGTAGCTGACGGGGACAGAAATCATCAAAGGCGGATAATCAGTATGAAGACAAACAGAGGGAATGAAAGGATACAACTTCATAAGACGGGTCGGGAGCGGAGGAAAGCGCCGCGCGCCAGACGCACAGGAGGGTTGTTTCTGGCTCTGGCCGCCCTGTTTCTTGCAGCGGTCATGGCGGGCTATAGTATTTTGCAGTACGTGGAACCCATGACGGCCATGGCGAAGGAATCCTTCTCGGGCATTGGCAGGATTGTGGAGGAACACGACGAAGACGACCCCTATGTGATTCTGGACATTGTGCCCTCCCAGGCTTATTATACGGTGCAGACGATAGAGAGTACAGGTGGGGGAACCGGTACGGTGACAGCATCGACGCAGTATCCCTTTTCCACAGGGACTCTGGGGTATCTGAGCGGGAACCAGACCACGCTGGCTGAGGAACTGAGAGCGGTCATCGTAGGCGAGGGGCTTTCAGACTATTCCGACAGGGAGGAGCTTTACAAGCGGGTGGTTTCCCAGTCGGCGAGAGAGTCTTTCCCTGAGATTACCTATGAAGAGGCCTACGGCGGGGTTACCTCCGTGTCCGCCTCAGACGGCTGGGTGCTGTTGTGGGATACTGTAAGTGAAGGGAGTGCCAATACGCAGTCGGTTACCGGCACAGCGAGCGCTTCTGTCTCCTCCGGGGGGACTTCCGTAACCGTTGCCGAGACTGGTTCTGAGGGCGCCACTGTAATTCTTGCCGAGGCTGATTCGGAGGGCGGTTCGGAGGGCGTTTCTACAACGGACTCTGGGGAAACGGAAGAAGGAGCCTCTGAAGAGGGTGACTCTGAAGAGGACACAACCACCACATACGCCCAGGGGATTTTTACAGGCTCTTATGTGAAGCTGGCAGAGGGCAGCAGTGATACTGCGGGCTATGATTTTGACAAGATTAGCGGAGACGCTAATTCTGCTGGTGGTTATACTACCTATAGCACCCTGTCCTCAGCCGAAAGCTGGCAGTATGCTTCCGGGGGAAATTATCATGTGACCTTTGCCCCGGCGGGGGAGCAGACGGAAGGAACGGCCTTGTATGTGGTAGACAGCGTGAAAGCTTACGACGAGGGCAGCTATTCCACGTCCACCGGCTTATATCTGCTGGAAGCAGACGGGACTTACCGCTATGCGGGAACGGTGAATCAGGTTCTGTACGGCGTCCCGGAGACAGAGGAGGACGAAACCGACGGGAGCGAGGAAGCCGGTTCCACAGACGGCACGGAAAGCGACGGGGACGAGGAGGAAGCCGGTTCCACGGACGGCACGGAAAGCGACGGGGACGAGGAGGAAGCCGGTTCCGCGGGCGGCACGGAAAGCGACGGGGACGGTGAGGAATCCGGCGCTGCGGGCGGCACGGGAAGTAACGGAGAAAGCGGGGAATCCGGCGCTGCGGGCAGCGGAGGAACTGCCGGAGGCAGCGCGGACAATGGCAGCAATGGTACGGAAGGCAACAGCGGCAGCGCAGGAACGGACAGCGGCACAGGCAGCGGAGGCAACAGCAGCGCCGGGGGAAGCGCCCGGGCGGCGGGCTTGGCGAGCCAGTGGCGCAGGCTGGTAGAGAGCGGGACGGACAGCGGCGAAGCAGCAGGCAGTCAGGCAGCCTCCGGAGTGCAGTATTATGTGGTCACCTTCCGGGCAGCTTCGGAGGACGAGGACTCCGAAGAAATCTTTTACCGCTCCGAGAAGGAAACGAAGATTACGGATAAAGAGGACGTTCCCCGCCCCTATGACGCTTATGAGCTGGCGGGCGAGGAGACGGAGGAAGAGGGACAGGAATCCGGGGGCGTTTCCGCCCTGTCCCTGGAAGCCTATGAGGCTGAAGAAGAGGAGGGCGAAAAGACCAACATCGACGCGTATTTTCTCTATGTGGGAGCAGGGAAGGGTAAATATAAGCTGACGGCCTCAGGGAGTACGGGAACCGGGACGGTGGCCTCTTCGGGAACCACGGAAATTCAGGTATCGGCGCTTGCCGAGGGGAATGGGAATGAGAGCGGCTCCGGCACACTGGCGGTCTACAACGCGCCGGTGTATTGCAGGTGCAGCGGCGGCAATGACTGGCTGAAGGAGTATGTGTTCAGCTCTCTGTCAGGCGGCGACAATGAAAGCAGCTCTTTTGAAATCGAGGTAGAGACGGTGCGGGCTGACCAGGTCACCTACGCCATGCTGCAGGCGGCGGATCTGGTGTATCTGGAAAGCGGCGCTTTCACGGTTCTGAATGAAGAAAATCTTTCTTTTAACTATATTCAGGCGTCCGACGACGATGTGCTGGATATGAGTGACGGCAATGCGGGGGAGCTCTTGCGGCGCGCGGCGGAAGAGCTGCTTCCGGTGATTGTGGATTATAAGGCCGTAAAGAGCGACGACTATAAGGATACTAATTACCAGATGCTTGCCAGGGCTTTTTTGAAAAAGGATTTGGCAGGATTTTACGCGGAGATGAATATTCAGGGCAGCCTGATGGAGAATCTGGCGATGAATGTGGATTCGACCGAGGATTTTCCGAATCTGACGGATAATGACTACCACTATGTCAATAAAAACGTCTATCTGGTTCATGCGGATACGCCTTTAGTCAGCGAGGATTTTGCCGACAGCTTTGAGGAAGATGAGACAGAACGGGGATTTTCCGCTGTGCTTGAGGCGATTGAGGCGGAGAATACTACGCTCTCGGAGGAAGATCAGATTTCTCTTTCCGTCAGTAAGGCCATGGCGGTGCAGTATATTATTAACTACGCGGAAGGGCTGATCGGGGAATTTGGGGATTTGACGATTCTGGAGCTGCAGCCCACCGCCAATACCGCTTCCGACCTGTACACGGTAGAGGATACGAAGGGCAATACCAAGCTTTGCTGGCGGACGGAATCCATGAGCGCCGGCAGGCAGATCCTGTCCAGCGAGACGTCCTTTGCGGTAAGTGTGAGCGTGAAGTCGGCGGCACAGTTCAACGGCGAGTGGGAGGATCTCAACAGCGTTTATGATCTGGTGTTTATCGGGTTGGACGGGCAGAGGCTGAACCTCAGCGGCGACCAGTACCAAAGCCCCGTATATAATAAGGAAGAACTGAATGGGAAGTATTACCATACAGGAGATGAATCTGGGGTGGGCTCCTATGACGCCAACGATATCACGGCGCAGAAGATGACGGATTTGCTGGAGTATATGGAGGCGGGATATCCTGTGCTGGTGGAAGACGGCTTTTTTACGGGCGGCTCCGCGCGGAAGGTTTCTGAGGAGGATATTAACACGAAGTACATCGATGAGGACTCCGTGATGTTCCGCTTTTTGAGCAGCGCCGTCACGGACGAGAGATATCAGGAGTGTATTTATACGGTGTCGGACGCCATGTCCAGCGCCATGTTTATGACCCGCTTAAAGATCTCCCGGCCAAGGATCGCGCTGCAGGAGGGCGGCGGGGAATCTGCCGGCGTGCAGCGGGTAAGTCAGGATACGCAGGAGGAATATCACGGAACCATAGCTTATGAAATCAAGGATAACAGGGGCGAAGACTATTATGGAGAGACCCTGCTTCATCTGTACGCTGATTTTAATTACGACGGTATCTTTGCGGCCGATGAGGAACTCAGCGATTATACGGTGCAGGATAATGTCGTCGACCTTTCCCTGACCGACATGGGGTATGGGATTCTGCCATGGAAGCTGGAGGTTACGGACGCGGGGAATCCCTACAGGCGGGACAGCGTACAGGGATATTTTGAATGGAGCAGTCCTTCCGCCGAGGAAATACAGGTGTTGCAGATTGCGGACGGAGATGATGTCTGGCGGAACCTCCAGGCCATGTATGAGGACGAGGAAAGCTCGGTACTGGCGGCTTATCTGGCCGGTGTAGAGGGGATTACAGGCATTTCTCTGGAGATTGAGACGGTTACCTCCGCAGAACTGGGCGCTTATCTGGAGACGAACGCCTCCTGGCTGAATCAGTGGGACGTGGTGGTATGGACGCTCGATCAGGCGGAAACAGACGGAACCGTCGCGGAGGCTGTGGCGGACTATGCCGGGGAGGGCAGGAGTCTCCTGATTTGCAGCCAGGACGCCGACGGCAGAATGGGGCTGGACGCCGGGCTGCTGGGGCAGACCGAGGAGAACAGAACCTATGTCAGCCTGGGAGCGGAAGGCGCGTCGGAGTATCTGCGCTATGCCGGGCTGGAACAGTCCATGTTTGAGGCGCAGACCGATTTGGCCTGCCAGCAGGTCAATGAGGGCAGTATTGCATATTATCCGTATCAGCTTGGGAGCGGCGATTTGACCTGCGGCGCGGACACGGCGCTGAGAGCCTCAGAGTATCTGTTGGATTTTGAGGATAATTTAAAGAGCGAAACAGGCGTGGACTATGTGACGGTATGGTATACCTTAGGCGGCAGTACCTCCACCGCCTATGGCATTTCGCCAAAGGACGCCCGGAATAATTATTACTGCTACAGCAAAGGCAATGTGATGTATCTGGGGCAGTCGGAATATCCCTATGCTTACGACGCCCAGGAGGGTGAGCTGCCGGAGGACAGCGACGGCGCGGCGGAATGTAAATTATTTGTCAACGCGCTGATGGCGGCGTACCATGCCGGCATACACAGCCCGGACGTGGCGATTGTGGCAGGCTTCGCGGAGGATTCCGCGCGGATACAGAGTATTTCGGTGCCCTTTGACCAGTTATGGTATGAAGATTCCGACGATACGGCGGGGGTTCTGGATACTACGGTGGACGTCTATTTCAGGTATACGGACAGTAATATCGCGGCGCAGAAAGATACGCAGGTAAGCTTCTATTATGAAGACCCGGCGGGAGGGGTATCCCTGGAGGGAGTCTTTGGGGAAGCGGTGACGGCCACGCAGTTTACTTCCCAGATATGGACGGTTGCGGACAACAGCCTGACGCTTGTGGGAGAGGAAGACTTACAGGCAGGCAGGGTGTATCGGATTCAGGCGCCGGTGACGGCGTTAAAGGAGAATGGAACCTTAAACTGCGCGGATATTTACATCGTGGTAGAGACGGAATTTTCTAGGGGCGGCGGAAGCAGAGAGGTTTCCGGCGGGGCTTCGGTATCCCTTAACCGCGCCCAGTTGTTTTTGTTAGAATAGAGCGGAGAAACCCGGAGCGATTGCTCCGGGTTTTTTGCCGCGGCGGTTTTTGTTCAGACAAAATTCATTTTTTGCCACTTGCCACGGGGAAAATTTTGGTGTATAGTGATTCACGTTAATGAACGGCTTGGAAATTGTTTGCATCAATGGAATATGAAATCAAGAAAAACAGGGGAAATTGCTATGGCAAAATATTTAGTGATCGTGGAATCACCGGCTAAGGTGAAGACCGTCAAGAAGTTTCTGGGCGCTAATTATGAGGTGGCGGCCAGCAACGGGCATGTAAGGGATCTGCCGCGCAGTACGCTTGGTATTGACGTGGAGAATGATTTTGAACCGAAATATATTACCATTCGCGGTAAAGGGGAGATTCTGGCCAATCTCCGCAAGGAAGTGAAGAAAGCGGAGAAGATTTATCTCGCAACCGACCCGGACCGCGAGGGCGAGGCTATTTCGTGGCATCTGTATCATGCGCTGAAGCTTCAGGATAAGAAGGTGTACCGGATTACCTTTAATGAAATCACCAAGTCCGCGGTGAAGGAATCCCTCAAGAACGCCAGGGAGATCAATATGGATCTGGTGGATGCCCAGCAGGCGCGCCGCTGTCTGGATCGTATGGTGGGCTATAAGATTTCACCGGTGCTCTGGGCGAAGGTTAAGCGCGGGCTCAGCGCCGGACGGGTGCAGTCCGTGGCGCTGCGTATCATCTGCGACCGGGAAGAGGAAATTAACGCTTTTATCCCGGAGGAATATTGGACGCTGGACGCCGTTTTGGCCGTCTCAGGGGAGAAAAAGCCTCTGGTTGCCAGGTATTACGGCACTGTGGACGAGAAAAAGACTATTTCTTCCAGAGAAGAGCTGGACGCTGTCAGGAAAGCCTTAGATCAGGCGGAGTATCGGATTGCTTCCGTCAGGACGGGAGAGCGGGTTAAGAAAGCGCCCCTTCCTTTTACCACCTCCACCCTGCAGCAGGAGGCCAGCAAGACCTTGAATTTTTCCACCCAGAAGACCATGCGGCTGGCGCAGCAGCTCTATGAAGGAGTGGAGATTAAGGGCAGCGGCTCGGTGGGTATTATCACCTATCTGCGTACAGATTCCACCAGAGTATCGCAGGAGGCGGAGTCGGCGGCCAGGGAGTATATTACGGGGCAGTTTGGGGCGGAGTACGCGGCGGCTGCGGAGCAGGAGCACAGGAACGGGCACAAGATTCAGGACGCCCATGAGGCGATCCGCCCCACCGATATCAACAGGACGCCGGCGCAGATGAAGGAGTCGCTCTCCAGAGATCAGTTCAGGCTCTATCAGTTGATCTGGAAGCGTTTTGCGGCCAGCCGTATGTCGGATGCAAAATATGAAACTACGTCTGTAAAAATAGACGCGGCGGGGCAGCGCTTTACAGTGGCGGCCTCCCGGGTGAAGTTTGACGGCTTTATGAACGTCTATACGGAAGAGGACGAAAAGGAAGAGAATAATACGTTCGTCAAGGGCATTACGCAGGACACTCGGCTGTCCTTAGTGTCTTTGCAGGAGAAACAGCATTTTACCCAGCCTTCCCCCCATTATACCGAGGCTTCTTTAGTCAGGGCCATGGAGGAGCTGGGCATTGGCCGTCCCAGTACCTACGCGCCTACGATTACGACCATTCTGGCCAGAAGATATATTGTCAAGGAAAATAAGAACCTCTATGTAACGGAGCTGGGCGAGGTGGTCAACCATATGATGAAGGAAGCCTTTCCCACCATTGTGGACGTGAATTTCACAGCGACCATGGAAGCCTTGCTGGACGGCGTGGAAGAGGGCAGCGTGAAGTGGAAAACGGTGGTAAAGAATTTCTATCCGGATCTGGAAGAGGCGGTAGAGAAGGCCGAGAAAGAACTGGAGGAAGTGGAGATTGCAGATGAGCTGTCCGACGAGTTCTGCGAGGTGTGCGGCAGGCAGATGGTGATTAAATACGGGCCCCACGGCAGATTTTTGGCCTGTCCGGGCTTCCCCGAATGTCGCAGCACCAAGCCTTATTTTGAGAAAATCGGCGTAGCCTGCCCCAAGTGCGGTAAAGACGTCGTCCTGAAGAAAACCAAAAAGGGCAGAAAATACTATGGCTGTATCAACAATCCCGAATGTGATTTTATGGTGTGGCAGAAGCCGGTCAACGACCGCTGTGGCCGCTGCGGTTCGATTCTGCTGCAAAAGGGCAATAAGCTGGTGTGCTCGGACGAAAACTGCGGGTTTACGAAGGATATGCCGAAAACAGAGGAATAATTCGGGCGATTTGTACGGAATGTCAGAAAATTCCGCCCAATGCGCATGAATTGGAGACAAATATACCGAAAATAAATTGAAAATGCTGAAGTAATGTGATAAAATAACGATATAGGCGCGGAATACAAACAACGTGGTTATCCTGCCGCGGGGAATCGTTACAGGCCGGCGTACAGACGGTAAGAGGGAAAAGACATGGGCAGCGTTCAATTATTGGATAAGACGAGGAAGATCGGCAAGCTTTTGCACAACAACAATTCAGGCAAGGTAGTTTTTAACGATATCTGCGATGTGCTGAAGGAGATTTTATCTTCCAATGTGCTGGTGATCAGCAGAAAGGGCAAGGTGCTGGGCATTGGCGATATCGCTTCGGTGGAATCGATTACGGAGCTGATTGTGGATCACGTAGGCGGGTTCATCGACCCTATGCTCAACGAGAGGCTGTTGGGCGTGCTTTCCACCAAGGAAAATGTGAATTTGGAGACGCTGGGCTTCGAGAATATTGATACCAGGAAGTTTCAGGCGGTGATTGCGCCCATCGAGATATCGGGAGAAAGGCTGGGCACTCTTTTCCTTTATAAACACGAGACGCAGTACGATATCGACGATATTATTTTATGCGAGTACGGCGCTACGGTGGTGGGGCTGGAAATGCTGCGGGCGGTCAGCGAGGAGAGCGCGGAGGAGAACCGCAAGGTTGCCGTGGTGAAGTCGGCGATCAGTACGCTGTCCTGTTCGGAGATGGAAGCGATTACCCATATTTTTGACGAGTTAAACGGCATGGAAGGGATTCTGGTAGCCAGCAAAATCGCGGATAAGGTGGGAATCACCCGTTCCGTCATCGTCAATGCCCTGCGTAAGTTCGAGAGCGCAGGCGTGATCGAGTCCCGTTCCTCCGGCATGAAGGGAACCTATATCAAGGTGCTCAACGACGTGGTCTTTGACGAGGTGGAGAAGCTAAAGGAGCAGGGGAAATATTAATGGGAATCCCTGTGGGAAGATATATGGAACGGCACGGCGATGCATGTGGCCGAAAGAAGAGAATAAGGGACAAAGGAGTGTCCGGCAAACGAGGATTCGTTTTCTGCGAAAAGGATTTACGGGAAGGCAGCGTCAGGCTGCGGAGGTAAGTCCTTTTTTGTCATAGGGGGTTCTTTTGTGAAAATAAATCGAAAAACCTTGTATTTTTTTCGATTTACTTTATAATGGATTATGGATTGTATTAATGTGGAAGGAGTGTGAATATGAGTACCTTAGCAGATACCAACGCATTTGATTATATTAACGTGCTGGATAAAGCGGCGGACGCCTCCTGGCTTCGGAACGACGCGATTTCCAACAATATCGCCAATGCCGATACGCCGGGCTATAAGAGACAGGATGTGGATTTTGAGTCCCAGCTTGCCAAGGCGCTGAAAAGCTCCAGATATACCTCTATGGACGCCAAAGTCGCCAATCTGAAGACCTCCCGCCTGAATCCGGTTACCTATACGGATTATTCGGGATATTCCTACCGGGTGGACGGCAATAATGTGGATCCGGATACGGAGCCCGTATATCTGGCCAAGAACCAGGTGGTTTATCAGGGTCTGACCCAGTGTATTAACCAGGAATTTGAGAATTTGCAGATGGTGATGAAATAATCGGTAAAGCAGGAAGCGAAGATACGCTTTCGCAGAAAGGACAGGCAGTTATGGGAATGTTTACAGCTTTTGATATCAATGCCACGGGAATGACAGCAGAGCGTTACCGTATGGATATCATATCCGAAAATGTGGCCAACGCCAACACGACCCGTACCGAGGACGGTACGCCTTACCGCAGGAAAGTAGTGGTTTTTGAGGAGAAAAATTCCCAGACGCCCTTTCATCAGGTGCTGAATAAGGCGACGGACCGTTATTCCGGCAGCGGCGTCAAGGTGACGGGCGTTTACGAGGACGAGTGGACGGAGGGCAATATGGTTTATGACCCGTCTCACCCGGACGCTGATGAGAACGGCTATGTGACGTATCCCAATGTCAATATCGTGACGGAGATGACGAACCTCATCGACGCCAGCCGCGCTTATGAGGCTAACGCAACCGCCTTTGAAGCCAGCAAGAATATTGCCACCACCGGGCTTAGCATGTTAAACGGCTGATAAAAGGGGAACAGGGAGTAAGGGGACGGACTGAGTAAGGGAGGAAAAGAAATGGCTTTAGATATTACCGCATTGTATAATGTGACTTCGGGCGCTGTGAAGGAGGCCGCCAAGACTGCGACCACGAATAAGGCCGATACCTATACGGATCAGGGCTTTGACAATTTATTACAGACTGCGATTGACAATTTGAATACCACCAACAGTTATCTCTCGGACGCGGAAAACGAAGAGATTAAATGGGCTCTCGGCGAGACCGAGAACACCCATGACTTAAGCATTGCCCTGCAAAAGGCTTCTACGTCGCTGCAGTACACGGTGGCGATCAGGGACAAGCTTCTGGACGCTTATAAAGAGCTGATCCAGATGCAGATTTAGCTTTCGCTTAAGTTTGCGCGGAATGTACTGAAGGAGAACGGGTTGCTGTGGATAAATTGTTAGACAGGTTAAAAGAATGGGGGAACCGGCTGCTGGAATGGTGGAATCGGTTCACCGCGAGACAAAAAACATTAATCGTTGGGATTCTGTGCGTAGTTGTGGTGGCGCTGGCGGCGGTCGTGACGCTTCTGACGCAGCCTCAATACGTGCTGCTGCGGGAGTGCGAGACGACCGCGGAGGCGGCGGAGGTCAGAGATTTGCTGGATGGGGAGAGCCTGAGCTACCAGATTTCAGACGACGGGCTTACCATTCAGATTCTGCAGTCCCAGCAGTCGGACGCGAATCTGCTGCTTGGCGCCAATAATATCCAGGCGGCAAGCTATAGTATTGATAATGTGACGGACGGCAGCTTTTCCACGACGGAGTCCGACAAACAGAAAAAATACGTGGTCTATTTGCAGAAGTATCTGGAAAATGATGTGATTTCCAAGTTTACGGCTGTCAAGAGCGCCAGCGTGACCTTGAATATTCCGGAAAACGACGGTACGCTGATCGCTTCCGAGGAAGAGTCCTATGCATGGATTCTTTTGGAACTTAAGGATGATTTTACCACGGAAAACGCGGCTTATCTGGCAAGGGCCGTGGCTACTGCTATCGGAAATGATACCACCAATAACATCGTCGTCATGGATACCGCGGGCAATATGCTCTTTACGGGAGACGACAATTATACCGTATCCGGCACCGCCAACGCCCAGCTTTCCGTGAAGAGCGAGGCGGAGCGGCTTGTAATCAGCGAAGTGCGCAAGGTAATCCTGGGCACCAACGAGTTCGACAATGTAGAGGTGGCGAGCAATCTGGTGCTGGATTTCTCCACCACCGAAAGAACAGAGCATACATATGCGCCTGCGGACGGGCAGACCCAGGGCGTGCTGAGCCATGAGGACGTCTATAACTCTGAGAACACCAGCGGCGTGGGCGGCGTGCCGGGGACGGATTCCAATGACGACGATACGACCTATGTGCTGGAGGACGACAGCACCTCCTCTTCCACGGTCAGCGAGGAATCCCGCGACTATCTGCCTAACGAGACGGTTACCAATATCAGTACCCCGGCAGGGCTGATCGATTACGACCAGTCCTCTTTGGCGGCTTCTCTGATCAGCTACAACGTGGTCAGGGAGGAAGATGTGGAGACGCAGGGGCTGCTGGACGGCATTACATGGGAAGAATATAAGCTTGCCAATGCGGAGAGGACCAAGCTGGAGGTGGACGACGATTTCTATTCTATGGTGGCCACCGCCACAGGGATTTCCACAGAGAATATTTCTCTGGTGGCATACAGTGAAAATGTGTTTTTTGATAAAGAAGGCTCCAGTATTACCGCCACCGATATTCTCCAGATTATCCTGATTATTGTGATTCTGGCGCTGCTGGCGTTCGTGGTTCTGCGCAGTATGCGCGGCGAGAAGCACGAGGAGGAAGAGGAAGAACTGTCTGTGGAGGGCTTGTTACAGTCCACCTCTGAGGTACAGTTGGAGGATATCACCACGGAGAACGTATCCGAGGAGCGTAAGCTGGTGAATAAATTCGTGGAAGAAAATCCGGAAGCGGCGGCAAATCTGCTGCGCAACTGGCTGAATGAAGAGTGGGGGTAGAGCAGATGGCAGCACGGGCAGTAGAGGAAAAGCTTAACGGACTGCAGAAAGCGGCTGTTTTAATGATCGCTTTGGGGCCGGAGAAATCCGCGGCAATCTTTAAGCATCTCAAGGAAGAGGAAGTCGAGGAGTTAACGCTGGAAATCGCCAATACCCGCAGCATTACGCCGCAGGTGAAGGAAGAAGTAGTCAATGAATTTTATCAGGTGTGTCTGGCTCAGCAGTATATTGCGGAGGGCGGCATCAACTATGCGCGCGAGCTGTTGGAGAAATCCTTTGGCACAGAGCGGGCTATGGACGTAATCGGCAAGCTGACGGCGTCCTTACAGGTTAAGCCCTTCGAGTTTGTCAGAAAGACGGACGCAGCGCAGCTTCTTAATTTTATTCAGGACGAGCATCCACAGACTATCGCCCTTATTTTGTCTTATTTATCCGCGGCTCAGTCCGCCCTGATTATTTCGGCGCTGCCGCCGGATCGACAGTCGGACGTGGCGAAGCGTATCGCGGTGATGGACAGGACGAGCCCTGACGTGATTAAAGAGGTGGAGAAGGTATTGGAATCCAAGCTGGCATCTCTGGTCAACCAGGATTACACCATTATCGGCGGCGTAGACGCCGTGGTGGAGATCCTGAATACGGTGGATCGGGGTACAGAGAAGCATATCATGGAAACGCTGGAAATCGAGGAGCCGGAGCTGGCGGACGAGATCAGGAAGAAGATGTTCGTATTCGAGGATATTCTGCTGCTTGACGACAGGGCGATCCAGCGGGTACTGCGCGATGTGGATAACGGCGACCTGGCGATTGCGCTGAAGGGTTCCAATGAGGAAGTGCAGAACGCGATCTTTAACAATATGTCCAAGCGTCTGGCGGTTATGATTAAGGAAGATATGGAATTTATGGGGCCTGTGCGTATGAAGGACGTGGAAGAGGCTCAGCAGAAGATTGTAAATATTATCAGAAAACTGGAAGATTCCGCAGAGATTGTCATTTCCAGAGGCGGAGGTGACGAGATCATTGTCTAGGAATTTATATAAGTCCTATTGCGTGGCGGTGGTTGACGATGATAAGTGCGTGATCGACAGCAACCCGCGGGTGGCGCAGAGGATCGAGGAATGGGAAGCGCTGCATCTGAGACAGCAGGCGCAGAACGCCGGTTATGAGGAGACGGAAGAAGACGGATTCGTGGGCGGTATCGGCGGCGAAGCGGTGGATACCGGCGGCGAGGGCGATGAGAAGAAGGGCGGCGTGATCAAAGCCGCGTCCGTGGATCAGGGGCCGAATCTGGACGAGGTACGGGCCGAGGCCCAGGAAATCCTTGATTCCGCGCAGGCCGAGGCAGAGGAAATGAAGAAAAACGCCCGCCGCGACATAGATGCGCAGCGCCGCAAGGCCATGGAAGAAGGGAAAAAACAGGGCTATAACGAGGGGTATCAGAAGGGCGTTTCCGAGGCGGATGAGATGAAAAAGGCTCTGGCGGAAGAAAAGCGCAGGCTGGAAGAAGAATATGACCGGCTGATAGAAGAACTGGAACCTCAGTTTATCGACGTGATTACCTCTGTTTACAGCCATGTCTTTGGCGTAGCGCTGTCAGATAATAGAGATATCCTGGTGCATTTAATTGATTCTACCTTGCGGAAGGTGGAGAGCAGCAGGACTTTTATTGTACACGTTTCTGCGGAGGATTATCCCTATGTGAATATGAAGAAGCAGTTTCTGACCGAAGGGGCGGTCGCGGGAAGAGGTATGATTGAGATTATCGAGGATATTGCGCTTCCCAGGGGAGCCTGCCTGATTGAGACGGACGGCGGAATATTCGACTGCGGTATCGACACACAGTTGGAGGAATTAACAAATAAATTACAGATGTTATCTTGTGAGCGGAAACCCTGATCTGTACGCGGAAGTGACGTAACCAATGGATGTAACGATTAATTTTCATAAATACAGCAAAATAGCGGACGAAACCTTTTTTAAGAAAAAGGGGCGGGTCGAGAACGTGGTCGGGCTGACCATTGAATCGGCGGGGCCGGAGGCGAAGCTGGGCGATCTGTGCAATATTTATCCGGCGGATGAAAGCTATCGCCCCATCGTGGCGGAAGTGGTAGGCTTTAAAGACCGCAAAACGCTGCTGATGCCCTGCGATAAGACAGACGGGATCGGCCTGGGCGCTATCGTGGAGAACACGGGGGAGCGGCTGGCTGTTCCCGTAAGCGACGCCCTTCTGGGTAAGGTGTTGGACGGTTTGGGCAGAATCGACGGCGCGTATCTGCCGGGGATTCCCTATGCCGTAGAGGCGCAGCCTCCCGAACCCATGAGCCGCAAGATTATAGCCGATATCCTGCCTCTGGGAGTCAAGGCGATCGACGGCCTGCTGACCGTGGGAAAAGGACAGCGTATCGGCATCTTTGCCGGTTCCGGCGTAGGTAAGTCCACGCTGATGGGAATGTTTGCCCGCAACACGAAGGCCGATATCAATGTGATTGCCCTGATCGGCGAGCGGGGCAGGGAGGTGCGCGAGTTTGTGGAGCGCGATCTTGGCGAAGAGGGTATGAAGCGGTCGGTGGTCGTGGTGGCCACCTCCGATAAACCGGCGTTAGAGAGGAACAAGGCGGCGAAAACCGCTACCGCGATCGCCGAATATTTCAGAGATCAGGGAAAAGACGTCCTGCTGATGATGGATTCCCTGACCCGTTTCTCCATGGCGCAGCGGGAGATCGGGCTTGCCAGCGGGGAACCGCCGGTGTCCAGAGGATATCCCCCCAGCGTATATTCCGAGATGCCAAGGCTCCTGGAACGGGCGGGCTGCGCAAGCGTGGGCTCCATTACCGGTCTGTATACGGTACTGGTGGACGGCGACGATATGAACGAGCCCATTACCGATACGGCCAGAAGTATTCTGGACGGACATATTATGCTGAACCGTAAGCTGGCGCATCAGAATCATTATCCTGCCATCGACGTATTGCAGAGCATTTCCAGATGCATGAGCCAGATTGTAGATAAGGAGCACAAACAGCTTGCGGGCAAGCTGAAAAACGTGCTGGCGACCTATAACGAAGCGGAGGATCTGATCAATATCGGGGCTTATAAGTCGGGCACCAATCCGAATATTGATTTCGCCATATCCAAAATAGGCGCTGTGAACGAGTTCCTGATGCAGGACGTGGAAGAGAAATATGATTATGAACAGGCAGTGGATATGCTGCGCGGGCTTTTTAAAGAATAGGGACTGAGAGGGGTTCGGCATGGCGGTATTCCATTACAGAATGGAGAGTATCCTGAATATCAAGTACCAGATGGAAAATCAGGCGAAGATGGATCTGGGCAGGGCGCAGTCAAAGCTGATAGAAGAGGAAGAGACGCTTCAGGGACTGATAGACAGAAAAGCCGCTTACATGGAAGAGGGCAGGCGGATGCGGAGCAAGGCGTTAAACGTCCGCGAGCTGAAGGATAATAGCAGCGCCATGAAGATTATGGATGAAATGATCGGCAGGCAGAAGCAGATGGTCGTCAGGGCGGAGGAGAAGGTAGAGGCCGCCAGGGAGAAGCTGCAGGAGGTCATGCAGGAACGTAAAATGCATGAGAAGCTGAAGGAAAAAGCGCTGGAGGAGTTTCTGCGGGAGGAAAACGCGGCGGAAGCCAAAGCGGTGGACGAGCTGACCAGCTACACCTACGGGCAGCGCGGCAAAGAGGAAGCGGTTCAGGAAGGCTGACAGACAACCTGGCATGGCAGGAAGAAGCGGTTTGGGAAGGCTGACAGACAACCGGGCTTGGCAGGAAGAAGCGGTTTGGGAAGGCCGACGGGCAACTTGGCCTGGCAGGAGGAAACGGCTCGGAAAAGCCGACGGACAGTGGAAAGGCGTGATGATTAGATGGCAGAGGAACTTGTGAACGCTCAGGTAGATACCAAGGCGGAGAAGAAAAAGCTGAAGGAAGAGCGCAAAAAAATAAAAGAGGAGCAGAAGGCGCAGAAGAAGGAAGCAAAACAGCGCGCCAAGGAAATTTCCAAGCAGGAAGCCCAGCTTTCCGAGGAGGAAGAGGCGGGCGGCGTGTCCGTGTTTTTAGTAACGCTTGTTATTGTTGTGATCTGGATCGCCATTCTCTGTCTGCTGATCAAGCTGGATGTGGGCGGCTTCGGTTCAGGCGTCCTTGCGCCGGTTTTGAAAAATGTGCCGGTGGTGAATAAGATTCTGCCGGAGGAGTCTGTGGTCACCACGGACGACGAAGAGGCCTACGGCGGTTACACCAGCCTGCGGGAGGCCGTGGATTATATTATGGAGCTGGAGCTGGAGCTGGAGGAAGCCCAGTCCGCAAGCAATGTGAGCATGGAAGAGGTAGAAGCCCTGCAGGCGGAAATCGAAAGGTTACAGACCTTCGAGGACGCCCAGGTCGAATTCGAGCGGATTAAGACGGAATTTTATGAAGAGGTAGTCTATGCCGAGAACGGCCCCGGCGCGGAGGAATATCAGAAATATTACGAAACCATGGATCCCACTACGGCGGAGTATCTCTATAAGCAGGTGGTGCAGCAGATCGAGGAGGACGAAATGTTACAGGATTACGCCCAGGCCTATGCGGAAATGAAACCCAAGGAAGCGGCGGCGATCTTTGAAGCCATGACGGATAATCTGGATCTGGCGGCCAAGATTCTGAATCAGATGACTGCGGAGGACAGGGGGAAAATACTGGGCGTAATGGATTCCGAGGTTGCCGCCCGGCTGACCAAAATTATGGATCCTGATTCTTAAGGCGCCTTCCATGGCGCCGACGCTGCCATGGAAGACGCCGGGCAGGGAAACTTCTTGCCCGGCATGCCTTTAGAAAGGCGCAAAAAACGCCGATATATATGTAGAATCTGAAAGAAAGGAGGAATGTGTATGACTGTAAGCAACGTGAATGTTGCGCAGGGCTACGCCGTCGGGCAGGCCGCCTCTTCGGGCATGGGCCAGGAAGAGCTGGTAACAGAAGGCTTTCAGCGGCTGATGACGAAGATGAGCGACCAGCTTAGCGGACTACAGTCCGATACGGCGGAGAGCCGGACGCTGCCCCAGTCTTCTGCTTCACAGACGACGTCTAAGAAGGATGCGGCGCAGGAAGAGGGCGGTAAGGAAATTACCCCGTCTAAGGATTCCGCGCAGACGGAGCAGACAAGGGACGCGGCGCAGCAGAGCGGCAACAAAGAGGTCTCTGAGAATGACGGCAAGATGGAAAAGGTGCAGGAACAGGCGGAGAAGACCGGAGAAGAGCTGGTACAGGATATTGCACAAGAGTTGGACGTGACCGCTGAGGAAGTGGAAGCGGCTATGGAAATACTTGGATTGACCGCTGCACAACTGCTCGACCCCGATAATCTCAAACAACTGTTATTAAATCTTACCGACAGCACAGACGAGTTATCTCTGGTGACGGACGAATCACTCTATGGCAGCCTGCAAGACCTGTTGGAGACTTTGGACACGGATCTGGATACGCTGGCGGAAGAGTTGGACGTAAGCAGGGAAGAATTGAACGTTCTGCTGGAACAGGCGGTATCCGGGCAGCCGGAAGCCGGGATACAGGAACCGGATATGCAGGAGATGACGCCGATGCAGGAAAGACCGGAGCCCGCTCTGGAGGGTATGAAGGATTATACCGTATCGGTACAGCGGGATGGCGAAACGGTGCAGATGAAGGTGACGGTAGACGACGCCAGCGGCTCAAAGAGCGTTACGGAGGAAGTGACAGCCGTTCCGGGAGCAGAGGAAACCAGATTTTCCGGGCGGAAAGAGAGCGGCGCGTCTGATCTGGGAAACCGGGAAGAGGGCAATGCCGCAGGGAATCTTTTTACCCAGACGCCGGTGCAGCAGACCGAGGTAAACGTCGTACAGGCGGAAGAGCCGGTATTCCAGTCCGCGGATACGCAGGAGATTATGGATCAGATCATGGAATACATGAAGATCAATCTGACAGCGGATACACAGGAACTGGAGATGCAGCTTCACCCCGCAAGCCTGGGCACGGTTAACGTACAGATCGCGGCGAAGGACGGCGTGATGACGGCTCATTTTACCACGCAGGACGAGACCGTGCGGACGGTGATCGAGACACAGCTTATTCAGCTCAAGAACCAGTTCGAAGAGCAGGGCATCAAGGTAGACGCGGTAGAGGTAACGGTTGCGGAACATGCCTACGGGGAACAGCCCGGAGAGCAGCGGGAAGAAATGGAACAGAAGCAGGCCGGGGCCGGAAAGGGCGTCAGAAGAATCAATCTGGACGAGATCGACGAAGAGACGGATCTTGCGATGATGGAGGATTCCGAGCGCATCGCCGTGGAAATGATGCAGGCAAACGGCAGTACGGTAGATTATACGGCGTAAGCCCTAGCAGGCACAGAGATTCGCAACAAAATTGGATTGTAGTAGTAGAAAGGAGTGAAACATATGGGAGTAGTAGGAACCGTAGAAAATGGCCAGTTGGTAGAATCCACGACGGCGTCTTCCCTGGCAAGCAGCAGTTCGTCCACAAGCAGCAGTTCTACGCTGGATAAGGACGCGTTTTTACAGCTTCTGGTGGCGCAGATGAAATATCAGGATCCTCTGGAGCCCACCTCTAACACAGAGTATATTTCCCAGTATGCCACATTCTCAGAGTTGGAGCAGATGCAGAATATGAGCGCGACTCTGGAACTGTCAAGAGCCTCCACACTGGTAGGGCAGACGGTATTGATGCAGATTACCAGCAGCTCCGGCACCACCACCACGGTACAGGGCAATGTGGACTATGTAGTATATGAGAACAGCAAGGCTTATCTTTCCATCAACGGGGAACTGTATTCCATGGACGATTTACATACCGTGGCGGATTCCGCCTATCTGGAAGCATATAAGCTTGCGGCCAGCTTTATCAATTCTTATAACGACCTTCCGGAGCTTTCTTCCCTGACGCTGGATGACAGGGAGGCAGTAGAGGAACTGGAAGAAATATACGAAAACATGACAGAATACCAGCAGAGCTTTATCGCGGATGATTATGTGGAAGGCCTGGAGGAGTATGTCAGCAAGATGAACGATATCGTTGACGCCGCCATCGCGGACGGAACGCTCAATGAAGACGGAACTTCAGCGGAATAGGACATCACATTCCAGCGCTATCTCAGGGAGGAGAGAGTATGAAGATTCAAGGCAATCAATTCCTTTCCATCGAGCAGCTGCAGGCGCAATATCTGAATCAGAACAGACAGCAGAGGACGTCCCAGACAGCAGAGGGACTGAGCTTTCAGGATATCCTGTCCGGCAAGACGGGGGATTCCGGGGAAGCGGAGCAGGTCAGGTTTTCCAAGCACGCGGCGAACCGTCTGGCAGACCGCAATATCGAGCTGACGGAGGAGCAGGTGCAGCGTCTGAATCAGGGAACCGTCAAGGCGGGCGCGAAAGGAATTAACGAATCTCTGGTAATTGTGGATTCCCTCGCTTTTATCGTGAATGTACCGAATCATACGGTCATTACGGCGATGGATCAGACAGATACCAACGACAATGTATTCACCAATATTGATGGAGCCGTTATTATGTAGCCGGACCTTTACGGAGGCTTTTGTTCCCGACTGACAGAAGGAACAGGGGAGGAACCCGATCAGGGGACTCCCAACGGTTTCACGGACAAGAAGGAGGTCATTTCACTATGATGAGATCACTTTTCTCTGGTGTGGCAGGTCTGAAAACCCACCAGACAAGAATGGACGTTATCGGTAATAATATCGCCAACGTCAACACAACCGCTTACAAGTCGCAGTCCATGGTATTCAGCGACTTATTATACCAGACAACCCAGTACGCTACGGGCGCCAACTCCACCACCGGGCGGGGCGGTACCAACGCCCGCCAGATCGGTCTCGGTTCCAAGACCGGCGCTATTTCCACGTCGATCACGACCCAGGGCTCGGCGCAGACGACCAATAATCCCTTTGATATTATGATTACGGGAGATTCCTTCTTCGTAGTCAGCAACGGCTCCCAGAATTTCTTTACGAGAGACGGTTCCTTTACCATAGACGGTTCGGGCAATCTGGTAATGTCCACCACCGGCTATAAGGTTATGGGGTGGCAGGTAGACCCGGATACGGGAGAAATCGTGGCGGATACCGTATCGGCGCTGACGATTATGAGCGCGGATAACCTGTATGTAGAGCCGGAAGCGACCACGGCCGCTTATGTGTCCGGTATCCTGGATAAAAATGACACAGACGTCAGCAGCACCTCCGGCAGAATTATTACCCTGAGCTTTTACGATAACCTGGGCTATCAGTATACGGCTAAGTTCAGCGTCCACAGTAAGGACTCGGAGGGCTATTACCGGGTGCAGTTAGACGATATCTTAGACAGCGAGGGCGTGTCCCTGGTGACCAAGTACAATCTGTCCAATATCAACCAGATTGCCAGCTTCGGTTCCGATTCCGACCTGTCCACCACGGAGCTGTATAAGATCAATACGGACGAGGTTTCTTACGACAGCGATTCCCAGACTTATAGCCTGAACATCTCGCTTTCCGAGCTGCTGGACGGCTATAGCAGCAATGCCCTGCTGGTAGCGGCGGGCAGCTCCACGGTAACAAGCATTGGCAGTACTGCTGTTTCCGATATTACCACGACGCCTTATACGGTAAGCGAGGGCACCACCGTGACGGTAAGCGCCAGCGTGACGCTGACCCAGGATCAGTTGGAGGCTGAGCCTTATAATCTGATTTACGTTGATGATGAAGATACATACTATACGGTAAATAGTGATGGCGAGACGGTGCCGGTGGGTACCGACGATGCTAATGCCGTCACCTGGGAAGAAGCCCTGCAGGCCATGAGCGGGCTGGAGGACGTCAGCAGCGTTACGGTTACAGGCGACGGCTCTGACCGGACCATCAGCTTCACGGTAGATCTGGAGACCAACCAGGATTCTTCCTGGAACGGCAGCGGCTTTGGCGTGACGCTTACCTATCCTGATGATGAGGAAGCAATTCTGGAGCAGGTGTTTAACTTAGAGAGCGGCGACGGCGTCAATTATGCGATTTCCTATATCGCGCCCAACGGCTACGCGCAGATTACCGCTACGGAGACGAATAGCGGCTACGAGCTGGTATTCGATGTGGATACGGGATATTTCTCCTATATCGGCAGCCAGAACAACGACAGCGTAACGCTGGATTTCAATACCTCGGCTTCCACCCTGACGGGGGATACGGTCAGCCTGACCCACTTTGAGGATATCGACATCGATTTCTCCAGCGTCAGCATGTATAACAACGGCGGCACCTCCACCGTCACCGCCACCAGTGGAGCCAATGACGGTTACAGTACCGGCAGCGGCAGGAAGCTGGGAGAGATGACAGGCATTGAGGTAGGCTCGGACGGCAAGATCACCGCCACCTATGACAACGGGGTAACCAAGCTGCTGGGGCAGATCGTAGTGGCGAACTTCGCCAACGCTTCCGGCCTTGCCAAGGCGGGCGACAACCTGTACTCCACCACCATGAACTCCGGCGAATTTGACGGGGTAGGCGAGGACATTACCGCCAGCGGCGGCACCATGACCTCCGGCGTACTGGAGATGAGTAACGTGGATCTGTCCTCTGAATTTACAGAGATAATCACGACCCAGCGTGGTTTCCAGGCGAACAGCCGTATCATTACCGTATCGGATTCGATGCTGGAGGAGCTTGTAAACCTGAAGAGATAATAACCGGCGAACCGGATAAGAGGAGCTTCCCTTTTGGAGAGGGAGGCTCCTTTTCCTTTTCCTTATATCCGAAAAAAATTTTGCAGTTTATACAGATGTGTGGTAGAATAAATAAGTTCCATTATGAATGAAGTCAGGAGTGGACAGTGATATGATAGAAGTGACGAAAATAAACGGCGTGAAAGTTCTGGTCAATCCGGATTTGCTGGAATTGGTAGAAGAGACGCCCGATACGGTGCTTTCCTTCACGACCGGACGGAAAATAATCGTAAAAGAAAGTAGACAAGAAGTGAAAAATTTAGTAAAATCGTATAGAAAGGATATTTTTGCAGATTAGTGTAAAAACGGGTGGATATAGATGGATTTAGCTTCGGTTATCGGTTTGGTATTATGTTTCGCTTTGATGGTTTTTGGCATTTTATGGGGCAACGATGCATCGGCAATCTTTCGTTTTATGGACATGCCGTCGGTATTGATTACATTCGGCGGCTCTTTTATGTGTATTCTTGCAAGCTATCCGCTTCAGGGGTTCCTCAACGGCCTTAAGAGCTTTACCCTGATTTTTAAGACCTCGACGATGGACGTCCCTGGAATTATTCAGAAGATTATAGAATTATCCAATGTGGCGCGTAAGGAAGGGCTTCTCTCTCTGGAAGAGGCGGCCTCGGATATTGAGGATCAGTTCCTGAAGAAAGGGATTCTGCTGATTGTGGACGGCACGGACCCGGAGCTGGTGCGGGCTATTATGGAGACGGAGCTGGTCAGCGTGGAGGATCGGCATAAGCAGAAGATCGGCTTCTGGGAGAATCTGGGCACGATGGGGCCTGCCTGGGGTATGATCGGTACCCTGATCGGACTGGTTAACATGCTGCAGGACATGGACGACCCGTCTTCCATTGGACCTTCCATGGCGGTCGCGTTGATTACGACTTTATACGGTTCCATCCTTGCCAACTGGATCTGCGCTCCCGTGGCGAATAAGCTCAAGGGCAAGAACGCGGAAGAAATGATGGTCAAGGAAATAGAGATTGAGGGCTTGTTGTCTATCCAGGCAGGGGAGAATCCCCGTGTAATCGAGGAGAAATTAAAATCCTTCTTAGCGCCTAAGGATAGGGAGACGCCCGGTGAAGAAGAAGGCGGAGGTGAAGCAGATGGCTAATAGAAAGCCGGACGAACCCCCAAAAGGCGCGCCGGCATGGCAGTCAACTTTTGCGGATTTGATGAATCTGTTACTCTGCTTTTTCGTGTTGCTGTTTTCAATGTCTACCGTGGACGCGCAGAAATTTGAAGAAGTGGTGGCGTCTTTTAACCAGACCTTTTCTATTTTCAGCGCCGGAGCGACGGCGATTGGAGATGGGATTCTGATCAGTAACGGCGTCAGCCAGCTCAACGAGCTGGACGACTATATTAACAGTACCGGCAAGATGGACGATGGCGAGATCGTGTCTGAAGATGTGGCGGACGCGCAGCAGCAGTTGGAAGAGGCTCAACTGGAAGAGGCTGAGGAACTGGCTGAGAAGATACAGGAGGCCATCGACGAGACGGGCATGGAAGAGGACATCGATCTGGAGTTTAATACCCAGTATGTCCAGCTTACCCTGAAGGGCGCACTGCTTTTTGATTCGGGCAGCGCGGCGCTGAAGGAGGAGGCTCTGCCTGTGCTGGATCAGGTAGGCGTGATACTGGAGAGATATGCGGAAGGAACCATTGAGATAGAAGGACATACGGACAACGTGCCGATGTCCGGCGTGAAATATTCCAATAATGACGAGCTCAGCGCAGGAAGAGCTTTGTCGGTGTTTAATTATCTGTTGTCCGTCACTTCCCTGGATCCGGCGAATATCAAGCATGCCGGCAGGGGCGAGTACGTACCGATTGCGGATAATTCCACGGCGGAGGGCAGGGCGAAGAACCGGCGGGTGGAGATTAAGATTTATACGCCGCTGAGCTCCTATTAGACAGGAAGCCGCGGGACGTCCGCCGAAGGCTTTTGCAGTAAGTAAAAGGAGAAGGATAGGTTATGAAGAAAAATTTGATTTCTATTGTGATACTGGCGCTGCTGATTGTGAATATTGTGCTGACGGCGATTATGATGTTCAGCGTGACCAGCGCTTCCAGAAAAACCGCGGCGCTGGTGGATAATATCGCGATGGCGCTGGACTTGGAGCTGAGCGCGCAAAACGGCGGCGAGGATGCTGCGGAGCAGAGCGTCCCCCTGACGGATACGGAGACCTATCTGATTTCAGAGTCCATGACGATTCCTCTGAAAAACAGCGAGGACGATACATCGAGCCATTATTGCCTGGTGTCGGTGGCGCTGTCGATCAATACCAAGGACGAGGGCTATAAGACTTACGGCTCCGACCTGACGTCTCAGGAAAGCCTGATTAAGAGTGAGATTAACGATATCTTCTCCCAATATACCATGGAAGAGGCCAAGGAGAATCAGGATCAGATCAAGCAGGAGATTCTGGAGAGGGTGCAGGCTCTGTTTGACTCTGAATTTATCTATAATGTGTCATTCAGCGATATTATGTTCCAGTGATGCGCGGATTTTACGGAAGAATCTTTGGATACGCGCAGGAATATGATATTTTAAAATAGTACCACAGGAGGTGAACTTTCGTGGGAGAGGTACTATCTCAAAGTGAGATTGATAATCTGCTGGCGGCGCTGAGCAGCGGCGAACTAGATGCAGACGACATGAACGATGCCAGTGACAAACAGGTGAAGAATTATGATTTTAAGCGTCCTACGAAGTTCTCTAAGGAACACCTGCGCACTCTGGAAATTATATACGAGCACTACGGAAGACTGCTGTCAACCAATCTTCCGGTATATCTCAGGAAAAATATACAGGTTTCCGTGGCAAGTTCCGAGACGGTTATTTTTTCGGAATTTACCAACGCCCTTTCCAATCCGGTGATTCTGGGGATTGTGAATTTCCAGCCGTTGGGCGGGACGATTCTGATTGAGCTGGCGGCGCAGTTAGGCTTCGCGATTATCGACAGAATGTTGGGCGGTTCGGGAGATCCGCTGGAGAAGAACAGGGATTTCACGGAAATAGAGATGACGATCATAGAAAAGATCATGGTAGTCTGTATGCAGTTGATGCGGGAGCCGTGGAAGAATGTGGTGGATGTAAATCCTGTCATGGAAAGGATTGAGACCAATTCGCAGTTCGCGCAGGTGATCGCACCTAACGATATGATTGCGATCGTCACCTTGAATATGAAAATAGGGGAAGTAGAAGGCTTCATGAATGTCTGCCTCCCGTTCTTTACTCTGGAAAATGTCATGGATAAGCTGAATACCAAGTATTGGTACGCTAATATGCAGGAGCAGAACGAGGAAGACTTTGAGGAGTATATTGAAGCGCTGATTAAGAGGGTCGATGTTCCTGTCAAAGCGGTACTGGGTAAGACCAGTATATCGGTTAATGATTTTGTTAATTTGCAGGTCGGCGATATTATCCGGCTGGATACTGAGGTGGAAGACGACCTTACAGTATATGTTGGCAATATTAAAAAATTCACCGCATTACCGGGCTCCAGCAAGGATAAATATGCTGTCAGAGTAACGTCGGTAATTAGAGAGGGGGAATAGAGAAGTATGGACGGAATGTTATCACAAGATGAAATAAATGCGCTTTTAAGCGGTATGGATTCGCCCAGCAACGTCAGCGACATTGTGGAGGCCGCGGCGACGGCCGAGGAATCGGCGCCATCTGCAGACGCCGATCTGGACGAATCGCTTCTGACAGAAATCGAAAGAGACGCCATCGGGGAAGTGGCCAATATCAGTATGGGGTCTTCGGCCACCACCCTGTATTCGCTGGTGAATCGAAAGGTCAATATTACGACGCCGGTTGTCACGCTGGCAACATGGAAAAATGTGCTGTCTGAATACGAGAAACCCTGTGTGTTTATCCAGATCAAATATACGCAGGGGCTGGACGGCTCCAATATCCTGATTTTAAAGGAGCATGACGTCAAGGTCATTACCGACCTGATGATGGGCGGCGATGGCAGCAATACGGACGGGGAGTTGGGGGAACTGCATTTAAGCGCCATCTCCGAGGCGATGAACCAGATGATGGGTTCCGCCGCCACATCTCTTTCCACAATGCTTGGCAAGATGATCGACATCAGTCCGCCGGAGGCAAGCCTGGTCGATCTTACGGCTTTCAAGTCCGGTGGGGATATCGCCCCGTTTTTGGAGGAAACCTTTTGTAAGATCGCATTTCATATGCAGATTGACGAACTGGTTGATTCCACAATTATGCAGCTATATCCGATTGACTTTGCGAAGGACTTGTACAATACCTTCATAGGCAGCCAGGGAGGCTCCGATACTGCGGCGTCCGCCCCGGAACCGTCGCCGGCGCCGCAGGCGCAGGCACAGCCGCCGCAGATGGATATGAGCCAGCAGGCAGCGCCGCAGATGGATATGAGCCAGATGGCAATGCCGCAGATGCAGATGGGAATGTCCCAGATGCAAATGGGAATGCCACAAATGCAGATGGGAATGCCCCAGATGCAGATGGCAATGCCGCAGATGCAGCCTAATATGAATGTGCAGCCTGCGCAGTTCCAGAGCTTTGCGAATGATTTTAATCCCATGCAAAGTCAGGAAAATATCAGCTTGATTAAAGATGTGCCGCTGGAGGTCACCGTAGAACTTGGCAGAACATCCAAATCCATTTCAGATATTCTGGATTTCGCTCCGGGTACTATCATTGAACTGGATAAAATTGCCGGCGAACCGATCGACGTATTGGTCAACGGCAAATTTGTTGCAAAAGGTGAAGTAGTAGTAATCGAAGAAAGCTTTGGCGTTCGAGTAACTGAAATTGTCAAATAAGATGAAATAGGAGAAAAAAGATGGCGAAAAATATTTTGGTATGTGATGATGCAGCGTTCATGCGTATGATGATCAAGGATATCCTGACTAAGAACGGGTATAATGTGGCCGGAGAAGCTGAGAACGGCGCCAGGGCGGTTGAGAAATACAATGAGCTTAAGCCGGATCTTGTACTGATGGATATTACTATGCCGGAGATGGATGGTATTCAGGCGCTGAAGAAAATCAAGGCGGCTGATCCGGGCGCTATGGTGATTATGTGCTCCGCTATGGGACAGCAGGCAATGGTAATCGAATCGATCCAGTCCGGCGCGAAGGATTTTATCGTAAAGCCTTTCCAGGCGGATCGTGTGCTGGAGGCGGTTAAGAAGGTTGTGGGATAATGATACTTACGGTATCGGACAGAATGGATTCTTATGTACAATTCCTGACCGTATTAGTCATCTTTGTATTTGTGCTGGTGATTACCTGGTGGGTCACCAAGTGGACGGCGGGATACCAGAAGAGCAAAAACGTCGGCGCAAATATAGAGCTGATTGAGGCAATGCGCCTTTCTAACAACAAATATGTCCAGATCATCAGGGTTGGACAGAAATATTTGGCAGTAGCGGTTTGCAAGGATACTGTTACAATGTTAGCAGAGATCCCCGGAGAGGATTTGTGCCTTTCCCAGGGGGAAGGTTCGAAAGGCTCTTCTTTCAGGGATATTTTAACAAAAGTGCAAAAAGGAAATTTTCTGGAAAAAGAAGATGGGCGAGACAAATGAAGAAATATTTTTCCGGATATCATTTGGCAAAATTAGTATGCCTGCTGTTCATGGCAGGCATATTGTGTCTTAGTCAGAAGACGACGGCATACGCGTCCAGCGATACCCCTTACCGGGAGTCCAATCTTACGGGAACAACCGACGAGCGGACGAACATCAATGAACCCGGCGCTTCGGACAATGCCGATGATTTGTCAGAACTGAATATAGCCAATACGGTGACGGTTACATACAACGACGGGAATGGCAGTGTGAATGGCGCTTTGCGTATTCTGGTAATCCTTACCCTGATTGCTATTGCACCGTCATTGATTATTATGCTGACCTCGTTTACCAGAATTATCATTGTTCTGCATTTTACGAGGCAGGCGCTGAATACGCAGACCGCGCCGCCGAATATCGTCCTGATAGGCCTTGCGCTTTTCCTGACGTTCTTTATCATGCAACCGACGCTGGCCACGATTTATACGGAGGCCGTCGTGCCCTATGAGGCGGGAGAGCTGGATCAGGAAGAGGCGATTACGAAAGCGGTGGAACCCATACGGGAGTATATGTACCGGCAGACCCAGAAGAAGGACGTCAGCCTCTTTATGGAGATTAACCGTACGGAGTGGGACGGCACCCTGTCTGAGATTCCCATGAGCGTGCTGGTGCCCAGCTTTATTATCAGCGAATTGCGCTATGCGTTTATTATCGGATTTTTGATTTATATCCCCTTTATCGTAATCGATATGGTTGTGGCGTCCACCCTGATGAGCATGGGTATGATGATGCTGCCGCCGACTACGATTTCCATGCCCTTTAAGATTCTGCTCTTTGTGCTGGCGGACGGCTGGTATTTGATTATTAAAGGACTGGTGGAGAGCTTCTATGTATATTAGCCGTGGACTTGGAAGAGGACGGCGCTGCCGTCCGGGAGAGGAGCCTGCGGGACTGGGAAAGGAAGGGAAGACATGACAATAGATGACGTCACAGCCATTGCGGGGGAGGCATTGTTTACCATTATCAAATGCGCGGCGCCGCTTCTGCTGGTGTCCTTATGCGTAGGTCTGATCGTCAGTATCTTTCAGACGGTTACCTCCATTCAGGAGCAGACCCTTACCTTTGTGCCGAAGATACTGGCCGTGTTCCTGACGCTGATTCTGGTGGGACATTGGCTCCTGAATACGATTGTGGAATATATGACGAACCTGTGGCTGAATTTTAGTTCGTATATCAGATAAAAGAAAGTGGCGGAATGATAGATTTTACTTTTACCTATGCGGATTTGGAATACTTTTTGCTGATACTGGTCAGGGTTAGCTGCTTTATCTACGTGGCTCCCTTCTTTAGTATGACCGGCGTACCGCAGCGGGTAAGGATAGGGCTTAGCATTTTTATCGCATATTTGATTTTTCAGGCGGTGGATCACAATGAAGTGGTCTATGACAGTCTGTTGGGCTACGCGATTATTGTGATGAAGGAAGCGCTGACCGGCTTCCTGATTGGGTGGGGGGCGCAGCTTTGCACTACGGTCACCGCTTTCGCGGGAAGCATTGCGGATATGGAAATCGGCGTTTCCATGGTTTCCCTGATGGATCCGACGACTAAGGAGCAGGCGACCTTCAGCGGCGTGTATTACCAGTATCTGTTTACCTTGTTTCTGATTATTACCGGAATGTACCGCTATCTTTTGCAGGCGCTGATAGACACCTTCACCCTGATACCGGTGAATGGGGCGGTCTTTCGGACGGAATCCCTGGTGGAATCCGTGATTATGTTCCTGACGGATTACATCACCATCGGTTTCCGCATTATCCTGCCTATTTTTTGCAGTATGATCCTGTTAAACGTGATTCTCGGCGTGCTTGCCAAGGTATCGCCTCAGTTGAATATGTTTGCCGTGGGAATCCAGTTGAAAATGCTGGTCGGGCTGGGGATTATGTTCCTGACGGTCAGAATGCTTCCCAGCGCGGCGGATTTTGTTTTTACGGAAATGAAGAGAATGATTGTATCCTTTGTGGAGGGGATGACATGATTTTACAGTATAATCTCCAGTTTTTTGCCAAAGATGGACCCGGCGGGGAGAAAACGGAGGATCCTACTTCCAAGAAGCTTGAAGATGCCCGTAAGGAAGGCCAGGTGGCCAAGAGCAAGGAGATTACCAGCGCCTTTGAGATGCTGGCGGCTTTTGCGCTGCTCTATATCTGGGTGGAATATATGGGAACCTACTTTGTGGGCAATATGTATGATATTTATTCCCAGATTCCTGATTATATCAAGATGTATGACGGCAATGTGCCGGAGCAGACGCTGAACGCGATTTTTATCCGTTCCATGAGCCGGGTGCTGCTGATTCTGGCGCCCTTTTTAATCGTAGGATTTATCGTGGCGTTTGTGTGCAATGTGGTGCAGGTGAAATGGAAGCCTACCGCCAAGCCCATGAAGCCGAAATTCAATAAACTGAGCCCGGTCAGCGGAGTGAAGCGTATCTTTTCTCTGAATTCCCTGGTGGAGCTGCTGAAATCGATTCTAAAAATCGGCCTGGTATCCTATGTGGTGTATTCTTATTTAAATAAAAATATGCCCTCCCTGTATCTGTTCTACGACCTGTCCTTAAACCAGGCGGTGGCGCAGGTGGGTTCGCTGGTGATCGGCCTGGGGCTCCGCATCGCCATCTGGTATATGGTGATCGCGGCTCTGGATTACGCATACCAGAGGATTAAGTTTAAGAATGATATGAAGATGACCAAGCAGGAGGTCAAGGATGAATATAAGAACCAGGAGGGAGACCCCCAGATCAAAAGCAAGCAGCGCCAGAGGATGCAGGAGGCGTCCAGACGGCGTATGATGCAGCAGCTCCCGGAGGCGGATGTGGTCATTACCAACCCGACCCATCTGGCCGTAGCGATCAAGTATGACCCGGATCTGTACGACGCCCCCTATGTCATCGCCAAGGGCGCGGATTATCTGGCGCAGAAGATCAGGGAGACGGCTAAGGAGTATCATATTGAGATTGTAGAGAATAAACCGCTTGCCCGAATGTTGTATGCCAACGTGGAAGTGGGCAGCGTAGTACCGCCGGAGCTGTATCAGGCGGTGGCGGAGGTCCTGGCCTTTGTATATCATTTGCAGGGGAAGGTATAGCCCTGAGAAAAGAAAAAACGGGGAAAGGAGAAGAGATAGATGGGAAGCTTGAAAAGAGCCGATTTTGGCGTGGCCGCTTATGTACTTGCCGCGTTTATTATGTTGATTGTGCCGATTTCATCGGGGTTGCTGGATGTGCTTCTGGCCTGTAATATAGCCGTTGCCTTTACGGTTATGTTTGGCTGTATGTTCGCCACGGAAGTATTGAATATGTCTTATTTCCCGACGATCCTGTTATTTACCACGATTTTCAGGATCGCCCTCAACGTTTCTTCTACCCGGTTGATCCTGACCACCGGCGACCCCGGCAACGTGGTGCAGACCTTCGGCCAGTATGTAGGCGGCGGCGACCTGATTATCGGCGCGATCGTCTTTGTGATTCTGATTATTGTGCAGTTTATGATTATCAATAGAGGTTCCGAGCGTGTGGCTGAGGTTACGGCAAGATTTACGCTGGACGCCATGCCGGGTAAGCAGATGGCCATCGACGCCGACTTAAATACCGGCGCGATTACCGACGCCGAGGCGAAGCAGCGCCGGGATAAGATTCAGGAGGAGGCCAGCTTCTTCGGTTCCATGGACGGTGCGGTCAAGTATGTTAAGGGAGACGCCACCGCGGGTCTGGTCATTACCGCCGTCAACATTGTGGGCGGTATCGCCATGGGCATGACCAGGCAGGGCATGGAGATGACCGACGCCCTGAATAAATATACCATATTGACCATCGGCGACGGCCTGGTCAGCCAGATTCCCTCGCTGCTGATCTCTTTATCCACAGGTATTCTGGTCACCAAGGGCGCTAAGGACGCAGATTTCAGTACGGTACTGATCAAGCAGCTCTTCGGCGTACCCAAGGTATTGTATCTGGTAGGCGCGGTGCTCGCGGGGCTTGGGATCGTTACCCCGTTGAATACGCTGCTTTTTGTCACACTGGGCATTATCTTTATCGCGGTGGGAAGAGTGATGGCGGGCACCATCGAGACGGCGGCGATCGAACACGAGGCGGATCAGGAGGAGGCTGCCGCGGAGGAGATCAGGCAGCCGGAAAATGTTACCTCCTTGCTGCAGGTAGACCCGATCGAGCTGGAATTTGGCTACGGTATTATTCCCCTCGCGGACGTGAATCAGGGCGGCGACCTGCTGGATCGCGTCGTGATGATCCGGCGGCAGATCGCGTTGGAGCTTGGTACGGTGGTGCCGATTATTCGTCTGCGTGATAACATACAATTGAACCCGAACCAATATATTATTAAAATAAAAGGCGTGCAGGTCAGCGAAGGAGAGATTCTGTTTGACCATTATATGGCCATGAATCCGGGGTATGTGGAAGAGGAGATTACGGGTATTCCTACCTTTGAGCCTTCCTTCCATCTGCCGGCCATCTGGATTACGGAGGGTCAGCGGGAGCGGGCGGAAAGCATGGGGTATACGGTGGTAGATCCGCCGTCCATTATCGCCACCCATCTGACAGAGATTATCCGGCAGTACATAGCGGAGCTCCTGACCAGACAGGATGTGCAGAGTCTGGTCAACAACCTGAAGGAATCCAATCCTTCCCTGGTAGAAGAACTGGTGCCCAAGCTGCTGGGGCTGGGTGAAATCCAGAAGGTATTGCAGAACCTGTTGAGGGAAGGCATTTCCATTCGGGATTTGCTGACCATCTTCGAGACGCTGGCGGATTATGCCGCCACCACGCGGGATACGGATATCCTGACAGAATATGTCCGGCAAAGCCTGAAGCGGGCGATTTCCAATAAGTTCTTCCCTGCCGGCGAGACCACCAGTGTGGTTACGCTGGATCCGAAGCTGGAGCAGGAGATTATGGCAAGCGTCAAACAGACGGAGCAGGGCGCGTACCTGACTCTGGATCCCGCCAAGACCAAGGCGATTATGGATTCTGTGGGCGCTGAGACGAAGAAGCTGGAGGATCTGGGCAAGATGCCGATCGTGATTACTTCGCCGATTGTGCGCGTGTACTTTAAGAAGCTGACGGAAGATTATTACAAGGATCTGGTAGTCGTGTCTTATAATGAGATAGAGTCCAATATTGAATTACAGTCTGTTGGGATGGTGACAGCATAATGATTATTAAGAAATTTACTGCGAAAACTGAAAAAGAGGCGGTTCAGGCGGCTCAAAAGGAACTGGGAGAGGGCGTAGTCGTTATGAACGTCAAGAACGTAAAGCCGAAGGGCTTCCTGTCGTTCTTAAAGTCCCCTATGGTAGAGGTAACGGTTGCGCTGGAGGAGGAGAGCGAGAAATATACGGCGGCGGTATCCGCTATCAACAGTGTGATCGCTTCCAGCCAGAACCGGGAAGCCGCTCTTGCAAAGAGCGCGCCTGCCGGGGAAGAGGAGTCTTCTGCCAGAAAGGAAAACAGCGCCATTGAGGAGAAGCTGGACAGCTTACAGTCGCTGTTGGAGCAGCAGCTGCAGAAGCCGGAGGAAGAGAAGGACAATAAGGAGCCGGAGGAACAGAAGGAAGAAACCGAAACAGAGAAATTCATGAAGCTGCTTCATCATACCATGCTGGAAAATGAAGTAGAAGAACCCTACGCCAATGAAATTATCAACGAGATAGAACAGATTAATAAGCCTAATCTGCCCTTTGATTACGCGCTGGCGAATATTTATCAGAAGATGATTCTCCGGTTTGGTAAGCCAAACGGCATTACGTCGGCGTCAAACGGCATCAAGATGGTATTTTTTATCGGGCCTACCGGCGTGGGTAAGACGACCACCATCGCCAAGATCGCGTCCAAGTTCAAGGTAGATGAAAAGAAAAAGGTAGCGCTGTTGACTGCGGATACTTATCGGATTGCGGCGGCGGAGCAGCTTCGCACCTACGCCAACATTCTGGAGGTACCCTTCCGCGTCATCTATACCGTGGAAGAGCTTGAGAAAGCAATGGAGGATTTCAGGGACTATGATTATATTCTGGTAGATACGGCGGGACATTCCCATCAGAACGGAACCCAGAAGGATAACATGAGTAATTTTATCCATTCCGTGGACGACAAGGTGGAGAAGGAGGTCTATCTGGTGGTAAGCGCCACCACTAAATACCGCGATCTGGTCAGCATAGCGGATTCGTATAAGGAAATGGCGGATTACAAGCTGATTTTTACCAAGCTGGATGAGACTACCACGCTGGGCAATTTACTGAATCTGAGGTTATATACCGGCGCTTCCCTGTCTTACGTCACCTACGGACAGAACGTGCCGGACGATATCGAAGACTTTAACGCGCAGAAAACAGTCAAGAGACTGCTCGGAGGGAAAAACTAAGGAGGAAGCCTATGGATCAGGCTGAACAATTAAGAAATATCATAAAAGCGGGCAGCCGCCCGCAGCGCCCCCTGGCGAGAGTCATCACCGTTACCAGCGGGAAAGGCGGCGTGGGCAAGTCTAACACGGCGATTAATCTGGCGATACAGTTCCGTAAAATGGGTCAGAGAGTGATTATTCTGGACGCCGATTTCGGATTGGCGAATATTGAGATTATGTTTGGTGCGGTGCCTAAACATAACTTATGTGATTTAATTTATCAGGGCAAGAATATCAAGGATATTATTACATGGGGCCCCATGGAGGTCGGTTTTATATCCGGCGGCTCCGGGATTGCCGGAATGTCGAATCTGAGTAAGGATTATCTGAGCTATATTATCCGGAATCTGACGGAGCTGGACGAAATGGCGGATACCATTATTGTGGATACCGGCGCGGGGATATCGGACGCAGTGCTGGAATTTCTGGTGGCCAGCGGGGAAATTCTGCTGGTGACTACGCCGGAGCCTACTTCCATCACGGATTCCTATTCCCTGCTCAAGGCGTTGGGCAGGCACCCCCGCTATTCCAGCGTGGATTCACAGATTAAGGTGATTGCCAATAAGGTGTCCGGCGAGGCGGAGGCGGAAGCCTTATACGCTAAGCTGGAAGCGGTGGTAAACCGTTATCTGCAAGTCCCCATCAGCTATCTGGGAATGATTCCCCAGGACGCCCAGCTTGCAAGGGCGGTTATGCAGCAGACCCCGGTTTCTTTGGATAATCCCAGGGCGAAATCGGCGGTGGCTTATGAGGTCATGGCTGCGAAGCTGATGAACAAAGAATTAAATAAGAATTTAACAAAACGTGGTATGGCGGCGTTTTTTTCCCACATCATCGCGAAGCGATGATGTGTTATTAATGATTAAAGAATATTAACTGATTCAGGTAATTGCGAAACTTATGATAGGCTGTGAAATTGCACAAATTGTATCACCAACACAGTCACGCTTGCACTCCGTTTCCGACGTAACGTTACCAGGCTCGAAAATACCTCGCCAAGTGCCGACGTCTTCAAAGAGCTTGTTTGTGTTTATGCAATTTGTACAATGAATATAGCATTATGAGTGGGTTTCGCAAACGCCTATATTAGCCGATTACTATAAAGAGGAGGAAGAGATGGCAAACCTTATATCAAAATATGTGGTACCGGGCTGCCGGGTTGATCTGCAGGCGATCGACCATTCCCTGGCTGATCCGGAGATTGGGGTATCACGCAGAACCCATCAGAGCCAGGTGCTGGATGTTCTCTCTGATGACAGGATAGAAATTGCCATGCCAATAGAGAAGTCCAAACTCATTCTGCTGCCTGTGGACGGCGAATATGATCTGTACTTTTACGGCGACAGCGGCTTGTATCAGTGTTATGCCAGAGTGGTTGACAGATATAAGAATAACAGTATTTATGTTTTGGTACTGGATTTGATCAGCAACCTGCGGAAATATCAGCGCAGGGAGTATTACAGGTTTAGCTGTGCCCTGGAGATGAATTCCAGACAGCTGCAGGAGGAGGAAATTTCCTTCACGGATCACAACCAGGTGGATAAGCTGATTCCTGAGCTGCCCCTGAAAAGCAGTATTATAGCGGATATCAGCGGCGGCGGCCTGAGATTTGTGGCCAATTACGCTTATGAAGTACAGAGTATGATTTTGTGTAAATACTGTCTGACGATCAACGGCCAGGTAAAGGAGTATAATCTGGCAGGCAGGGTACTTGCCGTAAAGGAATTGGAAAACCGCAAGGGGGTGTATGAGCATCGTGTCCAGTATGTGAATATGGATTCGGAGGAAAGGGAGGAAATCATAAAGTACATCTTTGATGAAGAGCGCAAGACCCTTAAGAATAAAAAAGAATTGGAATGACAGTGTAAATTGCTCTGACATGGAGGATTAGAAGGATGAAAAAAAATATATTACTTGTTGACGACTCTGCACTTATGAGAAGGGTACTCTGTGATATAATCAACAGTGACGAGAGGTTTCAAGTTCAGGATCGTGCGGTCAACGGACTGGAAGCGTTGGATTTGCTCAGCAGAAAGACATACGACGCGGTTGTGCTGGATGTCAATATGCCTCAGATGAATGGCCTGGAATTGCTCAAGGAATTGCAGAAACGCAAGATTTCGGCAAGGATCATGATGGCGAGCACCGATACCAAGGAAGGAGCCAAGACTACTCTGGACGCGTTGGAGCTGGGAGCCCTTGATTTTATCCATAAGCCCAACAACGCGATGGACTGCAGGAACGGTGAATTTAAGGATAAAATGCTCCGGATTCTGGCAGTCGTGGCGGATTCCAAGACGCCCACCATAGGCAAGACCTTTACCATGGAGGAACTGAGGACTTCCAGGAAGATGGTAGAATTGGTCGGCAGACACGCTTCCGCCGTAAGCGGCAACAAGATTGTGGCGCTTGCCAGTTCCACAGGCGGGCCGAAAGCGCTGCAGGCGGTGATCCCCAGACTTCCCAGGAATCTGAAAGCGCCCGTTGTAGTAGTACAGCATATGCCGGCGGGCTTTACGGCTTCCCTGGCGGAACGGCTGGATTCCCTGAGCGAGGTTCATGTCAAGGAGGCGGCGGAGGGCGACGTGCTGGAAGCGGGAACCGTATATATCGCTATGGGAGGCAAGCACCTGAATATCCTGACGATGGCCAGCAGGTACAGTATCCACTATACGGACGAGCCTTCCAGGGAGGGCGTAAAGCCCTGTGCCAATTATATGTACGAATCCCTTCGCGACAGCAGATATGACCAGATCGTGTGCGTTGTCATGACGGGAATGGGAGCCGACGGCACGCAGGGAATCCAGAACTTGAAAGAAAAGAAAAAAATCCATGTAATTGCTCAGGAGGCGGGTACGTGCGCTGTTTACGGTATGCCCAAGAGCGTTGTCAACGCCGGGCTGTCAGACCAGATCGTGCCGTTGGAGCAGATTGCACAGGAAATTATAATGAACGTGGGGGTAAAATAATATGGATGTAAGTCAGTATCTTGAAATTTTCCTTGATGAAACCAATGAACATTTGCAGAGCCTGAATACGCAGATCCTTTCTCTGGAGCGGGATCCGGAGAACATGGATACGATTAACGAGATTTTCCGTGCGGCACATTCCTTAAAGGGTATGGCGGGCACCATGGGCTATAAGCGTATGCAGAATCTGACCCATGATATGGAAAATGTGTTTTCCGAGGTGCGCAACGGCAATATTAAGGTAAATGCCGGTATGATCGACGTGCTGTTCCAGTGCCTGGACGCTTTGGAGGAGTATAACACCAATATCCGGGAAAGCTCCGACGAGGGTACCAACGATAACGAGCCCCTGATTAAGCAGTTAAACGCGATCATGAACGGGCAGGAGGACGACGGTTCGGCGGCGGAGACGCAACCGGCCGCCCAGGAGGCGGCGCAGGCCGACGCGGCTCCAGCAGGCCAGGAGGGCGGCGCAGGCAGGAAGTGGCTTGCGATTCACTTGAACGAGAGCGTGCAGAACGTCCTGAGGGAAGCTGTCAGACAGGGCAAGAAAGCCTATGGCCTGACGGTAAAGGTACAGGAGTCCTGTATTCTGAAAGCGGCAAGGGCTTTCCTGGTATTTAAAGCGATTGAAGAGATCGGTGAGATTATCGTTTCCGATCCCTCCGCGCAGGATATTGAAGATGAAAAATTTGATTTGGATTTCAGCCTGGTTGTAATCTCAGACGGAACCTTAGAGCAGGCGATTGCCGCCGCCAAAGGGGTGTCTGAGATAGAAGAGGTTTTGGGAGACGAGATGGACGTGGCTGCTGCAGCCGGGATACAGGAGACGGTGGAGACGGAAGAGAGAAAGGATACTCCCGCGGCGCCCGCAGCCAGCACGGCGCCGACGGCAGGCGCTGCCGTTGCCGCTAAGAAGCCTGCGGCCAACAAACCGGTGGTAAACCGAACCGTCAGGGTGGATATTGAAAAGCTGGATACCCTGATGAATCTGGTGAGCGAGCTGATTATCGCTAAAAATTCACTGGTATCGGCGTCTACCGTGTCCGGTACCTCCAGCCCGGCGGTAAACGAGCAGATTGAGTATCTGGAGAGCGTTACCACGTCCCTCCATGAATCGGTGATGAAGGTACGAATGGTACCTATCGAGAGTACCCTGAAGCAATTCCCCCGTATGGTTCGCGACTTGCAGAAGAAGCTGGGCAAGAAGATGGAGCTGTACATGACGGGCGAGGAAACAGAGTTAGACCGTACCGTAGTAGACCAGATCGGCGATCCGCTGATGCATTTGATCCGAAATTCCGCAGATCACGGCCTGGAATCCGCGGAGGTCCGTAAGGAAAGAGGAAAGCCGGAGGTAGGATCGATCTTTCTGGACGCATATCAGGACGGCAATAACGTTGTGATCGAGGTAAGGGACGACGGTAACGGTATCGATACGGAGGCTGTCAGAAGAAAAGCCATCGAGCGCGGCGTCGTTACGCCTGAGCAGGGCGAGAACATGAGCGAGAAGGAGGTTATCAATCTCCTGTTTAACGCGGGCTTCTCTACGGCTAAGACGGTTACCGACGTATCAGGAAGAGGCGTGGGCCTTGATGTGGTCAAATCCATGATTGAGTCCTTAAGCGGCGAGGTAGAGGTGAAGTCCAAGCTCGGCGAGGGCAGCGCATGGATTATCAGGCTGCCGCTGACGCTGGCGATTATCCAGGCTCTTATGGTGGATATCGGCAATGAGAAGTATGCGATTTCCCTTGGCTCTATCCAGACCATTGAGGATATTTCCCCTGCGGACGTGAAGCTGGTGCAGGCAAAAGAGGTGATCCAGTTAAGAGACCTGGTGATTCCTTTGATTCGCCTCAGCGAAATCCTAGATATTGAGAGTAAGAAAAACCCGGAGGATAATTTGGTCGTCGTGATCGTGAAGAAAGGCGATAAGTATGCGGGTCTGGTGGTAGACGAACTGATCGGACAGCAGGAGATCGTTATTAAGTCACTGGGTAAATATATCAGCAAGTGTAAGATTATCAGCGGCGCAACTGTCCTTGGCGACGGCGAAGTGGCATTGATTCTGGACGCCAACGCACTTATTTAGTCAGAGGGAGGAACAGCGATATGGAAGAATTAAAAGTAGTCGGCGAAACCACACAGTTTATTGTCATCAGACTGGGAGACGAGCAGTACGGTATCGATATTAAATACATCGACAATATTGTTAGAATGCAGCATATTACCAGAGTGCCGAAGGTAGACGCCTATCTGAAGGGCGTCATCAATCTTCGCGGGGAAGTCATTCCGGTCATGAGTATCCGCATTAAGATGGGGCTGGAGCCGGATGTGGAAAGCAAATCCAGCCGAATCATTATCTTGAAGCTGGAGCAGCAGGGAACCATCGGCGTGATCGTGGACGAGGTCAAAGAGGTCGTTACGCTGGAAAACGACCAGATTGAGAAGATCGCCTATGATTCCAAAGATGACAGGAAAAACTTTTTATGCGGAATCGGCAAATGCGACGGCAGCCTGATCTCTTTGCTGGATTTGAATGCGGTTGTTCTTGAGAATGTTTAGGAGGATCTGTAGTGGGCGAGATTACCTTAGAAGAAATGTCGGCGGAGTATTTTGACGTTCTGAAAGAGTTGGGAAATATTGGCGCCGGTAACGCTACCACAGCATTGGCGCAGATGATGCAGTGCAAGGTGGATATGTCGGTTCCTCAGGTTAAATTGCTGGAATTTAAAGAGCTGGGCGAACTGATGGGCGGAGAGGAAGTGATTATGGCGGGTATCTATCTCGGCATCGAGGGGGATATTACGGGAAGCATTATGTTCCTTCTGGAGAAACAGGCCGCAAAGCATCTTGTAGGTAAATTGATGGGTATGGAATCGGAGAACGCGGAATTTTCCGAAATGGAATTTTCCGCCTTAAAGGAAGTGGGAAATATTATCACGGGAGCGTATTTAAATTCCCTGTCTGGATTGACTAATCTGGTCATTTATCCTTCCGTGCCTGATTTATGTGTAGATATGGCGGGGGCTATTTTAAGCGTGCCCGCCATCCAGTTCGGAGCCCTTGGCGATAAAATATTATTGATTCAGACGCAGTTTTTTGATGAGATGGTTCTGGACGGATATTTTATTCTCATCCCGGACCTGGATTCATATGGCAGAATATTATCAGCGCTGGGGCTTGGCTGAGCGCTATACTGACGAGTGTAAACAGGAGACGATAATAGTATGGGCAATATGATAAAGGTCGGTATGGCCGATTTGAATGTATGTGTCAGTCCCGATAGTATTACAACATTAGGGCTGGGTTCCTGTGTGGGAATTGCGCTCCGCGACCCTGTTACGAAGATTGGCGGATTGGCGCATATTATGCTTCCGGACAGCACGTCGATCCGTAACAATACCAATATCCCCAAATTTGCGGATACCGGAATTGATGAGCTGGTCAGGCAGGTCGTGGCGAAGGGCGCGGCCAGGAACCGTCTGGTGGCCAAGATCGCGGGAGGCGCGCAGATGTTCGCGTTTCAGAGTAAAAATGAAATGGTTCGCGTGGGCGAACGGAATGTGGAGGCGACGAAGAAAAAGCTGGCGCAGCTCAAGATTCCGATTTTGGCGGAGGATACGGGCAAGAATTACGGAAGGACAGTTATTTTTTATCCGGAGACGGGGGATTTCGTGATACGCGCGGTAGGAAAGCAGGAATATCAGATCTGACCGCGGTAAGGTGAGGGTGGAAATACATTGGCGATTGATGAGACAACCACGATGGAAGAAAATACCGGGGAAATATCCGGCGAAGAGAACCAAACAGAGATAGCGGAGCCGGAGACGGCGGCGCAGAGAGAGGCGAGAGAGAAGCGGGAAGCGGAAGAGAGGGAAGCAAAAGCCAGAAAACGCAGACTGATTCCGCCTTTTATCATGCTGTTTGCCGGCGCCGTTACCAGCATTACGATGAGAGTGCTGCATTACGAGACGAAAACGATGCTGATCATTCTGTTATGTGTTTTGGTAGGATTTTATGCCGCGGGCTGTATCCTCAAGACGATGCTGGACCGCTTTGAGCGCCAGATCGAGGAAGAGACGCTGGAGGCGGGAGAAGTAATCGAAAAGGAGCTTTCTGAAAAGGAAGCGGCGCGCAGCGCGGCAGTGAAGGAAAAGGATGAATAGGGAACCCTATGGATGAAGCAGGCAGAAAGAAACTCTGGGACGAATATGCGAAGACCAAATCGCCCGAAACCAGAGAAAATATCATATTGGAGTATGCCCCGTTGGTGAAGGTGGTTGCCGGCCGTCTCAGCATGTATCTGGGATACAATGTAGAGTATGAGGATCTGGTAAGCTATGGTATTTTTGGGCTGATCGACGCTATCGATAAGTTTGACTGCTTAAAGGACGTCAAGTTTGAGACCTATGCCAGCCTCCGCATCAGAGGAGCGATTCTTGACCAGATCCGCAAAATGGACTGGATTCCCCGTACAATCCGCCAGAAGCAGAAGAGGATTGACGCGGCGATTAAGGAGATTGAAACACGATACGGCAGAAGCGCTAAGGACGGGGAGATTGCCGTAAGCCTTGGCATCTCTGAGGAAGAGTATCTGGAATGGCAGTCTCAGATGAAGATTACCAATGTGGTATCTTTGAATGAATTTATCGAGCAGGGAAGCGAGGTGCCTAATGAGGCCAACCGCAGTAAAAGCTCCCATTTTGACAGCCCGGAAGAGGTCATAGAAAAGGACGAGCTGAAGAAGATGCTGGCGGAATCGCTGGAGCTGCTTACGGAAAAGGAACGGAAGGTAATCCTGCTGTACTATTACGAGGATCTGACCTTAAAGGAAATCAGTAACATTCTGGAGGTGTCCGAGTCCAGGATATCCCAGCTTCATACCAGGGCGCTTCAAAAGATGAGGGGCAGGCTGGGAAATTATATTGGCATATTAACAGGGGAAGAGCATAAAAAATAGGGGTATGTATGAACGGGTATTTCAGATTGGTGATGGAAAAGGGTAAAACCGGCATAAAGCTGATACCGCCTACAGAGGGCGGCAGCGCGATTCGTCTGAACGATGTGATCGAATACTTGACGATGAAGGATTATGCCTGCGATCTGCCTACGCTCAAGAATGCGGTAGCGGCGGCGGAAAAGGAAGAGACAGTGCTGGTGCTGGAATACGATACCAGACTGGAGGAAAGGGAATGTTATAAGCTGACGGTTACGCCGGATAAGATGAAGGCTTACGCGAAGTTTTACGCGGCCTCTTCCGGCGGCGCCAACATGACCCCGGAGGAAATGATACGGGATCTGGAAGCCAGGGGAATCCGCTGCGGCGTCAAGAGGGACGCCGTCGAGCGGTTCTTTCAACACAGAGAATACTGCGAGGATATCCTGATAGCGGAGGGCGTTTTGCCGCTGCAGGGCAGGGACGCTTATATTGAATATAAATTTAATACCGATAAAAAAGCAAAACCCACATTAAAGGAAGACGGAAGTGTGGATTTCTTCAGTTTAAATATTTTAAACCACTGCGCGAAGGGCGACGTGCTGGCTGTATTGCACCCGGAGGAGCCGGGGACGCCGGGAGAAACCCTCTATGGAGAAAGGCTCCGCCCGGCTGACGTCAAAAAGACGGTGCTGAAATATGGCAACAATATAGAGCTCTCCGAGGATGGGACAACGCTGACGTCCCAGGTAGACGGGCATGTGGAGCTGGTAGAAGGCACGGTATTTGTATCAGATGTGCTTGTGGTAGAAAATGTAGACAATTCTACCGGAAATATAGATTATGAAGGCAACGTGCAGATTAACGGCAATGTGGGAACCAATTTCGTAGTCAGGGCGCAGGGCGATATTCTGGTAAAAGGCGTGGTAGAGGGCGCTTCCCTGTGGGCTGGCGGCAATATTGTGATTGTCAGGGGCATGAACGGCATGGGTAAGGGAAGTCTGCAGGCCGAGGGCAATATTATCGCCAAATTTTTGGAGAATGTTACCGCCCAGGCCAAGGGCTACGTGTCCTCCGAATCTATCCTGCACAGTCAGGTTACGGCAGGCGAAGAGGTGAATGTGGACGGCAGGCGCGGGTTTATTACCGGAGGAAGGGTCTGCGCTACGGGAAGCATTAACGTTAAAACATTGGGCTCCGCCATGGGGGCGGATACCGTGGTGGAGGTGGGAGCAGACCCCGGAATCAAGGATCGGATTGCGCAGATCCAGAATCAGATAGAGGAGGATCGCAAGACCCTGCAGTCTGTCCAGCCCATTTTGCTCTCCACAAAGCAGAAGCTGGCGCAGGGGGTGAAGCTTACCCCGGAACAACTGAAATATATTCAGTCGCTGGTATTGGCCAATAAACAGAAGACCGAGGCCATCGAGACGGCGACAGCGGAACTGGAAGCGCTGCAGAAGAATGTAAACGGCACGGCGGATACGGCGGTCAGAGTCAAGGGCATGGTATATGCGGGCACTAAAATCTGTATCGGGGACGTATCCATGGTGGTACAGAAGGACGCCCATTACTGCAGGTTTGTGCGGGAACGCGGCGATGTGAAAATGGCGCCCTTGTAGAATAAATTACGGGCGTAATGTTATAATAAGAGGGATGGCGAGTATGGCGATAGGATTTGTGGAAATGCAGGGACAGATCACCAGAGCCCAGGATTTTACAACAATCAAGCATCAGGAAGATACCAGAGGCATGGTGGAGCAGGCGAATGTGGGACAGCAGATGACCAGACAGGTGGAACGTCAGGTCAACAGGGTCAATCAGGGAGAACAGCCGGAATACCATGAGCGTAAGTTCGACGCCAAAGATAAAGGCAGCAACGAATACCATGGCGACGGGGGAAAAGGCAGGAGAGAGAAGAAGCAGGAAGATGGCAAGGTGTTTCTTAAGGGAATAGGCAATGTAGATCTCTCTTTATAGGATATACTTGGAAAGGCATGGTATGGACATGAGCGCGACAGAGATTGTTCTGATTATTATAGGAGTGGCCATTTTTTTACTGGGATATCTGATGCCCGCCAGAAAAAAGGATCTGGACGAGGAAGTCCAACTGATCAGTGAGGACGAGGTCAGAAAGATGGTGGCGGGTGAAATCGAGAATGTCAGGGACAGGATTTCCGATCTTGTGGACGAAACGGTTCATTATGCGATCGAGAAAGCGGAACGCGCGATGGAACGCGTGACAAATGAAAAAATCATGGCGGTTAACGAATATTCGGACACGGTGCTGGAGGAGATTCATAAAAACCATAAGGAAGTGGTTTTCCTCTATGATATGCTTAACGATAAGCATGATAACCTGATGTCTACGATCAATGAAGCTACGCAGGCCGCCGATGGGATCAGACAGACGGTAAAGGACGCGGAGATTACGGCGAATGAGGCGGCGCAGAAGGTGAAGAGCGCCGAGGACGCGGCCAATGAGGCCGTTGATCTGGCAAAGGAAGCGACGGCCGCCGCCCAGGACGCCGCTGAGAATGTGAAAGCCGTCCAGACCACGGCGGACGAAGCCAGGGAAGCCGTACAGGCTGCGATGCAGTCCGTGACGGAGATTGCCAACGGAGCCATCGATCTGGAATCGCTTCACGACGGGAAGCCCTATCGTGCCGAAGTAGTGGAAGAAGTACAGAGCCTGATGCTTTATGAAAACGAGGAAAAGCCTCCCGTGAAGACAGAGGAAGGGAAGAGTCCTGAGGAGGAGGCGTCTGGAACAGAAATGCCGCCGGAGGAAGAGCAGGTTGACTTTACCCCGATTTTGCCCAAGAGAGTGGAGATTATTCACCAGCCGGGCGGAGATTATGTGGCGCAGGAGCATGACGTATCCGCCGGCGAGGCTTTTGCGGAAATGGGGATTTTCGCTCCGAAAACGGAAGAACCGGCGGAGCCTAAGAGGAAACCCAGAGCCAGGAGGGCTTCTAAGAAAGAGAGCGCTTCTGAAGATGCCTACGGCGTCAATATTCGATTTGCCAAGGATAAAGACAATAGCCGGAACAGCAATGAGAGAATCCTGGAGCTTCATAAGGCCGGCAAATCCAATATGGCGATTGCCAAAGAGCTGGGACTGGGACTGGGAGAAGTGAAGCTGGTAATCGATTTGTTCGAAGGTATGTAAAGAAAGGCATGAAGAACGATATGGAGCGGAAATATTATTTGCGCGGTCTGGGTATCGGTATTCTGGTGACCGCGATTATCATGGGAATAGCGCTGCCCGGCAAACAGACTATGACAGATGAAGAGGTTATCGCCAGAGCCAAAGAACTGGGCATGGTAGAGAATACGCTTTTGTCGGAGGAGGAAGCCGCTGCAGAGGACGCGGAGAGCGACGCTGCGGACACTGAGGATACCGCAGGAGAAGCTGCCGGAGATACTGCCGGGGACAGCGCAGCGGAGAAAGAGGACGAGGAAAGCGCTGAAGATGCTGCGGAAAGCAGTACCGCAGCTTCGGATTTGGAGGAGGAAAGCGGGAATGAGGCGGCAGCGGTTCAGGACGAGACAGGCGGGGACGCCGCTGCCGGAAGCGCCGCAGAGGAAGAGATTACAGAAGCGTCGGAGGAGACCGCTGCGGCGGATATTACCTCCGCGGCGGTAAAGACCATCACGGTAACGAACGGAGACGGCTCCTATACGGTGGCAAAGAAGCTGGCAGATGCAGGAGTGGTGACCTCCGCAGAAAATTTCGACACATACCTCTGCCAGAACGGGTATGATAAGAAGCTCAGGACAGGTACTTTTTCCATTCCGGCAGATGCCAGCGACGAGCAGATTGCCCGTATTGTTACGGGAGCCGAGTAAATGGCGAATAGTAAATGCCGAGTGAAGAAAATCCCTCTTGCGCGGGGGATTTTTTTATGTTATAGTATCTGAGTGTGCGTGTGCACATATTCCGGTTATTGAACCGGGACGAAACAAGTAATCACATATGCCCAGCATATGCCGGTGCCTCGTGACGCTGAGGTGGCAGGATGCGAAAGGCATATGGTAGACAATCAACCAAATGGAGGTAGAACAATGAGCGTTATTTCAATGAAGCAGTTACTGGAAGCAGGTGTTCATTTCGGACATCAGACAAGAAGATGGAACCCTAAGATGGCTCCTTATATCTTCACAGAGAGAAACGGTATCCACATTATCGACTTACAGAAATCCGTAGGCAAGGTAGACGAGGCTTACAAAGCGGTATTTGATGTAGCTTCCCAGGGCGGCACGATCCTTTTCGTGGGAACCAAGAAACAGGCTCAGGACGCTGTGAAGACAGAGGCCGAGCGCTGCGGTATGTATTATGTCAATGAGAGATGGTTAGGCGGTATGCTTACCAACTTCAAGACCATTCAGTCCAGAATCGACAGATTAAAAGCAATCGAGACGATGTCTGAGGACGGCACCTTTGAAGTGCTTCCCAAGAAGGAAGTAATCAAGATTAAGAAAGAGTGGGAGAAGCTGGAGAAGAACTTAGGCGGTATCAAGAACATGACAAGAATCCCCGACTGTATCTTCGTAGTAGACCCTAAGAAAGAAAGAATCTGCGTTCAGGAAGCCCATACGTTAGGGATTACGCTGATCGGTATCGGCGATACCAACTGCGACCCGGAAGAACTGGATTATATCATTCCCGGCAATGACGACGCGATCAGAGCCGTTAAGCTGATTGTTTCCAAGATGGCGGACGCCGTTATCGAGGCTAATCAGGGCGCTGAGAACTATGTAGATGAGGCGGAAGCAGAGAAGATCGAGGAGACGGACGAAGAAGAGGCTTAAGAATCAGATAGATGGAGGGAACAACAATGGCTATCACAGCAGCAATGGTTAAAGAATTAAGAGAAATGACCGGTGCAGGTATGATGGATTGCAAGAAGGCTCTGAATGAGACCAACGGCGATATGGATGCAGCGGTAGAATATTTAAGAAAGAACGGACAGGCTAAGGCTGAGAAGAAAGCCGGCAGAATCGCCGCAGAAGGCCTGTGCCGTGTGGCAGTAAAAGATGAGAAAACCGCAGCGGTAGTGGAGGTGAACTCTGAGACGGACTTCGTGGCTAAGAATGCGGATTTCCAGGCATATGTGGAAGCAGTTGCCAGCCAGGCTGTAGAGTCTGACGCGGCGGATATGGACGCTTTTCTGGCAGAGAGCTGGCATTTGGATTCTTCTAAGACGGTCAAGGACGCTCTGGTCGATAAAATTGCCGTTATCGGTGAGAATTTGAGCATCAGAAGATTTGAGAAGGTAGTGGCTGAGGAAGGCTGCGCGGTATCTTATGTACATGGCGGCGGCAGAATCGGCGTTATCGTAGAGGCAGCCACAGATGTTGTGAACGACGCTGTAAAAGAGGCTCTTACGAATATTGCCATGCAGGTAGCGGCTCTGTATCCTAAGTACGTGTCCACAGAGGAAGTATCCGAGGAATACAAGGCTCATGAGAAAGAGATTATTGCCGAGCAGATCAAGAATGATCCCAAGATGGCAGGCAAGCCTGAAAAGGTGATCGAGGGCGCGATCAACGGCCGTCTGAACAAAGAGCTGAAGGAAGTATGTCTGTTAGAGCAGGTATATGTGAAAGCGGAAGACGGAAAGCAGTCCGTAGCGAAGTATATTGAGCAGGTCGCTAAGGAGAATAACGCGAACCTTTCCATTAAGAAATTTGTCCGCTTTGAGACAGGCGAGGGTCTTGAGAAGAAGGAAGAGAACTTTGCTGAGGAAGTTGCAAAGCAGATGCTTTAATTTAGTTTTTATAGGGCTTTGGAAAAGCACCCCAATAAAACCTAGCAAATAGGCTATTTTAGGCGGTTTTCATATCAAATGATATAATTAAGCAAACTATCATAAACTATCGCAAACTATCGTATCGTTTTGCGTAGAAATTGCGTAGGGAATTGCGTAAAACAAAAATGACTTACCTTCGGCGAAGTTTACGCAAATTATGGTATCCTTATTTACACATTTATAAAGGGACTATCGTTTAAACGAATAAAATTTCGAGAGACGATAGTTCCTTTATTTTTATTATCTGTAGATTATCAAAAAAATTATTACCATATCAAATTTGATATTATATTGAAGTAGTGAAAATGTTATAATAAATAGTCTTATAAAATAACTTCATTTCTGGTATACAAAAATTATTCACCCGTATTCGCACTAACCCCAGCTTGTTCAAGAATAGAATTAATGATAAGTTGTGCCTGCGCCATCATAGTATTATATGTTTCGAGGTATTCACCTGTTAATTCATCTCCGTAAATAATGTTGCTAACGGTGTCTGACACGCTAGTCTCTTCGCTATCTGTATCTTCCATATCATTAATATATTTCTTTAATTGATTAAAATATGTTGTGTGATGCGTCTTATTAACTTTTTGTGCAAGATAAAGCTGTACAATTTGCTCTACAGTATATAATTTACAGTTGCCATCATCACAGTGATACGGCTGGGATAGCCCGGTGCTTACTGCCAAATTAAATAAATCGTCAATATTGCCTTGGTCACCGCTTTCAATACCATATGTAAAATGTTCGGTCTTACCGTCAATATCAACATCAACGCCATTAATTATCATCATATTACATTCGGAAGATAACTCATATATTTTAGAACTTTTTACTTCCTCCAAAGTAGGTACATATACCACGGGCTCTGTCTCTGGTGTAGGTTCTGGTTCTGTATACACAGATCCATCATTTGATAATTCATATACTTCTAACTCATCGTCCGATGTATAATTCCTAAACAAAGATGTATGGTTGGGATATTGCCCTTGTACTTTGCCGTTATATTCATTTAATACATTAAAACCAGATAAGATTATTTCCTGCGAGGGAATTTCATCTGTGTCTGCAAAAATTATTTTAAGCACGTGTTCAGAAACTTTACTTAAATTTACATTATAAACATATTCAGTTTTATCCGATAAAAAGATAATTTTATCTATTTTCATATTTCCAATCATTCCTTTCTAACAAAATTTTGATACTACATATTGTGCATTATTATTATTTGGCTTACAATAATATCTTACGGTTGTTGAATAAGAACCGTGCCCCATTAATAATTGTATTGTTTCTGGACGAACACCTTTATCCGATAAATTAGTTGCAAAATATGTACGAATACCATGTACATGAATATCTTCTACGCCACATCGTTTGCCAATATTTTTAATTGTTTTATTAATTGAACTTTTACTAAGTGGTAAATCATATGGTTTTCGACTATGACAAAATAAATAATCACTAATTATTCCGTTGTCCATTCTTTCTTCTAAATATTCCTGTATATGTTTTTTCGCCCTTACATTCATATAACAATAACGTTCCTTATCACCTTTCCCTATAACACTGAAACAGCCATTCTCCCAATTTATTTTAGAAATTTTTATTGTCGGTATCTCGCCGATGCGAACTCCAGAAGAGATTAGTAAGTCAATTAATGCCATCTCTTTTTTTGTTTTACATGAGTCCCTAAGTTTTTCAATTTCCAATTCCGAAAAGTATCGTTTATGTCTTTCAGGTTCTTTAATTCTTGCAATTTTCTTACATGGATTTTTATCTACATAACCTTCATTGTCTAGCCATTGATAAAAAGAATTTAAGTACCGTCTATAATTGTCTACTGTTGTTTTAGAACAAGTGTTTTTACAATTATATAAGAATAATCTTATTAAATTTGTGTCTACCTTACATAGATTTCTATAATCTATAAAGTTTAAAAATTTCTTGATACAAAAATTATATGCGTTAATAGATGATTGGGACAATCCGTCTAACTTTTTATTTACAAAAAATCTTTTTAATAATACATAGTTTTCCTGTGATAACACTAATACATCATTTTTATTAGTTTCATTCTCTACAATATCAATATTTTTAAAAGTTTCTGATAAGGTTACTGCAAGTTGGGAAATTTGTTCTTTGTTAAGCGATATACTCATCGTTGTTAAAATTTCATTAATAAGTCTGTCTTTCATCATAATAGAAGTACCTCCAATATAATTATTTT
>JAJQIK010000032.1 GCA_021199255.1 Clostridiales bacterium | reverse complement strand
GTAAGAGACTGTGTAATCTGTATCCTGTACCAAAGTTGTGCCATCAAGGTCTGTTACCGTTACTGTCGGTTCCTTTGCACTTCCATCATAGATATATGTGTCAGATGAAAGAGTAACCGTGCAGTCTGCGAGATCAAACATATAGGGAACCCATGTAATAGTACCGCCATAATCCTGCATTACATCTTCCGTCCATGTTTCATTGTCCTTTGGATAATAAGCTGTGGCCGTAACATTATCGAAAAATACGTCTTTGACATCCGAATTATCTGTAAATGCAGGCGCATCCCCTTTAAAATAAATACGGGAAAGGCTAGTACAGTTCTCGAAAGCAGCGCTTTCTATACTGGTTACTGTATCCGGTATGGAAACACTGGTCAGATTTTTTGCATTCCGAAAAGCAACATACGCAATCGTTGTCACTCCGCTGCCAATCGTGTAATTTTCAGTTTCTTTCGCAGAAGGATAGTGAAGCAGCTCTGTCTGATCTTTGGAATATAAAACACCATCTACCGAACTGTAAACCGAATTTCCTTCCTCAACTTCAATCCGCTCCAGACTGTCAGTATTCACAAAAGCCTTTGTACCAATATATGTAACACTTGCCGGAATCGAAATTTCATCAAGACTGGTGCAACTACCAAATGCTGCGCTTTTTATCTCGGTCAAGCCGCTGCCAAGCGTTACACTGGTCAATCCAACACAACCAGCAAAAGCTCCGCTCCCAATAGATATAACGCTATCCGGAAGAATTATTTCTGTGAGGCCTGAGCATCCATCAAATGACTGCGTTCCAATAACTGAAATATTCTCGTTCCAATTAATCTCAGTCAGACTTGTACAATAGGCAAATGCTGCTTCTCCTATATCAGTCAAACCTTTTCCCAGCGTAACACTTACCAGATTTTCGCAGTGATAAAACGTCCTCGCGCTGATCGTTATTATATTATCAGGAATCACAACTTCGGTAAGACTGATACAATATCCAAATACGTATTTCCCCATCTCGGTAACACCGTCTGGTATACTAATGCTATTCAGGCTGCTGCAATCATAAAATGCATACTCGCCTATATAACTTACACTGTCGGGAACGCTTACACTGTTCAATGATGTACATCTGTAAAATGCATAGTTTCCTATGCTTGAAACACCCTTGTCTATCACAACTGAGGTAACACTGGTGTTATTGTACCATGGGGAAGATTCAGCACGGTTATAATCATACATATCTCCCGTGCCGCTAATCGTTAACACTCCGTTCTCATCAAGCGTCCAGATCAAGTTATCGCCGCAAATACCGAAAGTATCACTGTTTATGCCATCATCTTCCGCACTTGGAGACGAATAGGAAGTCCAGATAATGGTGCCGCCGTAATCCTGCATGATATCTTCCGTCCAGGTTTCGTTATCTTCCGGATAATAGGCCGTAGCAGTAACATTGGCATAAAGTTCAACACCATACCACAGAGCTTCTATAAAATCAGGCGCATCACCTTTATAACAAATATTACAAAGTGCTGTACAGTCTGCAAAAGCAGCCGTATCTATACTTGTTACACTTTCCGGGACAGAAATACTCACAAGCTGTGATGCATTGCTAAATGCTGCATAAGCGATTGATGTTACACCATTTTCAATGACATAATTAATACCAGTTTTAGCAGAAGGGTAGAGAACTAATTCTGACGGTTCTCTGGAATATAAAACTCCGTCCATGGAATAATATACCTCATTCCCATTTTCAACCTCAATCCATTCCAGACTATCCATTGAATTGAGAGCCATTGAATCAATGTATGATACCCCGGCCGGTATATCCAGTTCTTTTAAACTGGTACAAAATCGGAAAGCGCGATCATTTATATATGTAATTCCTTCGCCTAAAGTTACGTGTTCCAGACTACTGCAATTATAAAACGTATATTCTTCGATACCCGGAACCTGATCCGAAATTTCCACATTAACCAGATCTGTACAAGACTCAAACATATGCTCCCCCATATAGGAAACACTATCCGGAATCTCAATGTCCTGCAAACTGCTACATCCTGAAAATGCATAGCATCCAATCGTAAGAACTGTGTCCGATATAGAAACGCTTGTCAATTCACTGCAACCGCTAAATGTGAATTCCCCTATGCTGGTTACTCCGCTACCGATTGATAAAGAACATATCAAGCTACGGCTGTTTTCCCAGGGAGCATTTAAACGCTCATTATCATCCTGATACGGACCATAATCGTACATTTCTCCCGTACCACTAATTGTAAGCAGTCCTTCTTCATCCAACGTCCATGTCAGATTATCCCCGCAGGTACCGCTGTCTACAATTTCACTGCTCTCAGCATACAGGCTAACCGTGGATTCGTCTGCTTCCTCCAAATCTGTTTGGTCCGCACCATCATCCGCCGCCAAATCCACAGAATCTGCTGCAGATAAATCCAGTTCCCCAGATGTATCCATCACAGTTTCATCACCAGCGTATTCAGTCTCTGCG
>JAJQIK010000027.1 GCA_021199255.1 Clostridiales bacterium | reverse complement strand
AAGAGCAGGTAATGAAGGTGATCCGCCAGGACGAAAGGGAAATCGGGAGACAGGAGGGAATAGCCACCGGAATGGCCGCCGGACAGCAGCAGAAGCTGCAAGAACAGGTGTTCAGGAAGCTTGAGAAGGGCAAGGACGTGGCGGCTATCGCCGAAGAGCTGGAAGAACCCTTGGAGAATATCCGCCGGATCTGTGAGGGACTGCATGAGGTTCAGAATTAGCCGGACAGCTCAGAGGTTCTTTTTCCGGACAGAAAGCGTCATGTTCACCAAAGAAAAATCAGATTTTGAGTCAAAGTGCCAATTTTGCTGTTGCCAGTTGACATCAGTGTAAATTACTTTATAATTAAGTCGTATACTTAAATTATTAGCGTATCGGAGAGCGGATTATGGCAAAGGCAGTAAAAATGGCGGATATCGCCAAGGTGATGGGAGTCAGCACGGTGACGGTATCCAAAGCATTATCGGATCAAAAGGGCGTCAGTGAAGCGCTTCGGGTGAAAATTAAAAAACAGGCGGAGGAGATGGGGTATAAGCCCGCCTCAGTCATTTATCAGGAAAGGGCGAAGGCGAGCGTCAGCTATAACATAGGCGTGGTGGTTTCGGAACGCTTTCTGGACAAGTACGATACCTTTTACTGGAAGCTGTATCAGGAGGTAGCTACCGCCGCGGTACAAAACGGCTGTTTTACCATGCTGGAGGTGCTGCAGGCTGAGGACGAGGAGGCCTGTGTGCTTCCGAAACTGGTGCAGGAGAAGAAGCCGGACGGCCTGATTATTATGGGGCATCTGCTGAAGGACTGCCTGGTAAAGCTGATGGAAACGGTTGAGATTCCCGTGGTTTTTTTGGATTTTTGTAATAAGACGGGAGAATGTGACGCGGTTTTGTCCAACAGCTATTTCGGTATGTATGTGATGACCAATTATTTGTTTGATATGGGACATCGGGATATTGCCTTTGTAGGGAATGTGCTGGCTACGGAGAGTATCACGGATCGATATTTTGGATATATGAAATCTCTGTACGAGCATGGGATAGAGGCGTCGCCGGATTGGATTCTTCTCGACCGCGACCCGGAAACGGGCAGGGCGGATAAGGGTTTCCAGATGGAACTGCCGGAGAGGATGCCTACCGCCTTTGTCTGCAACAACGATGTGGCGGCGGCGACGTTGGTTCGCAAGCTGGAGCAGGCAGGATACCGGGTGCCGGAGGATGTTTCGGTGGTGGGATATGATAATTACCAGCCGCCGGGGCTGTGCGATGTGAGAATTACGACTTATGAAGTGGATATGCCGGAGATGGCAAAGCATGCGGTTCAAAAAACCATTCATAAGATTTCCGGAGGAGTCAGTAAGCAGAGCGTAACGATCGTTAATGGCAGAATTGTATATAAAGAAAGCGTGGCGCGTCATTTTTGACGCGCCATTCTGTATGCTTGGGGCGTAGCTCCGTATTCCTTTTTAAAGAGATTGATAAAATGGTTGGTATTTTCATAGCCCACTTCCAGGGCGATTTCATGGACTCGTTTTTCCGTGGAAAGGAGTAAATCTTCGGCGGCCTGCAGCCGTTTGTGATTCAGATATTTCAGGGGCGGAAGACCGAAGCTGGCGGAAAATTCGCGGCAGATTCGGTATTTGCTCTTATGATACCGCTTCTCCAAATCCTCCAGACAAAAGGGCTCCGTAAAGGAACTGTCCAGCTCCTGCCTGATTTCCAGCAGCCAGAAAGGGGCGCTTTCCTCTTCCTGGCGCAGATCATAGGCTTTTGCCCAGAGCTCGGTCATCAGGTTGGTCAGAATCGCAGCGTGGGTCAGCTTGTGATGCAGCTTGGCGGCTGTCCCGGCAGACAGAAGGCGGTCTAAATCCTTTAAGATGGGAGAATAAGGGGGCAGTGGGTGCAGGAGGGCGCCGTCAAAGGGAACCAGCGTATCGTAGTCGGCGAAGAGAGCTCCCCGCACCAGAAACAGGGTGAAACGCCAGGGAAACAGGGCGGGCTGCAGGGTAAAGGAGGCGGCGCCGCAGTCCAGATACAGAAGCGTTCCTGCCTCCAGCGACCAGACCTTATTGCATAGCCGTAAACGTCCGCTGCCCTCTCTGGTATACAACAGCAGATGGCCTTCCAGTGGCTGACAGGCAAAGGTATAAGAGGAGGCGATTTCGACGCTTCCTCCATAGAGAATAGTAGGGAGCCTGCGGGCGGCTTCCTCCAGCAGCTCATAAAAAACGCCGCCGGACAGTACCGGTTCCCCGGCGGCAGGCTCCGGCGTTATGCTCAGGGAACGTTGATATTCTTCGGCAAAAGTCGTCATTTTGTTCCTCCTCTTTTCTTCCCAAATGTAACCAGGCAATGGCGAAACTCATTTATAATGCAATTTCACAATGGGAACTTTATAGTAAATATTACAATAATCATTCTTAAAATGCAAGAATCGCATATGGATTGTGTAAATATCCGCGTGAAAACAAATGGCCCTGATGGCAGACGAGAAACCGTCTTCACGGATTTCTCTTCGCCCCGTCGCTAACGCTCCGGAATGGAGATTAAAATAACTTAAAATAACTGAATTAAATTAAGTTATCCTTTTTTGCACAAATAGAAAAAACATTATGAATAATGCACAAAAAAAGATTGCTAAAAATAGTAAAATGGTAGAAAAGGACAATAAACGCAATAATATTATATAAAACGCAATAATAATTGATGATTAAAATGTAAAGTAATGTATACTTAAATTAAAGTTAACTAAATGGCAAAGTTAATTAACAAAGTCAACATGGTTCATAGAGTCAACTACGATGACTCTGCCAACATGGCTGGCTCAATCTATTGTAATGACTTGGCCAATATTGTTAAAAACCAAAAGGAGGATACTTATTATGAAACGGAAAAAAGTTTTAGCGCTGACCTTAGCGGCGGCCATGACCTTATCCTTAGCAGGATGCGGAAGCTCTGACAGCAGTTCTGCGGATACGTCTTCCACCGAGACGGCGACACAGACCGAGGAAACCGCGACCGAGGAAGCGGCAGCAGAGGAGACGGCGGAGGCAGGAGAGCTTAGCTATTCATCGATTACTTTGGGAGAGGATTACACAGATCTGACAACGACGATCAAATTTATCCATCACAAGACAGACCGTGAGGAGGACGGCACCATAGCGGATTTGATTTCCGCTTTCAATGAGGTATATCCCAACATCACCGTGGAGACAGAGGGCGTTACGGATTACGCGGAGGATTCTCTGCTTCGTCTCTCCACAGGAGACTGGGGCGATATCATGTTTATTCCCGCGGTAGATAAGGCTGACCTGAGCACTTACTTCTATCCGATCGATACCCTTTCCAATCTCAGCGAGGAAATCAATTTTGCGGATATCTGGGAATATGACGGTATCAGCTATGGCGTTCCTTATATGGCGAACGCACAGGGTGTCCTGTATAACAAGGCGGTATTCGAGGAGGCAGGCATTACGGAGCTCCCGACAACCCCTACGGAATTTCTGGAAGCGCTGCAGTTGATCAAGGACAACACAGACGCGATTCCTCTGTATACCAACTACGCGGCAGGCTGGACCATGGGCGCGTGGGACGCTTATATCGGCGTGGTATCTGACGGCGACGATACTTATCTGAATCAGAAGCTTGTTCATACGGCGAATCCTTTTGACGATCCCGGCGATGATACAGGTATCTATAATTTGTACCGTATCCTTTATGATGCGGTGGCAAACGGCTTAATCGAAGACGACTACACCACAACCGACTGGGAAGGCTGCAAGGGTATGCTGAACAACGGCGAGATCGGTACTATGGTGCTGGGCTCCTGGGCATACGCGCAGATGGTGGAAGCAGGCGATCATGGCGAGGACGTGGGCTATATGCCTTTCCCGATGACTGTTGACGGAACCCAGTACGCGCTGGCAGGCGGCGACTATAGCTATGCCATCAATATTAATTCCTCTGACGACAACAAGGCGGCAGCAATGGTATTTATTAAGTGGATGACGGAAGAATCCGGCTGGTGCTACTTCGAGGGCGGCTATGCCGTAGATAAGGATGGGGAAAATCCTGATATGTACGCTGCATTCGACGGCGCTACCGTATTAAGCGACCAGCCCGCTCTGGACGGCGAGGCTGATTACCTGAACCAGATGAACTCTGAGTCGGAGCTTTCCTTTAATGCCGGCGGCAATTCCAAGGTGCAGGCTATTGTGGAAGCGGCGGACACAGGTTCAGAGAGCCTTGACGATATTATGGCGGATTGGACTGCCGCATGGAACGCTGCCCAGGAGGAGCTTGGCATTGAGGTATTATATTAATCTGTAGTATTATACCTTATGACGGGTAACTGCCAGAAGCTGTTGGCAGTGTAAACAGTGTATAAAAAAGGATTATCTGGAGCCAGGGGGAGTTGTCTCCTTGGCTCCAACCGTCACAGGGCATATGTGTTATTGGGAGGAAGGAGCATATGGCAATGACTCAGGCAGCTATGCCGAAAAAGAAAAGGACATTTAAGGAATGGGCAGGGAGCAGAGACGGACAGAAGGTATTTGTTATGGCCGCGTTTATGATTATCCCCCTGCTGCTGCTGTTTACCTTCACTTATCTGCCCTTTGCGGAGATGTTTGGTTTTAGCTTTTATGATATGAAATATGTGGGAACCAGAAAATTTGTAGGCCTGAAGAATTATATCAAGGTATTTCAGAGGGACGACTGCTTCGGCGCGCTGAAGCTGAGCTTATATTATATGGCGGGCTCTATTGTGCAGCTTGTGCTGGCGCTGTATCTGGCCACAGTGCTTAGCTTTAAGGTAAAGGGCGGCAGCTTTTTCAAGGGATTTATGTTTTTCCCGTATCTGATCAATGGAATCGCCATCGGATTTATTTTCAAATTTTTCTACACCAGGGGATTTGTATTTGACACGGTGTTGCAGTGGTGCGGCTTTGAACTGGATAATCTGCCGTATTGGTTAAAGGATCAGAGGATTAACAATATCTCGCTGGTTGCCACCTCGGTCTGGCGGTATTTCGGACAGAATATGGTGCTCTTTATCGGCGCGATTATGTCGGTGGATTCGGAATTATATGAGGCGGCCATGCTGGACGGGGCGAACAGGCTGCAGCAGTTCAGATATATTATCATGCCGAGTATTAAGACGATTATCACCTTAAATGTGATTTTATCAATTACAGGCTCCCTGAGCGCCTTTGAGCCTCCCTATGTCATTACGGACGGCGCGAATGGAACCGGTACCTATTTTGTGGTGATGCATGAAATCGCGCATACCCAGCAGAAGGTTGGCTTAGCCTCCGCGATGGCGATTATCCTGTTGATGATTATTTTCGCAGTGACGATCCTTCAGAAGCTGTTCTTCAAATATGTCTTTAAGAACGCGGAGGACGAGGATCAAAACGCGGCGGCAAAGAGAGAGAAAAAGCTGGCAAAGCTGGCGGCTGGAAAGGCGGGGAAATAAATGACGGTATTTCAGAGAATTGGTAAATATGTATTAATTTTTTTAAAGTATTTTTCACTGGTATTCTTTTCCTTTGTAGCGATCCTGCCGATTATCTCCTGCGTCATCACCGCTTTTAAGACGGATACGGAATATCAGCAGACCAACGTTATGGTGCTTCCCGAAAGCTGGACGAATTTTGAAAACTTTATCCTGGCTTTCCAGAAAGCGAACATGGGTAAGGCGTTTCTCAACTCCTTTATCATTCTTGTCTGCGTATTGCTGATATCTACGCTAGTGGGAACGCAGCTTGCCTATGTGTTGGATCGGTTTAAGTTTCCGGGCAACGGGCTGATCCGCAACCTGTTTTTGTTTGCGTCCCTGCTTCCCGGCGTGGCCATGCAGATTTCCGTGTATGAAATCATGTATAAATTGGGCTTTATTAATTCTTTGGCGGGTTATATTATCATGATGTGCGGCACGGACGTTATTTCCATTTATATTTATATTCAGTTTTTTGAGAATATCGATTATTCGCTGGATGAGTCCGCTATTATGGACGGCGCTTCCTATTTTACCGTTTTTTACAGGATTTTGTTCCCCCTGTTAAAGCCCGCGATCGTTACGTCCTGTATTCTGAAGGGCGTGGGAACTTATAATGAATATTATTCGGCGAATCTGTATCTGCAGGATAAAAAGAATCTGCCTACGGTGGCAACCTCCCTGTACACCTTCGTCGGACCCCTTGGCAGTAAGTATAATCTGATTTGCGCCGGCGTTATTATTTCTCTTCTGCCTGCGTTGATTGTGTTCATTACCTGTCAGAAGCAGATTTACAGCGGACTGACGTCGGGAGCGGTGAAGGGGTGAGACAGAACGCCTGGAAATGGAGGAAACAGCGATGATGACAGAAGAAGTCAGGACTCATTTAACAGAGGTGATTATTCCCTTCTGGAAGAAGCTGAGGGACGATACCTTCGGTGGGTACTATGGGTTCGTGGATTATGATCTGAACGTGGATCGAAAGGCAGTGAAGGGGTGTATCCTGAACAGCCGCATTACCTGGTTTTTCGCAAATGCCTATATGTTTCTGAAGGACGAAAGTCTTCTCAAGGAGGCGGAGCATGGCTTTGCCTTTATGAAAGAGCATTGTATGGATCGGGAGAAGGGGGGGATCTTCTGGTCCCTTCGATATGACGGGACGCCGGAGGATACTACCAAGCATACCTATAATCAGGCTTTTGCCATCTATGCCCTTTCCTCTTATTACGAGGCCTCGGGCGACCGGGAGGCGCTTGCCATGGCGAAGGCGCTTTTCCATCTCATCGAGGATAAATGCACCGATGAGATTGGCTATCAGGAGTCCTTTGACCGGGAGTTTCAGGAAATAGAGAACGATAAATTATCAGAAAACGGCGTGATCGCGGAGAAAACCATGAACACGCTGCTGCATGTGTTCGAGGCCTATACGGAGTTATACCGCGTGGATCGGGATCCGCAGGTTAAGGAGAAGCTGAAATGGATTCTGGACACCATTGCCGAAAAGGTGTATAATCCTGCACGGCATAGGCAGGAGGTGTTTTTTGACAGACAGATGCGCTCGATTCTGGATTTACATTCTTACGGACACGATATCGAGACGGCGTGGCTGCTGCGCAGGGGGACGGAGGTGCTGGGAGAGAAGGCCTATGAAGATAAAATGCTTCCCATTATTCTTGACTTAACCAGTCAAACCTATGCGGCGGCCTTCGACGGACATTCCTTTGCCAATGAGTGTGAAAAGGGCGTAGTGAATCAGGATAGAATCTGGTGGGTGCAGGCGGAAGCAGTGGTAGGCTTTCTAAACGGCTACGAGCTGGCGCCGGAGCACAGGGAGTATCTGGAGGGCGCTAAGGCGGAGTGGCGTTTTATTAAGGAGCATGTGGTAGACCAACGCCCCGGCTCCGAGTGGTTCTGGGATGTGAATGAAAGAGGGGAAGCGGTCAGCGGTAAGCCGCTGGTGGAGCCATGGAAATGCCCTTACCATAACGGCAGAATGTGCCTGGAGGTCATCAGGAGATGCGAAAGGCTGGGGATAGAGTAAGCGGGTAAAAGATTGACCGTAATAGTCAGAGGGGAGTAAGGGGCAGCAAAGCAAAGGGAAAGGCATGGAAGGAAAGATGTTGCACAGCAGATATTATGTGGAATTAGAAAAGTATAACAGGTTAATCAACCGTAAAAATGTAAAATCAGAGTTCTATAACGGTATTTATGACCGTTACACTTATCCGGTGCTGACCCGGGAGCATATTCCGCTGCACTGGAGATACGATTTGAATCCGGAAACTAATCCCTATTTCATGGAGCGCCTGGGCGTGAACGCGGTGATGAATTCCGGGGCTATTGAACTGAATGGCAAGTACTATCTGGTGGCCCGGATTGAGGGAAACGACAGAAAGAGCTTTTTCGGCGTGGCTGAGAGCGATAACGGGATCGACGGCTTCCGCTTCTGGGACTATCCCGTGATGCTGCCGGACACCTGCCCGGAGGAGACCAACGTATACGATATGCGTCTGACCAGACATGAGGACGGTTATATCTACGGGGTTTTCTGTTCCGAGAGCAAGGATAAGGCCGCCAATGACCTGTCCGCCGCCGTGGCCGCGGCAGGCATCGTCCGCACGAAGGATTTGAAGAGCTGGGAGAGGCTGGATAATCTGACCACCCTTCATTCCCCTCAGCAAAGAAACGTGGTGCTGCATCCTGAGTTTGTGGACGGCAGATATGCGTTTTATACCAGGCCTATGGATGATTTTATTGAGACCGGTTCCGGCGGCGGCATCGGCTTCGGCCTGTGCGACGATATTACCCATGCCGTAATCGATGAGGAAAAAATGACTTCCCTGCGCCGGTATCATACGATTACGGAGGCCAAGAACGGCGCGGGCACCGTTCCCATCAAGACGGAAAGGGGCTGGATCCATATTGCCCACGGGGTGCGGAATACAGCGGCGGGGCTTCGCTATGTGATTTACGCTTTCGCCACGGATTTAAAGGAACCCTTCAGGGTGATTGCCGAGCCCTCCGGTATGCTGATCGGCCCCAGGGAAGGGGAGCGGGTAGGCGACGTATCCAATGTGGTGTTTACCAACGGGGCGATTGCCAGAGAGAACGGAGAGGTGTATCTCTATTACGCCTCCAGCGATACAAGGCTGCACGTGGCGACGACGACCGTTGACAGGCTGATCGATTATGTGTTCCACACGCCCTCCGATCCGCTGCGCTCTGCGGACTGCGTGGCGCAAAGATGCGGCCTGATCAGACAGAATCTGAAATTTCTTAGCAGACAATAGCATAACGCTTTAGAACGGAGGAGACAATGAGTAAAGTAAAAATGATCAGCCCGGTGGTGAAAAACGTGCCGTGGCAGGAAAAACCCGAAGGCCTGAAGGGAGCGCCTATCTGGCGCTGCGACGAGAATCCGATTATCGGCAGGAATCCGATAGAAGGGGTCGCAAGGATTTTTAACAGCGCCGTTATGCCTTATCAGGATGAATTTATCGGCGTATTCCGGGGAGAACAGACCAACGGGATTCCCTATATTTATCTGGGACACAGCCAGGACGCGGTTCACTGGGACTTCGAGAAGGATAAAATTCCCTTTCAGGACGAGGCGGGCAATGATTTTATGCCGGTATACGCCTATGATCCCCGTCTTGTCAGGGTGGAGGATACCTATTATATCATCTGGTGCCAGGATTTCTACGGCGCATCGATCGGCATGGCGAAGACGACGGATTTTAAGACCTTTACCAGAATCGAGAATCCCTTTATTCCTTTCAACAGGAACGCGGTTCTCTTTCCCAGAAAGATCAACGGCAAGTATATGCTGCTGTCCAGGCCGTCTGATTCGGGGCATACGCCTTTTGGCGATATTTTCCTGAGCGAAAGCCCGGATATGGTTTACTGGGGAAAACACAGACATGTGATGGGGAAAGGAAGCGAATGGTGGGAATCCCTGAAGATCGGCGGCGGCGCCGCCCCCATCGAGACCACGGAGGGCTGGCTGCTGTTTTATCACGGGGTAAGCGGTACCTGCAATGGATATGTATATTCTATCGGCGGCGCGATTCTGGATATCGACCAGCCCTCTAAGGTGCTGTACCGCTGTGAAAACTTCCTGCTCACCCCGGAGGAGTGGTATGAGGAGAGGGGCTTTGTTCCTAACGTATGCTTCCCCTGCGCTACCATTCACGACTCTGAGAGCGGTAAGATCGCCCTCTATTACGGCTGTGCGGACAGCTATGTAGGACTGGCGTTTACCAGACTGGAGGAGATCGTAGAGTACATCAAAACCCATAGCCGCGTGACGGAAGCCGACACGGAAATCGGAATCCGATAGCACTGCCTGCGCTTATGCCGGTTGTGGCCAAAGCTTTGCAACAAAAGCCCTGGTCAAAACGGCATAGGCGTTTTTTGTTGCCTTTTTGGGCAGGGGTGCTATAATGTAGGTGGCTGCGCGGCTTCAGGCGCGGAAATATCGTTACGGAGGAAATCGAAGTGAAAATCATAATAGCAGGAGACGGTAAGGTGGGTTCTACGCTGACCAGAGAGCTTGCTGCGGAAGGACATGATATCACGCTGATAGATGCGAAAGCGGAAGTTCTGGAATTGAGTGAAGAGCGGTATGACGTCATGGTGGTACAGGGAAACTGCGCTTCTATGGCGGTTTTAGCCCAGGCGGGGGTGCAGGAGGCGGAGCTTCTGATCGCCATGACCGGCGCGGACGAGGTGAATATGTTATGCTGCACCACGGCTCACGGCATGAATCCCGACATTCATACCATTGCCAGAATCAGGAACCCGGAGTATACGGATCAAATCTATGAAATGCGCAACCTTTTCGGATTGTCCATGATGGTCAATCCAGAAAGACAGGCCGCCGTCGAGATGGTGCGCCTGATTAAATATCCGGGCTTTTTAAAGAGAGATACCTTTGTGAAGGGCAGAGTAGAAATCGTGGAGCTGAAGATCAAGGAGGGCTCTAAGCTGTGCAACGCAAGCCTCTACGATCTGGGCAGCCTTGTGAAGTGCAAGATTCTGGTCTGCGCCGTGCTCCGCAACAGCAAGGCGATCATACCGGACGGTAATTTCACCCTGCAGGCGGGGGACCGCATCTTTGTCACCGCCGGCGTCAGGGAATTGACTCTGTTCCTCAAAAATATCGGGATTATTACCCATAAGGCCAAAAGAGTGATTCTGTGCGGGGGAGGCAGGCTGAGCTACTATCTGGCGCAGATTCTTGTCAAGGACGGCATTATGGTGGAGATTATAGAGCAGGATTATAACAGATGCTTGACGCTTTCCAACCTGCTGCCGGAGGTGACGGTGGTGCACGGGGACGCCAGCAATGAATTTCTGCTGGAGAGCGAGGGCATCTCGGACTGCGACGTCCTGGTGACGTTGACCGGCGTGGACGAAATGAATATTATTATTTCCCTATACGGCAATAGCTGTAACGTGCCCCAGATTATTACCAAGCTGGGACGTTTAAACAATAACAGTATTCTGGATACGCTGTCCATCGGCAGCATCATCAGTCCCAAGGAGCTGTGCAGCAACAGTATCCTGCGGTATGTGCGCGCGGTCAAGAACCAGACCGGAGCGGCGCAGTCCGTTCATGTGATTGCGGACGGGCAGGCGGAAGCCATCGAGTTTCTTGTAGATGAGCATACGCTGCATCAGGGCAGGCCGCTCAAGGACATCCGGCTGAAGAAAAATATCCGTGTGGTCAGCATCATCAGAGGGGCGAAATACGAGCTGCCCAATGGCGATTCCTGCTTTTATAAAGGAAATACGGTGATTATTGTCACAAGAAGAGATGAAGTTATTTACCAGTTGAACGATATTTTTGAAGAAAGGTAATCGCGGCGCGGGTTTTAAGTTGATGCAATTACCAGATTGAAAGACAGGAACGAGGATTTCTATGAATTACCGAATGATAGGGAGGTTTATCAGCAAGATTCTGCTGGTAGAAGCGGCGTTTATGCTGCCGGCTCTGCTGATCAGCTTCTATAAAAGGGAAATACAGTCGGTGTACGGATTTTTGACCAGTATAGTCATTACACTGGCGGCGGCCTTGATTCTGCAAGGCTTATGCAGAAAGGCCAGGAAAGGCTTTTACGCAAAGGAAGGGCTTTCCATGGGCAATCTGTACTGGCGCAGCTTTACCCACTGGCTGGGCGGCATGGGCGTGCTGGTGTTCGTGCTGGCGCTTGGCAGGAGCCGGGGAAATGATAAGAGCGGCGGCTATACCATGCACCTGCTGCGGGCGGAAAGCCCGGGGCCCAAGGTAGGAAAGCTGGTTCCGAAGATGCGGGATACCGCGAAAATCCTCTATGTGATCTATATGCTTCTGACCCTGTTGGACGTCGTCTTCCTGCTGCTTGGAGGAATGCCGGTCTTTGACGCGGTCTGCACGGCCTTTGGCACGGCGGGAACCGGCGGATTTGGGATTAAGAATGACAGTATAGCGGGCTACAGCCCTTATCTGCAAAATGTCTGCACTGTATTTATGCTGTTGTTTGGCGTCAATTTTGCCTGCTATTACATGCTGTTTATGAAGCAGGTCAAAAGCGTGCTGAGGGACGAGGAACTGCGGTTTTACGCGGGAGTCGTCCTGGGAAGTATCCTGCTGATTGCCTGGAATATCAGGGGACTGTACGGCTCTTTGGGGGAAACCTTGCGCTATGCGGCGTTCCAGGTGGCGAGCATCGTGACTACCACGGGATTTGCAACCGCGGATTTCGATCTGTGGCCCAGCTTCTCCAAGGCAATTCTGTTGGGGCTGATGCTGGTAGGAGCCTGTGCGGGCAGCACCGGCGGCGGCTTTAAGTGCGGCAGGGTTTTGCTGCTGCTGAAAAGCCTGCGGCGCAATGTCAGGCAGATTCTGCACGCCCAGAAGGTACAGGTGGTGCGGGTGAATCATCAGATGATGCCGGAAAGAGTGCTGGACAATACCAACGCCTATCTGGCCGCCTACATATTGATTATCATTTTTAGCTTTATCGCAGTTTCCATAGACGGTTTTTCTTCCATGACTAATTTTTCAGCGGTGATAGCCTGCTTTAACAATATCGGGCCGGGGTTTGAGTCGGTGGGGCCTACCTGTAATTACGGTGGGTACAGCCTGCTGCCCAAGCTGGTACTGATCGTCGATATGCTGGCGGGACGTCTGGAAATCTTTCCGATTCTGATCCTGTTTTCCAAAAGCACATGGACCAGACGGTAGAAGAAAGGCGCGTGCAGTTCATTTGCGCAACTAATTGCAACCTTGCCTTGTGGAAACGTAAAAATAATGTTACAATAAACAGGTACGTTAGATTTTAGGCTCGAAAGGAGGATTGCAATGGATAAGAAGAAAGTAGAACAGGAAGTCATATTGCAGTATCGTCAACATGAGGTGAATATAGAAGACGTGACCAATAGGGTCAAAGCGCATTATATAGCGAAGGGAAATTCTGAGGATTCCATAGAAGATGTGCAGATTTATGTAAAGCCGGAGGAATTTACGGCATACTACGTGATTAACGACAGCTTCTGCGGGAAGGTGAATCTGTTCTGACACGGCGGGATGGTTATCGGTTCAGAATGACGATGGCAGCCAGAATACAGACGATTCCTAAGGCGGATAAGGGCGTGGGATATTCATGGAATACCATGATGCCAATCAGGGTTGCGACCATTGGCTCGACGGTGGCGAGGATAGCGGCGCGCCCTGCTTCTACACGCTCTAATCCCAGCGTATAGCACAGGAAAGGAATTACTGCGGTGACCAGACCAGTCAATATAATAAAGAAGCCTAAATACGGTTTGCTCTGGCAAACCGTTATTTTATGCCATAAATCAGGGAGCGAGCATACCAGAAGGGAACCGGCTGCCGCAATCACAAAGGTGTAGGCAGTGACCGTATAGCTGGAGTATTTGCGCAGGGCGATGGTTCCCAAAATGCTGTACAGTCCATAGCCGAAGCCGGAGCAGAGCCCGATCAGCACGCCAAGGGAGGTGACGGCATGGTTGCCGGAGCCGATGCCGGAGACGAAAACACAGCCCAGAAAAGAGAGGAGCAGAGCCAGCAGCTTATGCTTCGTCAGCTTCTCGTGGAACAGCAGCGCCGACATCAGCATGACCCAGACGGGCGAGGTGTAGAGCAGGATTGCCGCGATGGAGAGGGTCATCATGCGAATGGCGGTAAAGTAGCAGGTAGAGAAAAACAGAATACTGCACAGTCCCAGCCCCAGAAAGAGAGGAATATCCCTGCCGCTGATGCGAAAGCCGGAGGGGTCTTTTTTCCATAATATTATAGAAAAGAACACCGCGGCCGTTACCAGCCGCAGGCAGACTATCTGAATGGAGGTAAAACCCGCGAGGGCAGTCAGCTCCCGGACAAAGATTCCCATACTGCCCCAAAAGACGCCTGCCAATATAATAAGAAGAGTTCCCTTTGTGTCTATCCTGTTTTTCATCTTAATCCCCATTCCTGTGCAACTTGTTGCGAAGCGGCGGCGAGAAATCCGCGAAGGCGGTTTCTCGTCTGCCATCAGGGCTATTTGCTTTCGCTCAGAAACAAATAGCCAAATCCACTTTCAGAGGATTGTGAAAAATCAGCACATCAGTGTGATTTTTCATACTATTCCCATTCCTGTGCAATTCTCCATGCCAGAGCAGTTTACTGCAATCTAATCTCTCTTCACGATTCTGCCTGCTGCTGAAGAGAGATACGCGGGGCGTTACTGCTCGCAGATCACGACGATATCTTTATTGCGTATGGTAGTCTGTCCGTCCGGAATAATGGTTTCCGCTTCCCTGCGGATCATGGTTACCAGCATATTCTGGGGAAGCTGTAGATCCGTGAGCTTCTTATCGCACCAGTCATGATTCCTGTCGATGGCAATTTCCTGTAGCTTTACGTCATTGTCGGCACTATAATAAGGTACGTTCAGGATAATACTGTCCCCGGCAAGGATTTTGGTATCCCCCTTGGGAATTAAGGTTTCACCGTCTCTTTTAATCATGACCGCGAGGGCGTCGGAGGGCATGGATACCTCTTTGATCCTGCGATTTTCCCAATTATGCCCCTTCTGGATATTCATTCGCATCAGAGTAATAGCTGTTTCCTCCTGATAATCGTTAAAAGTTTTGCTGACATCATTGTCATAATCTACCATCTGCAATTTCTTCGCTGCCAGGGGAAGGAGCGTGCCCTGCAGCGCTACGGAGAAGAGCGAGATCAGGAATACAATATGGAACAGGTCGTCTTGTATCACCGCGCCCCTTGCGGTTACCATAATCGCGAAAACAATCGACGCGGCGCCCCGCAGTCCGGCAAAGGATACCAGCATACATTGCCGTATGGAAGCCCTTGCGGGAAGCAGAATCGCAAATACCGCGGCGGGTCTGGCCACAAAATTAAGAATGAGCGCAATGGCGATTGCCGGAAGTATGACCTCAGGCAATTTATGGGGAAAGGCCAGAAGCCCCAGCAGGAAAAACAGGCAGATCTGGGCAAGTCCGGTAATGCCGTCGAAAAAGTGTACCAGATTCGCCTTGTTTTTCAGGCGGCTGTTGCCCAGAATAATGCCTGCCAGATATACGCTCAGATAGCCGTTGCCGCCGATGAGGGAAGGAATCACATAGGCCAGCAGGGCAATAGCGATCAGGAATATCATATCCAGATTTTCGGCTTCAATAGACAGTCTGCGCATAAGCCGGATGGAAAGTAACGCGATGCCGATTCCGCAGATCAGCCCGAACGAAATCTGGGCAAAAATCAGATAAGGAATGGAAAGGCTGCCGTCGTTTTCTACCAGTGTCAGCCCGATCATGGTCAGCATGTAGGCTACTGGGTCGTTGCTTCCGCTTTCGATCTCCAAAAGCGGCGCGGTGGCGTCCTTTAAGCTCAGATTTTTGGAGCGCAGGATAGAAAACACGCTGGCGGCGTCGGTGGAGCTGATGACCGCTCCGATCAGAAAGCTTTCCGCCAAGCCGATTCCCAGCAGCAGATGGCAAAGCAGGCAGGTAATTCCCGCCGTCAGCACAACGCCCAGCGTAGAGAGCAGGACAGACTTGCCGATGACGGGCTTCGCCGATTCCCATTTGACGCAGAAACCGCCGTAAAACATGATATAGATCAGCGCGATGCTGCAAACCTGCTCCGCCAGACGATAATTGTCAAAATGAATATGAAAGATGCCGTCCGAGCCGAACATCATACCGATGACCATGAAAAGCAGCAGCGCTGGAACCCCCACCTTTGAGGAAAAGCGTCCGAACAGCACACAGACGAGCAGAATAATGGCAAAAAGCAGTAAATAAAAATTCAATACAGATTCTCCTTCCTGAGATAAAGCTTACAACGACCCTTTTCTTAGTCTAGCATATGTGTTTGAGGATTTCCAGTAACAGTTCAGGCCGCTCCTAAATAGGTATTGACAAATAATATTATATGGCATATAGTATTATATTATATGACGTATAATATTGTTTAATGATATAATATTGTCAGCCGATATAATATTTGGATCAATCTCATGACGGGAAGTCATGGGAGAATGGATGATCGCTTAGACAGGTAAAAGCGGATATGTAAGCGCAGGATAGATAAAAACGGCGGGAAAGGGGGATATCATATGGTTTTTAATACAGGCGCGGCGCTGCTGGACGCCATCGTTCTGGCGGTCGTATCGCATGAACCGGAAGGGACATATGGCTATAAGATTACGCAGGAAGTACGGCAGGCCATTGAAATTTCTGAATCCACTCTGTATCCGGTGCTGCGGAGGCTACAGAAGGATGAATGTCTGGAGGTATATGACATGGAATATGCGGGTCGGAACAGGCGCTATTATAAGGTTACGGAAAAGGGAAGAAGCCAGTTGAATCTGTACATCAGCGAATGGCATCGGTATGCCGCCAAGTTAAACAGTATCTTTGAGGGAGGATGGAAGAATGGATAGAGCGGAATTTATGCGTCGGCTGACAGAGCTTTTGCAAGATGTGCCAACGGCGGAGCGGGAGGAAGCAATACAGTATTACAGTGATTACCTGGACGACGCGGGCATGGAAAATGAGGACGCGGTGCTGGCTTCCTTAGGGACGCCGGAGGAACTGGCGGACATTATCAAGGCTGGGCTGAGCGACGGCGGAAACGGAGGGGAATTTACGGAATCGGGCTTTCAGGGGTATTGCGCGGCGCCCAGAAACGAAGTGGCCAACACCCCAGGGCGGGAGGATACGTCCGGACAATCCCCCTATGGAAAAGCTTCCTATGAAAAGAATCCCTACGGGCAAGCAAATCCCTACGGGCAAGCTCCCTATGAAGGGAATCCTTACGGGCAGCCCCGTCGGGAAAGCGAGGGGAGAGGCGGAAGGAAGAAGCCTATGTCTGGCGGTATGCTTGCGCTGCTTGTCATAGCCCTGATCTTAAGCTCGCCCCTGTGGCTTGGGCTGGCAGGGGGACTGTTTGGCCTTGCGGTGGGAGTGCTTGCGGCTCTATTGGGAATTTGGGCGGCTCTTCTGGCGGTGGGCGTCGCTTTGGCCGCGGCGGGAATTGCGTTCTTCCTTGCGGGAATCGGCATGGTATTTTCCCTGCCCCTTGGGGGATTATGTATGGCGGGCGGCGGCATGATTTGCTTTGCGGTCGGACTGGCGTTTATCTGGATAACGGTCATGTTGATCGCCGTTCTGGTTCCAGGTCTGATACGGGGGATTATAAATCTGGCCGGAAGATTGTTTCACAGGGGAGGTGTTAAGGCATGAAAAAATTTACCAGGAGATGTTTAATGACCGCGCTGGTGATCTTTGTCATCGGCTGCGTGATCTGTCTGGTCAGCGGATTACTGGGAGGCTTCAGACAGTTAGAGGACTGGGACGGCGCCCGACGGGGAACGGGAGAAGACAAGACGGCAGCCGCAGATACGGACATCGAGCGGCAATTGTCTGAACTGACGGCGGATACGCTGCGCAGACTGGAGGTGGAATTAGGGGGCTGCAGGCTGGACGTCAGGGAATCGGAAGATGGAACGGTATGGCTTTGCGCGGAGGGCGATACGCAGGCGGTTCGTTATTCTATAGAGGACGGCAAAGCCCTGACTGTTTCTATGGAAGATTCCTATTTTTCGCTTTTCCGGTTTGGGAGATGGGTTGGAAACAGGGACGGAGCTGATACGACGATTTCCCTGTATCTGCCTAAAGGGGCTGTTTTGGATAGCATCGAACTGGAATTAGGAGCCGGTGAAATAGACGCGGATGTCCTGCAGGCGGAGGAGATTGCCATTGACATCGGCGCGGGCAAGGCGTCTATCGCTTCTATGGCCGCCAGGGAGGCGGATTTGGATGTGGGAGCCGGAAAACTGACGATAGAGAAGGTCTGTGTTACCGATTCCATGGATCTGGATATCGGCGCGGGCAAGGCGGAAATCAACGGCGTTATTACCGGGGATCTGGACGTGGACTGCGGCATGGGGAACCTGACCATGGCATTGGCAGGAACGGAGACGGATCACCTCTATGAGGTGGACTGCGCCATGGGCAGCGTGACCATCGGCGGCCGCAGCTACGCCGCCTTTAGCGACAGCGAGGATTGGGGCGGACAGACCGGCAGCGTGTTTGATATCGACTGCTCCATGGGAAGCGTGGCGATTACCTTTGACGGGTCAGCGAATCCATAGGGTGCAGGACATGGCTTCATCAAAGGCGTCGCAGCCCTTTGCTTCCGCGATGGGCGTCAAAGAAGCAGCTAACATAAAAAAGTGTACGGAAGCGTAACGCTTCGAAAGGAGAAAAAAATGAATCATGATGTAAAAAAACTGGTGCGTTCCAGAGACAACAAGATGTTGTGCGGCGTATGCGGCGGTATCGGCGCGTATTTCAATGTGGATTCTACGATTGTCAGACTGATCTGGCTTGTGTGCTCTATGGTCAGCTGCGGAACCGGCCTGCTGGTATATCTCATAGCGGCAATCGTGATCCCGGAGGAGATGTGAAAAATCACATTGATATGCTGATTTTGCTATTTGTTTCTGGGCGAAAGCAAATAGCCCTGATGGCAGACGAGAAACCGCCTTTGCGGATTCCTTGCCGCCGCTTCGCAACAAGCTGCTCAGAAATGGGGATTAAAACGCTTCCCGCGCGGCGAAGGGAAGCGCGTGGTAAAAACGCGCCATAAGAAACGGCAGCGTATAAAAATCGGGAAAAACAGCATACTCATAGAATATGAGAGGAAACAATAAGAGTTTGAAATGGGATTTTTTCTTTTATGTGTGGTTGTTTTTCCTGACTGCCTTTCTGGGCTGGTTATGGGAAGCGGGAATATATCTTTTTAAAGAAGAGGCTTATGTGAATCGGGGATTCCTGTCAGGCCCATGGCTGCCGATTTATGGCTGCGGCGCGGTCATGCTGGAGCTCTTTTTTCATCGCTGGAAAGACTGGATCGGCCTGACCTTTGTGTGCTCGGCGCTGCTGTGTACGTTGCTGGAATATCTGGCGGGCTGGTATCTGGAATCCGCATGGCAGGTCAAATGGTGGGATTACAGTCAGATGAGATGGAACCTGCACGGATATGTCTGCGCCGCCAGCAGCCTGCTGTTCGGCATTGCGGGCGTATTGCTTGTATGCGTGGGCGCTCCCCTGTTTCGCTCCCTCTATCGGAAAATGCCTCCCTGGCTGCGGGCGGGAACGGGGCTTTTTCTGACGTTGTGTTTTGCGGCGGACGCGGCATACAGCGCTATTGCGCCGCATACCGGGGCGGGAATTACTTACAGGTAAATATAGATAAAAGATAAAGGATATATTTGTGCTTTCTGACTATAAGGAAAAGATTTTTGGATTGAAAAAAATATGATACAATATTACCACAGAGCGTGGCGCATGGGGAGCGCCATAGCGTGAGGGTTGCGAAAGACGGCGGAGTAAGGGGAGCTGGGTAATGTGGTATTATATATGGTATGGGCTCGCGGCGTTGTGCGCCGCGGGATATGCGATAAAATCTTTTCATAATAACAAGGAAGACCGGCTGGCACGTCTTACGGGTTATATCTGTGTGGCGGCGGCCGCGATTAATCTGCTGTATCTGGCGAGGATTCATGCGGAATCGCATTTGGCAGCATCCTTGTCTACCAGTATCTTTCTGTCGTGCCTGTCGCTTCTGGTGCTTCTGCTGGTGCATCACGGAGTGGAGAGCACCCGGTTTCTGGACAATCCGTCCAAGACCAGAAAATTCCTCTTTTTTCTGTGGGACGCGGCCTTCGTTGTGGATATCCTGCTGTTGATGACGAATGTTTTTCATGAGAAGCTGCTGGTCTATCAGTATGATGAGGGCAGCTCTTACGCGATACACTATGGCTATACGGAACAGCCGCTGTTTTATGCGCATTTGTGTTTTCTGTATCTGAATGTTTTGGCTATCTTCTGCGGCTGGATATCCAAGGCGATAAGCGTTCCCAGGCTTTACAGGAGCCGGTATTATATGACGCCGCTGCAGGTGGCGGGGATCGGGATTGTTTCTTTGTCGCACGTCACCGGAGTTTTGCAGTTGCCGGTGGATGTGACGGTGCTGATGTATGGATTCTCCACCGCGGCGATTTACTGGAGCACCTTTGACTATACCTCTAAGGGAATGTTGAACTTTACCCGCAAGCTGATTGTGGAGTATATGGGAGCCCCTATGATTTTGTTTGATTACGAGGGGTATGTGGCGGATACAAACAAGGATATGAGGAACCTGTTTCCGATGCTGAACAGCCAGGAGAGAAGAATCACGCTTATGGATTTCATACAGATCGCTTCGATCCGGGAATTACAGAATACCAGCATGGATCAGGTGTTTGAATGGTATAATCCCGCCGACGAGGGGGACAGGGTGTACCAATGTACCTTTACCTGTTTGAAAGACGAAAAGGATCGCAATATCGGGCAGCTTCTCCTGATGAAAAATGTAGAACAGGAGAGGGATATGCTGACCCAGCTTCCCTCTAAGCGCAGCTTCTACAGCAGAATGGAGCATCTGGTCAAGAATCAGATGTATCCGATTACCGTGGCGGTGTGCAACGCCAACAGTATTGGCCTGATCAATGATGTGTACGGCTGGACGAAGGGAAATGAAATGCTCAGGACAGCGGCGGATCTGCTGCGGGATAATCTGCCCCGGAGCGCGGTGACTGCCAGGCTGGAGGACGGCGATATGGCGGCGGGCTTTGCAGAGGCGGAGCAGGAATACGCGGTCAGACTGTTTGAGCAGATCGGGGAACAATATCGGGAAGCCAACGATATGGGAATTATTACCGACCTGGAATATGGCATCGCAGTGATCCGCGACGACAGTAAGAGCGTCGAGGAGGCGGTGCGGGAAGCTTCCGAGAGTATGAGAACGAAAAAGCTGATGAACGAGAGTTCCCAGAAAAGCTCCCAACTGGATTCCCTGCGGCAGACTCTGACGGAGAGCGATTATGAGACGGAGGAGCATGTGGAGCGAACCAGGGAAATGGCGACCCGGCTGGGAAGGGCGCTGAAGCTGTCGGACGCAGAGCTGGGTAAGCTTGCGCTGCTGGCCGTACTGCATGATATTGGCAAGATCGCCATTCCCCATTCCATTCTTCTGAAACCGGGGAAATTGACGGAGGAGGAATGGAAGGTCATGAAGACCCACACGGAAAAGGGCTATCGGATTGCCAGCGCGTCCAAGGAATTGCAGCCTATCGCCGAGTACATACTGCATCACCATGAAAGATGGGACGGAAAGGGATATCCGGGCGGCCTGGCAGGAGAGGAAATACCGCTTTTGTCCCGGATTATTACCGTGGTGGATTCCCATGACGTTATGGTGCATGACAGGCCTTATCATAAGGCCATGAGCCATGAGGAGGCCGTGGAGGAGCTGCTGCGGTGCTCCGGCAGCCAGTTCGATCCCCATATCGTGACGGTATTTTTACAGGTTTTGCAGGAAGAAGGGTAGTGTGAAAAATCAACAGACAGTATTGTGGAAATAAAGTATATTAAAAGCATTTATAGAAAGAAAGTGTAAAATATGAGACAGAAAGCGTATATGTCCGATGAAACGGTTGTAAAAAGGGCAAAGGCGGCTGTTAAAATTGAGTTGGAAAAAAAGAAAGCGATGGATATTCCCGCCGTGGTCTATGACCGAAAAACTCAGGTTATTTATCATGAAAATAGCGATGGCACCAGAGTAGAAATTGGTAAAAGGATGAGGAAGGGGCGTTATAGTGAGCGTATCGCAGAGAAAGCCTGAAATTGTCATCTTTGCGGGACCAAATGGCTCCGGGAAGAGTACTTTTACGGAATTATTGAAGCCTCCGGTAGACTATATTAATGCTGATGAAATAAAGAAGAATTTAAAATGTACGGATCTGGATGCCGCTCAGTTGGCTGAAAAGCAGAGGGAAGAGCATATAGAACGTATGGAGGAATTTTGTTTTGAAACAGTTTTGTCTACTGACAGAAATTTAAAATTGCTGGAAAAAGCAAGGGAACGAGGGTATTTTATCCGTTGTTATTATGTGCTGACAGCAGATCCGATGATTAATGTTTTTCGTGTAAGATCAAGGGTCGAATCTGGTGGCCATGATGTGCCAGAAGAAAAAATTATATTGCGATATGACAGAGCATTAGCATTGATCAAAAATCTTGTCCGGTTATGCGATATATGTCATATATATGATAATTCCGGAGACAAACCGTTTCGAATATTTAAAAAACGAAAGGAAAAAACTTATTACGACGTATGTGATGACTGGTATTTTGAAGACATTGAGGCACTGACAGATATCAGCGATATGGAAAAGAAGAATTTAAATTAAAAAACCTCAGATAAATACGGTTACTCATATCAAAAAGGGAGCTGCACGCTAAATGGAAATTTTAGTGGGACAGCTCCTTTTCTGTATCTTCCGCTTCCGGCGGATTTTTTATAAAACATACAACGTCATTAGGTGAACAGTCTAAAATCGTGCAAAGCTTTTCCAGAGTATCCATGGTGATACTCTTATTATGCTTCAAATGATTGATGGTGCGGGGATTGATATTGTGTTTGGTAATTAAAGCGTAAGTAGTGATTCCCTTCTCCTTCATAGTGTTCCATAATGGTGCGTAACTGATCATTTAACCTCTCCCCTGTTTCTTTCCTACACTAATCAGAAATCACCTGAGCCGTCCCCTTCGACAGCCTTAGTCAATCTGCTGAATAATCTCCCTCCTCATAAAAAGTATGCTGTTAAAAATTTCCCTTGCATATACTGAAAAAAGTATCTATAATATCTTAAGGATATACTGAAAAATGTAACTATACATAAAACGTTGATAAACAACCAATTAAAATTACATGAAAACAAAAGCAGGAACCGGGTATAGGAACAGGATCTCTAAAAATTATGGAGATTATACAGACATTCATATTCATATTATACCGGGTGTGGACGATGGCTCTGAGAATCTGGATATGAGTATGGAAATGCTGCGGCATGCCTATGCGGAAGGAATCAGAAGGATGATCGTCACTCCCCATAATAAGCCGATGCGCCGCAATGCGGGCAGGGAGAAGCTGCAGGAGATGATCAGTATGCTACAGGCGCAGATGCGCAGGGAGAGGTTCGAAATAGAGCTGTATCCCGGAAACGAACTGTATTATCGGGCGGAGCTGGCGCAGTGTCTGGAACAGGGAAAGGCTGTTACCATGGCTGATTCCAGTTACGTACTCATAGAATTTCAGCCGGGAGACAGATGGGAATATATCAGAGATGGAGTCAACGCCATGCTGATGGCGGGATACCGGCCGATACTGGCTCACGCGGAGCGGTATCAGGAGCTGGGCAGAGACTTGGATCGGGTAGCCAGGCTGCGGGAAATGGGTTGTTATATACAGGTAAACGCGTCAGATATTATGGGCAGATGGGGTATGGGAATCAAGCATTGTACGAGACAGCTCTTAAAGCGGCGGCTGGTGGATTTTGTGGCGACGGACGCCCACAACATCTCGGACAGGGCGCCGGATATGGCTGCCTGCGCGGCGTATATCAGCAGGAAATACGGAGAAGCGTATCTGCACAAGCTGCTGACGGAGAATCCGGCCAAGGTCATTAACGATGAATATTTATGAGTGGGAATCAGAAGATTAAGAAAGTATAGAGAGAACAGAAATGGATAATCAGAGAAATAATGATGTGATAGAAATCGATCTGCTGGAATTGTTCCATGTGCTATTGGGGCAGATCGGACTGATCCTGTGCATGGGGATTCTGGGGGCGCTTCTGGGCTTCGGCATCAGTAAGTTTGTGCTGCAGCCGGTCTATGAATCCACCACGAAAATTTACATTCTAAATAAGACGGAGACCTCCTCTGTCACCTATAGCGATGTACAGATGGGAACCCAGCTGACCAAGGATTACGCCGAGCTGATCAGCAGCAGGTATGTGCTGGAGGAAGTGATACAGATGCTTTCCCTGGATATGGAATATGAGGAAATGCTGCGCAAGGTGAGCGTGGATACGCCTACGGACACCCGTATCGTATCGATTACCGTGGAAGACCATGATCCGGTGCAGGCCATGAAAATCGCCAATTGCATCCGGGAAGCGGCCAGCGAACATATCCAGAACGTCATGGATATCGAAGCGGTCAATGTGGTAGAGACCGCCAATATGCCCACGGAAAAATCGGGGCCCAGGTGTATGCTGTGGGCGCTTGCGTGCGGCGCTGCCGGCGCTGCGCTGGTCTGCGTGATCGTACTGGCGCGCTGGCTGCTGGACGATACCATCAAATCCTCAGAGGATGTGGAAAGATATCTGGGGCTCAGTACGCTGGCGCTGATTCCTACGGCGTCAGAAGAAGAAAGCCGCGGCGGAAAAAACAGGAAGAAGAAAACGAAGAGGTAGAAGATGCAGTCGGTAAAGCTACAGTTTGACCAGAAAAGTGATTACAGAGTAAAGGAAGCCTACAAAACGCTCAGGAGCAATATAGAATTCAGCGGCAGTGATATCAAGGTGATCGCCGTCACAAGCTGCACGCCCAACGAGGGAAAATCCAGCGTGGCAATGGAGGTGGCAAGGGCTTTCGCGGAAGCCGGTTCCCGTACCATATTGATCGACGCGGATATGAGGAAGTCCGTGCTGGTAGGCAGGTACAGAACCGGGGCGGTACGCCGGGGGCTCAGCCAGTGCCTGGTAGGCAGGACAGCGTTGGAGGATACGGTCTGCGAGACCAATATTGAGAATCTGTATCTGATTTTCGCAGGGCCTGTTCCCCCGAATCCCAGCGAGCTTCTGGGAACCGAACTTTTTGAACGAATGTTGGGATATCTGCGCAAAGCGTTTGACTACGTGATCATAGATACGCCGCCGCTGGGGAGCGTAATCGACGCGGCCGTAGTAGCCAAACGCTGCGACGGCACGCTTATTGTGGTGGAAAATAACGCGGTAAGCTACCGCTTCGTGCAGAAGGTCAAGGAGCAGCTGGATAAGACGGAAAGTAAGATCTTAGGCGTCGTGCTGAACAAGGTCAACCTGAACAGCAAGGGATATTACGGCCATTACGGCAGATATTACGGCAAGTATTACGGACAGTACTACGGCACCTATGGCGCCGATAATAAGCCGGAGCCGGAGGAGAAAGCGCCGAGGGCAGGAATGGAAGAAGGAAAGAATCCTTTGGCTTCTTCCAAAAGCCGGGGAAATACAGAGGGCTTGGAAAGCTTGGGAGCGATAGAGGATATGGGAGACATAGAGGACATGGATCTTGAAATACTGGAGGATCGGATCGGAGAGGCGCAATGAAACGAAACAGATGGATTGTTTTGGCCTTGGCGGCCGTCAATGTCCTGATCCTGTGCGGCTGCGTTTTCCTGTGGGCGCAGCAGGATCGCACCGCGCCGGAATTTCGCTTCCAGACAAGCGATTATACATGGCTTGCCTCTGACGGAGAGACCTTGCTTTTGCAGAATATCATAGCCTATGACAATGTGGACGGCGATATTACGGATCGCATCGTGATAGAAAAGATCGTGGAAAACGAGGATAGCAGCACGGTGGTGGTTTATTACGCGGTCAGCGATATGGCGGGCAACGTGTCCAAGGTATCCCGGATTTTCCCGATGGAATCCAGCGATCAGGTGCCGGAGTATATGACGGAGGAGCCGGAAGAAGAAGCTTTGGAGCTGGAAGCTGAGGCGGCAGCGGAAGAAGAGAGCGGCGAAACAGATACGGAAGAAGCCGACGAGACAGAAGAAGAGAGCGGCGAGGAAGAAGAAACTGACGAGGAGGCCGACGAAGAGGACAGCGACGAAGAGGAGACGGAGGAAGCTGAACCTGTCGCTGCGGCGCCTGTGGTCGATAAAAGCGGCTGGCCTGTGCTGACGCTTAAGAAAAATGAAGTGACCATTGAGGCGGGCACGAATCCGCCCTGGACAGAACTGATAGAAACCCTGAGAGACGATAAGGATGATTACACCACCTTGTACTATAACCTGCATATCAGCAAATTTACCTCCGGGCGTGCCGGGGACTATCCGGTGACGCTGCAGGCGGAGGACTCCGACGGAAATCTGTCGGATGTGGTGACTGTGACGGTACATGTGAAATAGAAGCGTTGGAGCGTTTGCTATGGGAAAGAAGAAACAACGGGATAAAGCGGCGAATCTGGAAAAAGAAGAGCTGCTCAGCCCGGAACGGGTACAGGAAAAGAAAAAACAGAAAAGACGGCGCATTATTCTGGCAGTAATCATGACTTTTATTGCCGTGATTGCGCTGATTATTCTTTCTTATATGGTGGCGGGCGCTATGGGAAAGGCGAAGCTGTACAGCGCCGGCAAGACCGTGGAACCGGACAGAATGTTGACCGAGGAAGCGGAAGAACTGACCGAGGAAGAAGAACAGGTCTGGCAGGAGGGCTGGGTCAAGTATCAGGGGCAGGTTTATGCCTACAATGAAGATGTGCTCACATTCCTTTTTATGGGAATTGATAAAAACGACGAGGTGGTTCAGGAGGTAGAGGAAGGAACCAACGGCGGGCAGGCAGACGCGCTGTTTCTGCTGGTGCTGAATCCCCATGAAGAATCCATCAGCGTGATCGGCGTTAATCGGAACAGTATGACAGATATTGACGTTTACAATGAAGAAGGCGCCTATGTAAATACGATTACGGCTCAGATAGCCGTGCAGCACGGCTTTGGCAACGGCGTGGAAGAAAGCTGCGAATATCAGGTAAAGGCGGTCAGAAATCTTTTTTACCAAATTCCGATTCACGGCTATTGCGCTATTAACGCCAAGGCGGTCATACCGCTGACAGATATGGCGGGCGGTGTGGAATTAACTGCCCTGGAAGATGTGAAACGGTATGGAGACAAGAGCGGCGCCGTGATTTTGCAGGAGGGGGAGACAAAGCTGCTGGATGGCGAGACCGCGTACTCCTATGTCAGATTCCGGGACACTTCCCAATTCGCTTCGGCGGATATGCGCTTACAGCGGCAGAAACAGTACCTGGCGGCTATGATGGAGCAGATCAAAGCACAGACCGCTTCCGATCTGTTGTTCCCGGTCAGAATGTATAACGCTTTATCCTCCTATATGACCACAGACGTAACGGTGGACGAGGTGGCGTACCTGACCCAGATTGCGCTGAATTATCATTTCAGCGGAAGCAGTATCTATACCCTGGAGGGAGAAACCGTGCAGGGAGAAGAATTTGAAGAGTTTTATGTAGATGAAACAGCCTTATACGAAATGATTTTAGATTTATTTTACGAGCCGGTCGAACTGCCCTGACAGAATATCGGGCGTCATGCGCAAAACCGTGGTTTTGCGCAAGTAGGCAAGGCATAGCTTTATGCGCAGAA
>JAJQIK010000078.1 GCA_021199255.1 Clostridiales bacterium | reverse complement strand
CCGTAATCAAACTCGCCGGTCGTGTAGTTCATCGCGGCCGGAGTATAATCGGCGTTCATACAGTCCTCGAGGTAAGTGACCCGTGTCGAGGGATCGATGTCATTCTTGTCGATCTTGAACCCGTAAAGGGTATAATCCTGAGGAGTGCATGATCTTACATTAACCGCGCTCCGATTGTGGAGACCGTAATTCGAGAACGGGAAAAAGCCGAAATAATACGTCGTCCCGTTCGTCAGGCCGTCGACTACAAACGGCGTATTTGTGTACGCCCCGAGATCAGTGTTTTTCAGGACGACCTCGCCGTCGGTCTCATTCTCCGGAGCACTTCCGACTTTCATAACTACCGTACACCCTCCGACGGTACAAATCGTTTGATCCTCGATCACCGTGTCCGCCGGTTCCGTAAAACGGAGCTTCGCGCACCCGTCGCCCGGCCGGATGTAAGCCATTACCATATTTGCGGGAGGAATCCCGCTCTTTTCCGTAAGCTCGTCAACTGCATACTGCGCATGTACAAAACCCATAAAATTAACCTCCTATCCTTTAATCGTTGACGTGTATGTTTCTGTGATCGTCTTGTTCGCCGTAGACGTCGCCGGAGTGATCGTCGTGGTCTTGACATAGTTGTAAGCCCCCTCAGCCGGGGCGACCGTCTCCGTGATGATCTTCTCACCGGTCGAGAGCGTTTCAAAGACCGTCGTGACGACGGCCTCCTCGTTCGACTGGACGATACTTCCGTCACTCAAGAACTCGGTCGTCGTGGTCTTAAGACCGTAATACCTCTCAAACACGTCCTGAGCGAGCGCGTCGATCTCATTCTGTAAATTACCCGCGGTATCCTCGTCGAGGATACCTTTCATCTCCTCAAGCCACGCGAGGAGGTCCTCTTTCTGCTTGGTCTCGTAATCCGAAAAATCAGAGACGAGAGACTCGCAATCGGCCTCGGCCTGAGCTTTCGACGCGGCAATGTCGCTTTCATACTGCGCGAACACGTCCGCGAACTGCGAGCGGTATTCTGCGAGATCGTCCTCGATCGTAGCCCACACCTCGGAAATATTGACGACTCCCATATCCTCAACAAAACTCTGGATCCCGTCGACGGTCAGCTCAAACTTACAGATCGGGATCTGAAATACAGTCCCGCCGTCAAAGAGATCCTCCTGAGTGAGCGACGGATACTCGTCATAGCTTGAGAGAAATTCAAAATACCCCTGATTGAACTCGCTCGCCGTGTTCTCGAGAGAGAGGTCGATCGTAAAGACGAGCCGGTTATATTGTGTCCCGGTCGCGATCGCCTCCGGCGTCAGCGTCTCAGTGCCGACGACATTGACGAGCCGCCCGTAGGTCATAAAGTACCCCGGCGCGATATAAATACTCTCGTCGTCATACGTGACCGCGACTCCGCGGACCCGGCCGACCGCTGAATTGAGAAACGTGTCGAAAATAAGCGCGTCGTCCTCGGACCTGCACGTTTGCTTGTTGAAAGTTACACCTCTGAAACTCATTAACTCCGCTCCTTTCTTAATTTTTCGATCAGCGTGACGGCCATGTTTCCAAACTTGACCGCGATATACTCGGAGTCATTACTGTATGAAACATTCGTTATCATGCTGTCTTTAATCCCGTGAGAGACCGTCTTGATCTCGCACTCGTGACCGACATAAAACGCGCTTTCCGGGTAGATCAGGCTTGACCGCCGGACGTTCGCCGTCACGCTATGCTTGTAAGAATTACTCTTGAACTCGTTCGCGATCTCCTGTAGCGCCTCGTCCTCGGTATCACATTCAATATAAATTGTGTCAGACGAGCCGACCGCGCGATCCGGATCGTCGACGTCGTCGGTCGTTGTCCGGTCGGTTTTCAGATACCGCTTGAGTATGGTCGTGACGCCCTCCGAGGTCGACCACACCGCTGTGAGCTTCGCGAGCACGTCCACGCTGTAAACCTCGTCGTAATCATCGACGTCGGAAACGGTCGAGTCAAACTTAAATGTCTCCTGATCCTTTTTCGAGATCGAGATCGTGAGCGCTTTCCCGGTAAACTCAAAGTCGAGAAAGATCCCGTAATACTCTCGCGCGTTACCGATATACGTGAGTAGGTTAAAAATACCGCCGTCGTCCGTATCTACAGACGCGGCGATCGGCGGGTGAGTCGAAACGACGACCGTTATATAATCCAGATTGAGGAGCGCGTCGTCGCTCGAGACAAAATTCTCCTCGATCGCGAGAGCGATAAAATCCTCAATGCCGGTCTCGTTGATAAGGTTCTCCTCACTGATAACGATTTTTTGATCGAAAATGTTCTCGATCTCCAAACAGTTGAGCGTATGCTTGCTCTCGCCGTTGGTATTGTCGACCGTGTCGATCACGCCCTTGTAAAACGTCCCGGAGCTGTTTTTGAGAAAGATATAATCCCCTTGCTCGTAGGTCGGTTTTCGAGCGGTCGTTACGGTCGACTTGCCTGTAAACTCGGAGTCAAGCTCGATCTCGTACTCTGACGCCGTCAATATGTCGAGGATCGTCAGGTCCTGTTTTGCCACGATATACGCATAAGC
>JAJQIK010000014.1 GCA_021199255.1 Clostridiales bacterium | reverse complement strand
GCCTGCACCGGTAAGGTACACCTTTCCGCCGAAACGTTCCACTTCATCCGGGTCGTAGTAAAGGGTAAGCCCCTCGACCATGAAATCCTCCAGGCGATCAAATTCCTCAGGAAAATCCCCAAAATCCAGGAAAGCCTCTCCGAAGGTCAACACTTCCGGCATTTCTGCACCGAACAGTTGCACGGTGATTTTTTCATCATCCGAATTTTCCTCGTCATCCGGCTCTGATTCAGATTCATAATCCCGGATAACTTCCGCGAAAAATCCCAGCAGTTTCATGTCCAGATAAAATCGCAGCAGTTCATCCGGCAGATTTTTTGGAAGCGGCGGCATTGATTTCCGGGCATCGCAGGAGTCGGAATCGCCGCAAACTGCGCAAAATGCGTTCATTGTTTTGTTTGTTTTTCTTTTCATATCCATCATGTGAAATATCCTTTCTTTTCAGTGATAACTGTAGTTGTAAAAATATCGGTAAGCTTTACCTTGCCTGTTCTCGGCTCCGTTTTTTCTGCCACTGTTCCAGGAGCCGGAGGATAGTGTCCTCCATCTGGCGGCTGGTATAAGACTTGGGAAAATACTTCCGCAATTCATTTGTGTTGAAAGTGACACGTTCCAGATCACCTTTTTTCACTTCGTTCATACCAGACCGCATCGCTTCCGGGGTACAGCTGCCTTCCTGGCTCATTTTTTTCAAGCGCTGTCCCTGGGAGAGAGATGGGGAGGCCTGCGCGTAATCCATGGCTTCCAGAAGGTTCTGCTGTTCCTCCCGTGAAAGGTAGGAAATCTCTACCGCCGGATTAAAAGCAATCTTTTTCTCATCCACCATATCCATCAGCTCCGGGATGAGGTTGGTCAGGCGGATATAGCGGCGGACTGTTTCACGACTGATTCCAGATGAATCACCTACCTCGCTGGCAGCTAACTTCGACACAACTTGTGTAGAAGTTAAATCCGTCCGCATTCCCTGGTGTTTGATCGCATCCAACTTCATCTTGTATGCCCATGCCCGTTCACTTGGCAGGATTGTCTCCCTCTGCAGGTTGGCATCGACCATGGCAATAATGGCCTCATCGTCGTTCATCTCCCTTACGATCACCGGCAGGGTTTCCAACCCGATCAGTTCCGCCGCATGGCACCGCCGGTGCCCGGAAATAATCTCATAACCGCCGTCCGGGTCAGGCCGGGCCAGAAGCGGAGCGATCACCCCGTATTTTGAAATGCTCTCCACGGTTCGGGTCATGGCCTCATCGTCCACCACCCGAAACGGATGTCCCTCAAATGGGTGAAGCTCTGATACCGGAATATCCTGGACCTGTTCCCTCCCGGCAGCTTCGCGGCTCTCCTCGGTGGAAAAGATATCATCGAAGCTGGCTAATTTGACGTTTGCGTTTTTGCTGCTCATTGTGTAGCACCTCCTCTGTCAGCGCATGGTAGGCGGCAGCCACCTTCCCCTTTGGGTCATGCGCATAAATGCTTTTTCCTTCTGCGCTGATCTCCGCTGCCCGGATCGATCGCGGGATCACTGTATCGAATACTTTCAGTTTCTTCCCGTAGGTCTGCCGGATCAGATCCGCGATTTCTTTGTTATAATTGGTTCTCCCATCCACCATGGTGAGCAGAATACCATCAATCTTCAGTTTCGGGTTGATCTGGCGTTTGACCCGGTTCACTGTCTGGAGCAGCTGTTCCAGACCTTTGGCGGAAAGGTACTGCGCCTGCACCGGGATCAGCACGTTATCTGACGCGGCCAGCGCATTGACCGTCAGCATCCCGAGGCTCGGCATACAATCCAGAAGGATGTTGTCGTATTTGTAACGCACCGAATCGAGACAGCGGTCGAGCGTCCGTTCCCGGCTCATGGCATTCACAAGGGATACTTCCATCCCTGCCAGTTCAATGTTGGCCGGGATCAGGTCAACGCCTTCCGCATGGTGGAGAATCCCTTCCTCCGCAGATATCGGCTCATCATTCAAAGTCTTTAACATCAGATCCGACAGGGTAATGGACAGATCATCCGGCTGTGGGTACCCCAGGGAAATCGTCAGGCTGGCCTGCGGGTCGGTATCGACCAGGAGCACCTTTTTCCCTTCCGCCGCCAGGCCGATGCCCAGGTTCTCACATGTGGTAGTCTTTCCGGTTCCGCCTTTCTGGTTGACTACGGCAGTAACGACTGCCCGTTTTGACATTGCTTTCAACACCTCCAATCATATTTCGACTTTTGCGAATACACTTATCCATCTCTTGCCATGGAAATCACCTCCTTATCCTCGGATGATATTTTTCACAAGTTCCTGCTTGTCACGGCCGATCTCTGTCCGGCGGTCATTGCCATGCACCTGCACTGGGGTGCATAACTCCAACACCCTGCTGTAAATCCTCGCGTGGGCAACATCCTCCGGGTTCTTCATCTGGCTCACCGTCAGGTTTGTTGTGATGATAAGCGGTTTCCCGGTTTTATAGCGCTCATCGATGACCGCATAAACCTGTTCGAGTGCATACTCGGTACTGCGTTCAATCCCCAGGTCGTCAATCACCAGCATGTCATAGGCTGAGAGAGAGGCGAGATACCGGTAC
>JAJQIK010000060.1 GCA_021199255.1 Clostridiales bacterium | reverse complement strand
CGCATCTCCGCCGCCGCCGCGTTCGTAAACGTCACAATCAACAGACGGTCGATGTCCACGGGATGCTTCCCTTCGGTGATTCTTTTGATAATGCGCTCGACCAGAACCGCGGTCTTACCGGAGCCTGCCGCCGCCGATACCAGAATGTTCCGTTCTCTCAAATCAATGACCTTCTGCTGTTCTGTGGTCCACGTAACGCCCATTATATCTCCTCTCTCATCCGCTCAAGAATCGCGTCTTCACTGTCAAATTTCTCCAATTTCCGGTACGCAAAGCCAGATAGACGCGAATCGAACCCACACACCATATGATACGGACAGTAATCACACCCCGTATGATCGGACAGCTCATACGGACGCACCGCAACATCGCCGTCCATAATCCTTTTGCCCGCATCCCCGACAGCATGTCTTACATACTCCGATATCACCTCAAAATCCTGGGCGCTTGCTGTGCTTGAAACCGCCTTTAGCGAACCGTCCGCCTTTTCCGCGACAGGAATCACCGATGAACTTCCCGCAAATTCCGTGTCCATCGCGCGGTAAATTTCCTGCTCCTCATTCACCAGACCATTGAGCTTCAACTGCGAGAGCACCTCCTGTCTGATTTCCTCCTCCGACTCCGTTCCGGTTCCGTCCACCATCGGATTCTCAATATGATAGTAGAAAATCCCCGCCGTCTCCGCCGTTTTCCCCGGATGCCGCTTCTCCACAAGCTCAAGCGCGGCGTTCAGATAGACCACTAACTGAAGCTGCAGTCCGTGATAGAGATTCAGCAGCGAAAATTTTGTACTTCCCGACTTATAATCGATGACCTTAACGTATACTTTATCGTCCGTCTCATATGTATCAATACGGTCGATCCGCCCCCGAAGCCGCATCTTTTCCTCGTCGCTTAGCGTAAACTGGATTGCCGCCAGATCATCCGCGCGAGAGAACGATACCTCGAACGCCTCCGGGACAAATTTTCCCTTTTGCACCTGCAGCGTCAGCGCCCATACCGTTTTTCTAAGCGTCTCCTTCATCCGCAGAAGTAGATAGCGGTTCCTCGCATCCTCGAACAGACCCGCGTTCTTCGCCCCCGCAACCGCATCCTCCATGCTCTCCTCAATCCACTGAGACCGTACCTCCCCGGGCAGATTGAACCATGTATATTCCTCCGATGCGCGCACACGCCCCGCGAAATGCTCCAACGCGTCGTGATAAATATTTCCCATATCCACATTTGCAAACTCCTGCAGTCTACGCTCAGAAAGCCGAAGACCATATTGGAGATAATGCGCGAACGCACACGCTGCAAAACGCTCCAGCCTTGTCACGCTGTTTTCAAGCGTCGTCCCGTAAAGTGCCCGCGTCACCGCGCGTCCGATCGGCTCAGAGGTGTGAATCTGGTACGCCGCATCCAAAAAACGCTTCGCTTCCCCCGCAAAATCAACGCTCGAAAGGTACCAGTTCAAAAGCGCATTCCAGAGCTTCTCTTCCTCCCGTTCAAGAACCTGCTCCTTTCCCGCACGTTTATCGTTCAGCCCCTCTAAGAAAAACTGCATGGCATTCTCCGGCGTTAAGATATCCTCTGCGGTCGTCTTTTCCTCGTGCACCTCCACTGTGAGCGCGGGAAACATATGCAGCATCGTTCCAATCAGATACGATCTGCGCAGCGCCTTTCCGTTGGCGTCCACGCGTGAAAATGTCATATGAAGCGCATCTGACGGCTTTGTCATGTTCAGGTACAGATAGAATTTCTGGATAAATACCTTCTCTCTGGCGCCCGGCGCAAGCTCCAGATGATGCTCCGCCATCTTTTCACGCTCAAACTGCGAGATAATCCCCCCATTACTCCCCGCCTTCGGCACAACCCCGTCGTTGACACCGACAAAAAACAGCACCTTGATATGATTTAATCTCGTGCGCTCAATATCGCCGATCGTCACGCGGTCGTTGCCCGGCGGAATGATTCCGACCTTTGCCGCGTCAAAGCCCGCATCAAGAATTTCCCCGTACTCCCGGACGGACAGCTTCTCTTCCCCAAGCAGCGACGCTACCTTATCGAGAAGCTCCATGACAATTTTGTAAATCTGCGCATATTCCTGCGCTCGCGCAGCACTTGTCCGGTCGCCCCTGTGCTTCCCCGCATACATCTCGAACTCCACTTGCTTCTCCTTAAGCTTCGCCTCGATCTCGAGCGAGACTATGAACTGATATAACGCGTAGGTCTGCTCCGCCACTGTGTGCTCCGCGCGAAATGCCTCAAAGAGCGTCTCAAACATTTCTGAAATATTCTCACGCACCTTGTTTAGACGAAGCATTTCCCCCTCTGCGGCGTCCGACATCGCGCCGCCCTGCGCTAGAACAAATGTCCACGGCTCACGCCACTGTTTCCTGCCGCGGATTCCGCGCGCCAGCACATAGTTTTCCAGACAGTCGATATCCGCCCCGTCAATTCCACTAAGCCCGCTCCGCAGGAACCGGAAAATACTCCGATAGGAAAAATCGCTCTCAACGACCTCAAGCGCCGCCCGGATCAATTCCAGAAACGGGTGGAATAAAATATTTCTTGTCTGATCAATAAAACAGGGAATCGCATAC
>JAJQIK010000079.1 GCA_021199255.1 Clostridiales bacterium | reverse complement strand
GGTAACAGCTGTGCGTAGCTTTCGTCCTGGCATGGAGCTTTCCTCCTGTTGCAAACTCATCGGCCATGGCAAAGATCCACTCCGGTTCCCAATATGCCTTTTCCAGCACCCGGGGCTCCCGCTCCGAAAACAGCTTCCGGAACACCTGATTGCCGGTACAGCAGGTCGGTTCCTGACTGACAGTCTCCGTCAAGTCTGCTTTGCCGTACAAAAACACTCTGACGCGGCTGGCATGTTCACAGATGTAAAGCATTTTTATCTCATCCGGTTCCTGAATATACCCGTCCGACAGCAGCCGGCCAACCACCATTTCCTTGATATACTGCGGTGTGCAGACCAGCCGGATGGCAAGTTCTTCATTAATATAGACATCCAGAAAATGTTCGGTAATGACTGTGCCGGAACCGGAGACGGCGATGCCGCCTCCGTTCCTTGTCACAGTTACTTTTTTCATATTCTCCGTCAGACTCAGTTCCGGAGACTGATCTACGATATTCTTCACAGATGATGCTCCTGTCAGTACAGGTATTCGATTACAGGCTGCTGCCGCTGTTGCCGTCATTTCATTTCCTCCTGCATATTATACCAGTTCGCAGCTGCACTCTGTCTCATGACCCATGCTGCAATTCCTGATGTATTTTTACAGCCACGCACAAAACTTACCGTACATAAATCTTTACGCCTTCTCAACCTTGATCGCGCACACCTTATATTCAGGGATTCGCGCATATTTATCCAGCGCCGCATTCGTCAGCCAGTTACAGTTTCCGTCCGGGAAGTGGAACGGCATCCAGGTCTCTCCCTCGTTTACCTTTTCCCCGACTCTGGCGGTCGTCTCAATACTGCCCCGTCTCGAGGTAACCCGCACTCTTCCGCCGTTTTCCACACCGATCCGGCGCGCGTCAAGCTCATTCATCTCGATGTAGGATTTACCCTCAATCTGCATCAGTCCCGGCGTCTTTCCGGTCATGGCACGCGTCGTGTAATGGTACAGGATACGTCCGGTCATCAGAATCATCGGATATTCTTCATCCGGCAGCTCCGCGGACGGAACATACTGCGCAGGATAGAACCAGCCGAGTCCTCTGGAGAACTTGCCGACATGCATAATCGGCGTTCCGGGATGATCCTTCGTCGGGCAGGGCCACTGCAGAGTTTCACCCGCATCAAGACGCTCAAAGGAGATACCGCCGAAACTCGGCGTCACCGAAGCGATCTCATCCATAATCTCAGAAGGCGTCAGATATGGCTGCGGATAACCCATCCGGTTCATCAGGTCAATGATGATATCTGTATCCGGGCGGATATCAAAGGACGGATCTTTTGTCAGATCAACCGCCTTGCGGACTCTCTGTACGCGGCGCTCCGTATTGGAGAAGGTTCCTTCTTTCTCCGCATAACTCATACCCGGCAGGATAACATCCGCATAGGCCGCCGTCTCTGTCATAAACAGCTCTTCCAGGACGAAGAAGTCCAGACTCTTCAATGCTTTAATGATATGTGTCGTATCCGCATCCGTTACGACCGGATCCTCTCCGTATATGTAAAGACCTTTGATATCTCCGCGGATCGCCGCCGGAAACACATCCGTTGCGTGGGTACCGACCTTTCGGCTCAAAGGCACACCCCAGGCTTTTTCAAATTTCTCAACAACACCTTCCTTTGTGATTTTCTGGTATCCGGGAAAATCCGTCGGCTGCGCGCCCATATCGCAGGCACCCTGTACGTTATTCTGTCCGCGAAGCGGGTTGACGCCGCAGCCCGGCTTACCGAGTTTTCCGACCATCATCGCCATATTAGACATGGACATAACGCCCTCGGTTCCGGTTGAATGCTCTGTCACACCCAGGCAATAGATAATCGGTGCTTTTTTCGCCGTCGCATACATCCGCGCCGCCGCGATCAGGTCTTCTTTGTCGATATTGCAGATCTCTGCCACCCGCTCCGGCGGATAATCCTCCACAATATTTTTCAGTTCCTCAAATCCCTCGGTACGCTCCGCAATAAATTTCTCATCAATCAGGCCTTCCCTGATGAAAATATGCATCATGCCGTTCGCGAAAGCCACGTTTGTGCCGGGTTTCAGCTTCAGATGGATGTCGGCTTTTTTCGCCAGATCAATTGTCCGTGGATCTGCCACGATCAGTTTTGCGCCGTTTGCCACCGCGCGGCGGATCTGCATACCGACCACCGGATGCGCTTCCTCCGGGTTGGAACCGACAAGCATAATGCAGTCCACATCATGCGTGATGTCATAGATCGGGTTCGTCATGGCACCGGAGCCCAGTGTCATTGCCAGTCCGGCCACGGATGCAGAGTGGCACACTCTCGCACAGTTATCGACATTGTTGGTACCGAAGCAGGTACGAACCATTTTCTGCACCATATAAACATCCTCGTTCGGGGAACGGGAGCAGGCAAATCCGGCCAGAGAATCGGAACCGTACTTTTTCTTGATCTCCATGAACTTAGAAGCTACCAGATCAAGCGCCTCATCCCAGCTCGCGCGTTCAAACTCACCGGTCTCATGATTCTTGATCAGAGGGTATTTGATCCTTTCTTTCGAGTGAACGAAATCGAACGAACCGGAACGCCCCTTGAC
>JAJQIK010000033.1 GCA_021199255.1 Clostridiales bacterium | reverse complement strand
ACCGTGGATTGAAAGCATGCTTGAGCGGACAAACCCTAATTACAGGGAAGATGCGGATATCAAATGGAATTTTACAAAATTTCTGATTGACCGCGAAGGAAATGTCATTGCCCGTTTTGAACCGACTGAGGATATGGATGTTGTTGAAAATGCAATCAAAGCATTGCTATAGGTAACGAACCGGAAAGGAATGAATATGGAATATCATTACAAAACACAAAATACCTGCTCCACCAACATTAAGCTGGATATTGATGGAAATATTGTCAGAAATATTGAATTTACCGGAGGCTGTAATGGAAATCTGAAAGCGATTTCGCTCCTGGTAGACGGATGGACTGTAGAACAGATTGAGGAAAAATGTAAGGGGATTCAATGCGGAAGACGCCCGACATCCTGCGCAGATCAGCTTGCCTGCGCTGTCCGGGCTGCCTATGAAGCGTCCCTGTGATACAAAAATGTTACCGCTTTCAAGTGATACACAGAATTGACAAGTTAGTTGCGGCTAATTATAATGGAGACACAGACTTGTTCATAAGAAGATTCTGATATTGTAATGAAAGAAGAGGTAACGTCGCAGCATGACAGTAGAGCAGAAAAGAAAGCGGGAACAAAAGGTTGTAGGTGAAATGATACAGCTATATTGTGCACATAATCACATGGACCGGTTCATTGGCACAAGCAAATCCTTGTGTAGAGAGTGCGATGATCTCGTGAAATATGCTACATTGCGAAGTGAGAAATGTCCGTTTATGAAGGAAAAAACCTTTTGCAGTAACTGTAAAGTCCATTGCTATTCGAAGGAAAAGCGGGAGAAAATTCGAAAAGTGATGCGGTATTCAGGTCCAAGGATTTTATTTTATCACCCGGCAATGGCGATCTGGCATGTCGCAACAAGCATGAGAGAAAAGAGAATACAGAAAAAGACTTGTTAAGAGCAGCTACTTTTGTTAGAATACTTGCATACAATTTAATTGGAGGAATTAAATACGGTGGAAAAAAATTACGAGATGTTAAAAATTGAAAATCAGCTTTGCTTTCCTCTGTATGCATGTGCGAAAGAGGTTGTAAAACAATACAGACCATATCTGGAAGAAATTGATTTGACGTATACGCAGTATATTACCATGATGGTGCTGTGGGAGCATAACGAAATGACCGTAAAGGAGCTGGGCGAAAGGCTGTATCTTGACTCGGGAACCCTGACTCCTTTGCTGAAAAAGCTTGAGAAAAAGGAGCTTGTGTCCCGCAAACGCTCCGAGGAAGACGAACGCAATCTGATTGTGACCATTACAGAGCAGGGGATGAAGCTGCGGGATCAGGCCTGCGGGATACCTGCGGCGATGGGGAAATGTATCAGGCTCGAACAGGAAGAAGCGACTGCCCTGTATCATATATTATATAAGATACTGGGCAAGGAAAATGAACCTCGAAAGTAATTGTTCAGTACCTTCACAGTGACGATGGAAAAGCCCATTTGAAATCGCTGTCCTAATAGTTACCCTCAAAATACAATGACAGATCATCTGGAGAAACGCCACAACCGATTCTGGGAGATTATTTGATAAATCCATAAAACTTTTATCCACGTTCATTTGTCTTAGTAGTAGAATGGAGGTGGCACTATGCAAAAAAACAGTTTCCTGCAATGGTTGGTCCGGATGATAAAAAAGGATATGAACCAATATGAGGAGGATGTAGGGGGAAAACAGGAAATCTACAGGGAAGTAAGATGCAAGAGCAAATACAACAGGCGTAAGAGAGGAAAAGAGTCGTGAATTATACAGAAGCAATAGAATTAGCGAAAAATGGCAATGAGGCAGGATATAATTTCTTATATGAAACAACCTATAGGAGTAAGTATTATCTTGCTTTGAAGTATATGCAGAATGAAGAAGCAGCCAAGGACGTGGTGCAGGATGCTTATATTCGAGCATTTGAAAAACTGGATACATTGGAAGCTCCAGAGAGCTTTGCATCATGGCTCGGAATGATTGTGGCGAACACAGCGAAAAATGCATTGCAAAAGAAAAATCCAATGCTTTTTTCTGATATTGCCGAGGAGACTGAGGAAGAATTCGAGTATCAGATTGAGGATGATCATGTTCAGGGGCAGCCGGAGCTTGCATATTCACAGAAGGAGACGCAGGCGCTGGTACATGAATTAATTGATTCTTTGTCGGAAGAACAAAGAATGTGTATCTTAATGTTTCATATAGAAGGGCAGAGTATCAGAGAAATCGCAGAGATGCTTGGCTGTTCGGAAAACACTGTGAAGTCGAGACTGAACTATGGAAGAAAGAATATCAGAGGAAAGGCAGAGGAGCTGCAGAAGAAGGGATACAAGCTCTACAGCTTTGCGCCGGTTCCATTTCTTCTATATCTGCTTCGGTCTGAACAGAAGGTTCTGGCTGCACAGGGAGCATTTGATGCAGCAGGAAAGACCATGGCAGCGCATATTTCTGAGACGCTCAGACAGAAAGCATTGGTAAGGGCAGTTGGAGCAAAGGGCGCCACAGGCGCAGTGAAGCGTGGGTTTATTCATACACTTGCCGGAAAAATTACCGTGGCAGGCGTAGGGCTTTGTATCGCAGCCGGAACCGCCG
>JAJQIK010000024.1 GCA_021199255.1 Clostridiales bacterium | reverse complement strand
GCTGACTGCCGCCTGCAGAGCGTAGTCTTTAATGTCGGATGCCCATGCGGTCAGCACATCCAGCTTGCCGAGGATTTCTTCGACATCCTCATCTGTAAGCAGCGGCGGCTGCTTGAATTCGTACCTTGCCATCTCCAGATTGGCTTCGGCTCTGGTGCGGCATTCGGTTTTGACCTTGCAGAACCGACACCAGTCGCCGCAGGCAAAGTCACCCTCGCCGTTGTAGGCAAGCTGTGCGGTTGGTGCAAGCACCGTTTCCGCCCAGGAGAGAAGCTCGTCCTTTGGAATGGTAAAGCTGCTGATGTTGCTGCGTCTCGGCTGAAAAATCGTCATGCAGACGGCATCTATATCGTAGATGTCATCGAAAAGCTCCAAAGCTCCGAGGGAGTAGCACATCATCTGCGGATTGTTTTCCGCCGACACCTCCACGCCCTTGCCGTACTTGAAGTCGATAACATATAACGTACCGTCGCCGATTACCAGACAGTCGCCGGTGCCGAAGCCGTTGGGGACATACTTGGAAAAGTCCAGCCGCTGTTCAATGAGAACGATGGGGCCGTTGCAGGTTTTCTTGACCTCGGCTACCAGTTCCATGATGTAAGAGGCGTACTCAGAAGCACAATCCTCCATCTCGGCATCGTACCAGCTTAAGTCCTCTGTAGGGTCTTTCGACCTGATTCCCAATGCGGACTTTAGTTTGTGTTCGCAGAGGCTGTGGGCATCAGTGCCCTCGGCAGCATAATCAGAGCCTTTATCCCTGACGCTTTCGCAGAGCCTTGCCGATGGTGGGCAGTGCATCCAGCGGTCGGATGAGGATGCAGATAAAATTGCGTGTGCTTTAGGTGGCATTGTCCAGCACCTCCGCATCCCGTAAAAGGGCTTCATAATTTGCCGGGTCAATCTGCGACAGCTTTGCAGCGCCGTATTTCTGGAGCAGAGCGCGGATTTCTGCGGCATGACCGGCACGGGATTTCTCTGCCAGAGTAGCTCTGACCTGTTCCAGCGTCAGCTTCGGTTTGGATGGACGCTGTGGCTCGACAGCCGTTTTTTCAACTGTCGGCTTATCATCCGTTCCACCAAACTGAGCGGTCAGCCAGTCTGCTATATCAGAAATAGCAGCGGCAGCAGTACGCAATTCCTCGATGGTCTGTGCCATCTCGTTCATCTTCGACATTTGCTTGTCCTCCTTCCTTGGATTGTCTGTGTGCGGCGAGAATTTTTATATCCCTCGCCATTCGTGCGGATACCCTGCTGATTTCGGTAAGAACCTCAACCAGCTCATCATCGTGTCCGCCAGTGTCGTGACAGGTTTGACTCATGATTCACCTCGTTTCCGCAAGGCTTGTATCGTTTTGCCTTACACACTCCACTGGAGAAAAGGACAGGATTTGAGCGGATTATTTTTTAGAAAAGATTTCGGCTGCCGACTGAAAGTGAATATCAGCCGACAGCCGGGTGGTTAGGCTACATTATTAATAGCCACGGATTTTGCGGAACTCAGCACGGTAACGCTTCATCTGATCCGAGAACGTGCGCTGTGGTCTACCGAGTGCCTCTGCGATTTTGCGGTCGGAGATCTTGTCGTTGTCTGCCCACATACCGAGGATGCGGTCTGCATCAGGGTCGAGTTCCCGGAACCGCTTGATGAGCTGCTCCAGAAGCAGTCTATCTTCGACGATATTCTCCATGCAGGATGTAGCTATCAGATCGCTGTCATAAAGGTTTGTCCCATCTTCGCTGTTGCCTGCATCCAAAGAGAGGGTCCCGGTGGAATGATACTCGCAGATATCGCAGTCGCCATCACACTTCCAATTGAACTGTTTCGGGCAGAAGCAACGATGATGATACTGCTCATATTTGCGGATACGAGTCGCCTCTTTGCTGAATTTCTGATATTCCTCTTCGGTAACGGGAATCTTCTCATCCAGAGAGCGCAGATAGATAAAACGTGTTTTTTCATTGTTTGCCATGTGATTTTCTCCTTTCGGCAAATAAGCCGAAGCGGAGAAAACCAATATGGCTGCCAGTTGTAATTGTCATAGTCGGTCACCTCATACGGATTACTCCGCTTCATTTCGGTGACCAGCCGTTCGCAAGCTGGCACTCTATTTAAAGTTCTCCCTTCAGTCAGCTGCGAACACACCTTGTGGCCACGAAGAAGGTGAGCTAACTTTAGGGAAGGCAGTTTTATGTCTTGCCTAGGGCAGCCAGTGAAATTGATTAAAAAATTATCTTTACGTTCACAAATTATTTATCTGCGAAAATTCGAAAAGAATTGAAATTTGCTGAAATCTGTGATATAATATAAACGATAGTTTTGCAGGTCATCCACTGACTAATATAATTATACAAAATCTAGCCTTTTCGGTTATGACCGCCGATGACTGCGGTTTGACCTGATAGGTCAAAAGGAGGTACAACGAAGTGTTTTTTCATGAGATTGCTGGCGAACTCAAGACATACATGGATCCGACTGGTCGCGGTGGCGATTTTGTAATTGCACTGGTTGGTGACACTTTGCGCGATCCTATGACCAAGGAAGAAGAAAAGATGGATGAAAACGACGAGTTTAATCCTCTTGCCAGCAGGATGTCAATCAATATGCTTGACCAGATTCTTGAAGGAAAGAAGTTTATTTCAAAAGCTCGTGCGGGTCTGATTTGCAGTCGCTATGACGGGAAGGACTTTGCAGAAGAAATCGATAATCTTTATGATGCTGACAAGGAACATTTACAACAATTCCTTCTGTATCGTGGAATATCAGTCGAAATAGATGAGCTTGGTTCTGCCATTCAGGATATTCTGAATCAAATTTTTCATGGTCTTTCCAAGGGAATACACGATGTCGATATTAATCTGACTATTCATGACCCAAAGCCTAGTATTAAGAATTTGGCTGGAGACCGTATCTATTGCGAAAATGGGAAACTTTATATCGATGGCGATGTTATTGAACTGCCGATTAAATTAAGCGATGCGCAGATTTATGATTTTGAGGCGGACTACATATCTGCACTTTGTGATGCCTACAGTGATGTATTGTCCCGTGATTCGGTCACTATGGACGACATCCCGAGGTTGCCAAGAAAGTATCAAACAAATTTTTATGACCAGCGAAAGGCGTATCTGAGTGCTGAGAGTATTCAAAGATCCATCAGCGAGGTGTATGAGGACGGGGAAAATCAGTTTGATATTTTGAAGTGCGATGCATTTGACGGAATAAAAACCACCTACCTTGACGACTATGACAATGGATATAGACGACTGTTAGAGGTGTTGAAAAAAATCTCCGATGTTCAACTCACGAAGTCAAAGTTATCGCTAATTAAAAATTTGATAGGAAATTTAGAAAGGCTTGGAATCATTCATATATTGGTGAACGACAAGACGATTAAATCGTGGGTTGATCCATATGCGGAGTAAAGTTTTTAATACGATATTTGAAAATATGCTGAGGGTGTTGCTCTTGGTTGACGCATTAGATACTCCGGCAAATGTGGATAGGCTTGTAGCATTGGACTTCATCTGTATTTACGGGAAAAAGTGCAAGGTGTTGGATAAGAATCTGCACGGAGATAATGAGTTCGGTTTTGCTGAATTTGCTAATAAGCGCGAAAAAATAACTGAGGCGATAAAGCTCTCAGTCAGGAATAATTTTATAAATGTTGAGCATACGGAACAAGGTTTCTTCTATAGCATCAACGATAGAGGACGTGAGGTCGTTCTGAATATCCAGTCCTCATATGCGAGAGCTTATACAGTAGGAGCTAAAATCGTATGCAGAAAATTTTCGAACTTCACTGATGATGGTGTTTTGCAATATATAAGCGACCGGGCGGCGGAATCAAAGGAGGCGTAAGGATGGAAAAGTTCATGATTGAAAAATTACGTGTATCCGGAGCCGGAAAGGTTGATGGCATCGTTAATTTTACCGATGGGTTAAATATCATACAAGGCAGGTCAAACACAGGCAAAACTTGGATATTGAAATGCATCTATTATCTTTTTAGTTCCGATACAAGACCTTATTCACCACTGACTGGGTACACTGATATTGAGGGAATCTTCCTCACAGAGAGATATGGCCGGATTAAAATTTCCAGAAAACTTGATGAGGAAAAGGTTACTGTTGAAGCGGAAAACGAAGAAGTAGAGAATGGCGAGTACGACACAAATTATAAAAAGGACAATTCAAAATATCTGAACGATCTGTGGCTACGAATCATTGGCCTTAATGAAACGATTGAGATTCCGAAGACTGCTCGGTATGCAAGAGAGCGTATGTCATGGACTAACATTGCCAACGTTTTCTTTGCTGATGAAAATGAGATTGATAAATCTGAGTCGTTAGTGATCAAGGACTCTCGATATGAAACACCTTTGATTGCTTCCTTATATTTTCTGTTGACGGGCGACTATAAAAAGGGCGTGCAGGAGATTACGAAACCGGAGGTGGCAACGGCAAAGAAGAAAGCTGTAGTTGATTACATTGATGAGCAGGTTGCTGACTTGAACGAAAAACGAAGCAACTACATCATGCAACTGGAAGAACTGAATAGCACAGATATAGACAAGGAGATGCAAGAACTCTCCGCACGCATCCAGGAAATACAGCAGGAAATAAAAGACATGATGGAGGAGAACACTGCCATCGTAAGACAGGTTGCTGAATACCAGCAGGAAGACGCAAATTGTCGTGTCCTTGTTGATCGATATGAATCGCTCATCAGTCAATACAAAGCTGATCTGCAGAGACTTGATTTTATCTCAAAGGGCGAACAGGTAGTCAAAGATTTGCCATCTAATGGCGTTTGCCCATTTTGTGGCGGAGAGCTTCATCCGGATGACGATGATAGTTATATTGAAGCTATCAATGCCGAAATAAAAAGGATTGCTTCTGAACTCGCAATAATTGTAGCCACAGAAGATAATGTCCGGGGTGAACAGAAAATGATACAAAGAAACATCAAGGATCTGCAAGAGCGAAGAGCTGAAATAAGTGCCGTCCTTGATGAAAAAAATCAAGAGATCCAAAACTGCCGTTACAATATGCAGCGGTTTAAGGATTACATGACGCTTCAAAACGGGATTGATTTTGTAAATGATCAGCTGTCCGTTCTTGGAGACAAGAAAGTTGCAGAACTTAAGAAAAAGAAAAATCCTCCTCTCTACCACGCAAAGCAGGAGTTCGAGGAGGAAGTGGGAACTGACTTCAATACAATTCTCAATAGGATATTGAAAGAGTGTAATTATCGCTCTGTCGGATATGCCAGCTGGGATTTTTCCACATTTGATATTCTCATGGATGGAGTTCCTAAGTCGGAGGATCAAGGCAAAGGATATCGGTCTTTCCTGAATTCAGTTATTGCGCTGATGCTATACGAATACTTCAACAAAGATGATGTATTTATAAAACCGGGTTTCCTAATGATTGACACACCTTTGTTGGGCTTTGATGAGAACGAGGATGGATTTGATGGCGAGACTATTAAAAACGGACTTTACCAATATTTCCTTAATCATCAAGGTTCAGGTCAGGTAATCATTGTAGATAACCTTAATGTAGTACCGCAGAATATAGATTTTAAGGCAAATGGAGTTAATGTAGTGACGTATCACAAGGATGAGAAGAACGGTCACGTTTACGGCTTTATGCCAAGCTGGAGAAAAGATCTTCCGAAGGAGAAACGATGAAATTATCATATAAAAAGTTATGGGTAATGCTTATTGAGAGAGAATTGAAAAAAACAGAATTTGCAAAGAAAGCAAAAATTAGTTCTGCTTCGCTTGCTAAACTTGGAAAAGGTGCCAATGTCACAACCGATGTGTTAATAAAAATATGTGAAGCCTTAGAATGCGATATTTCGGATATATGTGAGATTGTTCCGGATGAAAGTACAGATACTAAAACAAAATAGCAAAGCTAACATGAATGCTATGTTTTATAGATAAAAAACTGTAAGAAATAACATACCTCGGATACAGCTTATATTGCTTGCGTTAACACGGCTGAAAAACCAAGAGTACAAAATTGATTCCATTCAGCTGGACAGGAAGGAAATTATTTATGGCTGATATGACTTTTTCACACAAGTTTAATGCGTCTGACTTGTTAATCGAGAATGCCGTAAAACTTGTTTATTCATATATATTTCAGAAGTATCCAACGATGGATACGGCGGTAATTCGAGATGAATTGAGGATTATTGCAAGGTTGGAAAACACTAATTTTCTCGATGAAATAGCACATTGTGAGTATAGCTATAAACAAATCCAAGAACAGCTATCGACATTGAACGAAAAAGAAAGCATCAGGAAAAGCAAAGGCGTATATTATACCCCTGCGGATGTCGTGAGATTTATAATGACAAACAGCTCAAAGGCTTTGTTTGGGAAACTTAATACGGCTAATATAAGTGACCAAGGACTTGACAACATTCCCTATCGTGTCTTCTGTTGTAAAAAAACAGTTTTTGATGAAGCAGTTGCGAAATCGATACGGTTGAATATGGGCAAATCGTTATGGGTGTACAAGCCCATTTTTTTATTACAGAAGTCGACTGTGTGCAGAGCCTGTTAGAAGTCATCCGTACCTGTCAGCGAGTTTTCTCGTATCTGTAATTGATACAATTACAAGATTGATACAGTTTTTGTATCATTTTCGTAAAACGAGAACCGTCCGAGGGTGTCATTGCCAGTCGGTTTTCTTCTGACTTTTCGTTACGGAGTATTACATTTTATTATAGAGAAAGACGTTCTGTCACCACTGGGGTGTGCAGCGGTCTTATTTTTTTTGCCCACGCAATGACAGAATCAACTTTCCGACTACAGTGAAGGTGGGTGCAAAAATGGCGATTGTAATACGCACATAACGAAGGGCTTACTCCGTAACGAAAGGTAAAATAAATCGTTATGTGGGTGGTGCGTTTTGTGCATACCATCGAATCTTGCTGTGTGGCCTTGACTTTCCGGGCTTTTAGAGCGATGTATAGATACTACACCGGAAGGAGGTAATTCGATGTTTGAAAAAGAAGTTGATTATAGGCTGGCAAAGTGGCTGCTTCTCAATATGGAAAAGGACGGCGTTATTTCGTCCAAAGAGATGCGCCTTGCTTTGGATAAGATAGCTGAATACTATGTGCCGCCGTTCCTGGAGGTTGAGGACTTAAGCGGCAATATCGGAGATGGGGTGACGGTCAATGGCAGATAGAATTGTAACGCAGCTGGCCGCCATTCCGAAACCTGCAACTTTCAAAGAAGCGGCAAAAGCCGAGATGAAGGTTGCCGCATACGCAAGGGTATCTACGGACAGCGAAGACCAGGAAACAAGCCTTGCAGCACAGACGGATTATTATAGAAAAAAGATACTGCAACATCCGGGATGGGAGTTTGTCCAGATATATGTGGATGACGGTATCTCAGGCTTAAGTACAAGGCACAGGGATGGTTTTAATAAGCTGGTGGCGGACTGTCTTGCGGGACGCATTGATTTGGTGCTGACCAAATCTATATCGAGATTTGCGAGAAACACGGTAGACACAGTGACTACTATCCGAATGCTGAAGGAAAAAGGCGTTGGTGTTTATTTCGAGAAAGAGAACATCTTCACCACAGATTCAAAGGGTGAATTTCTACTGACAATCATGTCTTCGCTGGCGCAGGAGGAGAGTCGATCCATATCGGAGAATATAACATGGGGACAACGAAAGCGAATGGCGGATGGCAAAGTGAGTATTGCCTACAGTCGGTTCCTTGGGTATGACAAGGGACCTGAGAAATATACAATGGTGGTGAATGAAGAACAAGCGGTGACGGTTCGACGGATATTTTTTCTGTTCTTGCAGGGGTACACTCCACACACAATATCGAACATTCTAACCGAGGAAGGTGTACCCGCTCCCGGAGGTGGCGATGTTTGGAATCAACAGACTATTCGCCGTATGCTCTCCAATGAAAAATACAAGGGCGATGCTCTGCTCCAGAAAGATTTCACGATAGACTATCTGAGGAAGAAAACGAAGAAAAACGAAGGCGAAGTTCCGCAATATTATGTTGAAGGTGACCACGAGGCGATAATCTCCCCGTGGCTTTTTGATTATGTGCAGGAAAAGCTGGAGGAGCGGCTTTCTTTTCCGGGACGGTACAGTGGGCTGCATCTGTTGACGAGCAAGGTTATCTGCGGCGGCTGTGGAGAGATGTATCATCCTCGCCCCTGGCATTCCACCAGCTATAATAACTTGAAATGGCAATGCAAGAACACCTGCAGGAAAGGCGAAAAATGTCATGTGCCTAAAATCTATGACAAGCTGCTCCACTACATTATTCACGATGCCTCAAGGATAGAGGCATACAAAAGAGGCGTGGTTCAGAGAGTTGTCAATACTGTGAATTCAGTTACGGATAAATCTAAGACAGAGTCAATCCGGCACTGGATGAGTGACCTTGAGAAAAGAGATATATGGGAAATGCAATCAGACGAGAATGACATAGTAATCGCACTCAGCAATATTACGGTCATGCTGGACGGAACATTGCGAATCAAGTGGCTCGATGATAAGGTGATCGAATATAGGATACCAAAATACACGCCAAAGGGAGGAATTGTATATGATGACTGACAGTCAGAAAGAAGCAATAAGGGAGTTAAGAATGCAGGGATACGGCTATGGCACGATTGCTAAAAAGCTGGATTTGAAAATGGAAACGGTCAAGGCTCACTGCCGCAGATATGGTCTGGGCGGAAAAGCGAAAGACCTGCCGGGTGGAGTAAATGATGACACCCACTGCAAGAATTGTGGTGCAAAGATAACGCAGAATCCGAAGCGGAAGAAAAAGCTGTTCTGCTGCGACACCTGCCGCCGCAAATGGTGGAATACGCATATGTACATGGTAGAGCGAAAAGCGTGGTATGATTTCGTCTGCCCGAACTGCGGGAAGGAATTTCGTGTGTATGGGAACAACCACAGAAAATACTGCTGCCATGAATGCTATATAGAGGACAGGTTCGGATAAAAAAATTCCTCACTGTTAATGACAGAACATCTACAGTGAGGAATAATTCGTTTATTTTCAATGAAAGATGGCGGATTAATTTTCAATTTGTTTCAAGGATTGTCCGTCTTCGTTATGCCACAGAGCATTTCCGCTCAGTGAGGCTCCGCCGATAAAACCTGCGGCGGCACTGGCACTCGTCATAAGAATATCCGCTGTCAACTCGTATGTATCGCTTATTTTGTAAGCATATTTCTGCCGAGCCTTTAAGACATTCTCCGGGCAGCTTTTCGTAGTTGCCGGATTGATGGTGCTGCCCTTAAGGATGACAAAGCCGTCGCTGGTGCGCTTTCCAGTTGCATGGCCTTTCTTGTATTCCATATGAAGCAGAGGCTCGTCGTTCTCCGTATCGGATGATTGCGACATGAGAGGCTCAAAAATCTTATGGCCAAGTGCGCCCATCACTATTTTGGCGTAGTCGATGAATTCCTCCAATTCACTCTCTGTCTCCTCGGTGATGTTGCCGGGATTGGGATCATTCCCATTCCTCACTTGATAGCGACCTGCCTCTAATGCGAGATTGCAGAAACGATTTTCAAGGTAGCTTATCTCTGTGGGACCGAAGGAGTTGTTTGTTGTAGTAAACATAACAGCTTCTGTCCAGTCAATAGAGTTATGGGGTTCTTGCACACGAAGCAACAGACCTTTGCCATTCTTTCTGACACCAGCCTGACCGACATAAACAATCTGGTCGTACTTTTCATCTGTACCGAACAGGAAATATACACCGCTCTGCTGCAGATATTTGATATCCTTGCACTTGTCGAGTGCTGTCCTTGGAATCTTGTAAGCAATACCCGTCCAGTTGGCGAGAGAGCATTTTATCCTTCCCGTTGCTTCGCCGTCCATCAAAAATAATTTTATCGTCTTGCTTCGTGCCATATTGTTTCCTCCGTTTTGGATGCATACATTTTAGAATCCGCTATGGTGGTGATACACTGTAGATGAATATCACCACCTTGCAGATTTATTTTTTGTCGCCATGCAGTTCTTTGTAAAGCCGCTCGGCAAGAGCCTGCTGGATGATTCTGTACTTCTCAGCATCGAGGAACAATTGCTCATAAGCTTCCATATTTTCCATGTAAGCCTCTTGCGCTGTTGTGTCAAAAATGTTTGGGAAGATGCTGCGCTCGTATACTTGGCGGTCGTTGTTCTTGGCTGCCTTTTTCACCCTTACGTCTTTCTGCATCTTCGAATAAAGGGTGTCTACTATGACACGGTCAGCTTCCGTGAAATCGCCGAAGAATTCTTCGTTGATTTTCGCAATAATTTCATCCAGAGGACTAAGCCTGTCTTTTTGACCACCGGCGCGTTTTGGCTGGGTCGGTTTCCACGAACCGGGAGTAGCCTCCAGCTCGATTGCACCCTCATAAGTCTTTTCAAGACGATAATATTCCAGTTTCACACGATTATCGAGGTCGAAATTCTGTGTTTTATCAGAAGGCAGCAATTTTGCAAGATAGGAGCAAAGGATATATTCGTTGTGCAGTTCCTTGTCAAACATCCTCGTAATCTGCGTAATGTAATTATACCACTTTACGAATGCGCGGACTTCTCTGCGGAACTGGTACCTCTGCTCTTGATTAAGCTGGTTGTATCTGTCTGCAACGGGTTTCAGAACATTTGAGATTTTGCCCTGAGTAGCATTTGCCTTGCGAACATCCGGGTCAAAGTATATCTCGGAAACAGCTTTGATATCTTCCTCGGTGTACACATTGAAATCATGCAGGATCTTCTGTGTGGTGTAGATAAGGTCAAAGTTGATTTCCTCGTCCAGACTCGTTTCCTGATAGAATTGCTGGAACGCCTCACGAATACGGTCAACGTCATTCACGAAGTCAAGAATATAGGTATCGACCTTGCCGGGGTAGGTACGATTCAAACGACTCAGTGTCTGAACTGCCTTAACGTCTCTCAATTCCTTATCCACAATCATTGTGTGGAGCAGGGGTTCATCAAAGCCGGTCTGATATTTCTCAGCCACAATCAGAATGTCGCCTTCATCGTGGAACACATTCTTTGTCTGGCTTTCCTTGACGCGGTTTCCGTTACTGTCCACGTTCATAGAGCTTTCAGTGTACTCAGGACTTTCAGGGTCATCGGGATCCTTCAGGCTGCCGCTGAATGCAATCATGATTTCTACATCATCATAATTGTTCTGCTCCAGGTATCTCTTGATTTCATGGTAATAGCGCACGGCAGCAAGGCGGGATGCAGTAACCACCATCATCTTACCAAGACCGCCAATCTTGTGCTTGGTTACATCTCTGAATGTTTCAACGATGATAGCAGCTTTTTGCGCCAGGTTATGTGGATGTAATTCCTCATAACGGCGTATGGTGCGCACGGCCTTGGATGTCGGAACATCTGGGTTGTCCGGCACGTTCTTGGCAATCTGATAACACATCTTGTAGGTAGTGTAGTTTGCCAGAACATCAAGGATGAAGCCTTCCTCGATAGCCTGCCGCATGGAGTAAACGTGGAAGGGATGGAACGAGCCATCCGGTTGTGGTTCACCGAAGATTTCAAGGGTTTTTCCCTTCGGCGTAGCAGTAAAGGCAAAGAAACTGAGGTTGCTGTGTTTTCCCTGACTGAGCATTTCCTGCACGAGGATATCCTTCTCCTCGATTTCATCGACTGCCTTTTGCTCCAGTTCCGCATACTCTTCGAGTGCATCTGTAACATCCGCAAGCGCGGTCTTCAGTTTCATTGCAGCCTGCCCGGTCTGGCTGCTGTGAGCCTCATCCACGATGATTGCATAATGTTTACCGACAGCGGAGTTGACCTGTTCATAGATGACAGGGAACTTCTGTAGGGTAGTGACGATGATACGCTTGCCTTTGTTGATGGCAGCAAGAAGGTCTTTGGAACTTTTCTTATCATCAATCGTCTCCACGCTGCCGAGGGTGTGGTCAAAGCTGGAGATGGTTGCCTGCAGCTGCTGATCCAGCACACGACGGTCGGTCACAACAATCACGCTGTCATAGACCGGTTCGTTGTTTGCATTGTGAAGGCTTGCCATGCGGTACGCAGTCCAGGCGATAGAATTGGATTTGCCGGAGCCTGCACTATGTTGGACGAGATAGTTGTGTCCGGGACCATTTTCGAGGACATGGTCAACCAACTTCCTCACGACATCCAACTGATGGTAGCGTGGGAAGATGATTTTCTCCGACTTTTTAATATTTGTAGAGCCATCGGGGAGAATCTCCTTCTCCTCTTTTTTCTCGTAGCTGATGAACTTCTGGAGAATATCCAGCAGCTTATCCTTCTGGAGAACATTCTCCCAGAAGTAGGATGTCACATAACCACCTGTTGGATTGGGCGGGTTTCCTGCTCCACCATCATTGCCGGCACCACTGCTTCCCTGATTGAATGGCAGGAAGTTAGTCACAGGACCTTCCAGCCTCGTGGTCATATAGACATCGTAAAGGTCGCAGGCAAAATACGCCAGAATCCGCTTGTTGAAGCCGAAGACCGACTCTTTCGGATTCCTGTTGTAAGCCCACTGTTTTTTTGCATCATCCACTGACTGCCCGGTCAGCTGATTCTTCAGTTCAATTGCGATGACCGGGATGCCGTTAATGGCAAGTAGCATATCAATGGTGTTCTGATTTTGCTCTGAGTAATGCCACTGCCGGATGCATTGGCACACATTTTTATTATAATTTTCAACCGCCAGATCGTTCAGTTCGGATTCCGGCTTGAAATAGCATACACGGAAGCTGATGCCGCGATGCTTGAATCCGTGGCGAAGAACGGAGATAAGACCGTCCTGTGTCACAGCATTTTCAAACGACTTGTAGAACTGACGCACCGGGTTGATGGTACACATCCTCTCAAAGCGCCGCCATGCCATCGGCTGTGTGTTTTTAACAAAGTCGGTCAGCGTCACGATATCCACATTCATGCCCTTGCTTTCTTCACTGCGCAGACCGGCATCCGTGGCTTTCGTCCAGCCGCCTTCCTCTGAAATAAGGTAAGCCTCTATGAACGCTTCGAAGTTTTTTTCCGACTCGTCCATGCCATGAAGGGCATCATGATATGCTTTGACACGGTCTTGCATTCCACTGCTTTCGCTCATACGCTACACCACCTTTCTTTTTCCTGTTACAGTCTCATAAATGAGAGAACGTTTGAATGATTCAAGATCATTAATCAAATTTTGTTTTTGGGCCATGATTGAATCAATTAAAGCTGTTTTCTTGTCTAAATATTTACAAATTAGGACTTGTTCCTCATTGGATGGCAATACTATATTAAAGTTGAGTAACATAGGAAGCCTAACTGAAGGAACGGTTGATTTTGCGCTCCCTTTGTCCATTTCGTGGCTAAAAAGGCAACTCATATAGTAATATAGAAACCTCGGTAAAACATCTCTAAAATTTCTAAAGCAATACACTCGTTGATGAACTGCATATTTTCCGTGTGCGTGATGAAATACCCTTCCTGCGCCTGCGCCGTCGCCAGCCATTAAGATTCCTTCACAGTCAAATGTATATGTGTTTGACTTTTCTACAATAGGAGAACGCACATAAAAGGGGTATTGTCCCTCCGGATCAGAGTCTTGTGTGTCTTGATTACCGGTAGAAATGTCACACAAAAACCGCAGTCTTCTTAAACACCATCTTTGAGGTATTTTGCCCACAATGTCAATTCCGCTATCTCTCATAGCTGTGTTGTTCTGCAAGCCCTTCGTAACGGCTTCAAAGATAACAGATTCTCTTAATTGTTTATATGTTTCAATTCCTGTCTTCGTATCAGCGATAATGGCATCAATCTGCGCGCATTGGTCATCAAGAAACGCAACGATTGCATCTTGCTCATCCTGTGATGGAATAACAATTCGAAGTTCCTTGACTTCGTCATAATTCAATCCCTGTCGAACGCCGGAACCCATGCCATAAAAGCCCTTTTTCAAGTCAAAGGCGTGAATGAGGTAATAAAGATATCTGGAGTTCTTAGGATTAAGCGACCGCAGAGTCGTGTATGCCGAGGTTATAATACCTCTCTCCGTAGCATGACCGACACGCAGGCTGGTATGGTCATTCTGCAAGTCAGTTAGGCGCAGCACAATATCTCCACCTTCAATGATGTTGTAACCATCGAACGAAGCCGGAAGAAGGCCGTCCTTTGTATTGATGTCTTTCCGTTTGATTTTGCCGTAACTCAGGGACAGCAAATTCTGCTCAGCAAGGTCAGAGTTTTTGTTATTAACCCTTGTGACAAGCTGATAGAGTGTTCTGACATTCCACGATGCAGGAACCATGCCAATCCACTTGATGCCGCTGTCTTTCATTTCGGAGTATTGAATCGTTTTACTCATCCTGCGCACCTCCGAACAGCGCATGAAGTTTTTCCATCAGGCTATGCTCATGGGCTTCAATGCGTTTTGCAATGTCGTCTGCGGGCTCCATTTCCAGATATTCATAGAATGTCTTGGTAAACGGAATCTCGTAGCCGACCTTTGTCTTGGACTTGTCAATCCATGCTCCGGGACGATATGGGAGAACTTCTCTCTGGAAGTATTCGTCCATATCCTCATCCAGCGGGATGGTTTCGGTATCCCTTTTTGAGACGTCAGCAACTGGCTTGCCTTTTTTTAATATAGGATCGCCATCTGCATCCAGCTGAGGACTTTCGACAGTAATCTTATTATAGCCGAGGGAAATGGCCTCCATCCGCTTGCTCTTAACAACGATGGATTTGCCATCGCCGATTTGCTTTTCATAGGTCTGGCTGCTGTAATCGCCATAAGCCTGAACAATCAGATTGCGGCAAACCTCGGTGATGTCCACACGTTTATTGCCGATAGGCTTCCTGCGCTGCTCATAGCAGCCGCTGGCATCAATCAGCAGAACGTGTTCACGGTGTGATACTGGTTTGTCCTTTGTGATAATCCATACATAGGTGGCGATACCCGTATTATAAAAGCTGTCATTCGGCAACTGAACAATTGCATCCAACCAGTCGTTTTCTATAATATATCTTCTGATTTCACTCTGTCCGCTTCCGGCATCACCCGTGAAAAGGGACGAGCCGTTCTGGATGATTGCCATGCGACCGGTGTCCTTCAGCTTTGCTATGCCGTTCAGAAGGAACAACATCTGACCATCCGACTTAGCAGGAAGACCGACACCGAACCGTCCGGCATCACCCTGTTTGTGTTCCTTTTCAATGTCCGGGGCTTCCCGCTTCCAGTCAATACCGAACGGAGGATTGGAGATGCAGTAATCGAAGGTATAGCCAGGGAATTTATCATTATTCAGTGTATCTCCAAACTGCATATTATCCGGATCGCCGCCGCGGATAATCATGTCCGCTTTTGCGATGCCGTAAGTGAACGGATTGATTTCCTGACCGTAGCAGATGATTTCCGCTTCACTGTCGAGAGCGTGAATCCGCTCCTCCATGCAGGTGAGCATCTGGCTTGTACCCATCGCCATGTCGTATACGGTCTTTGCAGGAGCATCGGGGTCAGAGAAGTCAGCCTCCATCGTCAGCATATCGCACATTAAATAAATGATGTCGCGACTTGTGAAATGGGCTCCGGCTTCTTCGTCATAACTCTCGGAAAATCTCTGAACAAGGTTTTCGAATACATAGCCCATATCGACAGCAGAGATTTTGTCTGGTCTCATATCGGCATTTTTTTCGCAGAAATCACTGATGACCTGATACAGCACTCCGGCATCGTTCATTCGGTCAATCTGGTTGAAGAATCCCATGTTCGCAAGAATATCGATCACGTTGTCCGAAAAGCCATTGATATAGGCTTCGAAGTTCGTTTTGATATTTTCTGGGTCGGCTTTCAGCTTCTCAAATGTAAATTGGCTGATATTGTAGAAGCGATAACCATTGGGGTTTTCTGCGGTTTTTGTTGCAGCATAAAGGAAGCCGTCTTTGACCGCAAGATGCTTGATTCTTTCGTATGTTTCCAGTACCTTATCCTGCGTAGGAAGCAAGCAGTCATGGAAACGCTTGATAACAGTCATCGGCAGGATGACCAGACCATATTCATGTGGCTTGTATGCGCCGAACAGCGAATTCGCCACATTCCAGATAAGGTTGGCTTTTTCCTGAATGTTTATGCCAACCGCCTTAATTTTTTCGTTAGAGTCCATATTCTCTTGCCTCCTTGATATTCTTCGAAATCTCGTTCATATTCGTAGTCAACCTGGTTGTTTGTATGCCGAGCCGATATTTCACACCGTTTTCCTCAATGGTGTCATAGGGAATGGTGAGGAAGCAACGCGCTCTCAGCACATCAAATATACAGTGGGGCATTCCTCGGAATGCATCACAAACTGCCTGCAAAGCCGTCTGATAAAATTCAGGCGGTTTTTCTTTTGCTGCAGTGAATTCTTTAATTTCCCTGTCGAACATTTCAACTGCATCAATCAGTGGAAGAAATTCCGGCATATCATCCGGCAAATCATCAGCCCATTGGAGTAAGTCCTCGTATGCCCATTCCTTTGACATAAGCTCCATGATAGCCTGGTGTTTTGCATAAGCCTTTTTGAGCCTTGGACGGCTTTCCAGTCCACCTTTTATCTGTCTGCGTTCGTATTCGTCTTTAAGCCTCTTGCTCGGTATGGTCAGTGCCGCATCCTTAAACTTTACGGGGAATCGCTTGCCGTCCTCGTGGATGATATCAAGCATGGCATTTTTGGCGTATCGAAGAATACATTCGTCGGTTACAACGAGATTAGCAGCAGGAAATGCGGCTGCCGCAGCGTTGCGGATGGTATCTATGGGGTCAATGTAAACCGTGTCGACTACGCTGGCATCCAAGGTTCGAAGGAAGGTCAATACTGTTTCCTCGTAATGGTCTTCCAATATATCCATGCAGTATACGCCGTCTTCCCGAAGTGCAAATACAACTGGATAAGATTTGCGGAAGAAGGAAACCTCCATAATGCCGAGCTTGCTCGGCGTGTAGACAGGTGGCAGTTGAGATTCTCTATACTGAATCCTTCTGCGCATAATTGGTCCAATGGATGCTTTGGAGGCTGGTACGCCGTAAAAATCACAGACCTTCTTGTAAGAGTAGCGGAAAGTGCCGTCGGCCAATGCATCCGACAAACGGTTGGTATATCGGCAGCCTTTATCTCCGAAATCAATGGGTTCTGGAAATACAGAATTGCCGCACTCATCACAACGCATATATCGCTGGTAAAAGGTTAGGTCTACCACCTGAAATTTTCTTTCCTCATCATCCTCGGATGGGGTGGTATCCCATAATATATCCTTAAAGCTCCGTTTGACGACTTTGGAGCATCTTGTCCTTGATTTGCCACAGGTGGGGCACGTCAGTTTTTCATCTGAGAAGTAGCGCGAGTGGACAGCGTAATAGTGATTGGACTCGCTGGCTTTCAATGCAAATAAATCCGGGATGCCGAGCTTCTCGGTTTTGGTTTTTGAAACGTCTTTTTTGCTGTATAGCCTTTTTCCCAAGGGCGCACTCCTCCTATTTTCACTGTTATCTACATTATACCACCAAAAAACGAACAGGTCAACACTTTATTTTTACCATACCACCAAGAATTAAACAGCACAATTTGAGTTGTAATGTGCTATCGGCTATAATTACAGTATGAAAAAGGGCACTGCCGGAAAGGAGGAAATCGTTATAGGAGAAGGGTTCAGAGAAATAAGAAACAGCGACCATCGACTGCTCTGTATGGCTAACGATGTCACAGGCGAAGTTGAAACACAGGGACCACATCGGTCTTCCTACATTTTCAGCATTCCTGTCGGCGGTACGTTTACAGTCGTTCGGGACAACCTCAAGTCGCTGGTAACGAGAACTGCTACGGCTTTTACTGTAGCTGACTACGCAATCGCCGCTTAAGCGGCGCAGAAAACAACATATGTAAATCCGCAGAGCTGCGTGACGGCCTGGATTTAGTTCAAAACCCCTATGGGTGAACTATATCCAAGCCGTCTTTTTTCATCTCTACGGATATAACGGCTCCTGCGGATTTCAACGCAAATCTGAAAGGAGCTTTTTTATGTTAAGAAACAATGATTCACAGGGCTTTGAGAGGAAGAGTCACTTCAACAACGACCGCGACAACTATGTGGATGAGAACGGAAACTACGTCTACACCCAGTGGGTAAAGCGCCCCAATGGTAAATGGGAACGTGTTGTGGTCGACATTATTCCGCTGACTGCGGAGAACCGGGACATCATCATCCTGCTCGATGAGTACGACCATGACAATGACCTACAGGAGCGGTATGAGGAGGAGAATGCAGATTATGGTATCCGCAACCAGCGGGATAACCGCCACGGAGATTCTGAGGATGAGGACAGCTTTGACGCTGACCCACTTGAGAGCATTGCTGACCCCAGCGGCGATGCGTTTAACCAGCTGTACCCAGAGGAGATGCCTGTCGACCCGAAGGTGGCGCAGGCAGAAGCATTTATCCATGAGAAGCTCAAGCCGGAACAGCAGGACATGGTTTACGGACACCTCGGTGAGATGAAATATCTGGAGGATATCCGCCGTGAAGAGGAAGCGGCAACAGGAAAGAAGGTCACAAAACAGGCCGTTCACGGCCGCTGGGACAGGATTATCACAAAAGCCTGTAAGGAGTTCGGCGTAGAAAAGTCGAAGCAGGAACACAAGAAACACAGTAAGGAATAACAGCCGGAAAAGGGACGGGGTTGACTTTTTCGGCTTGTACCAGAGGAAGGACAACCCCTCCTCCCAATCCATAAAGAACAGGAGGAAAATTTTATGAACTTAAAACACAGAGTAAAAATCAGCGTTGCCAACCGTAGCGGGGGCAAGCAGGAAGTAATGCAGAGCAGCCGTGTGCGTCTGCCTAAGAGACTGCTCACTCTACTCTTTGGAGATTTTTGCGAAATCCTTGTCCTGTCTCCGGGTGAGACTGTGCAGGGAATCGAAATCCAGGAAATGCGGGGTGGCTGTGATGAATAACAATATCGAACTGATGATGCCGATTAAGGCCGCGCCGTATGAGCATCAGAAACGGGCCTTCGAGTTCACCTGTGATAAATTTGGTGTCTTTGATAACCGGCTGAAAAGCCGAGGCGTTGCGCTTTTGATGGAAATGGGTACCGGCAAGACCCTGGTGAGCGTTGCTGTGGCAGGATGCCTGTACCAGTACGGAAAGGTTGACAGGGTGCTGATTGTTGCTCCCCTTTCCATTCTGGGCGTGTGGCAGGAGGAATTCGACAAGTTTGCTGATTTTCCATATACGCTGACCATTTTGAAAGGCACGGCGGCAAAGAAAAAAGAGCAGCTGGCGAAGCTGTCCGGCGAGGGGCTGCAGGTAGTAGTCGTTAATTATGAATCGGCGTGGAGACTGGAGAAAGAACTGCTTGCCTATAACGCTGACCTTATCATTGCGGACGAGGGGCACAAATTGAAGGAAAACCGTACCTCCCAGAGCAAGGGGATGCACCATCTCGGTGATAAGGCAAAATACAAATTACTGCTGACGGGTACGGTTATCACGAACAGGGAGATGGATGTTTTTTCGCAGTACCGCTTCTTAAATCCCCAGATATTCGGTACATCGTTCTATTCCTTCCGCAGCCAGTATTTTGACATGGGCGGCTATGGCTTGCATACCCCTATCTTCAGAAAGTGGATGACGGATGATTTCCTGCGGAAAATGCACTCCATCGCTTTTCGTGTGACGAAAACCGAGTGCTTGGATCTGCCGGAGATTACGGAGGAAGTCCGCTCGGTGGATTTGGAAAAGGACGCCCTGAAACTATATGACTCCATCGAAGATGAAAGCTATGCGGAACTGGACGATTCGGAGGTCACAACAGCCAATATCCTGACACGTCTTTTGCGCCTGTCGCAGATAACGGGTGGGCATTTGACCGACGATGATGGCGCAGTCAATAACGTGAGCAAGGCAAAGCTGGACGCCCTTTCCGATATTATCGATACCGCTATGGCGGAGGATAAAAAGCTCGTTATCATGGCACGATTCGTGCCGGAACTGGATGATATTCAGGAGCTTTTGGAGAAGAAGAAAATCGGATACGCAGTTGTGAGAGGCGGCATTAAAAACCGTGACGATGAGATACATCGCTTCCAGTATGACGATAAGTGCCGTGTATTTGTGGGACAGATTGCGGCGGCAGGTCTCGGCATTACTCTGACCGCTGCGTCCACAATGGTGTTTTATTCCCTCGACTACAGCATGAGCAATTTTGAGCAGGCAAAGGCTCGCATCCACAGGGCTGGGCAGAAAGAGAACTGCCACTACATCTACCTTGTTTGTAAAGGAACGATTGACCGCAAGGTCCTCTATGCGCTCCGTAAAAAGATAGACCTGGCAAAGATGCTCGTTGACGATTACCGCAAGGGCAGGAACCCGTTCCGGGAAGGCCGTTGACTTTTTCGGCTTGTACTGAAAGGAGGGAATCGCCGATGGAGAACACACAGATTTTTGAAATGGCTGACCGGCTGAAAGCACTGCAGGAACAGAAGAAAGACATCGAAGCACAGGCCAAGGCACTGGGTGCTGAGATTGAAGCACTGGACTTGCAGCTGTCGGACGCTATGACGGAAGCCGAACTCGACCGCTTCTCCCGTAACGGCAGCACGTTCTACTTGAAGAGCAGATTGTTTGCGTCCCCGGCAGCAGACCGCAGGGATGAGATGATTCTGGCTCTGAAAGAGAACGGCTACGGCAGCCTGGTTACGGAAACGGTCAACGCCAATACACTCGCCGCTTTCATAAAAGAACAGCGGGAACAGGAAGGCTGCGAAGACGTACCTGTGTGGCTGGGCGATACCGTACACACCCACGAAAAGGTGTCGGTCGGTATCCGTAAGTCATAAGGACAAAACAGACGATGCAGCTATGCTGCAAAATATTTTATTCATTTTACAAGGAGGACATTGAACTATGTCAGATATGAGAACTGAGAATACGGAGCTTACCGTAAACAGCGGCTTTGCCGCTTTGGAAAATATGGATGTGCTGAATGAAGCTATGGCTGACGACTGCCAGGGGCTGGAGTTTTCCTTCGACCGGGTGAAGTTGCCCGCAGGCGGCGGCACAGCGTTTGAAATCCCCTCTGCGGAGGGCGAGGATTATGAGATGGCAAAGGACATCACGGGCGTGATCGTATACAACCATCCTGCTTACGCCTACTACCACGACAAATACACGGGTGGGAACAATCCTCCCGATTGCGGCTCCTTTGATGGCATCCAGGGTATTGGGACGCCAGGTGGAAACTGCGCCAGCTGTCCGTATAACAAATTCGGCAGCGGCGATGGCCAGAGCAAGCTGTGCAAGAACAAGCGTATGCTCTACATCCTGCGTGAGAATGAACTGTTCCCGATTACCCTTTCCCTGCCCACCGGCTCTCTGAAAGCGTTCACGAACTATGTCAAGAGCCAGCTGTCCAGAGGGAGAAAGCTGAACCGCGTTGTCACGAAGATTACGCTGAAGAAAGCGACCAATGCATCCGGCATTGCGTTCTCTCAGGCGGTGTTCTCGTTCGTCCGTATGCTGGATGCCGATGAGTCTGCGGCGATTGCCGGGGTGACGGAGTCGGTTAAGGCTTATGCGGCGAACCTTACTCCCACCGCTTTGATGGAAGACGTCCCGTTTGTGGATACAGAAACGGGAGAAGTGATTGAACCTTTGAAGTAACCATCTGACCTGCCCGGAGAGGGCAAACCTCTCCGGGTATTCCCATAGGAGATTTTTATATGAATACAGACTATAAATGCGTGACCACGGTGGATGGGATACGGGAATATATAGACGGTAGCAGGATTGTCGCTTTCGACTTTGAGACTGCGCCGGACGGGCCGTACCGCACGGAAGACAAGGCGGCGCTTGACCCTGCCCGCTCCCATATCTGCGGATGCTCCTTTTCCGTAAAGGAAGGTTCGGGCATCTATGTTCCCATTGCGCACCTGGTTGGAGAAAATATAGATAAGGACGAATTTTTTGATTTCCTGTCGAAATTCCTGACGGATAAGACTGTGATAAAGATTGCCCACAACATTGCGTTCGAGTCCTCGTTTGCGTATAAGCGGGGCATTGTGATACAGGCTCCGGTGTACGATACAATCTGTGCGTCCCAGATGAGCCTGAAAAGCACCTACGATTTTCGCACCCTTTCCGACAGCGGTCTGAAACGGCTGGCCGGTGAGCTTTGCGGAGAGGAACTTCCTACTTTTACGGCTGTTACAGACGGCAGACACTTCGATGAACTGGACGGGCATGACTCGGAGACCGTGCGTTACGGTTCAGCGGATTCGGATTTTGCTTTGCGGCTCTACCATATTTTTAATAACTGGTTCGACCACTACCTTCCAAAACACAGATATATTGTGGAGCAGATAGAAAGCCCGACCGCTGTGTACCTCGGCATTATGAAATGCAACGGCATCCCCATCGACATACCTCTGATGCAGGAGCGGAAAAAGGAAGCCGAAGCTGAGATGGAACGCATCCGGCAGGAAATTGCTTTTATGATTGGCGATGTGAATATAGGGGCGAACTGTTCCACCCAGGCTTTCAAGAATTACTTATACCATGATTTGAAACTGCCCGTATTGAAGACTACGGAGACCAGCCGGGAGGCGGCGGATGATATGGCCATGACGCTCTTAAAAGAGTGGTGCGATGAAAACCGGCCGGAACTGTCACGGCTCTTTACGCTGGTGCAGGAGTACCGCAAGTGGGGCAAAATCAAATCCACCTATATTGACGGCTATCTGAAATTCTTAAATCCCGTGACTGGCTGCATTCACCCCGACTTGTTTGCCCTGTCCACGGATACAGGCAGGATGAACTGCCGCAATCCAAACGCTCAGAATATGCCGAGAAAGACCAATGATCCTATCGGCGTCCGTAACTTTATCAAGGCGCCGGAGGGCTGTCTTATCCTCTCCCTCGACTTTTCACAGATAGAACTGCGTGTCGGTGCTTTCTACTGCCGGGATGAAGTGATGATGGATACATACCGTAAAAACGGGGACATCCATGCCGCTACCACCTCCGTTATATTCGGCGTCAGCTACGAGGAAGCTCAGGATAAACATTCGGAAAATTATAAGGAACACAGGACGATTGCGAAGAACGTCAACTTCGGCACATTCTACGGCCTGTTCCCCAGAGGGCTGCAGAAAACGCTGAAATTCAAAGCAGGGGTCGATAAATCCGTTGATGAGTGCGAGGAGATTTTATACAACCTCAAACACGGATACAAAGGGCTGACCTCCTGGCAGGATGAGACTAAAGCGGAAGCGGCGAGACGGCTCTATTCCGAGACGTGGCTTGGCAGACGCAGGTATCTTCCGGGTATTGCATCAGATAATTGGGGCAAGCGGTCATTTGCGGAGCGGTGTGCGTTGAACACACCTATCCAAGGGACGGCGGCGGACATCTTGAAGCTGGCAATTGTCAGGATACTGGCGGGCTTGCCGGAACGTCCGTGGCTGAAGCCCATCCTCCAGATACATGATGAGCTGACCTTTATTATCCCGGAGGACAGGCTCTCCGAAGCGGTGGATTTTGTCCGTGCCTGCATGGAGGAGCAGCCTTTCCCGGAGTTCGACCTTCCGCTGATCGCGGAGGCTTCGGCGGGACACACGTTTGGAAACATGGAAGAATTGGAGGATTAGGATATGGAAAATAAACGAAAGTATAAGCTGCCGGAAACGCTCCGTCAGCTGATGAAAAAGCATCCCATTACGGGAAAGCCGACTACACAGAAAGAACTGGCGGAGTATGTCGGCATCAGACCGCAGTCCCTTGCTTTATATGTGCAGGGCAAGACGGAACCGTCTGCGGCAAAGTGCCTTGCTATTGCGGATTATTTTGGAGTAAGCGCAGATTATCTGCTGATTGGATATGAGGACGGCGACATTTATTTTTCAATGATGGACGCCCAGCGCCGCAGGATGTATGAACGGCTGGGACAGATTGCCGTCCTCTGCTCCCAGGCAGAGAATCAGGCATTGTATCTTATGGAGACGGAGGTGAAGCCGGATGTACAGGAATAACGAAGGCTATGCGGACCCGACAGCCGGCGCCGCAATGAGCCGTATTATGAAAGAGTATAAGCAGAACCAGAAGAAGCGGTACGAGATAAAGAACCGTCCGAAGGTGTACATCGCATCCAAGTATGCCGGTGATGTTGTAAAAAATACAGAGGACGCTGCCCGTGCCTGCCGTTATGCGGCGGCAAATGGGAAAATCCCTGTGGCAAGCCACCTGATGTATCCTAACATGGGATTTGATGACAACAATCCTGCTGAGCGGGATATGTGTCTGCTGTTCGGGCTGGCGCTGCTTGCCGTGTGCGATGAGCTGTGGTGTTTTACCGTAAACGGAGAGGTTTCGGCTGGTATGGAAAACGAGGTGGCGGAGGCAAAGCGTCTTCGTATCCCCATCAAGTATTTTGATATGGCGGAGGTGAGGGCATGAGTGTAACAGCGACTGATGTGCTGGGCAGCCTGTTCAATCCCACGGAGAATGTATGTTTCCGTGTTTTTGATGATAAAAAGAGCGGTGTGTTCAAAGGGGCGAAGCTCCAGTGCGAGTGCGGTAAGTACGCCACGATTGAGGAAACGCTGAAAAACCACAATGCTTTAAACCGCGGCATCTTCTATGTGGTCAACTACGGCGGGCAGGATGATTCCGCTATCACCCGTATCAACGCGCAGTTTGTGGAGATGGACACGGGCAGCTTTGACGAGCAGCAGAAGAAGGTGGATGCCTTCCCCCTCCCTCCGTCCATGATTATCAAGACTCAGAAATCGCTCCATGTGTACTGGTTCATGGACGCTACTGCGAAGGTGGAGATGTTCCGCACGGTGCAGAAGCAGCTCGTGAAACAGTTTGACGGCGATCCCATGTGCGTTAATGAGTCGAGGGTAATGCGTCTGCCGGGATTTAACCACTGCAAGAAGGACACGCCCGTGGAAGTGATCTGCGTCAGCTTCCATCCGGAGCGTAAATACACCCAGGCGCAGCTGTCGGACGTGCTGCCGGAGGTGGAAGTGCAGCCTGTGGAAAAGAAGTCCGGAGGCGATAAAGGTCTGGATATTGTTATGCGTTCCTGCGATTTTCTGAAACACTGCAAGGCGGACGCCTCCTCGCTTTCCGAGCATGACTGGTACGCTATGATTACGAACCTTGTTCCCTTTGCGGGCGGAACGGAACTGATCCATCAGCTTTCCGCTCCGTACCCCGGATACAACGAGACGAACACACAGAAGAAAATCAATCACTTCCTGGAGAGCGGCACGAAACCTATCACCTGCCAGACCATCTGCGAGAAGGGTTTCAAGTGTCCTAAGTTTACGGCGGGCGCTTGCCCTGTCAAATCTCCTGCGGCACTGTGCTATCAACCGCTGGATTCGGATACGCTACTGGAGATATTATCGGAACTGCCTGTGACGGGAAAGACGATTGACGACCTCCAGACGGCAAAGAACTTTATAGCGGAATACCTGTATAACCAAGACGTGGTGATTGCCGATGCTATCATCAATTCGGAACTGCGCAACCATTTCAAATTCAAGACCTCTTTCCTGAAACCGCTGATGGCTATCTATAAGGACCTGAGTAAAGCGTACCAGGCGAGCAAGAACGCAAAGAGGGCGAAAGCAGGTATCACGATTCCCGACTGGTACGAGCCGACCGAAAAAGGACTCCGTTTCCTTCCGGGTGTGCTGGCAAAGGAAATGTCAGAGAACCAGCAGGTATTTTACGCTGCGGAGCAGCACTTTGTGTACCGTGGCGGCGTGTACTGTGAGATGTCGGAGATGGAGGCACAGCGGCTGGTGCAGGAGAAGATGCTGGTGCGTGAAACCAAAATGACGCAGATTGTGGACTCGGAGAAGCAGTGGCGGCTGCTCGTGCAGCATGACATCCGTGAACTGAACGCAAATCCGTACATCATCAACGTCCGCAACGGTCTATACAACGTACTGGAGGATACCCTGACGGAACACACGCCGGATTATTATTCTACGGTCCAGCTGAATGTGACCTATGACAAGAAGGCAGACTGCCCGCTGTTTAAGAACTTTCTTGCTGAATCGATGGGCGGCGATATGGAGCAGGTTCGCCTGATACAGGAGATGCTGGGCTATTTCCTGATTCCGGTCAACTCCGCACAGAAGTGCTTTGTTATCGTGGGTGCCGCAAGTGCGGGTAAATCCGTGCTGCTCCGTGTGCTGAACGATGTACTGCTGGGCAAGCAGAACGTGTCGAACGTATCCTGGCAGGCGTTGAACGAGCGGTTCAAGACAGCGGAGCTTTTCGGAAAGCTGGCGAACATCTTCGCTGATCTGCCTACGAAGAACATTGACGACAACGGCATCTTTAAAGCCCTTGTGGGTGAGGACTATCTGACCGTGGAGAAGAAAAACAAGAACCCGTTCTCTTTCCAGAGTACGGCAAGGCTCCTGTTTTCCTGCAACAGCATACCGAAGAACTATGGCGACCGCTCCGAGGGCTTTTACCGCAGACTCATTATCATTCGTTTCAATCATACCGTGCCGCAGGAAAAACGTGACCCGGAGTTGCTGGATAAATTCCGCATGGAGGCTGACGGCATCTTCCTGTTTGCATTGGAAGGTCTGCGGAGACTGATGGACAACCATTACATCTTCTCGGAGACGCAGGTCAATAAAGATGAGATGCAGCAGTACCGTGAGGAGTCGGATTCCGTGCTGTCGTTTGTCAAGGAAAACTGCTCATTGCATGACGGTGGGAGCGACACGGTAGGTTCAACGGAACTGTACAACGCCTATAAAGCCTACTGTGAGGAGTGCGGTCTGAAACCGTATTCCCAGAAGTCGTTTGTGCAGCAGCTTACGGCGGCATACCCCGATGTACGCAGGGAGATTGACAGGATTGCTAAGAGACGTGTGCTTGTAGGTATCCGGCTCGATGAAATCATGAAATGATGCGCCATAAATCGGAACACATGAACACATTGGAACACGAGTTTCCTAACTCCCCATATATAATATAAAAAAATACACATCCCCCATATTATCATTTTTTCAAAAAAATTATGAGTATAATAGGGATTTTCGTGTTCCATGTGTTCCAAGCGTTGAAAAAAGGGAGGTTTGAGGAACACATGAAAGAGTCAGATGTTGTGAGAGCGATAATGAAATACCTGAAAACCGTGCCGGGGTGCTTCTGCTGGAAAGAACATGGCGGGATGTACGGGACAGCCGGCATACCGGATATTATCGCCTGTATTGACGGCCACTTCTTCGGCTTTGAGGTAAAAACAGCCGATGGCAAGCCTACGAAGCTCCAGGAGGTGACCATTCGAAAAATCCGCTCCGCAGGAGGTACCGCTTTGGTGGTACGCTCGGTGGATGAGGTGCGCGGCGCAATTGAAGCCGCTCTGCATTGATATAAAGAACACTGCCGCAACGCAACGATGCCGAAACTCATTTGAAGGAGGTATCGCCTATGTGCGACATCAGCAATTATGAAAAGTTGGCGAACGCCATCATCCTGCAGGCGGTCAAGGACTACCGCATGGCATTAAAAACTCTCAAGCGTAATCCAAACAGCTATAGCGCTTCGGATACTGTGAAGGAGATTGAGAGGTTCTTCCACTCCCAGTGGTACACGGTTTTGACCGATGTGGATGGAGATTTCCTCATCCGCAGATTGAGACAGGAGGTGTATGGCTCATGACAGCAAAAGAGTATTTGAACCAAGCGCATCACCTGGACGCTCTCATCAACTCCCACATCAGGGAAAAAGATGAACTGCAGCAGTTGGCGTTTTGTATCAGCAGTCCGAGTCTTGGCGAACGGGTACAGACCAGCAGAAACACAGATGCGCCATTTGTGCGGACGTTAGAAAAAATCATGCAGCTGGAGGACAGGATCACTGAGGAGATTGACCGCTTGGTAGACCTGAAAGCCGAAATGTTGTCCGCCATCACGGATATGACCAGCAACGAGGAGCAGGTTCTTCTGAAATATCGATATTTTGAGGGCTGCACCTGGGAAGAGATAGCGGTGCGGATGAATGTATCAGAACGGACCGCAAGACGCATCCACGGCTCGGCTCTTCAAAATTTTATCGTGCCAAATGAAAGTTGACCGCTTTTGCCGTGGTTTGTCCGGGTCTATATGAGTATAATGGTAGTATAGGAAACTGTAAGATGAGCCTTGCGGGATACACCCACAGGGCTTTTCTTATAGGCAAATATATGCGGATATAGATTTTTCGAGAGATACACCTGTCGGCACAGGGATTTCCCTGTAACAATATATTCTCAGGCGGCAAAAATATATCCCGATATATTCACAGCCCTATATCGAGAGCGGTTACAGCGGAATATGGCGGTATATCGGCTATATTGGGCGGCAAATACGGCGATTTCAGCGATAGAAATATATGCCGGATATATTTTTGCAGGAGAAAAGCCTGTGGAAATATATTTTTGTGTATATCCTATCCTGCCGATATATATTTTCCCCTGTTCCGATATAGTTTCAGAGTATATCCGCCCAGGCAGATACAGCGATATACGGCGGATATGGGGCATATATCGGCTATATATACGCCCATAAATACGGCGAATTTTGCTGTCGGAATATATCGAAATATGTCGATAGGCTGTATTTCCCTGTCGGGATATATCTTCAGAGCTATTTTTTATATGCGGATATATTTTTGCCTGTATTTACAGGGGATTATTATATTTCGAGCCTTGCGGAACACACATACCGCAGGGCTTTTCTTATGCCATAAAGGAGGTGCGGCACCATGCCAAGGATGCCAAAGAAACCATGTTCCTACCCCGGCTGTCCAAGGCTGACGGACGGCACCTATTGTGAGGAGCATGGGAAACTGGTGGCACAGCGGTACGAACAGAACGGACGTGATTCCAAGCACGGCAAGCGTTACGGTCGGAACTGGCAGAGCATTAGAAAGGCTTATGTCAGCAAGCACCCGCTGTGTGAGCGGTGCATGAAGGCTGGGCGCTACGTCAAGGTCGAGGAGGTTCATCACATCAAACCTCTTGCAGACGGTGGCACCAACGATGAGAGCAACCTGATGAGTCTCTGCCGCAAGTGCCACGCAGAGATACACGCGGAGATGGGGACACGCTCCCACAACGAGACGGTCTACTCCTATGACGGGAACCGCCACGCTTGAGGGAGGGGCGGTCGAAATCTCTGGGAGGGTCCCGCAGAAGACCGGCGGCCCCTCAAACGCGCAAAATCGCAAAAGTT
>JAJQIK010000029.1 GCA_021199255.1 Clostridiales bacterium | reverse complement strand
TGAGCAGGGTATACCCGTCAGCGGTGCTGACCTCAGTGAGGATATACTCGTCATTCTCAAGTCCCATGATTATGAGCTCACCGGAGGGATTGGGGCAGAGTGAAGATGCGTTTTCATCGTCCATGGATGTGCCGGTGACATACCAGATATTTTCTTCTTCATTAAATTCTGCCATGACAAAGTAACCGTCCGTTTTGTTTTGAAGCTTAAATATTACGTCCTTAAACATATCTCCGTCGTTTTTCCCGTCCCCGAACTGCTTTGTGACGTTTAACCCGTATGAGTAAACGTGGCAGTCGTCTATGAGGGTGTCATAGTAGCCTTGAGACGACCTCCGCCAGGTGAGAACAACCTCGTTTTGGTTGCCAGTATCACCGTATGTGAATGAGCTGTCGCTGTTGACGCTGGCCGAGTAGCATATACGCATGGTGTAGTTTGAGTAGCCGGAGTAAATACTTCCGTTATTGTTTTCACCGCTGTTAATCTCCGACAGTCCAGTCTCTGTCATGGAAATGGTCATGGTGTGGGAGCCGTCGTCATTTGAAGCATAGTCTACAGAGAACTTGCCGTCAGACTGAGCCCATGTAGTAACTGGGCTTGTACATTCCCTGTCTGTGAAGAACTCAATAGTCACATCTTCCTCTGTATATGACAGACCCCTTGATAGAACATCTGTAAATGTATATTCGGATATGGCGGTAGCAGCAGAGGTTATAGTTGGTAGAGTGGATATAATCCGGTATTCCACAGTGTCGCCGGCAGAGGCGGTGGCGTTGTGGGAGAAGATATCTGTCCCTTTTTCCCTGACAGTCTTTTCAAGGGTGACAATACCCGTCTCATTTTTGGGGTAGACAGTGACATCATATATCCACTTATCGCCGTCTACCGAAGTCATGGGCAGGGAGACGAAAAAAGGTGATGTGGTAGAGGTCACCATCTCAGGTACTTTTGTCTCAACGATTAGGTATAGTCCCAAGGGCAGGCCAGAGACAGAGGCATGCCCATTTTCATCTGTGAGGGACATGGCTGTGCCGCCGCTTTCCTGTACATATATCTCAAGGGCGTTTTTTACAGAGGTGGGGTCATTCTCCAGAGAGCTGCTCAGGGCATTGATTAAAGTATCTGATGTGTAGTACCAATTATCATCGCTCAGACTGTCATTTGCATACGCACCTTTGCCGTCGGAAAGGCCGATGGCGGAGAGCATGTCACTACCCTGTTTCTTGTCTATGGCATAGAGTATCTGAGTGCCGGAGCTTTTCTGAAGCTGGAGTATATCTGCAACTTTGAGGTATGTAAACTGGACGCCGGAGATGGCATAGCCGTTTGATGTGTCACCGTTTCCGAGGGTGTCATTTACGGAACTGTCATATTCCCCGGTGGAGACAAAGCTCTCCTCACTCCATACGCCGTCCTTAGCCGCGTTTGTCATATCGTATTTGTATATGGAGAGACTGGCGGACTTGGAGGTGTCAACAGTGGCCTCATCTGCGGGGGCGGCGAGGGAGGAAAGTGAGGATAAAAAAATAGCCGCCATGGCTATGCCTGCGGCGGTTACTCGCTTTAGTATATTACTTTTCATTTTTCTTTCTCCTTATTATCATAGAAATTGATGTCGTGCAAAGGGCTGTACCGAGTACAGGAAAAAGGTAAAGGGACGTACCATTACTGCCAGCTGCGGGGAGGATATATCCTCTGCCGTTGTGTACGGTAAACTGCAGGTTAAGGTCAGGGTTGACTGAAAGGGAGCCGGCCCATACAGGTTCGGAGAGAAGGACATATCCTCTGGGGGCCTGTGTTTCAGTGAGGCGGTATGTAAGCCTTGGGTCAAGCCCGGTGAAGGAGATAATGCCTTCCTCTGGGGTAATGAGAGTACCGTCCGTTAACCCCTGTGATGAACACCCGCCCTGTATGATGGTTTCCGAGAAAAACACCGGCTGCCAGGTATCGCCGCCATCATCGCTCCATTCCAAAAGGAATACAGCGCCGGTAAGGGGCACGCCCTCGTAGTTTACCTTGTTTACGGTTATGCTTCCGGACCTTAGGGCATTTGTGAATGTGACAGAGGCCGTCTCTCCGGAGTTAACTGTGACAGTCCGGGGATTATCTGTGGTACATTCCCAGAGGGAACCGGGAGGTATGATTTCTTCTACAGTGTACGTGCCCGGAGGAAGGCTGCCTGTGAGTATGCTGCCGTCCTCCCCGGTTGTCAAGGGAGAACCGGGTATCTCAGTACCGTCAACAGATGTTATCTTAAACTGCCAGCCTGAGAGAGTACCGCCATTATCTTCTACAGTCTTGACTATGCGAATGTTACCTGCGCTGACTTTTAGCTTAAAGTACACGGATAGGTTGTCCGGTATTTCGATGCCTATCTGAATGAGGTCCTGCTCGTTTGCATCTTCGGGGCCATATACATAGTCTGTCCAGACGAGGGAGGAGACAGTGTATCTCCCGGAGGTTGTGCCTGTGACAAGTACGTCCTGTACGGGCGACGGCGATGTAACAGTGAGACTTGCTCCGTTACTGCTGAAAGAAATATCCGGGTTGTCTGATGAGAAACTCATGTCAGAGAGTGAGTTATTGCTGTCAGTGAGGACTAATGAACATGTCCCGGAG
>JAJQIK010000058.1 GCA_021199255.1 Clostridiales bacterium | reverse complement strand
CCTTATATGAAAACAGGTGGAATATATTGTACAAATCAAAAAGATTTTGGTATAATGCAATGGTATAATTCACCGCTGTTGTATCAATGAAGCTTATTCATAAACTTGACGGTATTTTTTGTAAAACTTTTTCATATGTTTTTCTCCTTTCAAGTTTTGTTTGCTTTTTCACCTTGTACTTTTTGATATGACGGCGGTGAATATTTTAGTTACTCCTTGGTCTGGAGGAGGTCGAGAATGTTTCTGCGTGTAACAAGTACGGAGGTGATAGCCGAGCCGAGTAGGATTACAACGAAGTAAGCTCCGGAGAAGATGAGAGACTGTGCAGAGACGCCTCCGTTAATAACTGCCATGATTAGTATGCCGAGGATAATGCCTGATAGTGCAAGAATACACTGCTCTGCCGTTAGTATCGCGGCAGTCTTTTTCTTTGTAGTGCCAAGCACCCGCATGATGGCCGCTTCTGTGGAGGTCTGGAAGATGATGAGGGCGCAGAGAAACGCGCCGATTATAAGCGCCGCCGCCACAGCCGCAGGATAAAGGCTGTTTAAAATCTCCGATGTACGTATCACACTGTCAAGTTTTGATGTGTCCATGACAAAGGCGCCGGTTTGGCCGCGTGTGAGTTCTTTGCCTTTTTCCATCATCTTATCCGCAAGTTCATTGTCTGCTAACCGGAACTCAGCAACATCAAGGGTGACGGCAGAGCCCATGTTGGACAGGCTGTCTACTTGTCCGGGGGTGAAGGCGAAGCTGTCATAGGCACCGGAGGGGGTAGTTACAACTCCCACAATGGTGAATACATCAGCCATCTCGTCAATGGCGGACTCAATATATTCTCCGTATGTGGTATATAGAGCGTCGGGAACAGTTTGCAGTTCAGGGTGTTCGTCTTTAAAGTTAATTCTGAGTTTGTTTATGAACTCATCAGTATATCCGCCGGGAGTGATGCGGACGGTATCACCCAGTTCATAACCCATAGTCTCCATGAGAGCACTGCTCATAATGATGGCGTCGCTCAGCTTATCCATGACGGTCTCGTCATAGCCGGGGGCGTACTCAATGGTGCACTCTTCATTGGTGTACCGTGGGATATCATTTGTGATGGTTATATAGGCTCGGTTAAAGTTGTCGCCACGGTCGTTGTGGTTAATGTCGTATTCACGGGTGTACTCGTAATATGAGTTTGCAGCAAAGCCGCCGCCCTCCAGACTTCTTAGCTGGAAGAGTGGAAGGGAGGCGTTAAAGCGAGCAGTGACGACAGTGTCACGGCGGAGGTCGGAGTAAGTATCTTTCATCTTTGCAAACTGAGTAACAGCGCCGACCATGAGGACCGCAAGGAGAACGGCGAGGAGGGACTTAACTGCCTGGCGTCTTGCATGGCGCAGGACATAGCCGGTTACAAAACGCACAAGACGGTGAGACCGTTTTGGCATCAGTTCACCGGGTGGAGCTATTGGCGGAGCTGTGCTGTCGGCGGCCGGTATTGCGCGGATAGAAGCGTCCCAGATATCTCCGTTAGAACCATCAGGCCCACGGAAATCTTTTATACCCGTTTCTGTATGTGGTACGCCGCTTAACACACCGTCAAGTGACAAATCGTTTGTCTCTGCCGTGTCAGATTTCTGGACAGCAGTACGCTTTTTCTTGTTTTTTGAGGTGTCCTGCAAGAGAGCGAGGGGTGAGAGCCTGCCAAGCTTGCGGAGCATAAAGAGTGCGGAGATTAACGTGAGGGCTGTCTCGGAGAGCAGGCATATACACACAACCCAGAAGAATACAGTACCTCCGGTAATGACGGTGTATAACATTCCAAGGAGAGTGCCAATGATTACGCCGGTAACGCCCAGTACCATAAGTGGGAGCAGAAGTGCGGAGGAGGATTTGCCTCTGCCTGTTCCAAGTGCGCGCATGATGGCATAGTCTTTTCTTCTTCTGGTTATGTAGAGGTAGACGATAAAGACAGTGGCAATGACGGTGACAAGGACGAGGAGGACGATGCGTATAACGGCGAGGCGCTGAGCACTCTCGTAGCTGTCTACAACTTCCAGCCAGCCGCCGTCGTCGAAGGTGACGGTTAATCCCATGGCCTCAATCTGCGGTATCCCCTCATTTACAAACTTCTCAATGTTCCAGGCGTTATCCACAGTGAAGCTGAACTCGGCAGGCGAGAATTCGTGGTCCTGAAGCTGCTCGTCGGTTAGGGGCAAAAAAGACATGGGGACGAAGATGGTGTTACTGGAATATGTCCAGTTGGGCTCACGAGAGAGGTCAAACTCGTCCTGGTCGTCATATATGCCGACAATCTCGAAGTCAATAGGCTCGGTCCAGTTGTCGGAGAAGCGCTCGGGAGTGACAGCGACGGCACCGAGACCATAGAACTGCTCAAAAGTCTCATCACCAAGTTTAAGTGAGAGAGTGTCACCCAGCTCAAGGCCTTTTACAGAGGCAAGCTTACTGCTTATGACGCAGACGGGGTTGCTGGTTTCGGTATCCTCAGGGGAGAGCCATCTGCCCTGGGAGATGTTCATATTGCCGTCGTGGACCTGTTTAATTACGGACATATCGTTGGTATATACGACGTCAAATGTATGGAGGTCCTGCTGGGTAATCTCGATACATTCTTTCAGTGGTGCATACTCCT
>JAJQIK010000023.1 GCA_021199255.1 Clostridiales bacterium | reverse complement strand
AGCATGAAGCTGAATGAGGATTACTTCTACTGCTTCGGATGCGGAGCGAGCGGAGATGTAATTGAACTGACAGGAAGACTGTTCAGCCTGACGCCCTACGAAGCCGCAAGGAAGTTGATGGAGGATTTCGGGGTTGAGCAAATCGACAAACCAATAGTCTATCACAAAAGCACTTGGGAGCAGGACATGGACATACTGTTCCGGTATCTACGAGTATTGAAGCGTTGGAAGGAACGGTATGCTCCAAAATCGCCGGAAGACATCCCGGACAAGCGCTTCATCGAAGCCTGCCAGAATCTTGAGTATGTAACTTATCTCGTAGACAAGCTCACATTCTCGGATAAAGACGAACGAACGGCACTAATGGACGAGCTTCACAGAAGCGGATATATTGAGAGACTCCGAAAAGAGGTGCGAGTATGAACGATACACCTGTCTGGTTCGACAGCAAGAACATAAACGAAGCTTTGTTTTGCAGTGAGTTCTTAAGTAATCGCAAGATAATCTTTGCAAACAATGCTTTCTTCACTCCCGACGGCAGAGTGACAGATGACCTGCCTCTCAGAGGAGAAATCTATGAAGAACTGCGACATTGTGCCGTAAACAACATCCCCGGAAAGATTAACAACATCATAGAAGTCATGAAGTTAGCCGCACAGGTTGAGGATTTCCCGCCGGAGGAAGATAAGATACATCTGTCTAACGGAACTCTCAATCTTGATGGTAGCTTTATCGAGGGTAAATCTGACGTAGTCCGAAACAGACTGCCGGTTGCCTATTGTCCTGATGCCCCTGAGCCGACAATGTGGCTATCGTTCTTGAGTGAGCTACTGAACCCCGAAGACATTCCGACACTTCAGGAGTTCATAGGCTATTGTTTAATTCCAAGCAATAAGGGTCAGCGGATGATGATCATCAAAGGCAATGGCGGAGAAGGTAAGTCTCAAATAGGCGTTGTTCTCTCCTCGCTGTTCGGAAGCAACATGAAAGATGGAAGCATCGGAAAGGTATCCGAAAACCGCTTTGCAAGAGCAGACCTTGAACATATTCTTTTATGTGTCGATGACGATATGCGTATAGAGGCACTACGCCAGACTAACTATGTAAAATCCATAGTAACAGCTCAAGGCAAGATGGACTTGGAACGGAAAGGCAAGCAGAGTTACCAAGGGTATATGTTTGCAAGGCTACTGGCATTCAGCAACGGAGACTTGCAAGCGCTGTATGACCGTAGCGATGGTTTTTACAGAAGACAGTTAGTCCTTACTACAAAAGAACGTCCCATTGACAGGATTGACGACCCCGACATCTCGAAGAAGATGAGAAGCGAAGCAGAGGGCATATTCCTCTGGGCGTTCAGGGGGCTTCAACGACTTGCTCAAAACAACTTCAAGTTTACAGAGAGCCAACGGACAAGAAATAACAGGGAGTCCGTCAAAAGAGATAACAACAATATCTTTGACTTCTTAGAATCCGAGGGATATATACGTCTCAGTGACAGTGCGTCCGCAAGTTCTAAAGACCTGTATGAAGTTTACAGGATGTGGTGCGAGGAGAACTCCCTTATCCCCTTAAAGTCCCGAAGCTTCAGCGACTGCATGGTGGCGAATGCCGACAAGTACCACTTGGAGCATTGCAACAACATCACCAACACAGCAGGGCGCAGGGTCTGGGGATTCACCGGGATAGAAACAGTTGCACAAGCAGAGAACACCGCCAATTCGCAACGTACATACATACCGGTCGAATGGGTGGAGTGATACCAATGTATGTGTGTACAACATGTACGTACGTACATGGCAAAAGCCCAAAAACACAGCTATATAGGAGGTAAAAATGCCAAAACCACAATATGCAATTCTCCGCTTTGCGAAGTACAAGGGACCGGAGATTTCAAACATAGAGGCTCACAATGAGCGGACGAAAGAGAAGTATGCAAGCAATCCAGACGTGGACACAAGCAAGAGTCATCTGAACTTTTATCTTGTTGAACCGCAAGGAAAGTACCGGACAGTTGCCGAACAGCAAATAAAAGACGCCGGTTGCAGGACACGAACGGACAGTGTTCGTCTTGTTGAGGCGCTCGTTACCGCAACGCCTGAGTTCTTCAAGGGCAAGAAGAAAGATGAGATTAAAGCTTACTTTCAAGAAGCCTTGGATTTCATCAAACAGCATCAGAGACCGGAAACCATCATTTCCGCAACTGTACATATGGACGAGAAGACACCGCATATGCACCTATGCTTTGTGCCGTTGACAGAAGACAATCGCTTGAGTGCCAAGGAAATCGTTGGCAACAAGAAGAAGCTCACAGAATGGCAGGACAAGTTCTGGGAGCATATGGTCAGGAAGTACCCTGACTTGGAACGTGGAGAGAGTGCATCACTGACGGGACGAGACCACATCCCGCCGAGGGTGTTCAAGCAGATGACTCAGCTCGCTGCCCAGAAGGAGAAGTTGGAGGAACTAATTTCAAGTGCAAACCTATTCAACGCCAAGGGCAGGATTGACGAAATCGAGAAGCTTCTGGACAAGTACATTCCCGCTGTCGAGCAGATGCACACGACGCTTAAGAAGTACAATGTTGCTTTTACGACAACGACGACGGAGAACAAGAAGCTGAAAAAGAAAAACTAACAGCTTGCGCAGACGCTTGAGAAGTC
>JAJQIK010000083.1 GCA_021199255.1 Clostridiales bacterium | reverse complement strand
CTTGCGAGAAATGTCATCGAAGGGGTGACAGACATCGTGAACCGCTATGGAAAGGTGATTGTGCTCGAGGATGATCTTGTGACGAACCGTTTCTTCCTGCGTTTTATGAACGACGGGCTCAACCGTTATGAGAAGGAGGAACGCGTGACCGGCGTCACCGGATTCTCACATTTCGGGGATGAAATGAAGCTGCCGTATGAATCCTGTTTCCATACGCTGACCGGAACGAGCTGGTCGTGGGCGACATGGGCGGATCGGTGGAGCCATTTTGACGCGGACTGCAGCGACTGGACAGATATGGTGTCCGACGCGAAGCTGCGCAAACGTTTTAATTATGACAACACCTATGATTTCTATAAGATTATGAAGATGCAGCAGACCGATGACAGGACAAATTCATGGGCGATCCGCTGGTACTGGACGAATTTCAGGAGAAATGCGTACATTCTCTCGCCGACAAAGTCCCTGGTTGGTAATGAGGGCTGGGACGGCAGCGGTGTGCACTGCGGAAAATCAAAGGAACCGGTATTTCATCATGGACTTAAAACGGATCATGCGATTACGGACTTCCCGGCGGAGATTGGAGAGAGAAAGGATGTGCACCGCGCGATGAAGCGGGCGCTGATCCGGGAATCGCAGCCGAATGTGTTAAAGAGAATCTATCATGTGGTGGCGAGGAGAAATTATATAGGCAAATCGTGAGAGGCATATCACGACAAAAGTAAGCAGGAGAATAAAGCGTATGAGGATTTTGGCGATTTTCACGTGTTACAATAGAAGGGAACTGACGGAGCGCAGCATGAAGCTTCTCGGAGAGAATAAGGATGTCACGTTTGATTATGTGGTGGTCAACGACGGGAGTACGGATGGCACGGCGGAAATGCTCGCGGCGCAGCCGTATCAGGTCGATGTGTTAAACGGCGATGGCGGGTTGTTCTGGAACCGGGGCATGCATATGGCGATCGAGCATGCGAAGAAGAAGTACCCGGATTATGAGTATTATATGCTGATGAACGATGATACGAAGTTCGTTCCGGGCATCTTCGACGAGATGCTCCCACAGCTTCGGAAGGACACGGTCTTAATCGGAGCGATCTGCGGGGAGAACGGGGAATTAAGCTACGGCGGAATTAAATACGTCAAGGGCATCAAATATAAGAAATACGGACCGGAGGCGCAGGACGTTCATTTTGATACGTTCAACGCGAATTGCGCCATCATACCGCACGATATTTTCATGCAGGTGGGAATCGATCCCTACTATCAGCACAGCATCGGTGATTTCGATTATGGACTCCAGATCAGCAGGAAGGGCTACGATATCCGTATCTATCAGAAGTATGTCGGGGAGTGCAACGATACAAATCTGGCAAAGACCTGGCAGGACGAGACGCTTCCGCGCATAGAGCGCATCAGGTTAAAGGAGAGCAGGAAGGGACTGCCGTTTGGCGACTGGTTTCATTTCCTGCACAAGAATTTTGGACTCGGGACGGCAATCGTGCGATCGATCACGCCTTATGTCCGCATTATTTTGGGGACCAAGACGAGGTATTCGGGAGCATAGGGCAAAGGACAGCGGATGGGGAGAGACTATATATGGGGAATATCAGCTTTGTTATTTTAAATTATAAGGCATACGAGGAAGCGATTGCCTGTGCGGAGTCGGTTCTTGCCACCCAGACATGGGAGGATATGAAGATTGTCATCGTAGATAACGGATCGAAAAACGGAAGCGCAGAGCAGTTGCGGGAGCACTTCAACGATGAGCCACGGGTGCATGTGATCGCTGCAGACGAGAACCTCGGCTTTGCAAGGGGAAATAACCTCGGCATCCGCTATGTGCGGGAGCAGTTCGACCCGGATTTCATTGTGGCGGCGAACAGTGATATTCTCTTTGAGGAGGAGGTATGCGGGCGGATTGCCGGGGTCTATGCCAGAAGACCTTTTGCGATTCTGGGCGGAGATATCGTGGATGCGACGCGCACGCAGCATTTGAATCCGGTAGCAAGAGAGCGCAGCTACACCTTGAATTATATGCGAAAGCAGGTGCTTGTCTCATGGGTGAAGGCGGTACTGTTTCGGCTGATTAAACTGTTCCATTTGAAGCGCACGGTTGCCGGGCATTATGGTATCATAGGGGATGAAGGCGGAGCAGGCGAAAAAGAAGACGGAAAGAAGCTGACGACCCGCGAGGTGGATGGAAAAGCGGTTTCTGCAGACAGCCGGGAGACCCAGGAGCTCGAGGGCGTGCTGCTCCATGGCTGCTGTCTGGTATTTTCCAGAGATTTCTTCGCGGAGTTCGACGGCTTCTGGGAAGGGACGTTTCTCTATGCGGAGGAGGAAATTCTCTATTATCTGGCAATGAAAAAGGGACTTCGCGTGCTCTATGCGCCGGAAGTTTTCTGCATGCACAAGGAAGCGGTGACGACGCATATGCTATACCGGGACTTCTGTGACGCGAAGATTTTCTATTTTTCGAATATCACGAAATCGTACCGCAGGTTTTTGAAGCTGATGAAGGAATATGAATGAAGGTTTTGGAGAATAGAGAATCAGCCGATATATAATGTAGGTAGTATAATGCAGAACCAATGTGTTGACATTATAAAAAAAGTGAACTATAGTTAAAACCTAAGAAGCGAAACAAAAGAAGAAGGATAGAATATGGGTGGAATTACAGGCTGTCTA
>JAJQIK010000080.1 GCA_021199255.1 Clostridiales bacterium | reverse complement strand
GCCTTGCGCAGGAGCGTGTTTCACAGATGTACCTGCGCCCAGAAAACTGGAACTATATGTCGCTGGTGAACATCGCAAACTCCGGGCGGTTCGCCGCCGACCGCGCGGTTGCCGAGTATGCGCAGAATATCTGGCGCGTACACACCAATATTGCATATTAACCAAAACATGCGCCGGCCTTTCCAGCGAAAGCGGGAAGGCCGGTTTTTGTTGGGGAGTGTCCGAAATAAAGATTTTATGATATAATAAGGGTCATGAGAAAGAGAACAGAAGAGGCATGGAAAAAGTGCCCGAAATGTGGAAGAATAGAGAACCAGATCAAGGCTGGGTACAATGGATCGGGAAGTCAACGCTGCAAGTGTAAGGAGTGCGGCATTTATTACACCGTCGATCCGAAGCAGCATGCGTACCCGGAGGAGACGCGAAAATTGGCGATCAAAATGTACTACGGCGGGGTCAGCGGACGCGGCGTAGGCAAAATCTTGGGAATGAACAAATCCAATGTGATGAATTGGATAAAAAAAGAGCGTCAAAACGGCGATTAAAGAGGAAAAACCAAGCAGAAGAAAGCCTCAAATTGTGGAATTGGACGAGTTGTACTGGTTTCTGGAGTCCAAGCCCCGAACGAAAACCCGGGAAAACGTTTATATCATGACGATGGTGAGTCGGAAGCCTCGCCAAATCCTGGGGCATGTCGTGAGCCGGGATAAATCAGCCCAAACCATTCAAAAGATGGTGGACACGGCTCCCGAGGCAGGACAGTATTGCACAGATGGGTACGCCGGCTACCTAGATGTCGTTTTTCCCGGAAATCATATCTTCAATATTTACAACAAGCGTGACACCTTCACGGTGGAGGGTGTCAACGCTGATCTGCGCCATTATATTCCGACACTGGCGCGGAGAAGTCGATGTTTTCCGCGAAAGCTGGAAAATCTCCAGGCTGTTTTGACTGTGTTCGTGCGGGCTTACAACCGTTTTGGAATTCATAAAGACCGCTATTGTTCCAACCATCCGGGGAGCTCGGCACCCTGTTGGAGCTGTTGACAAAGCCCGCGTATCACCGGAAATATGATATAATGAGAAAGAAAGCGGAGAGGGGGATGGAAATGCAACTGAAGCTGCACATGGTAACGATAGAAGATTTGGTCCCAAAGGGACACTTTCTGCGGAAACTGGAAGCCACACTGGACTTGTCCTTCATCCGTGAAGAAACATCCCATTTGTACAACCACAGATATGGCCGCCCAGCAATTGACCCTGTTGTGCTGGTAAAATATCTACTGGCAGGATATCTGTACGGAATCCCATCGGAACGGCAGATTGAACAGCGTATCCAGACAGATATGGCTCTGCGGTGGTATCTGGGACTGGATCTCTTTGACCGGGTACCGGACCACAGCACCATCTCTCAGCTGCGCCGTCGCAAGCCTTCTTTCCGCAAGATTTTTCGCCGGCTGTTTGAGGAAGTGGTGCGTCAGTGCATTAAGAAAGGTCTGGTCAGCGGACGGCTGGCAGCCACTGACTCTACCCATGTAAAGGCCAATGCCTCCCGGGCGTCGGAGTATCTGGTGGAAATGCCGGAGGAACCAGGCGTATACTGGGAACGGCTGGACAGCTATGAGGAAGAAGGACTGCAGACACTGGAAAAAAGGATTGGACACCGCCGGAAGAAGCGGACAAAGCAGATCAAGCGGGACAACCGCCGCAGCCAAAAGCGAGTAAGCCGGACTGATCCGGAGGCAGGCCACATGAAACGGCCTGGGAAACCAGAGGGCCAGTACTACCTGAGCCACCAGACCCTGGACACGGATCACGGTGTGATCTTAGGCGTGACAGTGACGCCAGGAGATGTACATGACTCCGTACCATATCTGGAGCATCTGGAGCAGATCCATCGGGATGTTCTCCCTATTCAGGCGGCCACAGCGGACGCCGCTTACGATTTCCCTCTGGCACATCGTGTGCTGGAGGAGCAGGGAATCTCTTTTTATGTCAGGCCGCAGCCTTCTGCGGACAGAACCAAGGCGGAATTTAAACGGAATGCCTTTTCTTATAATGAGGAGAAAGATGTTTACCATTGCCCCAATGGGAAAGAACTTCGAGTGAAGGGGCTGTACCGCAGTGCCAGCGGTGTGTATTGGGAGTATTGGGCGGACCGCGAAGACTGCCGGAGCTGTCCTTTCCGGGAAAAATGTCTGAGCGAAAAGGATAAACACGGTGCGCGAAAGCTGTTGGACACCTACTTCCGTCCCACGGTTCGGCGGCATCTCGCCCGGCAAAACGAGCCGGACTATCTGGATGCGTTGCGCAAGCGGCAGATCTGGTGCGAGGGCACGTTTGCCACTCAAAAGTGGGGACATAACTTAACACGCGTCTTACGACGAGGTTTAGAGGCAGCGGAAGACCATTGCCTCCTCTCAGCGACCGCTTTGAACTTAAAAAGGATGATAAAATGTATGGAATGACGCCGATAGGCGTCTTTTTTACTGCCATTTTTCCGCTCGAAGTAAATGAACAGGCACTTTGTCAACAGCCCCAAATGGTATACTGGATGCGGCGCTGTCGTTCCCAGCGGCGGGCGGTTGACCACTCTCCTGCAAAGGAGGTGGTGCATATGGCAATAAAAATCCTGCGGATTTTACTATGTGCAGCATTGCTGCTACATATTTTTGTCATAAACGCAAAGTAACCG
>JAJQIK010000085.1 GCA_021199255.1 Clostridiales bacterium | reverse complement strand
ACTGTGCGGATTCCTCCGCCAACCGTAAAAGGAATAAAGACGGTCTCCGCAACTTTACGCACCATGTCAACCACCGTGGCGCGAGCATCCGATGATGCCGTAATATCCAGAAAAACCAGTTCATCTGCTCCGGCCTTGTCATAAGCCGCGCCAATCTCCACAGGATCGCCCGCATCCCTCAAATTAACAAAATTAACTCCCTTTACCACGCGTCCGTTGTTGACGTCCAGACACGGGATGATTCTCTTCGTAAACATAATCTTCTCTCCCAATGGGGTCAGACCCCGCAAAAATTTTTCAATATCCGCAGTCCCACCGCACCGCTTTTCTCCGGATGGAACTGGCATGCAAACACATTCCCCTGTTCCACACTGGCATGGATATGCGCACTGTACTCCGTGGATGCCTTCACAATATTCTCGTCCTCGGCCTTCAGATAATAGGAATGTACAAAATACACATACGGCTCACCGGAAAATCCATCGAAGAGCCGTCCGTTATGCTCCAACTGCAGGGAATTCCAGCCGATATGCGGAATCTTTAATCCTTCCTTGTCGGGAATACGAAGAATTTTCCCTTTCAGTATACCAAGTCCCTCCACACCCGGACTCTCCTCACTGCTCTCAAACAACAGCTGCAGTCCGAGACAAATGCCCAAAAAAGGAATCTGCCGTTTTGCTGCTTCCCGGATCACCGGCACCAGACCAAGCTGTGTCAGGTGCTCCATGGCGTCTCCGAAGGCACCCACACCGGGCAAAATCACCTTATCCGCCTGAAGAATCTTTTCCGGTTCTCTGGTGATCAGGCTCTCCTCTCCCAGAAAGGCAAGCGCCTTCTGCACACTCTTTAAATTACCGGCATCATAGTCTATAATTGCTATCATATCTCTGATTCTCCCTGTTTTTCTCTATTTCGTACTAAGCTCCATCCAGAACTCCACGCCGTCCTCATGATTGGTCACACCGCATTTTTGCCCGAATGAGTCCATGATTGCCTTCACGATAGACAACCCGATACCGCTTCCGCCATATTCCCTTGTACGTGCTTTATCCACTTTATAAAACTTATCCCAGATCTGATCAATATCCTCCTCCGGAATCGGTTTTCCGGTATTAAACACACTCATACGCAGCAAATCATATGTCTGTGTATAGAAAATCCGAATAATTTTCTCTCCCTCACAGTGATTCATGGCGTTACTCAGGAAATTCGTAATGACTTCTTCCACCTTGAACTCATCTCCCCAGACATAAACCTCATATAAATCGTCCATATCCAGATTAATCCCCTGTTTTTCCATCAGAATACGGGAGGCGTTCGCTATACCGCTGACGAGTTCTGTCATCTCAAAGCGTTCCATCACAACCTGATCGTTTCCAAATTCCAGCTGATTCAGCGTCAGAAGCTTTTTCACCATCCGGTTCATCTTGTCCGCTTCATCGATGATGACCTCACAATAGAAATCACGGCTTTCCTCATCATCATTAATGCATTCCTGCAACCCTTCCGCATATCCCTGAATCAATGCCAGCGGCGTCTTTAACTCATGAGATACATTCGATAAAAACTCCTTTCGCATCTCATCGATCTTTGTTTTCTTCTCGATATCCTTTTGCAGACTGGCATTGGCCGATTTTAATTCGGAAATCGTCTGTTCCAACGCCTCAGACAGGTGATTCATATGATCACCGAGCAGATCGATCTCATTGCCCGGAACAAGCTCATCCCCATCCGGGAACTCCTGCTGCGCCTGTTTAAACGACGTTCCCAGACGCAAAGCCGGATCTTTTTTCCATGCGCCACGCACATATTTTGCGTCAAAATCAAGCTGCATCATTCTTTTTGAAATATTGGTAAGCTGCTGGATCGGCCGGGTAAAACGCCTCGCTAACAGCCAGCCAACAAAAGAACTCACCGCAATCGTGATCAATCCGACGATCAACAGAAAACGGTTGGAAATCTGCGCACTCACACGCATGCTTTCCAACGATGTCCGCATCAGGATCATGTCTCCGTTTTCCAGAGAACCAACCAGAATCAGAAACTCGGAATTCAGACGGTCATCTTTTTTTGAATAAATCTGATAATCACCCTCGTCCTGCACAACCTCCGCCCGCTGCGTATCCCAGACAGCGTTGAGCAATTCCTGCCGCAGCGTATCCATATCAGCAGCAGATGAGCGAATGACCACTCCGTCCGCAGAAATCACAAGAATGGTCATGTTGTTATTCACACACATATTGTCAAATGTGACATCAAACTCTTCCGACTGGAGCAGATCATCCGCACCGGCCCTGGAAAGAGTCTGGAACGACTCTGTCATGTTTGTTTTCTTCTGCATCACATAGTAGCGTTCCAGAAATGTGGTATTCAAAACCCAGCATATCAGCACGGCGCCCGCCGCAAGCACACAGATCATCAGCATAATCTGAAGCGTCAGTGATTTTCTTTTTTTCATATTTCAAACTTATATCCGATACCCCAGATGGTCTTGATATATTCTCCTTTATCCCCGAGCTTGCTCCGAAGTTTTTTCACATGTGTGTCAATGGTTCTGGCATCTCCGAAATAATCATAGTTCCATACATGATTCAGAATCTTCTCTCTGGAAAGAGCAATTCCTTCATTCTCCATGAAATAGTTGAGCAATTCGAATTCTTTAAAACTCATCTCCACCTCACGCTGCCGGTCCAGTGTCACAGTATGGGCTGATTTATCCAGACTGATGCCTCCGATCTCCAGCAGACCTTCCGCAGAATACTGACC
>JAJQIK010000051.1 GCA_021199255.1 Clostridiales bacterium | reverse complement strand
TGGAAAAAGAATTTATCCGGCTGCTGTGTGAACAGGGGTATACCTATCTGCCTATCCATTCAGAAGCAGACTTAATTGCAAATCTGCGATCTGAATTGGAAAGGCTGAATGATTATCATTTCTCCGATGCCGAATGGGACAGGTTCTTTAAGGACAACGTCGCTAATCCTAATGAGCATATCGTGGAGAAGACGCGCAAAATTCAGGAGGATAATGTTCAGGTCCTGAAACGGGATGATGGCAGCACAAAAAATATTACCCTGATTGACAGGAAGAACATTCACAGCAACAGCCTTCAGGTTATCAACCAGTATGTGATCGGCATGAAGGAAGGCGCACGGCACGATAACCGTTATGATGTGACCGTGCTGGTCAACGGGTTGCCCCTCGTGCATATCGAATTAAAGCGGCGTGGTGTTCCTATCCGTGAAGCGTTCAACCAAATTAACCGTTATCAACGGGATTCTTTCTGGGCCGGGTGTGGTCTGTATGAGTATGTCCAGATTTTCGTGATTTCCAACGGCACGAATACGAAATACTACTCCAACAGCACCCGCTACAATGCCATCAAGGACTCTAATTCCAGGAGTGCAAAGAAGGAAAAGACCAGCAACAGCTTTGAATTCACATCTTTCTGGGCGGATGCCGGAAACAAGGTTATCCCTGACCTCATCGATTTCACAAAGACTTTCTTTGCGAAGCACACCATTTTGAATATCCTGACGAAATACTGCATTTTCACGTCAGAAAATATGTTGATGGTCATGCGCCCGTATCAGATTACAGCAACTGAGCGCATCCTGAACCGTATCGAGATAGCAAATAATTATAAGAAATACGGAACCATTGATGGCGGCGGCTACATCTGGCACACCACCGGCTCCGGCAAGACGCTGACTTCCTTTAAGACGGCACGGCTTGCTTCGCAGCTCCCGTATATAGACAAGGTACTTTTTGTCGTCGACCGTAAAGATCTGGACTACCAGACCATGAAGGAGTATGACCGCTTTGAAAAGGGCGCGGCTAACAGTAACACTTCTTCTGCTGTCCTGGAAAAGCAGCTCCGTGACCCTAATGCAAAAATCATTATTACCACCATTCAGAAGTTGTCAGCCTTTATCAAGAAGTTCAAGACACATGAGGCTTATACCAAGCGGGTTGTCATTATCTTCGATGAGTGCCATCGCAGCCAGTTCGGGGATATGCATAAAGCTATCGTGAAGAGCTTTAAGAACTATCACATCTTCGGATTTACCGGCACGCCGATTTTTGCAAAAAATACCGGCGCTGTTCGTGATCCTCAGTTTTTCACCACTGCCCAGACTTTTGGCGATCAACTCCACGCATACACCATCGTGGATGCCATCAACGATAAGAATGTTCTGCCTTTCCGGGTGGACTATATTAAAACGATGGACACCGATGCGGATATCGACGATGAGGATGTATGGGACATCGACCGCAAAAAGGCGCTTGAATTTCCTGAGAGGATTGCGCTTGTTACAAAATATATTCTGGAACATTTCGACCAGAAAACCTACCGAGGGGACAAGACCTTTGAATTCTCTGTTCTTCAGAATATTTCCGAGGTTGCGTCCGGCAAGAACGGTACCATAGAGGAAATCAAGGAAAAGCAGCGTGTCAGCGGTTTCAACTCTATCTTTGCGGTGGCCTCCGTGCCGGTAGCCATGAAGTATTACCGCGAGTTCCAGAAGCAGATGGCGGCTGATCCCACCAAGGCGCTCCGTGTTGCTCTCATATACAGCTACGGTGCCAATGAAGCCGAGGCGGATGGTATTCTTGATGAGGAAAATTCCGAGGACACCAGCGGGCTTGACCAGACTGCCCGTGATTTTCTGGATGATGCTATCCGTGATTACAATGTGATGTTCCACACGAACTACAGCACGGACAGCGATAAGTTCCAGAGTTATTATAAAGATGTCTCCCTCCGTATGAAGAACAAGGAGCTTGACCTGCTTATCGTGGTCAATATGTTCCTGACCGGATTTGATGCCACCACGCTGAATACGTTGTGGGTGGACAAGAATCTGAAAATGCACGGACTGATTCAGGCATTCTCCAGAACTAACAGAATCCTGAACTCCATCAAGACTTTCGGCAATATCGTGTGTTTCCGTAATTTGCAGAAGCGTGTGGACGATGCTATCTCGCTTTTTGGAGACAAGGACGCGGGCGGCGTTGTCCTCCTGAGGAAATTCGAGGATTATTATAACGGATATGTTGACCAGGACGACAAGTCTCGTCCCGGTTATGTGGATATGATCGATGAGCTTACATCGAAATTCCCGCTGTCCGAACCGCAGATTGTCGGGGAGCAGAACCAAAAGGATTTTATCATGCTCTTTGGAGCTATCCTGCGGATGCGCAATCTGCTCTCGTCATTTGACGATTTCAAAGGCAAGGAACTAATCACCGAGCGTGACTTACAGGACTATCTCGGACGTTACCAGGATTTACGCGATGAGTGGCGGCCACAGGGCAAAGATAAAAAAGATATTACGGATGATATTGTCTTTGAAATAGAACTAATCAAGCAGGTCGAAATCAATATCGACTACATCCTCATGCTCGTTGCGAAATACCATGAAAGCCACTGTGAGGACAAAGAGGTGCTTGTCACTATCCGCAAGGCTGTGGATGCAAGCCCGGAACTTCGCAGCAAGAAGGAACTGATAGAGACTTTCATCGGTGGCTTGAATGAAGTCGAGGATGTTATGGGTGAATGGCAGTCATACGTTTCCGAAGAGCGCGAACGGGAGCTGAATCAGATTATCACAGATGAAAAGCTGAAAGCCCCCGAAACCAGACGCTTCGTCGAGAATGCTTTTCGGGATGGAGAAATCAAAACTACGGGTACTGACATTGATAAGCTGATGCCATCTGTATCCCGTTTTGGAGGGGCTGGACGGGCGAAGAAAAAACAGACGGTTATCAATAAACTGAAAGCATTCTTTGAGCGTTTCTTCGGGATCAGCGGCGTATTTACAGCAGAGCTGGAAAAGAAACCGGTCACCTATATATTTGACAACAACGATGATTTACTGATGGTTGCAGAACCGCAAGTGCCATATGGAACGAAAAAAGATGCAGGAGGACAGGCAGATGTCTAAACTGAACGCAGACCAGAAAACAATAAAGGAGGAACCTCAATGAAGGGATCTGAATGCAAATTTGTCAAATACATGGATGGTTCAGATAAGAGATTTGTCATTCCAGTATATCAGAGGAATTATGATTGGAAAACGGAAAATTGTAAACAGCTTTATGATGACCTGGTAAAGATTGTCAGAGGGAACCGGAAAAGTCATTTTTTTGGCAGCCTTGTTTCTGTTTATAATCCTGAAGGTGATAATGAAGAGTTTCTTGTTATTGACGGCCAGCAGAGACTGACGACAGTATCGCTGCTCTTTCTCGCCATGTATAATCTTATTGAAAAGGGTGTTGTCACTCCGGAGGATGACAAGCTTAAGCAGCGTATTTTTGAAAATTATCTTGTCGATAAATATCAGCCGGAGGATACCCGCATCAAGCTTAAGCCGGTAAAAAATGACCAGATGGCGTTTGGAAGGTTATTCGCAGAACCGGAATCTTACATCCGCGAGTCCAATCTGACTGTTAACTACCAATATTTTTATGACCGTATTCAAAAGCAGGAAATCACTATTGATCAATTATATGCTGCAATCCGCTGTCTTGAAATCATTGATATTAAGCTGAATGCGGAGGATGATCCCCAGCTTATTTTCGAGAGCTTGAATTCCACTGGCCTGGATTTGAGCGAGGGAGATAAAATTCGGAATCTTATTTTGATGGGTCTTCCAGCGAAGGAACAGGAGGAATACTACGATAAGTATTGGAATCGCATTGAGATTTGCACAAAATACGATGTCAGTGCATTTATCAGGGATTACCTCAGTGTCAAACAGCAGTCCATTCCGCAGCAAAAGAAGATATACGTGAACTTTAAGGATTATGTGGAACTAGGGGATATTCAGACAGAACCGTTGTTAGAGGATATGCTGGATTATGCGAAGAGATATCAAATTCTCCTTGAGGGAAGAACCGGCAATTCTGCTTTAGATGCATGTATATTCCGTTTGAATCGTCTGGAGACAACTGTAACGAGGCCGTTTTTCCTTGAAGTGCTGCGTTTATATGATGAACATATACTTACACTCGGACAAGTGACAGATGTGTTTCTGATAACAGAAAATTATCTGTTCCACAGAACGATTTGTGATTTGCCTACCAGTTCCCTGAATAAGATTTTCCTGATGCTGCACCATGAAATTATGCGATATGATGGAACTGAGGAAAACTATGTAGAGAAATTTAAATACGCTTTGTTGGCAAAAAAGAGCGTGCCCGTTTCCCGCGGGATGAAGAGTTTGCAGAAGCATTTGCAGAACGGCAGATTTATCTGATGAACAGCAAGAATAAGATCTATATTCTAGAGGGGCAACATTGCTGTTCGGCGTGGCGGCGGTCAGTGTGAGCCGTTCCTGGAAAATGAACCGATCTTGAAAGGAGGCAATGTAGATGCAGCATGAATGTAAGATTACGGTACTGGAAACAAAGGTGTTCGTAGATTATCAGGAAAAATATCTGGCCGATCCTCATTCAGGGTCATGTCCATGTTTTCATGCAGGGGATACATTTCTGCTAAAGAGAACACCAGAAAGGGATGATTTCTATCATCTGATGAATGGAAAATTCTGTGGAGAAGCCTGGGATGCAATCAGTCGGTATGTCTACGCCGCTCTGCAGGGCGGCTCCATCATGCGGAACTGGACAAACGATGACAGGATGATGATTGCCTGTTGTAACGACGGTACAAGGCCGGTTATTTTCAAAATAGAAAGAATCGACATTCCAGAAACGGAAGAAGAAAGGGAATGGCTAGAGAAACAGAACTTTTCAAACAGTGCGGAAGACGCTTATACAGGCTGAAAGAGCCACGTCTATGGGAAGATCAAACATCGACAGACATAAGCTGTCGGTTTGAAGATAAATCAAAATAATATTGGAGGTGCAATCATGCAGGAAGTATTGGAATTTTTGAAAAAGTGTGGTACATATTATCTGGCCACCATGGATGGAGATCAGCCTCGCGTGCGTCCGTTTGGAACGATTCATATGTTTGAGGACAAGCTGTATATCCAGACCGGAAAGGTGAAAGATGTTTCTAAGCAGATGCATCAGAATCCTAAGATTGAAATCTGCGCGTTTGGGGATGGCAAATGGATCCGTGTGGCGGCAACGGCTGTGGAGGATGACCGTGATTGCGCGCGGCAGAGTATGCTGGACGCGTATCCGTCTTTGCAGAAATCGTACCAGGCGGATGATGGAAACACGGAAGTGTTTTATCTGAAGGATGCGACTGCAACAATATCCTCATTTACATCAGAACCCCAGATAATTCGCTTTTGATCGAACTCACGTAATAGATGGAAGACTCAAATATTCAGTAAATGGTTCGAAATAGAAATGGAGATGGATTATGAAAACATTGACGGCATATTTTTCCCTTTCAGGGGTCACGAAGAAAGCTGCGGAGTGTGTCCAGGCCCTTGCGGGCGGAGACCTGTTTGAAATCAAGGGCGAGAAGAATTACGGAGGCTATTTTAAGGCAGTTGCTATTGGCGGTAAAGAACTGGCGACAAAGGAAATGCCTGCAGTTACTACCCACGTCAAGGATTTTGGTTCTTATGACCGCATATTGCTGGGATTTCCAGTGTGGTACGGGTCCTGCCCGCGTCTGATCAGGACTTTTGTATCAGAGTACGATTTCACTGGAAAGGATGTTTATGTTTTCTGCACCAGCGGTTCATCTGGCCCGGAGAAGTCTCTGGAGACTGTAAAAGCGATTTGCAAGGGAGCAAAGGTGCATTCGGCGATCCGTATCAGCGGGCAGGGTGATAAAGAAATCCGTGCCTGGCTGGAAAAATAGCTGAATCAGAATAATCCAGTTTTTACATGAGAAGGAGGATTATAAAATGCCTGAAGGATATAATAATTTGACACAAAAGACCAGTGAATTTACTCGCCTTGATGCGGATTTATTTACGCATCCTTCCGATAAGGCAGCAATGAAAGCACTGAAAGCGATTCCCGGGTTTACACAGGTGATGAAAGCCTTTATGAAAATCTGGGATGAGCAGCAATTTAAAATTATCAATATGTCAACGAACCTCAGATTGTCTGAGCAGTAGATAAAGAAATATTATGATGTGCTGCCGCCTGTCTGTGAAAAACTGGGAATTGATATTCCGGAGATTTATGTCAAACTTGACGTAGAGCCAAATGCGTATACTTATGGCGATACGCATCCCTTTATCGTACTAACTTCGGATTATTTGAGACGCTTCCCGATGAACTAATTCCATCCGTAATTGCTCATGAGTGTGGGCATATTGCCTGTCATCATACTTTATATAGAACGATGGGCCAGATGATTCTTAACGGCGCATCTGCATTCGTTTCCGGTTTAGGAAATATCGCAATATATCCAATTCAACTGGCGTTTGCATATTGGATGTGATGCAGCGAACTTTCAGCGGATCGAGCAGCCATGATATACGAGGGCAACTCAGATCATGTGGTAGAGACAATGATGCGATTTGCCGGCTATGATAAGGATATTTTGGCCGAGGCAAATGTCGATGCATTCATGGATCAGGCACGAGAATACAGAGAAATGGTGAAGGGAAGCGCATGGAACAAAACACTTGAATTTATTATGTTCCAAAATTATGATCATCCTTTAAATGCTGTTCGAGCTTTGGAAGCCCACGAGTGGGAACAGAGTGACTGGTTTAAAATCATTATGTCTTATTTAGCTGATCCTGCTGGAACTCATCTGCCGATAAAATTAAACCCGAAAAAATATATACGGAAAAGTTCAGAAAAAGCAAATGAAGAACTCAAAAGTATGGGCTTTGAGGATGTTGAAATGATAAGAAGCACCGAGGCTGAAAAGGCAAAAGCTGGTGAAGTAATTGCGTTTTCAATCAATGGTGATGTCGATAGTGATGAGGATTATTATCTGCAGGATTCAAAAATTATTCTTACGTTCTATGAGCCAAAAACGGAAAAAGAAATTGCGGATGAGCATCCGACTGAGATAAAAATGACTGAGGATGTTAAATTCTTTCTCGGAAAGCAATACGACTTTGTGGTAAATAATTTCAGGGAATCAGGGTTCACAAACATAGAAACGAAAGAAATGGCTATTTCTAAAATGGGCTTTTTTGCTAAACCTGATACGGCCGCCAAAATAATTGTGGATGGAGAGGATCATTTTGAAAAGGGTTCCTGGTATGCACCGGATGTAAAGATTGTTGTTTACTACTATGTAAAAATTTGACTTTAATAATATACAGAAGAATGACAGGGGGCCGACTTTCATGGACCATCTCCACTGTGTCGTGGAGCGAATTACATATCAGAACGCAGAAAATGGCTTTTCTGTGATTAAGTGCCGTGCAAAAGGCTACAGTGACCTGATGACGGTGGTCGGTTCCATGCCGGATGTCCACGTTGGATCAGTCCTGACCATGGAGGGGCAGTGGCGGATTGACGGAAAATATGGCCGGCAGTTTTCAGCGGAGAAATGGGAGGAGACACTCCCCGCGACGACTTATGGGATAGAAAATATCTGGGTAGCGGTCTGATCAAGGGCATCGGCCCGAAGTTCGCGAAGCGTATCGTCCAGAAATTTGGTAAGGACACACTGGAAATCATAGAGACCGATCCGGATAGTCTGATTCAGGTGGAAGGCATCGGCCAGAAACGTGTAGAGCGCATCAAAAAAGGCTGGCAGGAGCAGAAGGAGATCAAGAATATCATGCTCTTTCTGCAGAGCCATGACGTCAGCACCGCTCACGCCGCGCGTATTTATAAGACTTATGGAAATGACAGTATTAAAATTGTGGAGGAGAACCCCTATCGTCTGGCGGATGATATCTGGGGGATCGGTTTCAAGACAGCAGATCAGATCGCCGGAAAGCTGGGCATTGAGAAAGATCGGTTTATCCGTCTGCGTAGCGGTATCCTCTATACCCTGAATAAGCTGTCGGAGAATGGTCATTGCTTTGCTGTACGGGAGCAGCTGATAGAGACAGCGGTAAAACTGCTGGATGTGGACGCACCGGAACTGGAAATCACGCTGGATGAAATGCTCCGTACATCGGATGTGATTAAGGATGAGGAGGCAATTTATCTGCCGCCTTTTTACTTTTCAGAGACAGGTTGCGCGAAGCGGCTGCTGAATCTTCTGTCTTTGGAACGAAATACCAAAATCAATGTGGAGCAGGTGATAAATCGCGTAGAGCAGAATTCCCGCATAAGATATGACGAGATACAGATTGAGGCAATCCGTCAGGCGGTGTCTTCCAAGGTGATGGCTCTGACAGGCGGCCCTGGCACTGGTAAAACAACGACAACATTGGGGATTATCTCGGCTTACCGGATGGCTGGCTGCAGGATTATACTGGCGGCACCCACCGGACGGGCGGCAAAGAGAATGTCAGAGGCCACGGGAATGGAGGCAAAGACGATTCACCGGCTTCTGGAGTATAAGCCCGCCGATGGATATCAGCGAAATGAGGAAAATCCGTTGGAGGCCGACGTGCTAATTCTGGACGAATGTTCCATGATTGATATTATGCTGATGTATAATCTCCTGAAGGCACTGCCGGATGCCATGACTTTGATTCTGGTGGGTGACACGGATCAGCTTCCCAGCGTGGGAGCGGGAAATGTACTGAAGGATATTATCGCCTCCGGGATATCCAGGTGCTGACGCCCATGCAGCGCGGCGTCTGCGGCGCTGCGAATTTGAATCAGCTCCTGCAGGCCGCGATGAATCCGTCCAGTATTTTCCTAAAGCGCAGCGGCACTCAATATCGCCTGCACGATAAAGTCATGCAGATCAAAAATGACTATGATAAAGAGGTTTTCAACGGCGATATCGGGATCGTCGTTCGGGTGGATACAGAGGAAAGCGAGCTGAGTGTAGATTTCGATGGCGGGAAGTGGCCTATGACGTGACGGAGCTGGACGAGCTGGTGCTGGCCTACGCGACGACCATCCACAAAGCGCAGGGTTCAGAGTATCCCATTTCCGCTGATTGCAACCGGGGTGTATGGCTTTCCGAAAGATAAGGCGCTCCAGACAGCTGTTTCAGAGATCAGCCGCTTCCTTATGGACAGTGATATGCTGATTATACTGGTGGTGTTTGACAGAAAAGCGTTTGAACTCTCGGGCAAGCTGTTTTCGGATGTGGATGCGTTTATTGATGAAAATTATGTCTCGAAGCGCCGTAAAGAGGAATATCTAAAGCCATCTGTTTCTGAAAGCAGAGAATATCTGGAACTCAGGGAGATAAGGCTTCTTCGTGAGGCGGATAAAGGCGTCTCTGAAGATAAATCCGTTGCGGCATCGCTTACATTGGAAGAATGTGCGGAGTCAGCATCCCTTCCAAAGATAAAGCAGCCAGGGTCATCAGGATCAAAGATGAATCTTAATGATGCGCTGGGGAATGTCGGGGAAACCTTTCAGCAGCGCCTTTTCTTTTTGATTGATGAGAGAGGTTTAAAAGATTCGGAAGTATATAAACGTGCAAATCTGGATCGGAAGCTTTTCTCAAAAATACGGAGCAATCCGGATTATAAGCCAAGAAAGAAAACGGCGCTTGCCCTGGCGATAGCACTGGAATTAGATATAGATTTGCGAACCCAGCAGAAAGCTGGGTTCGTTTCAGAAAAGGAGGCAAATGCGTCCAGAGACAGGATGCTCGGAGATTTATATTCCGGAAAATATGTGGTCTATGAAAATGTCCGCATAAAGGATTTCATGGAGTTCTGGCTTGAGGAAGATATAAAGAACCGTGTCGGCAGCAGCGAAACCTATGATACATATCGAGGCATGGTCTATAACCATATTATTCCGTATATGGGAAGTCGGAAAATATCAGAGATTAACCGGGGAGATATTCAGAAGTTTTATAACAAGAAGGCTGAATATTCCGTTTCTGTCGCAAGACTGATTAAGACAGTAATGAATGTTTCGTTCCGGTATGCGGTAGATAAAAGAATCATCGCGGATAATCCGACGATTGGTGTCAATCTTCCGAAAAAGGTCGCAAAGAAGCCCTACCATACGAGGTATGTGGACGGACAGAAAACGCTGACGATTGAACAGGTTCAGATTTTGCTGGAAGCGAGCAGGAACACACCGATACACATGCAGGTATTGTTTAATGTGCTGATGGGTCTCAGACGGAGGGAAATCAATGGTGTGAAGTATTCGGATGTCGATTATATTAACCGGACGCTCACCGTGCAGAGACAGCTTGGAAAGGTCATCAACACGAATAAGGAAGATTTTGCGCCGAAGACCTACACGAAGCAGGAGGTCGGGTTGAAAACACAGTCCAGCTATCGCACCCTGCCGATACCGGATTATGTGTTTGAGGCAATTCTGGAAGAACGCAACGTGTATGAGAAAAATCGGAGTCGTCGAGGAAGTCAGTTTAAGGATTATGGGTATATTTGTTGTTCAAATTATGGGCGTCCGAGAAGTAAAGATTTTCATTGGAAGCATTATAAGAAGTTGCTGGAGGAGAATAATTTGCCGAATATTCGCTGGCATGATCTGCACAGCACCTTCTGCACAATTCTCCTGAAAAATGACTTCAACCCGGAAGCAGTGTCAAAACTGATGGGGCACGCAAAGGAATTGATTACCATGGATGTGTACGGCGATAAACGGGGGATCATCGCGGATTGCGTGGATGAGCTTCAGCCGTTCATAGACGAGGTACTTCCGAACGAGGATGATGACGAGGAACTCAGAACCGAAAATATTGACGTAGTCGTCCAGGCAGAAGATTTTCTCATATAATTCAATAACAGGTAAGGCCATAGCCGCAGGAAAAGAACAAATGTTCCATCTTGCGGCTATACTTTTTTCATTTTCCGTGCTATAATTTTCAGGTGACTTTCATTCGTAAAAATCAAAAAGTTCGTCTATTAGGCAGGGCGAAAATCGAGCTTTTTACGAATTTCTGCCTAATAGGCGAACTTTTTTGCTAAGGAAATTTGAGAGGTGAAATCGCGGATGTTGTTCAAATTACACTCAGAGTACCAACCCACCGGCGACCAGCCGCAAGCCATCGCCGAACTGGTCGACGGCTTTCAAAAAGGAAATCAATTCCAGACTTTGCTGGGCGTGACCGGCTCCGGTAAGACCTTTACCATGGCGAATATTATACAGGCGCTGAATAAGCCGACCTTGGTCATAGCGCACAATAAGACGCTGGCGGGGCAGCTCTACGGCGAATTTAAGGAATTTTTCCCGGAGAACGCGGTAGAATATTTTGTGTCCTACTATGATTATTACCAGCCGGAAGCATATGTACCGTCTACGGATACTTATATTGCGAAGGATTCCGCAATCAATGACGAAATAGACAAGCTGCGTTTATCGGCGACCGCTTCTCTGACTGAGCGCAGAGATGTGGTTGTGGTCGCCAGTGTATCCTGCATCTACGGTCTGGGAAGCCCGGAGGAGTATGCGGGTATGAGCATGTCCCTGCGACCCGGTATGCAGCGGGATCGGGACGATGTCATACGGGGATTGATTGAGATGCAGTATAATCGCAACGATATGGATCTGGAACGCTGCTGTTTCAGGGTGCGGGGGGATGTGCTGGAGGTCTATCCCGCGCAGGGAGGAGACTATCTGATCCGCATTGAATTTTTCGGTGATGAGATAGACCGGATTGCGGAGACAGATCCTCTGACGGGGCAGGTGCATGCAATACTGGAGCATGTGATGATCTATCCGGCTTCCCATTATGTAGTGCCGCAGGAGAAAATCAACGCCGCCTGCAAGGAAATCGAAAAGGAATTAGAAGCCAGGGTGAGGTACTTTAAAGGTGAGGACAAGCTGTTAGAGGCTCAGCGCATTTCGGAAAGGACTAATTTTGATATCGAGATGCTTAGGGAGACCGGTTTCTGCTCCGGTATTGAGAATTACTCCCGTCATTTAAACGGCATGGCAGAGGGAGAGCCGCCTTTTACGCTGTTGGATTATTTTCAGGACGATTTTCTCATTATTATTGACGAATCCCACATGACGATACCTCAGATCCGCGGTATGTTTGCGGGAGACAGATCTCGTAAGAATACTTTGGTGGATTATGGATTCCGACTGCCTTCGGCGTTGGATAACAGACCGCTTTGTTTTGAGGAATTTGAACAACATATTGACCAGATGCTTTTCGTATCGGCTACGCCCTCAGATTATGAAGCGAGCCATGAACTGTTCAGGACAGAGCAGATTATCCGTCCTACGGGACTTTTGGACCCGGAGGTAGATGTGCGTCCGGTGGAGGGACAGATTGACGACCTGATTTCCGCGGTTCATCAGGAAACAGCGGAGCATAATAAGGTTTTGGTGACGACGCTGACCAAGAGGATGGCGGAGGATTTGACAGATTATATGAAGGAAGTCGGGATTCGTGTGAAATATCTGCACTCTGATATTGACACGCTGGAACGGGCGGAGATTATCCGGGATATGCGGCTGGATGTATTCGATGTGCTGGTGGGGATTAATCTGCTCAGAGAGGGGCTGGATATTCCGGAAATTTCTCTGGTGGCGATTCTGGATGCGGATAAGGAAGGATTCCTGCGTTCTGAGACTTCTTTGATTCAGACCATCGGGCGCGCGGCGCGTAATGCAAAGGGGCATGTGATCATGTATGCGGACCATATGACGGATTCCATGCAAAACGCCATTACCGAGACGAACCGGCGGCGGCAGATTCAGCAGCAATATAATGAGGAGCACGGCATTACGCCGCAGACGATTCAGAAAGCGGTTCGCGACCTGATCAGTATTTCCAAAACGATTGATCGGGAAGAACTGCAATTTGAGAAGGATCCCGAATCCATGAGCAGACAGGAATTAGAAAAGCTGATTAAGGATGTGGAGAAGCAGATGAAGAAAGCGGCGGCGGATTTGAATTTCGAAGCGGCGGCTATGCTGCGCGACCGTATGAAGGAATTGAAGGGAGAATTAGAATGTCAGAAACAATAAAGATGCGTCCCAGAGAATACATTAAGATTCGCGGCGCGAATGAACATAATCTGAAGGGGATCGACGTGGATATTCCCCGTAACGAGTTTGTAGTGCTTACGGGCTTGTCGGGTTCCGGCAAGTCTTCTCTTGCCTTTGATACGATCTATGCAGAGGGACAGAGACGATATATGGAATCCCTGTCTTCCTATGCGAGACAGTTCCTGGGGCAGATGGAAAAGCCTGATGTGGAGAAAATCGAGGGGCTGTCCCCGGCAATTTCCATCGACCAGAAATCTACCAACCGCAATCCCCGTTCTACCGTGGGAACCGTAACGGAAATTTATGATTATTTTCGTTTGCTGTACGCCCGTATCGGGATTCCCCATTGCCCGAACTGCGGCAAAGAGATTCGCAGGCAGACGGTAGACGAGATCGTGGATCAGATTCTTGCGCTTCCTCAGGGGACAAAAATCCAGTTGCTCGCACCAGTTGTACGGGGAAGGAAAGGCGAGCATGTGAAAGTATTTGAACGAGCCAAGAGAAGCGGCTATGTGAGAGTGCGTGTGGACGGCAGCCTGTACGATTTATCAGAGGAGATTAAATTAGAGAAAAATATTAAGCATAATATAGAGATTATCGTGGATCGCCTGGTGGTCAGGGAAGGCATCGAGAGACGTCTGACGGATTCCATTGAAAATGTTTTCGCACTCTCGGAAGGACTTATGGTACTTGATGTAATCGACGGAGAGCCGGTTACCTTCAGTCAGAGCTTTGCCTGCCCTGATTGCGGTGTCAGCATTAGTGAGATTGAGCCGCGCAGCTTTTCCTTTAATAATCCTTTTGGAGCCTGCCCACAGTGTTTTGGCTTAGGGTATAAGATGGAATTTGACGTGGATCTGATGATTCCCGACAAGAGCCTGAGTTTAAGCGACGGCGCTATTTCGGTCTTGGGCTGGCAGTCCAGCGGTACGAAGGGAAGCTTTACCAATGCCATGCTGCAGGCATTGGCGGAAGCGTTTCATTTTAGCCTGGAGACGCCTTTTGAGGAATTGCCGCCTAAGGTGCAGGATATCCTTATTAACGGTACGGATCAGAAAGTGGACGTATATTATGAGGGGCAGCGGGGGAAAGGGGTATACCCTATCGCCTTTGAAGGGCTGATTAAAAACGTGGAGCGCAAGTATCGTGAGACGGGTTCGGATTTGACCAAACAGGAATTTGAGACCTATATGCGCATCACCCCCTGTAAGGAATGTAAGGGGATGCGTCTGAAAAAAGAATCTCTGGCGGTGACGGTCTGCGGGAAAAATATTTATGAAATCACCTCCTTGTCGATTGCCAGACTTCATGCCTTTGTGGGCGATATGAAGCTGACGCCCCAGCAGGAGCTGATCGGGCGGCAGATTTTGAAAGAAATCCGCGCCAGGGTAGGATTCCTGATGGAAGTAGGACTGGATTATCTGAGCTTATCCAGAGCTACCGGTACGCTTTCCGGCGGAGAGGCGCAGCGGATTCGGCTGGCCACCCAGATTGGTTCGGGGTTAGTGGGCGTTTGTTATATTCTGGACGAACCCAGTATCGGTTTGCACCAGCGGGATAATGATAAGCTGATCGCCGCCCTGAAGAATCTGAAGGATATGGGAAATACTCTGATTGTGGTAGAACATGACGAAGATACGATGCTGGCGGCGGATCATATAGTGGATATTGGCCCGGGGGCTGGCTCCCATGGCGGCGAGGTGGTTGCCCAGGGAACTGCGGAGGACATTATGCGGGCGGAGGCGTCTGTGACAGGCCAATATCTGAGCGGTAAGCTGCAGATTCCCGTACCGGCGTCCAGAAGGAAGCCTACCGGTTATCTGACGGTAAAGGGAGCGGAGGAGAATAATTTAAAGAAAATAGACGTAAAAATTCCGCTGGGGATTATGACCTGCGTTACAGGCGTGTCGGGCTCCGGCAAGAGCTCTCTTGTCAATGAAATCCTTTATAAAAGGCTGGCGAGGGATTTGAACAGGGCGAGAACGATCCCCGGCAGGCATAAGAACATTCTCGGCTTGGAACAGTTGGACAAGGTGATTGATATCGACCAGTCCCCTATCGGAAGAACGCCCCGCTCTAATCCGGCAACCTATACGGGGGTTTTTGACCAGATCAGGGATTTGTTTGCTTCGACGCAGGATGCGAAAGCGCGCGGGTACGGCAAGGGGAGATTCAGCTTTAACGTGAAGGGCGGGCGCTGCGAGGCCTGCGGCGGCGATGGAATTATTAAAATCGAGATGCACTTTTTGCCGGACGTGTATGTACCCTGTGAGGTTTGCGGCGGAAAACGTTATAACCGTGAGACTCTGGAGGTGAAGTATAAGGGTAAAAACATTTACGACGTGCTGGATATGACGGTGGAAGAGGCGGTTCCCTTCTTCGAGAATCTGCCCTCTATCCGCAGAAAGATCGAGACACTTTATGACGTGGGACTCTCCTATGTGAAGCTGGGGCAGCCCTCCACTACCTTATCCGGCGGAGAGGCGCAGCGTATTAAACTGGCTGCCGAGCTTAGTAAGCGCAGCACGGGCAAAACCATTTATATTTTGGACGAGCCCACGACGGGTCTGCATTTTGCCGATGTACACAAGCTGGTGGATATCCTGCATAAGCTGGCGGAGGGCGGCAATACCGTAGTGGTGATTGAGCATAATCTGGACGTGATTAAGACCGCCGATTATATTATTGATATGGGGCCGGAGGGCGGAGAAGGCGGCGGCACCGTGATAGCGGAAGGAACGCCGGAACAGATCGCCGGGAATCCTGATTCCTATACGGGCGTTTATGTCAGGAAGATGCTGGAACGGGCAAAGAAAACGTCGGATTAGAATCTGCACGGCTGCTGTTAAAAATTTCCTGTTTGTGCTATACTGTACAGGTAGGAAAGCTTCGTATAAAAAGTTTCAGAACAGAGGAAAGGGTGAAAAGAATTGATGGGTCATGTAATGGAAGCCATTGAAAAGAGAAGCTCCACAAGAGGATATACGGCGGAGCCTTTGACGGAAGAAGAAGTGACGATGCTGGTTAAAGCGGGACTGCAGGCGCCTACGGCTGCCAATAAGCAGGAAATTCATTTTACGGTGGTAAAGGGCGATAATCCGCTTTTACAGGAACTGGAAGAAGAGAAGAACCGGCTGCGTGAAATTTCCGCGCCGGAGCATAATTTTTATTATGAGGCGCCTGTGGTTGTATTTTTGAGCGCTGACAGCGATTACAAATGGAGTCCTCTGGACGCCGGTATCGCAGTGGAGAATATGGCTTTGGCGGCAGAGGGAATGGGGCTTGGCAGCCTGATTATCGGATGCGTGTTTGACGCTTTAAGGGGTGAGAAAAAGGAATATTTTGCCAATGCGCTGCAATTTCCTGAGAAGTATGAATTTGAGATCGCAATCGCCCTGGGGCACAAAGCGACTTCCAAGGAGCCTCATAGCTATGACGCGGCGGCGCAGGTTACCTGTCTGTAAGAAAATCCGCGTAAGAAAATTTTGCAGAACCTGGGTCGCGCGAAAAGGTCAATTTTTGCAGAAATTTTTGTAGAAATTATCTGCGGATGGGGTTAAGAAATATCCAGAAGCTGTCGATATAGTTAACAGGCATGGATGCTGAAAACAGAGCGGAGGGAACCGCTCTGCTTTTGGTATCCTTTTTATTTTTGTATAAAATTCTAAAAAAATTGTGAAAGCACTTTGAAAAACTCTTTCTTTGGGGTATAATGTATCCAGCAAACTGCACAATTCTATCCAATTAACTGATTGATGTTTAGTTTGGTGGTAATTGGAAATTATGTAATATAGATGCCGGAAGAAAGGGGTACATTGGAAATGCAGTATACAGATATAGGAATTGATTTGGGAACAGCCAGTATTCTGGTTTATATAAGAGGAAAAGGCGTTGTTTTAAAGGAGCCTTCCGTCGTAGCTTTTGACAGGGATACCAATAAGATCAAGGCGATTGGAGAGGACGCAAGACTGATGCTGGGCAGGACGCCGGGCAATATTGTGGCCGTCAGGCCTCTCCGGCAGGGAGTTATTTCCGATTATCAGGTCACAGAGAAGATGATGAAATATTTTATCCAGAAGGCGCTTGGCAAGAGGACTTTCAGGAAACCCCGCATTGCAGTATGCGTACCCAGCGGCGTTACGGAGGTTGAAAAGAAAGCGGTAGAGGACGCTACCTATCAGGCAGGAGCCAGAGAGGTGTCTATTATAGAAGAGCCGATTGCGGCGGCGATTGGGGCAGGCATTGATATTTCCAAACCCTGCGGCAATATGATTGTAGATATCGGCGGCGGCACCTCCGATATCGCGGTGATCTCTCTGGGAGGCACAGTGGTCAGCGCCTCCATTAAAATCGCCGGAGATGATTTTGACGAAGCAATTGTGCGCTATATGCGTAAAAAGCATAATCTGCTGATTGGCGAGAGAACAGCGGAGGATCTGAAGATTAAGATTGGTTCCGCTTATAAGAGGCCGGAGGTGGATTACATGGATGTCAGAGGACGTAATCTGGTAACAGGCCTCCCCAGAACCGTCAAGGTTTCCTCCGAGGAGACAGAGGAAGCGCTGCATGAGACTACCGTGCAGATTGTGGAGACGATTCACAGCGTTTTAGAGAAAACCCCGCCGGAGTTAGCGGCGGATATTGCGGACAGAGGTATCGTGCTGACAGGAGGCGGAAGCCTTTTGCGCGGCTTGGAAGACCTGATTGCCGCTAAGACAGGGATTAATACGATGACTGCGGAGGATCCGATGACTGCGGTGGCCATAGGAACAGGCAAATATGTAGAATTTCTGGCAGGATACAGAGAGGACTGATCCATCGCCCGGAAAGGGAGGAAAAATGCTTAAGGGTTTATACACTGCCTATACAGGCATGATTAATGAACAGCACAGAATGGATGTTATGACCAATAATCTGGCGAATGCGGATACCAATGGTTATAAGAAGGAGGGCACCACCAGTCAGGCGTTTGATACGGTGCTTGCCTATAAGATTAAGGATTTATCGGAAGCTGGCAACCTCCCCGTAGGTCTTGGCACAGCCAAAACATATGATGAAGATTCTGTAGATAACCCCGATCGTTGGATTAGCCGGACAGGCATGAACCTGGGTGTGAAGATCGGAGAAAATTACGTGGATTATTCTGAGGGTCCCATCAAGGAAACTGGCAATACCTTTGATCTGGCAATCTCCGACACCGGCTTCTTTGCGGTAGAGTATACCAATAAGGCGGGGGAAACCTCCACGAAATATACCAGAGACGGTAATTTTACCATGGATCAGCAGGGCTATCTGGTAACGCAGGACGGTGATTTCGTATTAGATGAGAACGGCCGGCGGATTCGTATGGATACGACGCTTTCGGTGAGCATTGACCGCAGCGGCAGGATTACGCAGGACGGCGCGGAGGTCGCGGTTATTGGACTGACGGATTTTGAGGACTACGATTATCTGGAACGGTTTGGGGAGAATTATTTCCAGCCTGTAGACGGAGCGACGGAAATTGACTGCGAGTCAGAGATTTATTCCGGTTATCTGGAGACGTCTAATATTTCCATTGTTACGGAAATGGTGAATATGATTACAATACAACGCCAGTATGAGAGCAACCAGAAGCTCATCACTACCTATGATGAGACGCTGGATACGGCGGTAAACCAGTTAGGTAAGATATAGGAGGCGGTAGAATATGGTTAGAAGCTTATGGTCGGCAGCGACCGGCATGAATGCGCAGCAGGTGAATGTAGATACGATAGCCAACAACCTTGCCAATGTTAACTCGGTGGGATATAAAGCCCAGGTGGCGCAGTTTAAATCTCTTCTGTATCAGAATCTACAGACCGTAACCACCACGGCTAACGGAGATCCTAAGCCTACCAGTTCCCAGGTGGGATTGGGCGTTCGGACTTCTTCCATCAATTCGATTTTTTCGCAGGGAAGCCTGCTGGATTCCGAGAGCGATACGGCGTTTGCGATTGAGGGAGACGGTTTCTTCGCGGTACGCGGCGAGGACGGCAATACATACTATACCAGAAACGGCGATTTCACATGGGCAATCGGAACCAACGGCGGTATGATGCTGACCAATGCGGACGGCCTTCCGGTGCTGGATTCTAACGGGCGCGCGATTTCCCTGTCCCGTACCTATATTGCCAGCAACCTGACCATTTCGGAGAACGGAGAGATCTGTTATCCGGATGATTCGAATAATCCGGTATTCATCGGCATCACCATTGGTACTTACCAGTTCAGCAATCCGGGCGGCCTGAGCAGAGTGGGAGATACGCTCTTTGCCGTAACCGAAGCCAGCGGACGTGCCATTAATGAGGATACTACGGCGGGCGTTACCAAGAGCAGGATTGTGCAGGGGTATCTGGAAGGCTCTAACGTGCAGGTGGCGACGGAGATGGTTAATCTGATTGTGGCGCAGCGTGCCTATGAGATGAATTCTAAGGCGATTACCACTACGGATTCAATGATGGAAACGGCGAATAACCTTAAGAGATAGGTTTGATTAAGAAAGGCATGGTATTATTATGGATTTAACAGGGTTATCCAGTTATACAGATTATATGACAGACGCGGACAGACTGGCGGCTGAGAGTTTACAGAGCCAGTTGGAAAAGACGGCGCAGACTCAGGGGACAGATGACGATGAGCTCCTTGACGCCTGTAAGCAGTTTGAGGCTTATCTTTGGGAGCAGGTTTATAAAGAGATGACCAAGTCTGTTGATTTCTTTGGCAGCGATGAAGAAGACGGCTACGCGTCTAATATGGTGGATTATTTTAAGGATTCTGTGATTCAGGAGGTTGCAGAGCAGACAGCTTCCCAGGGCTCGAACTCTCTTGCGCAGATGTTATACGAACAGGCAAAACGTAACTATAATTTATAAGGACGCAGCGGTGAACAGATAAGGGATTGTATCAGGAAGCAGTCTGCTTATCTTTTGCCACAGGCAAATTGCTGCGGGGCTGTAAAGGTTTAGAAAGGAATGTATGTCGGTTCTGTCAGGAAACGGCGTATGGGCATATCGATGATGGAAACGGGCTGCTTAACATAGGCAGCCTTTTCTGACTTTTCTCGGCTTTTGCGGGGGAACATATGGAAACGATTAAAGGATACATAGAACATATTATATATCGCAATGCGGACAATGGCTATACAGTCCTGAATCTGATCAGCGGAGAAGAAGAGATTACCTGCATAGGCTTTTTCAAAACCATGGATCAGGGGGAGACGATTGAGGCGGAGGGCGATTATGCGAACCACCCTGTATATGGGGAGCAGTTTAAAATCCGGCAGTACCGGATTATTCCGCCGGATGACGCGGCCAGCATTGAGAGATATCTTGGCTCGGGAGCTGTCAAAGGAGTGGGAGCGGCGCTGGCAGCCCGTATTGTCAAGCGTTTCGGCGCGGACACCTACCGCATTATGGAAGAGGAGCCGGAACGGCTGGCGGAGGTGAAGGGAATCAGCGAGCGTAAGGCGCGGGAAATTGCGGCGTCGGTATATGAGAAGCGCGATGCCAGAGAAGCCATGGCTTTTCTGCAGCAATATGGCATATCGAATACCCTTGCCATTCGGATTTATGAAACATACGGGTTAAAATTGTATGGAATTATGAAGGAAAATCCATATCAACTGGCGGAGGATATTCAGGGCATCGGATTTAAAATTGCGGATGAGATTGCCTCCCAAATCGGTATTCATACAGATTCTGATTATCGGATTAGAAGCGGGATTTTATATACATTAGCGCAGGCGGGCGGAGAGGGTCATTGTTATCTTCCCCAGAGTATTCTTCTGAAAAAGGCGGGGGAGCTTTTGGGTCTGGAGCCCTCTGTGATGGAGCCTCAGCTTCATAATCTGGCGATGGACAGAAAATTGGTGATCAAGATGCCGGCGCGGGGAGAGGCGGAGCCGGAGGTATATGCGGCGGTCTGCTATTACGCGGAGCTTCGCTGTGCCAAAATGCTTCATGACCTGAATATAAGAGAGAAGAGCGAGGGCTTCCTGCCTTCGGAGGAACAGGATATTCTGACGAAAATTGACCGGATTGAGGAAGAGCTGGGCATTACGCTGGATGAATTGCAGAAAAAGTCGGTGCTGGAGAGCGTCAAAAACGGTATTTTTATTCTTTCAGGCGGGCCCGGAACCGGTAAGACGACTACGATTAACGCAATCATACGCTATTTTATGTCAGAAGAATTGGATATTTATCTGGCGGCGCCTACCGGCCGGGCGGCCAAGCGCATGACAGAGGCGACGGGATATGAAGCCCGTACCCTGCACCGGCTGCTGGAATTAAACGGCGCGGTTTCCGAGGAGGCCGGAACGGCCAGATTTGAGCGCAATGAGGAAAATCCGCTGGAAGCGGACGTTATTATCGTAGATGAAATGTCCATGGTAGATATTTTTCTCTTTCAGGCATTGCTTCAGGCGCTTACGGTAGGCACCAGACTGATTATGGTGGGGGACGTCAACCAGCTGCCGTCGGTGGGAGCGGGGCAGGTGCTGCGGGATTTGCTGCAAAGCGAAAGCTTTCCGGTGGTTATTCTGGACAAAATATTCCGGCAGGCAAAGGAGAGCGATATTGTGTGGAACGCGCATCGTATTTATGCCGGCCAGGAATTGCAGCTCGACAATAAGAGCAGGGATTTCTTTTTCCTGGAAAGACAGGACGTGAACGTGATTTATAAACATATGATCCAGCTAATCACGGAGAAGCTGCCGCCTTATGTGGGGGCGGAAGCGGGCGATATTCAGGTCTTAACGCCGATGCGCAAGGGAAAGCTGGGAGTAGAGGCGCTAAACGGTATTTTACAGCGATATTTGAATCCTCCGTCCGGGGAAAAAATGGAGTATCAGGCAGGCGATATTCTGTTCCGGGAGGGAGATAAGGTTATGCAGACCAAAAACAATTATCAACTGGAGTGGGAAGTGGTGAGCAAATACGGTATTCCTGTGGATAAGGGAACCGGTATTTTTAACGGCGATATAGGAATGATTTTGCAGATCAATGAATATGCTCATGAAGTAGTGGTGGAATATGATGAGCACAGAAGAGTCGCCTATCAGTATTCCCAGTTGGATGAGATAGAACTTGCCTATGCGATTACCATTCACAAGTCTCAGGGGAGCGAATATCCGGCGGTGATTATACCCCTTCTTTCGGGGCCCAGAATGCTTATGAACAGAAATCTGTTATATACGGGAGTGACCCGGGCGAAAAATTGTGTAACGATTCTGGGAAGCCGGCGGACGGTGCAGGAAATGGTAGCTAATAACTATCAGAACCGTCGCTATACCGGACTTGCGGATCGAATACGTGAACAGTGCAGCGAGTAGGAAAGGAAACGGGTATTCTATGAATCTGAAGCCATTCTTCAGGACATTGCCGGATCTTCTGTATCCCCGCAGATGTCCTGTCTGCGACCGGGCGGTGAAGCCCTTCGGAGGCCTGATCTGTCAGGCATGTGAGAACAAACTGGTTTATGTGGAGGAGCCATACTGCATGAAATGCGGTAAGGGACTGCGGGAGGAGGAACGGGAATATTGCGGCGACTGTATGCGCCGTCAGCATCTGTTCGATCGGGGGCGCGCGCTTTTTGAATACCCCGGCGCGGCGGAGTCCATTTATCGCTTCAAGTACAGGGGGCGGCAGGAATACGCGGCGTATTACGCCCGGTGCATGGCGGGGAAATTAGGCGGTTGCCTGATAAGCTGGCGACCGGAGGCGTTGATTCCGGTGCCGGTTCATGCGAGCAGACGCCGGGCGAGAGGGTACAACCAGGCGGAGACGCTGGCCAGAGAACTGAGCAGGCTGACAGGGATTCCCGTAAAGACCGATTTCATTAAGAGAGTGCGCAAAACGACGCCTATGAAAGAATTATCCGCCTCAGAGAGACAAAATAATTTGAAAAAGGCTTTTAAAATCTGCCGTAATGATGTAAAATTAAGTACGATTGTAATTATTGATGACATCTATACCACGGGGAGTACGATAGATGCCATGTCTTACGAGCTGCGAAGAGCAGGGGTAAAGCATATTTATTTTATGACTCTGTCGATAGGCAAAGGATTATAAGTATGGGAGGGTAACGTATGAATGTACGAAATTGTAAAAAATGCGGCAGAATATTTAACTATGTATCCGGACCTCCGATTTGTATGGGCTGCAGGGAGGCGATGGAAGAGAAGTTTCAGGAAGTAAAGAAATATATTCAGGATCATGTGCGCGCGTCTATCCCGGAAGTGTCTGAGGCCTGCGAGGTATCCACGAGCCAGATTCAACAGTGGCTGAGAGACGAGCGGCTGCAGTTAAGCGAGGATTCGGGAATCACACTGTTCTGTGAAAAGTGCGAGGCACCGATTCTGAGCGGCCGGTTCTGCGAGAAGTGTAAGAATCATATGGCAAATGAATTAAGCAGCAGTATCCGTAAGCCGGAGGCGCCGAAGCCCAAGACGCAGAAGGATTCCCGTGAAAATCCCAAGATGCGTTTCCTGTGATCGGAGGCAGGCCAGGGGAAATGTTCCTGCAATGGAGATCGTTATGTTAAATGAAGAAAGAATTATCCTGATGGCGAAGCTGGCTTCCTATGAGCAGAATGAGGGAAAGAAAAACGTTGCGATAGGAAGCTATTTTCGCAGTGATTATATAGGCTGGCAGGTATTAAAATCCATTATAAGTGCGACCCTTGCATTTGTAATGGTTTTTGGTGTGTATATTTTTTGTGATTTTGAAGAGTTTATGACGGATATTTATAAAATGGATCTTCTGGAATTCGCAAGGCAGGTTTTATTCCTGTATTTGGGGGTAATCGCCGTTTACGCGGTTATTTCTTATGTGATTTACTCTATTCGGTACAGTAGGGCGAAGAAAAGCCTAAGGCTGTACCATGCGAATCTTCGTCGATTGGCAAATATGTATAAATAGCAGGCGTATTTGCGAAGAGATACGGGAAGTGAAAGGATTTATGATGACTACTTTACTTGTTGCAAAGCAGATGTTAATGACGTTGTATGGGAAATATGAAGTATATATTACGCCGCTGCTTAAATTCCTCCTGGCGCTGATTTCTTTACTGCTCATTAATGCCCGGCTGGGATATATGGAGAGTATTGATAAGCTTACGGTGGTGCTGATCGTAGCGTTAATGTGTTCTTTTATGCCTGTGAATTTTATCGTGATTATGGCGGCGCTGTTTACGCTGCTCCATCTTTATGCCCTGAGTCTGGAGTGCGCTGCGGTGGTCGGCGTGGGTTTTTTGCTTATTTTTCTCTTATATCTCAGGTTTTCGCCTAAGGATACGCTGATCGTGCTGCTGCTGCCGATGTGCTTTTTATTGAAAATCCCCTATGTGGTTCCGCTTGCCGCGGGTCTGGTTGGCACGCCTGCGTCGGTGGTGTCGGTTGGCTGTGGAGTTATCTCCTACTACATGGTGCATTATATTGTTATGAATGTGTCGGTTATCGCTTCCATGACGGACGAAGACACTGCTTCCAAATTCAAATATATTATGGACGGCCTGCTTGGCAGCAAGGAGATGATTGTCACCATCGTCGCCTTTGCCGTTACGGTAATACTGGTATATCTGATCCGGAGACTGAGCGTGGACTATGCATGGACGATCGCCATGGCGGCGGGCGCTGTGGTTAATATTATGATTCTGTTAGTAGGGGATCTGATGTTTGATACCAATGAAGCCCTGTTCAGCATGATTTTAGGAACGATCGTTTCTCTGCTGCTGGCGGCGGTTTTGCAGTTTTTTGTATTTAATGTGGACTACAGCCGGACGGAGAAGGTGCAGTTTGAAGATGATGAATATTATTATTATGTGAAAGCGGTACCGAAGGTGACGGTTTCCAAGCCGGAGAAAAAGGTAAAGAAGATTAACAGCCAGACAGTGAAGAATACGCCGCGGACGAGGAGCACACGCTGACATCATAGAATAGAACGGAGAGTGGGTGAGAGGCATGCAACAACTGAATATCTGGACAGAAACTTATTTTTCCAATCTGCATATGCCTTCCATTTACTGGACTGATGTTGTAGAGATTATTATTCTGACCTTCCTGGCATATCATATTCTGGTATGGATTAAAAATACCAGGGCATGGGCGCTTCTGAAGGGAGTTGCGGTCATTGCGGTATTTATTCTGATCGCGGCTGTTTTTCGAATGAATACGATTCTGTGGATTGTATCTAATGTATTCAGCATCGCGGCCATTGCGATTGTGGTGGTGCTGCAGCCGGAGCTGCGCAAGGCTTTGGAGGAGCTGGGCAGAAAAAACCTTTTTTCCTCGATTCTGCCCTTCGATACCGCAAAGTCGGAGGATGGACGTTTCTCTGACCGCACGATCAATGAAATTGTCAAAGCCTCTATGGAAATGGGAAAGGTGAGAACCGGCGCTCTGATTGTAATAGAGCAGCAGCAGTCTTTAAGCGAGTTTGAGAGAACCGGTATCGATGTGGACGCTTTGATATCCAGCCAGCTTCTGATTAATATTTTTGAGCATAATACGCCGCTGCATGACGGCGCGGTCATTGTGAGGGGCAATCGTATTACCTCCGCCACCTGCTATTTGCCTTTGTCGGATAATATGGCGCTCAGTAAGGATCTGGGAACCAGGCACAGGGCGGGAGTAGGGATTTCGGAGGTGACAGATTCCTTAACCGTGATCGTTTCTGAAGAAACCGGCAAGATCAGCGTCGCTTACGGCGGACAGTTGGAAAGGGGTCTGGACGCGGAGCGTCTGAGAACCAGGCTGTCAGAGATTCAGAATAAACAGGTAGAAGAGAAGAAACGGAAACGGTGGAAAGGCAGGTCCAAAGAATGAGAAACAGACTCACCAAAAACTGGGGGCTGAAGCTGGGTTCTTTTCTTTTTGCGGCAGCCTTATGGCTGGTTGTCACCAATATTAACGACCCGGTTATTTCGATGAAAGTATCGGATGTGTCGGTTACCATTAAGAACGGCAATTTGATTACGGATAATGGGCAGATTTATGAGGTGCTGGACGGGACGGATACGATCGATACGGTTACCATACGGGCGCCCCGGTCGGTTATCGATTCCCTGAACGCGAGCAATGTGGTGGCTGTGGCGGATATGAATGATCTGACCAGCGTCAATACCGTCGCGATTCAGCTTTCTACGAATAAATATAATGATAAGCTGGAAAGCATCAGGGGAAGCATAGACAGCGTCAAGCTGAATATCGAGAACAGCCTGACCAAGTCCCTTCCGCTGAAGACCGGCACTGTAGGGGAAGTGCGGGAAGGCTATATGGTAGGAGATATCACAACGGATCAGAACCTGGTCAGAATTTCGGGGCCGGAATCTGTTATTTCACAGGTCAGCAAGGCGATGGTAGAGGTTGGCGTATCGGGCTTTACCAGTGATATCACTACGGATGCGGATATCCGTCTTTTTGATGAGGACGGCACGGAAATCAAATCGGACAGTATTACCAAAAGCATCAGCAAGGTACGGGTGAATGTGGAAATCCTGGAGAAAAAATCCGTACCGATCCAATATACGGTAACGGGCACTCCGGCGGAGGGCTATCAGTTGACCGGAGAGATGGAAAGCACGAGAGATTATGTTACGATTGCCGGCGCTTCCAAGACAATACAGAATATCAGCGCAGTCGAAATTCCGGAGAATGTGATCGATGTATCGGGCGCTGCCGAGGACGTTACAACGCTTGTGAACCTGAAGGAATATCTTCCGGACGGCGTGGAGCTTGCCGAGGAAGATTTCACCGGTACTGTGAGCATTACGGTATATGTGGAGCGGGAAATCGAGAAGACGGTATCGGTTAACGTGGAGGATATTCAGATTACAGGCGTTCCGGAGGGATATGAGGCAGCGATTACGGAGCCGGAAGAAACCTGCGAGATTGTGCTGATGGGGCTTGCTTCTGAATTGAATACGGTTTCCGTATCGGAGCTGGAGACAACGGTTGATCTGGCCGCATGGCTTGAGGAAGAAGAATTGGAAGAGCTTTCCAGAGGCAGTTATTGGATGCCGGTTACGGTCAGCGTTGGAGAAGAGATACTTGCCCAGCAGGCCGAGGCGCAGGTTTATGTGCACATTACGGAAACGGAATAGGGCAGGCGGAACGGGTATATTGATAGAGAAGGGACAGGTAGTTTCATATGAGCAGATTATTTGGTACAGATGGCGTACGGGGAGTCGCGAACGAGGAACTGACGCCGCAGCTGGCAATGCAGTTAGGTCAGGCGGGAGCCTATGTGCTGACAAAAGAAAACGCGCATAAGCCAACGATTATGGTGGGGTGCGATACGAGAATTTCGGGAGATATGCTGGCTAACGCGCTGATGGCGGGAGCCTGTTCGGTAGGCGCAAATGCCGTCTATGTGGGGGTTGTGCCTACGCCTGCGGTAGCCTATCTGACCAGAAAATATAAAGTGGATGCGGGCGTGGTGATTTCGGCGTCCCATAACGCGGTGGAATTTAACGGTATTAAATTTTTTGACGGCGACGGCTATAAGCTTCCCGATTCCTTAGAGGATGAAATCGAGGCGTTGATCAACAGCGATATGCGCGGCGTGAAATTCCCCATCGGTACGGGCGTGGGCAAAATTAAATACCGCGCGGATGCCAGGGAGGAATATATTAATCATGCCATGAAGGCTGTCAATGTGGATCTGAGAGGAATGAAGATCGTTTTGGACTGCGCTGAGGGAGCCGCCTATTATACGTCCGTGGAGGCGATGAAGGAGCTTGGCGCGGAGGTGGTGGCGATCCATAATAATCCGGACGGCACGAACATTAACGCCAACTGCGGTTCTACCCATATGGAAGAATTGCAGGCCAGAGTGGTGTATGAGAGAGCGCAGGTGGGTCTTGCTTTTGACGGAGACGCCGACAGACTTTTAGCGGTGGACGAACAGGGAAAGATTGTGGACGGCGATCAGATTATGGCGCTGGTGGGCAATCATATGAAGCAGCAGGGCAGGCTGAAACAGGATACGATTGTGGCCACGGTCATGAGCAATCTTGGATTTTTCCTGATGGGAGAAAAGAATGGAATCCATATTGAACAGACCAAGGTCGGCGACCGGTATGTGTTAGAGAGAATGAAGGAGATCGGCGCAAGTCTCGGCGGAGAACAATCCGGCCACGTGATCTTTCTGGACGAAAACACAACCGGCGATGGACTGCTCAGCGCGTTACATTTGTTACAGGTTATTGTGGAGACGGGCAAGCCCCTGTCCGAACTGACCCAAATTATGGACGTTATGCCCCAGGCGCTTGTCAACGCCAAGGTGCCCAGCCATAAAAAAGAGAACTATATGGATTATCCGGAAATCGCGGAAGCAATCGAAGAACTAAACCGGAAGTTTGCCGGGGAAGGACGCGTGCTCATCAGACCCTCCGGTACGGAACCCCTTGTGAGGGTCATGATCGAGGGCAAGGATCAGCAGATGATTGAGGCGGAAGCAAAGAAATTAGCGGAACTAATCCAGAATATTATGCTATAACTCTTGTGATATGCCGGAAAAAATGTTATAGTTAAAAGAAGGTTGTGATTGAGGGGCGCAAACATCAACCACAAATGGAATTGGAGGGAATGGGTATGGTAAGCCAAAAGGTAGTCATCAAAAACCCGACAGGGCTACATCTAAGACCGGCAGGCATCCTATGTAAGGAAGCGATGCAGTTCAAATCATTAATAACATTTACATTTAGGGAGAATACGGCGAATGCGAAGAGCGTTCTAAGTGTGCTGGGTGCATGTGTTAAGTGTGGAGACGAGGTCGAGTTTGTATGTGATGGCGAGGACGAGGAAGAGGCACTTAAGACGCTGGTCAGTGCGATAGAGAATGGACTCGGAGAATAACGTAATTGTTAAGCCTGTTGTATTCAACAGGCTTTTTCTTATCTTGTCAGGAATTTTCCCAAAAGAAAGGATAAGCGATAAGCGGAACAGAAATGGAGGATTGTTATGTTAAATTATAAGAGGTATCGTAAAAATCCGGTGGTGGATTATCCGGAAAGAGAGTGGCCGGGCAAGGAGATTGAGCAGGCGCCGGTATGGTGCAGCGTGGATTTGCGGGACGGCAATCAGGCTTTGATTGATCCTATGGTGGTATCGGAAAAAATCGAGTTTTTTAATTATCTGATTAAATTGGGATTTAAGGAGATTGAAATCGGATTCCCCGCCGCCAGCCAGATAGAATTTGATTTCCTGCGCCAGTTGGTCGACCGGAAGCTGATTCCCGACGACGTGACCGTTCAGGTATTAACACAGTGCCGTGAGGAGCTGGTGGAGAGAACCTTTGAATCGATTCAGGGGTGTAAGCAGGCTATTGTACATATCTATAATTCTACGTCCACCTTACAGCGGGACGTGGTATTTCATATGGACAGGGAGCAGATTATCAATATTGCGGTTGAAGGCACGAAGATGGTTAAGAGATATGCGGAGAAGTTTCCGGGCAAGATTATTTTGGAGTATTCCCCGGAAAGCTTTACCGGCACGGAGCTGGATTTCGCGTTGGAAATCTGTACTGCGGTGCAGGATGAATGGGGACCTATAAAGGAAAATCCCATGATTATTAATCTGCCCTCCACGGTGGAAATGAATACGCCTAATGTATACGCGGATCAGATTGAATGGATGAATAAACATTTCAAAAACAGAGAAAGTATTATCTTAAGCGTGCATCCCCACAATGACAGGGGAACCGGCGTGGCCAGCGCGGAGCTGGCGCTGCTTGCGGGGGCTGACCGGGTGGAAGGAACCCTGTTTGGCAACGGTGAGAGAACCGGCAACGTCGATATCATGAATATGGCCTACAACATGTTTTCGCAGGGAATTGATCCTAAGCTGGAGATCGAGCATATCAACGAAAGCATTGAGATTTACGAAAGATGCTGTAAGCTCCCGATTCATCCGAGACACCCGTATGCGGGTAAATTAGTGTTTACCGCTTTCTCCGGCTCCCATCAGGACGCGATCAATAAGGGCGTACAGGCGATGAAAGAGCGTGGAAGCGAGATCTGGCAGGTACCCTATCTGCCGATTGATCCGGCGGATATCGGCAGGGAATACGAGCCTATTGTACGGATCAATTCCCAGTCCGGCAAGGGCGGCGTGGCTTTTATTATGGACACCTATTTTGGATTCAAGCTTCCCAAAGGAATGCATAAGGAATTTGCCAATGTGATCCAGCGGGTTTCCGAACAGCAGGGAGAGGTATCGCCGGATCAGATTATGGACAATTTCAGAGAGCAGTATCTGGAACAGAAGGAACCGATTCATTTCCGCAGGCTGCGGGTAGATGATCTGAGCAGCGAGACGAAATCGGAGTTTGACACCAGAGTAATGGTTGTCTATACGGACGCGGGCGTGGAGAAAAGCTTTGAGGCAGTAGGAAATGGCCCGATTGACGCGGTTAAGCGCGGCTTGCAGGAAGCGCTGGATATTGATATTAAAATTCTGGATTACGAGGAGCATGCGTTGCAGAGCGGCTCCAATTCCCAGGCGGCGGCATATATTCATCTGTTAGACGCAGACAGCGGCAGCGTTACCTATGGCGTAGGCGTCAGCTCTAATATTACGCGGGCTTCCGTGCGGGCGATTTTCTCGGCGGTTAACCGTTTGGGGCTGGGTAAGAAATAGTTTGGCAAAAGGGAGGAAGAGAGAATATGGAACCGTTAGAACAGCTTCAGGCATGGGTTCGGGAAAGTAATAATATCGTATTTTTCGGCGGCGCCGGCGTGTCTACTGAGAGTGGAATCCCGGATTTCAGGAGTGTGGACGGCCTGTACCATCAGCAGTATGACTATCCTCCGGAAACGATTTTGAGCCATTCCTTTTACAGAAGGATGCCAGAGGAATTTTACCGGTTCTACCGTGCAAAGATGCTGTGTCTGGATGCCAGGCCCAACGCGGCGCATATCAAGCTGGCTCAGTGGGAGCGGGAAGGCAGGCTGAAAGCGGTGGTGACGCAGAATATTGACGGACTGCATCAGGCGGCGGGCAGCAGGGTTGTGCTGGAGCTGCACGGTTCCGTATTGCGTAATTACTGCGAAAAATGCGGCAGATTCTATGACGCGGAGTTTATCTTACATTCGGAGAAGGTTCCGGTATGTGAATGTGGAGGCGGTATCAAGCCCGACGTGGTGCTCTATGAGGAAGGCCTGAATCAGAAAACGCTGACAGACGCAGTCCGTTATATCAGCGAGGCGGACGTACTGATTGTGGGCGGCACTTCCCTGGCGGTATATCCGGCGGCGGGGCTCTTAGATTACTACAGGGGAAATAAGCTGGCGCTGGTCAATAAAACGCCGACGCCGAAGGATTCCATGGCAAATCTGATTGTACAGGGAAATATCGGCGAAATCTTTGCCCGGTTAGACTGAAGTGGAGGACTGCCATGAATATTCAGGTCGGCGACGTTTTAAAATTAAAGAAACAGCATCCCTGCGGCTCGCGGGAATGGGAGGTTCTGCGCATCGGGGCGGATTTCCGGCTTAAGTGTGTGGGCTGCGGGCATCAGATTATGATTGCCAGAAGACAGGCGGAGAAAAACGTGAAGGAAATTATACCACGGCGCGGGCAATCCTGAGAAATATTGTGTAAATTTCAAGTTTAATTTGTGCTTTTCTTTAAATTTGTTACTATTGCACAAA
>JAJQIK010000043.1 GCA_021199255.1 Clostridiales bacterium | reverse complement strand
AACCAATACTCTTTTCATTTACTTTCTATAAAACTGTCAATTTCTTTACTCCAACATATTGCCTGGCGGAGACAGAGGCCACTGTTTCATCTCCTGCAAAAACAAGGGCGCTTATGTCCCAATACCAAAAAGAATCAGTTCCCAGTTTCAGCATTTCCCTTTCGTAGAAATGCCAAATATCCTACCGCCCGGCCTGAGACTAAATATCAAGAGTTTTTGGTATCTTCTCAATGCCCGGCTTTGCATATGAAAAAAGGACAGCCAATTACTCAGATGTCCTTGTGTGGATGGAAGTTTTACTCTTTTATTCAGTTATAATCAGCAATAGGGCTTTGTATCATACTCAATTTCTAAAGCTTCTTCAATACTGTCAAAGGTTTTTAACTTTTATAAGTCATTTCCTGATTGCTGATTATATTTTCTGTTTCTTCGATAATTCCAAAGGAACGATAGAAAGGGTTTTCCCCATAGATACCAACAGCTTTAAAACGGTTGACAACTGTGGGTCGGTTTTTCCGCTTTCCATTCTCGCTATCACAGACTGCTTAATCCCGGTCATGTCCTCAAGCTCCCTTTGCGATATGTGTTTCTCTTTTCTTGTCTTTATCACTTCTCCCACAAGCTGCACCATCAAATCATTTTCGGAAATTTCTTGCGCTGTATAGTGTGTTTTGCGGTAGTCACTCCAACTTTCTCCAACCGGGGGAATTTTTTTTGTATTATCCATTTGTTTGACTCCTTTCCTTGAAATCTTCCATCAGCCTTTTTGCCTTTTCAATTTCTCTTTTGGGCGTTTTCTTTGTGTTTTTCATAAAGTGGCTTAACAGAATAAATGAGCTGCCATCCCATCCGAAAAATAAAATTCTGTCCCGAAGCGGTCGCAGTTCCCATATTTCTTCATCCAGATGCTTGATATATGGTTCTCCTGCCGCTGTTTCGCACTCCATTAGTATTCCGATATATTGGTCGATTTTATAATGTTTTATTCTGGCATCTTTGCTTTTGGCAGATTTTTCCTCCAACTCGTCAAGATACTTTTTGACAGGTGTTTTCCATTTTCATCCTGATAAAAATAAACGTTGTACATTTCATTATTTCCTCATCTGATTGCATGATAGCTTATAAGCTATCAAAAGTCAATAAAAACAGAAATATTTACAATTTTATATCTTTGCGCTTCGGCTTCTTTTCTATGGAAAACTCCTCTTTCCGTTCTATTTGCCTTGACAGATAAACATCTGCCACTACTTTCTGTATAGCTTTTATGTTGCTAATCTGATTGTATAAAGACGGATATTCACTAAGTAATTCTTTATTTGCCATTTGCAATGCTGTCTACTCAATCAAATCGTGATATTTATCGTAAAATTTCTGTTTTTCTTTTTCCTTTTTTGCAGCATAGGTGGCATGGTATTTTGAAATAGGCTTATACTGCTCCAAAAGTTCCTGCAACTGCTCTGGTTGTTTTAGTTCAGGAGTGTTAATGTGCGGAGTGAGTTTCGTAATTACCTATATATGTAAAGTGGTGATTGTGAATCAAAATTCATTTGAAATTTTTTGGATTGAATATATCTGTCATGTGTGGAAACTTTTTTTGAAAGTAGTATAATTTCTTGATAGAACATACTATTTGAGCTTTGTTCTTAAAAGCTGTTATTTATATTTGTTGAGGAAGGGAACATCAGCTAATGTTATTATTGTTAATACTAATTCTTGTCGCCTTATACTATTGGATATCGAAGAAGCAATATGAGAAAACCGATTATTACAGGCAAACTCATAATAGCTTTCACAAATCGCGCTTCGACAAAGGTACAAAAGGAGAATTCCTCACATGGAAATATCTTCAAAAACTCTTTGGATATAAAAGATATCTTTTTAATTGCTATCTGCCAAAGGATAATGGAGAAACCACTGAAATAGATGTGATCCTTCTCCATGAGTCTGGTATTCATGTGTTTGAGTCGAAAAACTACAGCGGATGGATTTTCGGTACGGAGACTCAGCGATACTGGACACAGACGCTCCCAAAAGGTCGCGGCAAATCGCAGAAGGAACACTTTTTCAATCCGATTATTCAGAATAAAGTGCATTTAAAATGGTTAAGCAAATATCTTGGGATAGAAATAGACCAGTTATATTCATATATCGTTTTCAGTGATAGATGTACATTAAAGGATATTACATTGACCAGTGGCCAGCATCACGTCATAAACAGATGTAATATTTTACCGACAGTAAGTTCCAACGCAAAAGTAAGCGGTATTAAGCTGACTCAAGAGGAAATAGACGATTTATATTATAAACTTCAGCCATTGACTCAGGTTGATGAAAGCCAAAAATCGGCGCATATTGAAAATATTCAAAGCAAGAAGAAGTTTCAAAATAAATCAAATGAGTCAAAAAAAGATCAGATGATCTGTCCTCGTTGTGGCAACAAGCTCGTTTTAAGAACCGCTGCAAAAGGTAACCATGCTGGGGAGCAGTTTTGGGGATGTTCGCGTTATCCTCAATGCAAATATATCAAAACCATTGAATCATAGCGACCTGTAGCTGTATGAGCACTTAGATCACGAGTAGAAGAAAATCATTGACAAACGCATGGAAAATGATTATTATATTCATAATTCCTATATATTTTATATGAATTATGAAGTATAGAGGAGGAGACTCTTATAACAGATCATGGAAAAATCGTGAAGGGATATTTGCCGGAAAGAGAGAATCAGATGGAGGAAAAAATGAGCTACGGAACGGATACCGTGTGTATTCACGGACAGGGGAAAAGAGAAGACGTTGACGCCACGGGCGCGATTAGCTTCCCGATTTATCAGACGGCGGCATATGCTCATCCCGGCGTTGGCCAAAGCACGGGATATGATTACAACAGGGTGCAGAATCCTACCAGAAAGGAATTGGAGCGCATTGTGACGGATCTGGAACATGGGGCGGATACGGTCGCTTTTGCCAGCGGCATGGCGGCAATCAGCGCCTTTATGGAGCTCTTTCAACCGGGCGACCATATCGTTGCCACAGATGATCTGTATGGCGGAGTGATCAGGCAGTTCCGGCTGGTCAATGAGAAAAACGGCATGAGGTTCACTTATGTGGACACGGCAGATCTGGCGGCAGTGGAGGAAGCGATTCAGGAAAACACCAGACTGATTTATGTGGAAACCCCTACCAATCCGATGATGCAGATTACGGATATCCGCGCGGTCAGCAAGATTGCGAAGAAGCATCGCTGCCTGCTTGCCGTGGATAATACCTTTCTCACTCCTTATTTCCAGAATCCGCTGGATTTAGGCGCGGACGTAGTTCTCCACAGCGCCACCAAATATCTGGAGGGACACAATGACACGCTGGGCGGCTTCCTTGTGACGAAAAGCGGGGAAATTGCGGACAAGATTCGTGAAATGATTAAAACTACGGGAGCTGTTCTGGCGCCTTTTGACGCATGGCTTATTTTGCGCGGCATCAAGACGCTGGGCGTTCGAATGGAGAAGCATCAGGAAAATGCGTTGACAATCGCCGGATGGCTTGAGAAGCAGCCGAAGGTGAAGGACGTATTCTATGCGGGCTTAGAGGGACATCCGGGACATGGGATAGCGGCAGGACAGTGCAGCGGTTATGGCGGCATGCTGACTTTTCATGTGGATTCCCAGGAGACGGCTCATCATATACTGCAATCTCTCAGACTGGTGCAGTTTGCGGAGAGCCTGGGCGGTACGGAAAGCCTGATGACCTACCCGTTTACCCAGACCCATGCCGATGTGCCGGATGAAAAGAGAAGAGCCAACGGTATCGATGAGACAACGCTGCGTATGTCTGTGGGCCTCGAAAATGTAGAGGATTTGATTGAGGATTTGAAACAGGCAATGGCGTAGAAAAATGGGGATAAAATATGAAATATGATTTTGACGAAAAGATAGACAGAAGGAATACGGACTGCCTGAAATACGATTTCGCCGCAGAACGGGGCAAGCCCTATGACGCGCTGCCCTTGTGGGTGGCGGATATGGATTTCAGAACCGCTCCAGGGATTATTGAGAGAGTGGCGGCGGATGCGGTCTTTGGCATATATGGGTATACGGAGAGTAAAGACGATTATTTTCAGGCGGTGGCGAATTGGTATCAGACATATTTTGACTGGACGGTAGAGAAACAATGGCTGGTAAAAACGCCGGGAGTTGTCTTTGCTATCGGTATGGCGGTTCAGGCATTGACGAAGGAAGGCGACGCCGTGATGATCCAGCAGCCGGTTTACTATCCTTTCAGCGAGGTGATCAGGGATAATAACAGAAGGCTGATCAATAACGCGCTGGTCTTAAGAGACGGACATTATGAGATAGATTTTGAGGATTTTGAGAGGAAGATTAGAGAAGAAAAGGTAAAGCTTTTTGTTCTCTGCAGTCCCCATAATCCGGTAGGAAGGGTCTGGACGAAGGAAGAACTGCTGAGACTGGGTAACATCTGCGGCGAGTATGGCGTAAAGGTGGTCAGCGATGAAATCCACAGCGATTTCGTCTATGAGGGCAGGAAGCATTATGTATTCAGCACGGTCGCTCCGGATTTCGGGGAATTTAGCGTTATCTGCACAGCGCCCAGCAAAACCTTCAATATGGCGGGATTACAGGTTTCTAATATTTTTATTCCCAACGCGCAGATTCGGAAAGCTTTTTTAAAACAGATGTCGGCGGCGGGTTATAGCCAGATCAATATGATTGGGCTTCATGCCTGCAAGGCGGCTTATGAGACCGGCAGGGAATGGCTGGAGGAATTAAAGAAATACTTGAAAGGGAACTTAGATTTTGTCAAAGACTATTTGGAGAATAATCTGCCGCAGGTCAGGCTGATCGAGCCGGAGGGCACTTATTTGATCTGGCTGGATTTTCGCGGGCTGGGTCTGACGGAAGCGCAGCGAAAGCACCTGATCCTTCACGAAGCGGGGCTGTGGCTGGACAGCGGCGTTATGTTCGGTAAGGAGGGCGAGGGCTTTGAACGCGTCAATATTGCCTGCCCCAGAGCGGTGCTGGAGGAGGCCTGTAAGCGTCTGGCGCAGGCGGTGAAAAGACCAATATCATAGAATATGGCATATGTCGGTTATATAATTGACATATGCCATAAACTGTCTTATAATAAAACACAACGAAAGCCTGCGACAGAATAGAATCCATTGACGCAGTCCGGCTGAATGGGTTGAAAGCAGTTATTGCACGCACAATCCGTAAGAAGAGGTGGTTAAATGCCAAGACCAACAAAATGCAGAATGGTCTGCCGTTTTCCGCAGACGCTGGAATTTATTCCGGCAAAGGAGGGAGGAGAACAAGAACCGGTTATCCTGACGGTAGACGAATATGAGACGATTCGGCTCATCGATAAGGAAGGATTGTCTCAGGAACAGTGCAGCAGGAGAATGCAGGTCGCCCGAACCACCGCGCAGAAAATCTATGATTCTGCTCGGAAGAAGCTGGCGGCTGTGTTGGTGGAGGGACGTCCTCTCAGAATTGAAGGCGGCGAATATCGGCTCTGCAATGGCGCGAACCTCTTCTGCGGGATAGATGGATGTTGCAAAAAGGAACTTTATCAGGCTTTTCACAAAACGAAGGAAGAAAATATCATGAGAATTGCAGTTACTTATGAGAATGGCCAGGTATTTCAGCACTTTGGCCATACGGAGCAGTTTAAGATTTATGATGCAGAGGCTGGGAAGATCGTGTCCTCCGAGGTGGTTAGCACGGACGGACAGGGGCATGGCGCATTAGCGGAGGTACTGAACGCGTTAAAGACGGATGTCCTGATCTGCGGAGGGATTGGAGGCGGCGCACAGGCGGCGCTGGCATCGGCGGGCATCAAACTGTACGGCGGGGTGACCGGTGATGCGGATACCGCTGTAGAGGCGTTTCTGGCGGGAACGCTTGCCTATGTCCCGGACGTTCAGTGCAGTCATCATGAAGGAGGGCATCATGGAGAAAACTGTAGCGGGCATCATCAGGGAGAAGGACATGAGTGCCGGTATGGCCATTGCACAGACTGACGGGAGACAGGCCTGTTCCTTTTTTGCTTTTTGTCTTATAATGTATTTACCATAAGCCGGTCGGCACGCTGGAACGGCACGGCTGGAAGGAGGACGTAGTATGAAAAATCACACTGATGTGCTGATTTTTCACAATCCTCTGGAAGTGGATTTGGCTATTTGTTTCTGGGCGAAAGCAAATAGCCCTGATGGCAGACGAGAAACCGCCTTCGCGGATTTCTCGCCGCCGCTTCGCAACAAGTTGCTCAGAAATGGAGATTAGTATGATGAAATACCTGATTATCGGCGCAGGCGGTACCGGAGGAAGCATTGGCGCATATATGACGGAGGCGGGGAAAGACGTGACCCTGATTGCAAGAGGGGAACATCTGCGAAGGATACAGGAGCATGGCCTTCGCATGGAGACTACGGAGAAGGGCAATTATACGGTGAGCCCCATTCAGGCTGTCGATATGGAGCATTACAGGGAACAGCCGGATATTATTCTGGTCTGCGTGAAGGGATATTCTCTGGAGGATATTGTTCCCTTTATTCGAAAAGTGGCGAAGGAAAGCACCATCGTCATTCCTATTCTGAATATTTACGGGACGGGCGGCAGACTGCAGGAGAAGCTGCCCGATATTCTGGTGACGGACGGCTGCATCTATATTGCCGGGGAGATTAAGGAACCGGGAACCATTCAGCTCAATGGAAATATTTTCCGCGTGGTATTCGGTGTGCGCGACCCTAAGCAGCTTCGGCCGGAATTGTTTGAGGTGGTGAAGGACTTTAAGGACAGCGGTATCGACGGCGTATTGTCGGATCATATCAGACGGGACGCTTTGCAGAAATTTGCCTATGTATCGCCCATGGCGGCCTGCGGATTATACTATCACGTATCCGCAGGAGAGGTGCAGATCACCGGAGAGCCGCGGGATACCTTTGTGAAGCTGATGAAGGAGGTAGATGCGCTGGCTGTCGCTATGGGAGTCCCTTTTCTGGTGGATATTGTGGCGACAAACCTTGGGATTCTGGATGCGCTGAATCCGGCGGCAAGCACTTCCATGCAAAGAGACATCTATGGAGGTAAATCCTCTGAAATAGACGGGCTGATTTATGAAGTGGTGCGCATGGGGGAGCGATACGGCGTGCCGACGCCGACCTACAGGATGATTGCGGACTGGGCGCGCAGGCAGGGTCTTGCATAGCGCGTGAGAGAAATGAGGAAACGATGGAGAAGAAATTTAAGGACAGATATTTAGCCGGGGAAATAGAGTTTGAGGAAATAGACGATTACAGTCAGGACTGGGGATTCAGTGACGAAACGGTAACCTTGCGGGAATACCTGGGGCTCGACGCAGAGGAGGAGGACGCATGGATCAGCGTCGGCGAGGAAGCGCTGAAAGAAATTCTGGACAGGCAGAGGGCTATAAGGACTTCCTGAAATCCTTCGGGGGGCATCCGTAGATCTGCTTGAAATTCCGCATAAACAGCTTATAGTTGGTGATTCCGTGCCGCTCCAGAATGGTGCCGATATTCAGATCCGTATTTTTCAGGTCGTAGCAGACATGGCTCAGGCGTACGCTGTTCACGTAGGCGGTAAAAGTAGTGCCCATATTGCGTTTGAAGAAACGGCAGAAATATTCCGGATTGAGAGCCGCGAGGCTGGCCGCTTCCTCCAGCGTGATCAGTTCCGTATAGTGTTCTTTGATATAGCGGATTACAGGCGCCAGGCGATCCAGATTTTTCTGGCTCTGCACTTTGGCCGTGTGATTCACCGTGACCTGATAATGAACCACCAGAGTATAGAGAAAGTCATAGAGCAGACTGGAAAACCGCAGGGAATAGCCCTGTGGTTTTTCTGTATCAAGCCGTCCCATTTCCGTAAGAATCCGGCGCAGCGCGTCGGAGGGCGGGCAGGAACAACCGGCGTTATCGGCCGGTCTGGCGGCGGGCTTTAGGGATAGATCAAATTGGATATTGTCGTAGTCCGCAATGGCATGGGTCAGAAACTGATAGGGAATCTGCAGCAGCAGTACGCGGGCATAGTCATAGGTCTGCGTCGCGTGGATAGCGGCGGTATTCACCACCATAAAATCATCTTTGGCAAGACGTTGTTTTCGGTGATTGACGGTGATATCCATCTCGCCGTCGTAGATGTAGACTACCTCCATGCTGCGGTGCCAGTGTTCGGGGACGAAATCGTTGGAGCTTTCATAGATTTCAAATCTGACATCAATGTCACTTTTGGTATGTACTTCTTCATGGATAAACTGTTCCATTGTAAAATCACGTCTCTTTCTGTCTGATCGGAGCCATCGGCGGAAAAATCTGTCCGCTGCGTTATCATTATCATCTCTGATGAATCGTAAAAAGTCAATATTGACCGATAAATTAGTCATAAAAAGATATAGGAATCCACAATCCCCCATGATACACTAAAACACAGAAAAGAGCGCGGCTTAAAGGCGGCCGGACGAATGGAGGTTAACATGACAGCAGAAAAGATCAAAGAAATTGTGGCGCAGATGACGCTGGAGGAAAAAGCGGCAATGTGCTCCGGCGCAGACTTCTGGCATACGGAGGCAGTAGCGAGGCTGGGAATTCCGGCGAGTATGGTATCCGACGGCCCTCACGGACTGAGAAAGCAGGATCAGGAGGGGGATCATCTGGGAGTCAATGAGAGCATTAAGGCAGTATGCTTCCCGGCTGGCTGCGGGACGGCGGCTTCTTTTAACAGGGAACTGCTGCGCACGATGGGAGAGACGCTGGGCAGCGAATGTCAGGCCGAAGGGGTCAGCGTCATTCTGGGGCCGGCGGTGAATATTAAGCGTTCGCCCCTGTGCGGGCGCAACTTCGAGTATTATTCCGAGGACCCGCTTGTGGCGAGCGAGATGGCGGGCGCTTTGATCAGCGGCGTCCAGAGTAAAAACGTGGGAACCAGCATCAAACATTTTCTGGCGAATAATCAGGAGACAAGAAGAATGTCTTCCGATTCCCGTATTGATGAGAGAACTCTGCATGAGATATATCTGGCGGCTTTTGAAGGCGCGGTAAAAAAGGCGAAGCCCTGGACTGTGATGTGCTCCTACAATAAGATTAACGGTACCTATGCCGCCGGCAATTATCAATATCTGACGGAAACCCTCCGCGATCAGTGGGGCTTTGACGGATATGTGATGAGCGACTGGGGCGCGGTCAACAGCCGGGTGGAGGATTTAAAGGCGGGACTTGATCTGGAGATGCCCTCCTCCGGGGGAGTTAACGATAAGCTTATCGTGGGCGCTGTGGAAAGCGGGGAGCTGAGCGGGGAAGTGCTGGATACTGCCGTAGAACGCATTTTGAATATTGTATACCGCTATGAAGAAAACCGTGACCGGAATGTGGTTTTCGATAGGGATAAGGATCATGAGATGGCTCGCAGGGTGGCGGAGGAAACCATTGTCCTTCTGAAAAATGACGATATTCTCCCGTTATCTGAGCAGGCTGAAATTGCTTTCATCGGTAAGTATGCCATGAAGCCCCGTTATCAGGGAGGCGGCAGTTCCCATATCAACAGCCATAAGGTTACCTCCGCTATGGAGGCGGTAAAGGGAATGGGCAATATTACCTTTGCCGTGGGCTATGACGATCAGGCGGATCAGACCGATGAGAAGCTGCTGGAGGAGGCGGTGGAGACCGCTAAAAGGGCAAAGGCTGCGGTTATTTTCGCAGGTCTTCCGGACGCCTTTGAGTCCGAGGGCTTCGACCGGAAGCATATGGCTATGCCGGACTGTCAGAATGAATTGATTGAAAAAGTGGCTGAGGCGCAGCCCAATACGATCGTGGTGCTGCACAACGGCTCACCTGTGGAGATGCCTTGGGTAAACAAGGTAAAGGGTATCGTCGAGGCATATCTGGGAGGCCAGGCGGTAGGCGCCGCCGTATGCGATATTTTGTTCGGCAGGGTGAACCCCAGTGCGAAGCTGCCGGAAACCTTTCCGCTTAAGCTGGAAGATAATCCATCTTATCTGTCTTATATCGGCGAGGAAGACGTGGTGGAATACCGGGAGGGTATTTTCGTAGGGTATCGCTATTATGATAAAAAGAAAATGGAAGTATTATTCCCGTTTGGATACGGCCTGTCCTACACGACCTTTTCCTATGACCATCTGAGCGTGGATAAGGAGCGCATGAAGGATACGGAGGTTATGACCGTGTCGGTGGATGTGACCAATACCGGCAATATGGCCGGCAAAGAGGTGGTGCAGCTATACGTAGCGGATAGGGAGAGCACGGTGATCCGTCCGGTGAAGGAGCTGCGGGATTTCGCCAAAGTGGAGCTGGCTCCGGGAGAGAAGAAAACCGTGACCTTCACGTTGGATAAGCGGGCTTTCGCGTATTATAGCGTCAGGCTTCATGACTGGCATGTGGAGACGGGCGAGTTTGACCTGATGATCGGCAAGTCTTCCAGAGATATCGTGCTGACCAGAACCGTGACGGTGGAATCGACCGTAAGGCTTCCGATGGTATATACCACGGATACGACAATGGGCGATGTGAAGAAAAATCCGCGGGCTTGGGAGATTGCCAGGGAGGTTTTAAAGAAGGATAAGGATCTGTTTGGCGGGCAGGAGGAAGCTGAGAGCGAGGCGGCCAGCGAGGCAATATCCGCAGAGATGAACGCGGCGATGGAAGAATATATGCCCCTTAGGGGTCCCGTTAATTTTGGCGGACAGGTCACCATGGCTGACGTACAGGCATTGGTGGATCGGCTCAACGCGTTAGAAGAGTAAACAACTGATAAAAGCACAACGGACAAGGGACAATGCCCTAAGCCGTTGTGCTTTTTTTGTTTCGTTTTATTGATTTTTCAGCGCCGCTTCCACAAATCCCCTGAATAATGGATGGGGTCTGTTGGGTCTGGATTTCAGTTCGGGATGCGCCTGAGTCGCTACGAAAAACGGGTGATCCGGCAATTCGCACATTTCCACAATGCGTCCGTCGGGCGATAGACCTGCCAGCTTCATGCCGTTCTCCGTAAGCACCGCGCGGTAGTCGTTGTTGACCTCATAGCGGTGCCGATGCCGTTCGTGAATCGTTTCTTCCCCGTATAATTGATAGGCCTTGCTGGTCTTGTCCAAAACGCAGGGATAGGAGCCCAGCCGCAGGGTGCCGCCGATATCTTCCACGCCGTTCTGATCAGGCATTAACGCGATGACGGGGTGGGTGGTGGAAGGATCCAGTTCAATGCTGTGCGCGTCATTGTAGCCTACCACGTTTCTCACAAATTCCACAATCGATAGCTGCATACCAAGACAAAGGCCAAGATAAGGAACCTTGTTTTCCCTTGCGTAATGGATGGCGTAGATCATGCCGTCGATTCCCCTGTCCCCGAAGCCGCCGGGCACCAAAACCCCGTTTACGTCTCGCAAAATATCGGAAACATTTTCAGCCGTGACCGTTTCCGAGTCCACCCACTTGATGTTGACCACGCAGCGATTGGAAATACCGCCGTGTTTCAACGCCTCTACCACGCTGATATAAGCGTCGTGGAGCTGGGTATATTTGCCGACGAGGGCAACCGTGACTTCATCTGTAGGAGTCCTCAGGGATTCTACCATGGCCTTCCAGTCGGTGAGATCAGGCTCCGGGCAATCTAATTCCAGACATTCGCAGGCAACCTGAGCCAGGTGCTCTGCCTCCATAGCCAAGGGCGCTTCGTATAAGTGCTCTACGTCGAGGTTTTGAAGCACGCGGTTGCTGGGTACATTACAGAACAGGGCGATTTTGTCCTTGATGCCCTGGTCCAGAGGGTGTTCGCTTCGGCATACGATGATATCCGGGCGGATTCCCATGCCTTGCAGCTCTTTGACGCTTGCCTGAGTGGGTTTGGTCTTCATTTCCTGGGAGGCTCTCAGGTAAGGAATCAGGGTTACATGAATCAGGATCGCGTTTTCCCGTCCTACCTCATGCTGGAACTGCCGAATGGATTCTAAGAAAGGCTGGCTTTCAATATCGCCCACCGTACCGCCCACCTCAATGATGGCGATGCGGGTTTCCTCATCTGTGAAATTCCGGTAAAACCGGCTTTTGATTTCATTGGTAATATGGGGGATGACCTGTACCGTGCCGCCGCCGTAATCGCCGCGGCGTTCTTTTTGCAGGACGGACCAGTATACCTTTCCGGTGGTAACATTGGAATTTTTATCCAGATTCTCATCAATAAACCGTTCATAATGTCCCAGATCCAGGTCGGTTTCCGTGCCGTCCTCCGTGACAAAGACCTCGCCGTGCTGAATTGGGTTCATGGTGCCGGGATCAATATTGATATAAGGGTCGAATTTCTGCATTGTGACCTTGTAGCCCCGCGCTTTCAGCAATCTTCCCAGAGACGCGGCGGTAATGCCCTTACCGAGTCCGGAAACGACGCCCCCCGTTACGAATACATATTTTACTGCCATAAGTTGAACTTAAACTCCTTTCATTGGGATATTTTCCACATTTTTCCGTTTCAGGAGCGTTTTGCGCGAACAATCGCGAAGAGTAACTTCCTGTTAGTATGTATCTATACGAAAAAAGGGTACTCTGAGCCAGGCCCACAGCACCCTCACTTTGATATGAAAAGTGTAGCACTGGACTTTTTGCTTGTCAATCTTGTAAAAAATTTATTTTAAGAAAAAATTGAGAATTGTTCATTCCTTTTTTATGGAATAATTAAAAAGGTTGTGCTACAATTAAAAACACTATATCAGGTAAAAAGGGAGATTTCTCAATATCCTGAGATAGATTGGAAATAGATTAAAGGAAAGAGTATTGCGAATGAGTGAAAATAATTACAACCCTTATGGGGGCGATCCCATGGGATCATCGGGAAATAACGGAAATAACAACGGAAACAACGGGCGGGGCGGCTCGGGGACTCCGGGCGGCGGCGACCCGAAGAAGCAGAGTTTCATTATTCTGATTATCGCGGCGCTGGTCACCCTGTTCAGTATCAGTATGTTCATGAAATTCATGACCGGCTCTACCAATCAGGAAATCAGCTACAACCAGTTCGTAGAAATGGTGGAAAACGGCGAAGTGGACAGCGTGGTGGTGGATTCTGACAGGATTACCATTTATCCTAAGGCGGAGCCCAATGAAAATCCGTTTCTCTATGCGTATGGCAGCAGCGTTACGTATTATACGGGCAAAATGGAAGAAGACGACGCGCTGACCGCCAGACTGCTGGAATATGATGTGGAGATGAATAAGCAGGTGTCGGACAGCTCCGGCGTAATCATGACGGTACTGCTCTATTATATCCTGCCGATTCTGCTGATGTGGGGGCTGTTAAGCCTGCTGTTCAGAAGAATGGGCGGCAAGGGCGGCCCTATGGGCGTGGGGAAGAGTACCGCCAAAGCCTATGTACAGAAGGAGACAGGTATTACCTTTCAGGATGTGGCGGGGGAGGACGAGGCCAAGGAATCCCTGGTGGAAGTGGTAGATTTCCTGCACAATCCGGGCAAGTATTCCAAGATTGGCGCAAGACTGCCTAAGGGCGCCCTGCTGGTGGGACCTCCGGGAACCGGTAAAACCTTACTGGCCAAAGCAGTCGCAGGGGAGGCTCATGTGCCGTTCTTCTCCCTGTCGGGTTCTGATTTTATTGAATTATATGTAGGCGTGGGCGCTTCCCGCGTCCGTGATCTTTTTAAGGAAGCGGAGAAAAACGCGCCCTGTATCGTGTTTATTGATGAGATAGACGCCATCGGCAGAAGCCGTGATTCCAAATATGGCGGCGGAAATGAAGAACGGGAACAGACCTTAAACCAGCTGCTTTCCGAGATGGACGGCTTCGACGGCAAAAAGGGCATTATTATTCTGGCGGCCACCAACCGTCCGGAGATTCTGGACAAGGCGCTGCTTCGCCCGGGACGTTTCGACCGGAGAATTATAGTGGATAAACCCGATTTAAAGGGGCGTGTGGAGATTCTGAAGGTACACTCCAAGGATGTGCTGATGGATGAATCTGTTGACCTGAATGAGATTGCGCTGGCTACTTCCGGCGCGGTGGGCTCCGATCTGGCGAATATGATTAACGAGGCGGCCATCAATGCCGTCAAGATGGGAAGAGAATATGTGAGCCAGAAGGATCTGTTCGACGCTGTGGAGCAGGTGCTTGTGGGGAAAGAGAAAAAAGACCGTATTATGAGCAAGGAGGAGCGCAAGATCGTATCCTACCACGAGGTGGGACATGCGCTGATCAGCGCCCTGCAGAAAAATTCCGAACCGGTGCAGAAGATTACCATTGTGCCCAGAACCATGGGGGCGCTGGGTTATGTCATGCAGGTGCCGGAGGAGGAGAAGTATCTGGATACGGAGGCGGAGCTTCGCGACAGGCTGGTAAGCCTGCTGGGCGGACGCGCGGCGGAGGAGATCGTATTTGACACCGTTACCACCGGAGCCGCGAATGATATTGAACAGGCCACCAGCCTTGCCAAAAATATGATTACAAGATTTGGTATGAGTAAGAAATTCGGCCTGATGGGTCTGGCTACGGTAGAAAGCCAGTATCTGGAGGGCAGGGCATCTCTGACCTGTTCCGATGTGACCGCCGCAGACGTGGATACGGAAGTCATGAAGATGCTGCGCGACAGCTATAAACAGGCGAAGAAGCTGTTGAAGGAAAACCGCGAGATTATGGATAGGCTGGCCGCTTATCTGATCGAAAAGGAGACCATTACCGGCAAAGAATTTATGAAGATTTACCGTAAGGAAAAGGGTCTCCCGGAACCGGAAGAGGAGAAAGGAGCTTCCGGGGAACCGTCTGGCGCGGAGAACGGCAAAGCGCCGGAGCAGAAAGCGGAACCTGTTCAGAGCTTTGGGCAGCCGCAGCAGGCCGTGGAACCATCGCCGGATCTGGGACAGTCGGCGGAAGCGCAGCAGGGCTCTTCACAGCCTTTGCCAGAACAGCCGACGGAAGCGCAGCAGGGCTCTTTGCAGCCTTTGCCAGAACAGCCGACGGAAGCGCAGCAGGGCTCTTCACAGCCTTCGTCAGAATGGCCGGAGACATCGGAGCAGTCCTTCCAGCGCGGCAGGTTTTCCCAGGCGCCTGATCCGAAGGACAGCTATCAGCAGCACACCCAGGAACAGTAACCGGCCGATAGGATAGATTGTAATAAGCGTGATGATAGAACAGGGCAGAGTCATTTAGGCAATTGACTTTGCCCTGTTTTATCCGTTACACTGGTGAAAACAGAACAGAGGATTTGTCTATGTTTGATTTTGATGAAGAATTGAAGAAACTTCCCAACGCGCCGGGAGTCTATCTGATGCACGATGATAACGATACGATTATTTATGTAGGTAAAGCGGTTAATCTGCATAACCGCGTCCGTTCCTACTTTCGCAAGATTGTGGGCAGGGGGCCTCAGATCGACCGTATGGTGCAGCAGATTGCCCGATTTGAATATATTGTGACGGACTCCGAGCTGGAAGCCCTGGTTTTGGAGAATAATTTAATCAAAGAATACAGTCCGAAGTACAATACCATGCTGAAGGATGATAAAACCTATCCCTATATCAAAGTGACGCTGGGAGAGGAGTATCCCCGCGTCCTTTTTTCCAGAGAAATGAAGAAGGACCGCTCGAAATATTTCGGCCCTTACACCAGCGCGGCCGCGGTAAAGGATACGATCGATCTGATCAATAAGCTGTACCGGTTAAGAACCTGTAACCGCAAATTGCCCAGAGATATCGGTCTGGAGCGTCCCTGCCTGAATTACCATATGAAACAGTGTATGGCGCCCTGTCAGGGTTATATCGATAAGGAAGAGTACCGGGAACGGGTCGGAGAAGCGCTGGATTTTTTGAACGGCAACTACAAGCCTGTTTTGAAGGATCTGGAACAGAAAATGAAGGACGCGTCGGAAAGGCTTGCGTTTGAGGAGGCCGCCCGTTTCCGGGATCTCTACAATAGCGTGAAAAGCGTGGCGCAGAAGCAGAAAATTACGGACAGTGATGGGGAAGACAAGGACATTATAGCGCTTTCCAAAGATGAGACGGACGCTGTGGTACAGGTGTTTTTCATCAGGGGCGGTAAGCTGATTGGCAGAGAGCACTTTTACATGACCCATGTGGAGGGCTGCGGCACGGCGCAGGTGCTTCTGGATTTTGTGAAACAATTCTATGCCGGGACGCCCTTCATTCCACGGGAGCTGATGCTGCAGGAGGAGATCGCGGACGTGGATATTCTGGAGAAATGGCTGACGGCGCGGAAGGGCAGCCGGGTATATATCCGGGTGCCCAGAAAGGGTTCGAAAGAGAAGCTGGTAGAGCTGGCGGCGCAAAACGCTTATCTGGTTTTAAGTCAGGACAGGGAACGGATCAGGCGTGAGGAGGGCAGAACCATCGGCGCGGCGAAGGAGATCGCGGCGCTGTTAAAGCTGGACAGCGTAAACCGTATGGAGGCCTACGATATTTCTAACATCAGCGGTTTTGCCAATGTGGGTTCCATGGTGGTTTTTGAGAAGGGAAAGGCGAAGCGGAGCGATTACCGTAAGTTTCGGATTCAGTCGGTGTCGGGGCCGGATGATTACGCCTGCATGAAAGAGGTACTGACCAGACGTTTTATTCATGGAATGGAAGAAAAGGAGGAATTGAGCCGGAAAGAAATCGATCATGAACTTGGCAGCTTTACCAAATTCCCGGATTTGCTGCTGATGGACGGCGGCAAGGGTCAGGTAAACATTGCGCTGCAGGTGCTGGAGGAACTGCGGCTTTCGATTCCGGTCTGCGGTATGGTGAAGGACGACAACCACCGTACCAGAGGGTTGTATTATCAGAATGTGGAGATACCCATTGATACTCACTCGGAAGGCTTTAAGCTGATCACCAGGATTCAGGACGAGGCGCACAGATTTGCGATCGAATATCACCGTTCCCTGCGTTCCAGGGCGCAGGTGAAGTCTGTGCTGGATGATATACCGGGCGTGGGACCCGTCAGACGTAAGGCGCTGATGAAGCATTTCGGTTCCATTCAGGAAATCCGGGAGGCTTCCGTGGAAAAGCTTTGCGAGGCGCCGGAAATCCCGAAGCACATCGCGGAGCAGATTTACGGGTTTTTCCGGCAGGAGGAAGGGAGTGTTCCGCCATGCAGTCATTAAAAGGTATGATTTATACGGAGCGGTTTTTATTGGAACCTGGGGAACTTCTCATAGAGAAGGATATCATTCAGGAAATACGTCTCTGCGAAAGAGACTGCCTTACGGATAGGGAGAAGAGGCGTTATCTGTTACCGGGGCTGATTGATATTCATTTCCACGGCTGCGCCGGATATGATTTTTGCGAGGGGACGCGGGAGGCCTTTACGGCGATCGCAGATTATCAACTGCGTCACGGGATTACTACCATATGCCCGGCGACTATGACCCTGGAGGAAGAGAAGCTTGGGGAGATTTGCAGCGCCTGCGCCGCTTTCGCCCAGGAGGACGGGACGCTGCCCGTTCCTTTTGGGGAAATGCTGGGCGGCATCTATCTGGAGGGGCCTTTTCTTTCCTATGAGAAGAAGGGAGCCCAGAATCCGGCCTATCTTGCGAAGCCGGATATGGGAATACTCACAAGGCTGCAGGACGCGGCGGAGGGGTTGATTAAGGTGGTGGCCATTGCGCCGGAGCTTGAGGGGGCGATGGATTGTATCGCGGCGGGCAGGGAACGCTTCCGCTTTTCCATGGCGCATACCTGCGCCGATTATGATACGGCGCGGCGCGCGATAGAAGCCGGGGCGCGGCAGGCGACGCATCTTTACAATGCCATGCCGCCGATTTCCCATAGGGAGCCGGGGGTGGCAGGCGCGGCGGCAGAAGATGGGAGAGTGATGGCGGAGCTGATCTGCGACGGGCTTCATGTACATTCCGCCGTGGTGCGCAGTACCTTTAAGCTGTTCGGGGCGAAGAGAATCATCTTGATCAGCGACAGCATGATGGCGGCGGGAATGTCGGACGGCGATTATTCGTTAGGCGGTCAGGCGGTGAAGGTGCAGGGGAAGCGGGCGCTTTTAGCGGACGGCACGATTGCGGGAAGCGTCACTAATTTGTACGATTGCCTGAGAATGGCAGTCTCCATGGGCGTGCCTAAGGAAGCCGCTATCCGGGCGGCCAGCAGCAATCCGGCAAGGGCGCTTGGCATCGCCGGCCGCTGTGGCTCGCTGGGCGTGGGCAAGAAAGCGGATATTCTGATTACCGACGAGGAGCTTACTCTGTTAGCGGTGATAAAGGCGGGTAAGGAAATAGCGGTTCGCTGATACCCGCGGGCAGTTTCCCGCGGGTAAAGTTTGTCTGTTTAGTTGCGGCGGGTCGGTTTCTATGCTAAAATAAAGACGATTTGGGGTAAGAAGAAAGACATGATTACATAAGGAATAAGGAGAAGGATATGGCAAGCATCAGCTTAACAAAGGTAATTGAGAAATTCAAATGGGAGAACCTGACGCCGGAAATTGATATTTCCAAGATTAAGGTTACGCAGCCGGATATTAACAGGCCGGCGCTGCAGATGGCGGGTTATTTCGAGCACTTCGAGACGGCACGCCTTCAGATTGTGGGATTTGTAGAATATTCTTATATGAACGGGCTGGATGAGGACAGACAGAGGGAAATCTTTGAAAAGCTGCTGAACAATCCGATTCCGGGCATTGTTTTTTGCAGAGAGCTATATCCCAATGAGTTATTTAAGGAGATAGCGCTGAAATATGGAGTTCCGCTGTTGATGAGCAAGAAAGCGACCTCCGCGTGTATGGCGGAAGTGATTCGATGGCTGAATGTGAAGCTGGCGCCCTGTATTTCCGTACATGGCGTATTGGTGGACGTGTATGGAGAAGGCGTCTTGATTACAGGCGAGAGCGGCATTGGTAAATCAGAAGCGGCGTTGGAGCTGATTAAGAGAGGACACCGTCTGGTTACCGATGATGTGGTGGAGCTGCGCAGGGTCAGCGAGGATACGCTGATTGGTTCCGCGCCGGATATTACCAAACACTTTATTGAGCTTCGCGGTATCGGCATCGTAGACGTAAAGGCATTGTTTGGCGCTTCCAGCGTCAGGGATACCCAGAATATCGACTTGGTTATCCGTCTGGAAGAGTGGGATAAGGATAAAGAGTATGACCGCCTTGGCCTGGAAGAGGAATATACGGAATATCTGGGGAATAAAGTGGTCTGTCACAATATTCCGATCAGGCCGGGACGTAATCTGGCGGTGATCTGTGAATCCGCCGCCGTTAACCACCGTCAGAAGAAGATGGGTTATAACGCGGCGCAGGAGTTATATAAGCGTGTGCAGAATTCTCTGGCTCATAAGAGAGAAGACGACGAGGAATAAACCGGATTTACGGCGGGAAGTAAGAGAAAGGACGCATTAAAATGGCAAGTCATGTATTTGGAGTGGATGTGGGCGGTACAACCGTCAAGTTAGGATTATTTGATCTTCAGGGCAATGTGATTGACAAATGGGAGATTCCCACCAGAACAGCCAATGGCGGCGAGAAGATTCTTCCGGATATTGCGGACGCGATTCAGGAGAAAATGGCGCAGAAACAGATTTCCAGAGAAAATGTTGCCGGCGTAGGCGTAGGGGTTCCGGGACCGGTAGACGGAGACGGAATCGTGCATAAGGCGGTGAACCTGGGCTGGGGAGAAGTACATTTAAAAAAGGAATTGGAAGCTCTGCTGGAGGGCATGAGAGTGGAGGGCGGCAACGACGCCAATGTGGCTGCTCTCGGCGAGATGTGGAAAGGCGGCGGAAAGGGACGCCGTAATCTGGTGGCCGTCACCTTGGGAACCGGTGTGGGCGGCGGTATTATTATCAATGGTAAGATTATGACGGGTTCCTGCGGGGCAGGCGGCGAGATTGGCCATATTCATGTAGAAGACCATGAGACAGAGGCCTGCGGATGCGGTAATTACGGTTGCCTGGAGGAATATGCTTCCGCTACGGGGATTGTCAGGCTGGCTCGCAGAGCCTTACAGGCAAGCGGCCAGGACAGCGTCCTCAGGAACGGGGAGGTATCCGCTAAGACGGTATTTGACGCGGTGAAAGCCGGGGATAAGCTGGCTGTCGAGGTCGCGCGGCAATTCGGGGATTATCTGGGCAAGGCGCTGGGAATCATTGCCGGTGTGCTCAATCCCGAAATCTTTGTAATCGGCGGCGGCGTATCCAAGGCGGGAGAAGTGCTTTTTGAGTATATCCTTCCATCTTATGAGAAGACGGTTTTCCACGCTTGCAAAAACACGGAGTTTGCGCTGGCAACGCTGGGAAATGACGCTGGTATCTATGGCGCTGCCAAAATGGTGTTGGATTAAAGAAAGAACAGATGGAGAACAGACAAGGCACTTGCCGGTAAGCGGTATGTGCCTTGCGATTTATACATAATCTGTACAGGAACAGAACATATTAAAATAGAATATAATGATTTGAGAAGTGGGTTGAGGTATCAATTGAGCGCATCAATGTATGACTATATTAAAACGATTATTCCGGGCGAACGTATTTTGTTTCATGTGCCGATGAGTCAATATACTACCTTCCGCGTAGGCGGTGAAGCGGAATGTATGCTGATGATTCAGAAGGAAGAGGAGCTGGCAGAGCTGATTCCTTATTTTAACCGCATTGAACAGGAGTATTTTATACTGGGTAACGGCAGTAATCTTCTGGTGGGAGACAAGGGCTATCAGGGGATCGTTGTCAAATTTGGCGAAGAAATGTCACAGATTCAGGTAGAGGATACCCGTGTGTTTGTCAAGGCGGGAGCGCTTTTGTCCCAGACGGCGGCGGCGGCGAAGCGGCACAGCCTGGCCGGCCTGGAATTTGCGGCGGGAATACCCGGCAGTATGGGCGGCGGCATTGTCATGAATGCAGGCGCTTATGACGGCGATATGAAGCAGATTGTGGAGTCGGTGCGGGTGATGGATCGGGATGGACAGATTCTGACCCTGGATAATGATACGATGGAGTTTGGTTATCGTACCAGTATCATTAAAAACAGGCCGTTTATCGTAGTAGAAGCGGTTCTGCGGCTTACCAGAGGAAATCAGGAGCAGATAGGCGCCCGAATGGAAGAACTGGCTTTGCTTCGTAAGAGCAAGCAGCCCCTGGAATATGCCAGCGCCGGCAGTACCTTTAAGCGCCCGGAGGGATATTTTGCAGGGAAGCTGATTATGGAGGCCGGGCTGAGGGGCTACCGGATCGGCGGCGCGCAGGTGTCTAATAAGCATTGCGGCTTTATTGTCAATACCGGGAAGGCGACGGCCGCGGATATTAAAGAAGTGATAGAGGAAGTGCAGGAGCGTGTGAAAGAGAGGTTTCATGTGACGCTGGAGCCGGAAGTGGTTTTTCTGGGGGATTTTTAGCATAGGCCTTCCGGCTGCCGGGGAGCTTGCGGGAACCGGAACGAGGAAACAGAGGCGATCTTGCATTGCTTTATGCGCAAAAAGCAGCGCGGAAATGAGGAAAGTATGAGATTTGTGGTAGTGACCGGTATGAGCGGTTCCGGGAAAAGAACCGCCATGAAAATGCTGGAGGATGTGGGCTTTTACTGCGTAGATAATCTGCCGGTGCCGCTGATAGAGAAATTCGTGGATTTGATTATCACGCCTAACAGCGAGATTAATAAGGTGGCGCTGGGTTTGGATGTGCGCGCGGATCAGGCTTTCGGCGATCTTCAGCAGATTTTGGCTCAGGTGAAGGAAAACGGCTATCAGTTTGAAATTCTTTTCTTAGACGCCAGCGACGCCGTCCTTCTGAAGCGTTATAAGGAAACCAGAAGGATGCATCCCCTGTCGCCCCAGGGCAGGGTGGAGGAAGGGATTTATAAAGAACGGGAGATCCTTCAGGGCATTAAGCAGAAAGCGGATTATATTATTGATACCTCGAATCTTTTGACAAGGGAGCTGAAGGAGGAAATCGATCACATTTTTGTGCGCAATGAGGAATATAATTCCCTGATGGTCAGTATTTTGTCCTTTGGTTTTAAGAACGGTATCCCGGCGGACGCAGATCTGGTGTTTGATGTGAGATTTCTTCCCAATCCGTTCTATATTGACGACTTGAAGCATAAAACTGGTAATGACAGGGAAGTACAGGATTACGTGATGCGTTTCCCGGAGGCGGGAGAATTTTTGAAAAAACTGGTGGACATGCTGGAATTTCTGATTCCTAATTATGTGAAGGAGGGAAAGCATCAGCTTGTGATCGGCATAGGCTGTACCGGCGGCAAGCACAGAAGCGTAACGCTGGCGAATGAGCTGTATGCGCAGATGAAGGAGCAGGGGAATTATGGCATTAAGTTGTACCATAGAGATGTTAAGCAGGGTATCTGACGCAATTGCAGGCCATATATGGAAGTTTACAGACTGTGGAAAGGCATGGGGATTGATATGTCGTTTTCAGGAACGGTAAAAGAAGAACTGGCGGCTCAGGTCAGTTCGGCAAGGCATTGCCAACTGGCGGAGCTGGCGGCGCTGCTTCATTTTGCCGGAGGTACTTGTGAGAATGACGCTCACCTGTGCCTTGAGACGGAAAATGAGGCAGTTGAGAGAAAATGCTTTACATTACTTAAAAAAACATTTAATATAGATAATGTTGTAACGCAAGGCGCTAATATGCAGAGGAAAAGCAGACTGCTGCCGGATGACCGGGAGGAAGCGAGGGTCATACAGGCGTTGCATCTATATGATGGGACAGGAAGCAGGGTGGCTCTGGAGTCGCCGGTTAACGTTTTGTTAATTAAGAATTCCTGTTGTCTGAGGGCTTATCTAAGAGGGGTATTCCTGTGCGCAGGATCCATGAGCGATCCTGAGAAAAGCTATCATTTGGAGTTCGTCTGTAATCACAGGGCACAGGCGGAGCAGCTTCAGGGTATTATTCAGGAGTTTCAGATAGAGGCTAAGCTTATTAAACGGAAAAAATATGAAGTGGTATATCTGAAGGAAGGAGCGGGTATTGTAGACCTTCTCAATGTCATGGGCGCCCATGTATCCTTGATGAATCTGGAAAATCTCAGAATTGTTAAGGAGATGCGCAACTCTATTAACCGGCGTGTTAATTGTGAGACGGCGAATATTTCTAAGACTGTTACGGCGGCGTCTAAGCAGATAGAAGATATTCTTTTTATCAGGGACAGGTATGGGTTTGACAATCTGCCGGATAATCTTCGCCAGATGGCGGAGGTTCGTTTGGAGCATCCTGATGCCGCGCTGAAGGAATTGGGCGAATATTTGGAACCGAAGGTTGGTAAATCAGGTGTAAATCATAGATTGCGCAGGCTCAGTGAGCTTGCCGACACAATCAGGTTGTAAAGGAGGAGAATATTATGATTCAAAGATCTATCCAGATTAAACTGGAGACCGGATTGGAAGCCAGACCGGTCGCAATGCTCGTACAGGTGGCGAGCCAGTTCGAGAGCACAGTGTACATCAATTCAGAGGACAGGAAGGTCAATGCAAAAAGTATTATGGGAATGATGAGCCTGGGTCTTGACAGCGGCGAAGTGATAACGGTAACCGCAAATGGCAGCGACGAAGAAGCCGCCGTGACAGAAATCGAAAAGTTCCTGAGCGGTAAATAACAGGGGCGGGCAGTAAGAGCGACATTAGATAAGGCAGAATATAAAGGAGATTTCCACTGGAGATCTTCTTTTTTTAACAGGAAGGGGAAGCAGATGGGCAGGAGATTGTTGTTTATTTATAATCCCAGAGCCGGTAAGGCGCAGATCCGGAGTAATCTGCTGGATATTATTGATATATTTGTCAAGGCGGGCTATGAGGTGACCGCCTATCCCACGCAGGCGTCGGGAGACGCGGTGAAAGCGGTCAGGCAGCGCCATGCGGGGTATGATATCGTGGTATGCAGCGGCGGCGACGGTACTCTTGACGAGGTGGTAACCGGTATGATGCAGTGCGAGCAAAGACTGCCCATCGGCTATGTCCCCGCGGGCAGCACTAACGATTTTGCCAATAGCCTGAAAATTCCCAGAAACATGATTAAAGCGGCGGACGTGGTGGTAAAGGGCAGGAATTTTGCGTGCGATATCGGGGCGTTTAACGACGACAGCTTTATTTACGTAGCGGCCTTCGGTATTTTTACCAATGTGTCCTATGAGACCAGGCAGGATGTCAAAAACGTCCTGGGACATGCGGCTTACCTGCTGGAGGGCGTCAGGGCGCTGCCCTCTGTACGGGCTTATGCGCTGAAAATCGTCTGCGACGGGCAGATCATAGAGGGGGAGTTTTTATACGGAATGATTACCAATTCCCATTCGGTCGGCGGCTTCCGGGGAATTACGGGACAGAACGTATTGCTGGACGACGGGCTGTTTGAGGTGACGCTGATCCGCAAGCCGTCGAATCCGCTGGAGCTGAATAACATTATTCTGGCGATGGTGGATAAGCGGGTGAAGTCGGAGCATATTTACTCTCTGTCCGCGTCGAGAATCGTGGTGGAAGCGGGGGAGCCGCTGGCATGGACGCTGGACGGCGAGTTTGGCGGCGAACATTTGCGCGCGGTGATAGCAAATGAGAAGCGGGCGGTAGAAATCAGGGTTCCCCGGTAAAGAAATTGTTTGCGCAAGGGCAAAACAAGCGATGCAAAGCAGGCATAACGTTGGTTATGGCTGCTTTGATGCATTTTGGGGCTGTTCAAATCAAAACCGGGCGATATTTTTTGAAATAAATTCCTATAAAATAAATAGGAAATATAGGAACAAAGAAATTGTCAGATATAATATTCGCAGCTGTCAGGCTTATTGCTGATGACATCCTGCAATGAAATGCTGTTCAGGTAATTGATGATTACCTCGTAAAGCCCCTGATAAACGGGCAGGGTAAGGCAATTGGCAGCATTCTCGCAGATATTTGGGGAATTGTCCATGCAGCTTACAGGAGTAAGGCTTCCTTCGGCGCTTTCAAAAATTTCGCGCACTGTGATTTCGCTCGGGTGTTTGGCGAGCTGATAGCCGCCCATATGTCCCTTATTTGCCAAAAGAAGATTGCTGCGGTTAAAAAACGGGATTATCTGCTCCAGATATTTTTTTGAAATGTTCTGCCTTGCGGATATGTCCTTTAAGGCGATAAAACCTTCGTTGTAGTGCTGTGCCAGGTCTATCATCATGCGCAGTGAATAGCGCCCCCGGGTAGATATCTTCATATATAGTGCTCCATTCTGGAGCGTTAGCGACGTGATGCCATCAAAGCTATTTGTGACGCTCCGGCACAATATAGCCAAATCTTCTTTCATACTACCTTGTTTTGATGTATTATCAGATAAACCTATAATACCACTGAAAAAGTAGGCAATCAAGCGAAAAGTTAATTTACAATCGGGATATAAAATTCACAATATGAAATTTTTTTTCAAAAAGTGATTGACAACGCGCTAAAGCACGACTATAATGAGCCTAACATCAAAACATACATTGCATATCAAAAAAGTAGGTAATGAAAATTAAAATCGGAGGTAAGCTGTTATGTCAGAAATTAAAGAGAGTGCATTGGAACTGATTGGAGGAACCCCTATTTTGAAGCTGAACCGTTACAGCAGGAAAGCAGGCGTTTCGGATGCGACGCTTCTTGCAAAGCTTGAGTATTTTAATCCGGCAGGTTCGGTAAAGGACAGAATTGCGCTGGCGATGATTGAGGACGCGGAGAAATCCGGAAAGCTGAAGCCTGGCGCGACAATCATCGAGCCGACCAGCGGCAACACCGGCATCGGTTTGGCGGCTGTCGCGACAGCGAAGGGCTATAAGGCGATCCTCACGCTGCCCGACACCATGAGCGTTGAGCGCAGAAATCTCCTTAAGGCGTATGGCGCGGAGCTTGTGCTTACGGAGGGCGCAAAGGGAATGAAGGGCGCAATCGCAAAGGCGGAAGAGTTAAATAAGGAAATCGAAGGCTCTATTATCCTCGGGCAGTTTATAAATCCCGCAAACCCTGCCGTACATAAGGCAATGACCGGTCCGGAGATTTGGAAACAGACTGACGGGAAGGTGGATATTTTTGTTGCGGGCGTTGGCACGGGCGGCACGGTTACGGGCGTAGGCGAATATTTAAAAGAGCAGAACCCCAACGTAAAGATCGTGGCTGTGGAGCCGGCGACAAGCCCTGTGCTCTCAAAGGGTACGCCAGGCGCGCATAAAATTCAGGGTATCGGCGCAGGCTTTGTGCCCGATGTGCTGAATACAAAGATTTACGATGAGGTCATCGCAATCGAGAATGAGGATGCGTTTGCGGAAGGAAAGGCATTCGCGCTGGCAGAGGGGATTTTAGTCGGAATTTCATCGGGCGCGGCGCTTAAAGCGGCTGTCATACTTGCGCAAAGACCGGAGAACTCTGGAAAGAATATCGTGGTACTGCTGCCTGATTCGGGCGACAGATACCTTTCGACACCGTTGTTTAATAACTGACAGCCGCAGGTTTAGCTGCGCGTATCAAAAAAGGTGGTGATACGTATGCCGGACAGACTGCCTGATAAAACGCAGAACGATTGGCTTTGCATCGTAAAACAGATGGCAGAGGAGATTAAATACGGGACAATTTCCATCGTAGTACAGGATGGCAAAGTGGTTCAGGTTGAACAGAACAAAAAAGTGAGATTGAGTAACTGACCGGACAACTGGAGGTTAGCTGATTTAAGCAAAACCTCCGGTTGTCCGTTTTTATATCAAATAACTGGTAAAGGAGGGTTGCCTGTGAGTTATCGAATAGCAGTTGCCTCATCAGAAGGGAAAAGGATAGATCAGCATTTTGCAAAAGCCACTTCTTTTGTGATTTATGAGATTAGTGGGGATGGAAAAGCAACCATTCTGGAAAAAAGAAGTGCCAAAATTGTTTGCCATAATGGAGAACACCGCGATGATGAATTTTATGAGAAGATTGCTCTTTTAAAGGATTGCAGATATATATTAGTTGCAAAAATAGGACAGCGTGCGTCTATGTATCTGAAAAGTGAAGGAATGATCGCATACGAATATGAAGGGGATATTCTTGTGGCAATTGAAAAACTAACAAGATATGTCAGTGTGCAGGACCTTATTTATAAATCAATGAGGAAGGGATAAAAGACAGATGGAAAAAGAGGATAACTATAAAAAACTGCAAGAGTCACACCCCTGCTTTGGAAATCATAGTGCTACGACGGGAAGAATTCATTTGCCGGTAAGTGAAACGTGTAATATTGCATGTAAATTTTGCACTAGACCAAGAAATGCAACAGAAAACCGGCCAGGAGTGACGCGGGAAGTCATATCTCCGGAAGAGGCAGTATTTGTTGTGAAGCAATCGCTGGATATTTGTCCGGATATTAAGGTGATAGGAATTGCTGGCCCAGGCGATACATTGGCTACGGAGGATGCATTGAAGACCTTTCGACTGGTTGGAAAGACGTTTCCTGATTTGCTGAAATGTATGAGCACGAATGGATTACTTTTGAATGAACTGGCAGAGGAAGTAATAAAGGCTGAAATTGATTCTCTGACAGTCACGGTGAATGCAGTAGAACCGGCAATAGAGGCCAAATTAAATGATGGGATTTTCTATCACGGAAGGTGGATAGAAGGGGAAGAGGGAGCAAAAATATTAATAGAAAATCAGCTGGAAGGAATTCGCAAGGTTTCTAAAGCTGGAATTACAGTAAAGGTAAATACCGTCCTTGTGCCGTCTATCAATGGAACGCATATAGAAGAGATTGCAAGAGCGGTAAGTGATGCAGGCGCAAAAATTTACAATATTATCCCGTTAATTCCAAATGGGAAACTCAAGGAAGAAAGGATACCTACTTGCCAGGAAATTGATATGGCAAGAAACAAGGCGGCTCCGTACATTGATGTGTTCAGACACTGTCAAAGATGCCGGGCAGACGCGATTGGAGTACCGGGAAAGAGTGATTTTGCATCACAAATTTATGGAAATCAAAGAGCCGCAGGAGATACATTTTCACACGGTTAAAGGAAAAATGAGGAGAAAATAATGGCAAAAAAATTAACACAAATTGCAATTTACGGAAAAGGAGGAATTGGGAAGTCAACAACGACATCAAACTTAACGGCAGCTTTGTCAAAAATGGGATTTAAGGTCATGCAGTTTGGATGTGATCCTAAAAGTGATTCGACGAATACACTTAGAAGTGGACAATATATTCCAACGGTTTTAGATACCCTAAGGGAAAAGGGAAGTGTGAAGGCTTCGGATGTTATTTTTGAGGGATTTAATGGAATCTACTGTGTAGAAGCAGGCGGTCCTCAACCAGGCGTAGGATGTGCTGGACGAGGAATTATTTCTTCTGTTGAATTGTTTAAGCAACAGCATGTGTTTGAAGAATTAGACTTGGATTACGTTATCTATGATGTCCTTGGAGATGTTGTCTGCGGTGGTTTTGCAACACCAATCCGAGAAGGAATCGCAGAACACGTATTTACAGTTTCTTCTTCGGACTTTATGAGTGTTTATGCTTCCAATAATTTATTTAAGGGAATCAAAAAATATTCTAATACTGGAGGAGCCTTGCTTGGAGGAGTTATTGGAAATTCCGTGACAGAAAAATATTCAAGAGATATTCTTGATGATTTTGCAGAAAGAACTAAGACGCAGATTATGGAATATGTGCCAAGATCAATTACGGTTACACAAAGTGAACTTCAAGGAAAAACAACCATTGAAGCTGCACCAGATTCAGAACAGGCCTCTGTTTATAGAAGACTTGCGCAAAGAATTGTGGATCATCATGAATCCAGCGTTCCTTCACCAATGGAACAAGATGAACTGAGAAAGTGGGCAGCCTCTTGGTCAGATCAGCTGCTGGAACTTGAATCCGGTGTTGTAATCGGCGGAAACAGAGCAGGAATTTAAGGAGAGTCAAGCTAGGATAGGAGACAAAAAAGTATGGTACATGCAGCACAGGAATTAACGGAACTGATTGGAAAAACCCCTTTGTTGAAACCTAACCGTTTTCTGAAGGTGAATGGACTTGAGGCGGATGTTTATTTTAAACTCGAATACTTCAACCCAGCTGGCTCGGTAAAGGATCGAATTGCTTTTGCCATGATTGAGGATGCTGAGGAACGGGGGATTTTGAAGCCAGGGGCCACCATTATTGAGCCTACAAGTGGGAATACGGGTGTTGGACTTGCTTTTGTAGGGGCGATTAAGGGTTATCATGTGATTTTAACAATGCCAGATACAATGAGTATTGAAAGGAGAACATTGGTTACAGCACTTGGGGCAGAGGTCGTATTAACCCCAGGAGCCCAGGGAATGAACGGCGCAATTCGAAGAGCAGAGGCTTTAAAGAGTGCAATTCCAGGAGGTGTAATTTTACAGCAATTTGAAAATCGGGCAAATTCCAAAGCCCACGAAGAAACAACCGCGCAGGAAATTTGGGAGGATACAGAGGGGGCTGTGGATATTTTCGTAGCCGGAGTAGGAACAGGCGGAACGGTAACAGGTGTTGGGAAAGGTTTGAAAGCACATAAACCAGAGATTCAGGTCGTAGCTGTAGAGCCTTTTGAATCCTCTGTACTTAGTGGATGCGCAGCTGGAGCCCATAAAATACAAGGGATTGGAGCGGGCTTTGTTCCGCAGGTTTTAGAAACAGAAATCTTGGATGAAATTTTAAGGATTCGTAGCGATGAGGCTATTGATACTTCCAGACTTCTTGGAAGGGTAGAAGGACTTCTTGTAGGTATTTCTTCCGGGGCAGCAGCATTTGCAGCTCTCAGCCTTGCAAAGAGAAAAGAAAATAAGGGCAAAACAATTGTAGCACTTCTCCCGGATACAGGAGAGAGATATTTATCAACAATTTTGTACCAATATAATAATCAGCTAAATTAGGAGGAAAGGAAACAATGAGTGGACATATTGAAAGACCGAGAACAACCTGCGCTCTTGGTGGCGCAATCACAACGCTTTCCCTTCTCCCTGGGGTGATTCCAGTCACACATTCAGCCATAGGATGTGGCGGTAATTTATATGGCGCAATTGCTACCTGTGCAGGAAATCTTGGAGAGGGAACAATTGGAGGCAGTCATATACCGAGCAGCGCGATTGGTGAGAGAGATGTTGTATTTGGCGGTGTAGATAGGTTGGAAGAAGAACTTCGAGCAACCAAAGAAATCATGGACGGAAAACTGGTTGTGGTGGCAACGGGATGTATGACGGAAATGATCGGCGATGATGTACAAGGAGTTGTCAGAGAACTGGAAGAAGATGACATTGATGTCATTGCAATCAGTACCGCTAGTTTTAAAGGAGATGCATATAGAGGATATGAAATTGCTTTGGATGGTATTTTCAATCGGTATTTGCCAGCCACAAAGGAAAAGAAACAGAAGCTTTTAAACATTTTTGGAATTGTACCTGGTTTTGATCCTTTTTTTCGTGGTGATTTGGAAGAGATTCGAAGACTGTTAAAAAAAATCGGATTTGAAGTTAATACGTTTTTTACCGGGGATCAGACTTTTGAGAATATTACTTCAGCGCCAGAAGCATCCTACAATTTACTGTTTTCCAGTGTGTGGGGCAGGGAACTCGTAGAAACCTTTGAGGAAAGGCATGGAACACCCTATGGTATTTATGACTTGCCCATTGGTGCAGTAGCAACGGAAGAATTTTTGCGCAGAATTGGTACAGAACTTGCGGTGGATCAGGAACTTTTGGAAAAGGTAATTCAAGAGGAGAATAATCACTATTACAGTTATTTCCTGAGAGCAGCAGATATTATTGCCAATGGTCAGTATTTTTATTATGCGGAAATTATTGCAAATAGTAATTACGCAATTCCCCTTCAAAAATTTGTGTCAGAAGAACTTGGATGGCATGCAGATGATATTTTTGTGACAGATATTTTGAAGGAAGAAAAGGCAAATGCACTACGAAAACATTTCGAAGAAAGTGATGTGCAAGGGGAATTATTGTTCGAATCCGGAACCAGCGAAATCGGTAGACTGATTGCCAAGAGACATCCCAGAAATCAGGGGCAGAGATATTTTGACAGTGATACTCCCCTGTTCCTATTGGGAAGTGGAATTGACAAGTATACAGCTTCAGAGCTTGGGGCACAGACACTGGCAGTCAGCTATCCAGTCTCAAACAGGTTAATCTGTTCCAAGGGATATGCGGGATTTGAGGGAGGATTACATCTTCTTGAGGATATTATCAGTGTTTTAGTGGCAGGGAAATAAGAAGGTAAAGAGAGGAGATTGAAATGGAAAATTATTATAATCAGCCAATACCGCCTGTCCGTGACCAAAGACTTCAGATCGCTGATAGTTTTCATGGCTGCGGATGCAATGTTTCAGATTGCTCCAAATCAGGATGTATGCTACGGAACAATAGAAGCTTCTGGCAGACAAATGCCTGTCAGATGTCATTATCCTTAATGATGTGTGCTACGGTGGAAAACGCAGTGATTATCATTCATGGACCTATCGGGTGTGGAACGCAATTACACAATTTATCCAGTGCTACAACCAAAGGAAAAGCAGACAGAGGGCTAACTGCAAAACCAGTGCCATGGTTGTCAACAAATTTGCAGGAAGCTGAGGTAATTACAGGAGGAGAAAAAAAATTAAAGGAAACAATTGCCTATGCTGACAGAACCTACAGACCAGAAATTATTTTTGTAGTTTCTACCTGTGCTCCCAACATTATTGGGGATGATGTGGAACAGATTGTGGAACAGGCATCCAGGGAAGTAGCTGCGCAGGTAACTGCGATTCATTGTCCTGGATTCAAATCAAGGGTGGTAGCAAGTGCATATGATTCTTTTTATCACAGTCTGATTAGGCATATTGGATTTCAGGCAATTCCATATAAGGATTTTACACCAGCATTTGTGCCTTCTCTTAGCAATGAAATAGGAGAGAAAAGTTGGAACTATAAGGTGGCTCATACAGTCAATTTATTTAACGCAACATCCATTGGACCTTCCGATGAGGCAGAGATGGCAAGACTACTAAATGCACTTGATCTAAACGTGCAGATTTATGCGGAATATAGTAATGCAGACAAATTCAGGTTGATTCCTCAGGCAGCATTGAATGTGAGTCTTTGCAACATGCATGATGACTATATGCTTTCTTATTTAGAAAGAGAATATCATATGCCATATGTGATTGCAGGCATGCCGATAGGGCCAGTAGCTACCAGAAAATGGCTTTTGGAAGTGGCGTCGCGATTTGACCTTCAAGAAAGGGCAAATCGATTTGCGGATGAGGAAGAAAAATTGCTGGCAGATGCAGTTGAACCATATTTACCAAAACTTAAAGGGAAAAAGGTGCTGCTTGGAGGGGGAAGCGTTCGCGTTGCAGCAGAAAGTATTTTCCTAAAGAGCCTCGGAATGGAGATTGTTGGCTTAAGAGGATATAATTATGATTCTAATGCCGATCCCGTGTTTGACGATCTTGCAAAGGAGCTGCCGGATGTACCGGTAGCAATCAGTAATCAAGCATATGAGTTTGTAAATCAGGTAAAAACGTATCAGCCAGATTTGATTATTACACACAATGGATCACAGCAGATTCCGGCAAAACTTGGAGTACCATCTATTCAGCTTTTTGATGTAGGAGGATCCTATTTTGGATACAATGGGGCGTTTCAGCTTGTTAGAAAAATGATTTTTGCATTGGAGAATGATCATTTTCAGAAAAACCTTGCGAAACATGCCCAATTTCCCTACAAAGAGTCATGGTATGAAAAAGACCCCTTTACCTACCATAAGGAAGGGTAAGAGTAATAAATCATGTTAAATAAACGGAGATAGGGGAGGAAGAAAGAATATGAAAAAATGGACGAAAACAGCGGCATTTGCGCTTTCTTTGGTTATACTGACAGGATGCGCAGGACAGACACAGGAAACAGGAAATACGGAAAGCGGAACCAATCAAACCAAGGAAAACATAGAAGAACAAGTAGATTTCGATGGAGATTACAGCCAACTGTCCAGTGAGGAATTACAAAATTTGTTTGAACAGGAAGAAGCTTTTACAAGGACAATTCATATTGGCTATGATGGAGGGTTATGTCAGGCGGCAATTCCAGTTGCTTACTATAAGGGCTTTTTTGAACAAGAAGGCCTACAGGTGGAACTGACAGCGGCAGAAGATTCCAGAGATGCACTTGCTGCAGGATTAATTGATACTTCTGCTGGAATGATTGCACAATGGTTGACCTCTGTTCAAAATGGTGTCGATATTCGTTTCTCTGTTGGATTGCATACAGGATGCGCTGCGATGGTGACATTGCCTGACGGAGTTGATAAACTCGAAAAGGGCCTTAAGATTGGCGTAGTCGGAGCGATTGGAGGAATATACCATAATATTGGTCTTCGTATGGCTGCCCATGATGGCTTTACTGCAGATGATTTTACCTGGTTAGGCTTTGACTCTGGTGCAATCCTGCTGGCACTGCAAAATGGCGAAGTAGACGCAATTGTGGCAAGTGAGCAATTGACAAAGCAATGGGTTGATGAGGGAACAGTAAAGCAGATCAGATCCCTGACAACAGATGAGGACTTTAAAAATGAAGCATGCTGCGTAATGGGGATTTCTGGCAAATTCCAGGATGCGAATCCAGTTGCTTCCTATAAAATTATTCGTGCTATTTATAAAGCATCTAAATGGCTTGCAGAAAGTGAAGAAAATAGAAAGGAAACTGCTCAGATTCTTGTAGAGAATAATTATGTATCTTGTGATGAAGAGTACGCCTTGACACTACTGAATTATTATCAATTTGGTCTGGATAATGATACAACAGAAAAGTCCCTGTATGACAGCATATCCGAGTATGCCCAACTTGGTGTAATTTCAAAGGATACAGATGCAGATGCTTTTAAAGAGCAGATTTGGTACAGATATAATCTAGAAAATTTGGAAAAATAGTGGGATAGAGAGGTGCAAAATGGATACGCAGAATCAGATTACAGTAAAAGAGCTCAAAAAACTTGAAAAAAAGCAACTATCAAATACGAGAAGACTACTGAACAGAACAATCGCTCTCTTACCGGCAATTACACTTTTCATTCATTACCTTGAATACAGCTATGTCCCAAATCATGGTCTGAATCAGGCAACAAAATTGTATGGAAATCTGTTGATATTGGGTATCTTGGTATTTTTCATCTGGTATCTTGCTTCTTTTGTGAAAGAAGAATGGTATGAGAAGCTCCTTTATCTGACGCCGCTTTTCTCTGTCATTTGGATTCTCCTTACAATTTATGACTTATTGACATTAAAGTCAGGTCGATTGATTTTGCCCTACTTTCCATGGATTGGAAGAGTTCTGGATGCAATGATCTCGGATTGGGTAAAGCTACTCGATTGTGTAAAGAATTCTTTAAAACTTCTTTTTACCGGTTATTTTACAGGAGTGCTGGCAGGACTTCTGTGTGGAGTGCTTGCTGGTTGGTCAAAACGTGTAAATTATTGGATACAGCCGCTTGTGAGGGTGCTTGGTGCAATTCCTTCTACAACCTATATGCCAATTATTATGATTTTATCCAGTTCTCTTTTTGGCGGCAGTGCATTTTTAATTGCTCTTGGGGTATGGTTTCCTGTGACCATTTCTTCTATTAACGGAGTATCAGGTGTACACAAAAATTACTATGAGGTAGCAAGAACTCTGGGAACGAGCAAAATTGGGATTTTGTTCAGAGTCGTAATGCCAGCAGCTATGCCAAGTATCTTTACTGGACTGACCCAGGGGATGAGCACCGCTTGCCTAACTTTGATGGTGGCAGAAATGATGGGCGTGGAATCCGGTCTCGGCTGGTATATTAACTGGCAGAAAGGCTGGGCAGAATTTGCTAAAATGTATGGTGCAATTATTATCATTTGTATTACATTTATTTTAGTAAATTGTATTTTAAACCTGATAAAGAAACGGGTATTGAGATGGCAGGGAGGCGAATAAGAGAATGGATAAAGGTGCAATTGAGTTAAAGGATGTTACGAAGATTTTCCAAAGAAGCGATACAGAAGAAACCTTAACGGCGCTGAATCACATCAATTTGTCTATCAAACCGGGGGAATTTGTTTCCTTTGTTGGAGCTAGTGGATGTGGAAAATCTACCTTGATGCGTATTATTACAGGACTGGAATCCCCTACAAAAGGGGAAGCGATATGTGACGGAGAGGTGATTACCGGAACCAGTGCCAAAAGAGGGCTTGTTTTTCAGGATCATGCGCTGTTTCCTTGGCTTACTGTATGGGAAAATGTTATTTTTGGATTGAAATCACAGAAAAATCTTTCAGAAAAGCAGGCACTTGCAGAAGAACTTTTAAAACTCGTAGAATTGGAAAAATTTAAAAAGACATATCCAAGCCAGCTTTCCGGAGGAATGAGCCAGAGGGTTGCCCTAATTAGAGCACTGACAACAGAGCCAGATGTACTGCTAATGGATGAGCCATTGGGAGCATTGGACGCGTTTACGAGGATGAATATCCAGGATGTCCTCATCCGCCTTTGGGAGACTCAAAAAAATACGATGATCTTGATTACCCATGATGTGGATGAAGCAGTTTATTTATCTCAGAGAGTGATTGTGATGTCCCCTAGGCCAGGAAGGATCATTGATGATATACGAATCGATATGAATTACAATAGAAATCGCAGTCATTCAGATTTTTTAAAATATCGAAATCAGATTTTGGAAAGGTTAAATCTGGCACACGAGGAAAGCTTAGAATATTATATTTAAAGTAAAGAAATATCAAAGGTGAGGGACTATTGTGGTTGATATCAGAAATGTAAGGAAAGATTTTGGGAAATCAGAAGTCTTAAAGGATGTGTCTATACAAATTGAGGATGGACAGGTCGTCGTAATATTAGGCCCCAGCAGTTCCGGAAAAACGACGCTGCTCCGGTGCGTCAGCTTTTTGGAGCGTGCGGACGCAGGTCAGTTTACTATAGGAAATGAAACTGTCGATTTAAAAAAAGCAAGCAGAAAACAGATGTAAACCCACCAGAACGTTTGATATAAACATCTTTGTTGCTATTGCTGCCTGTTATTGAAATATACATAATAAATCCTCATATTTACTCTCTGCCTGCGTCGAGAATCGTGATGAGAAGCGGGCGGTAGAAATCAGGGTTCCCCGGTAAAGAAATTGTTTGCGCAAGGGCAAGCTTTGGGGTATAATAGGGACGGTAGTTCATACCCGGTTTAGCAGCCGGTTATAATCATGATAAAATATCAATCAAGAAAGGTGGTAAAAACAATGCCATTAGTAACAACAACCGAAATGTTTAAGAAGGCATACAATGGCGGCTATGCGGTTGGTGCGTTCAATGTTAACAACATGGAAATCGTTCAGGGTATTACGGAAGCTGCAGGCGAATTAAACAGCCCTGTTATTCTTCAGGTTTCCAAGGGAGCCCGCGCTTATGCGAACCATACTTATCTGGTGAAGTTAGTAGAAGCGGCAGTAGCGGAGAATCCTCAGATTCCGATCGCGCTCCACTTAGACCACGGCGATACCTTTGAACTGTGTAAATCCTGTATCGACGGCGGATTTACATCTGTTATGATCGATGCTTCCTCCAAATCCTTTGAGGATAATATCGCTTTGACCAAGCAGGTTGTAGAGTACGCCCATGATAAAGGCGTAGTTGTTGAGGCTGAGCTTGGTACGTTAGCCGGCGTTGAGGATGAAGTTGTTGTAGAATCCGGAAAAGAAATGTATACCCGTCCGGAGGAGGTAGAGGAGTTCGTTACCAGGACAGGCTGCGACTCTCTTGCGATCGCAATTGGAACCTCCCACGGCGCATATAAGTTTACTGCGGCTCAGTGTACAAGAAATGAGGATGGCGTTCTTGTTCCGCCTCCGCTCCGTTTCGATGTATTAGAGGAGTGCATTAAGCGTCTGCCCGGCTTCCCCATCGTTCTTCATGGCTCTTCTTCCGTTCCTCAGGAGTTCGTGGCTATGGTTAACCAGTACGGCGGCAATATGCCCGATGCGGTAGGTATTCCGGAAGAGCAGCTTCGTAAGGCGGCAGAACTGGCAGTATGTAAGATTAATATCGACTCCGATATCCGTCTTGCCATGACAGGCAATATCCGTAAGTACTTTGCAGAGCATCCGGATCATTTTGATCCTCGTCAGTATCTGAAACCGGCTCGTCAGGCTGTTAAGGATATGGTTGCCCATAAGATTGTTAACGTTCTTGGTTCTGATGGCAAGGCTTGAGATATCTCAGGCGATAAGAGGCCGACAGTATAAGGAATCGTAAGACCAATCAGAAAAGCCTCATTCCGAACGCTCGGAATGAGGCTTTCTTAATAGATTCTCGCTTTCATCAATTCTTTTTTAAATTTCTTTTTCATGCTCCTCATTGATTTCAGGGAATACAGAGAGCATTGGCTTTACGTCCTTTCCCTTCAGGACGCGGTCTATATAATTCCTGGTGATCTTTACCACAACAGGAGACAGGCTCAGCACACCGATTAAGTTCGGGATTGCCATCAGGCCGTTGAAGGTATCGGATAAATCCCAGGCAAGACTCAGGTTCATGGTAGCGCCTACGAAAATCATCAGTACGAATACCACCCGGTATACAATCGTAGATTTGGTGCCAAACAGATATTCCCACGCTTTCGAACCGTAATGGCTCCAGCCCAGTACAGTAGAAAAGGCGAATAACAGAATCGCGATGGCGATAAAGGCGGGGCCAATGCCGCCGAATACGGTCGCGAAGGCTTCTCCTACCAGAGCGGAACCGGCGGATTCGCTTAAGACTGCGCCGGTATCCAGATCAATCAGACCGGAAGAGAGAACGGCGAAGGCTGTCAGCGTACAGACGATAATGGTATCCGCGAATACCTCAAAGATTCCCCACATACCCTGTCGAACAGGCTCTCTTACATTAGAATTAGAATGTACCATAACGGAAGAACCAAGACCGGCTTCGTTGGAGAACACGCCGCGCTTCATACCCCAGGTCAGAGCCATCTTGACGCCGGAGCCCACAATACCGCCGCCTACAGCTTTCAAACCGAACGCGCCTTTGAAAATGGAGCTAAATACGGCGCCGACCTGTCCGATGTTGAGGACGAAAATAACCAGCGCGCCGAGGATATAGAGAATCGCCATAAAAGGAACGAGCTTTTCTGTAACGGACGCGATTCTTTTAAGACCGCCGACAATAACCAGGGCGGCAATCAGCAGCAGTACGATACCGGTTATGTAAGGCGGAATAGAGAAGGCGGCTTCCATATTAGCGGAAATGGAGTTCACCTGACTCATATTGCCGATACCAAAGGATGCCAATAAGCAGAAGATCGAAAAGAGTACCGCCAGCACAGCGCCCGCCTGCTTGAGCCCCTTATAGGAGCCAAGTCCGTCTTTCAGATAGTACATGGCGCCTCCGGACCACTCGCCCTTGGAATTTTTGCGGCGATAGTAGATGCCGAGTACATTTTCGGAATAGTTTGTCATCATGCCGAAGAAAGCAACCACCCACATCCAGAAGATAGCGCCCGGGCCGCCTGCGATTAACGCGCTGGCCACGCCTACAATGTTACCGGTGCCGATTGTGGCCGCAAGGGCGGTACAAAGAGACTGGAACTGGGAAATGGACTGGTCGCCCTTTTCTGTATGTTTGGTTACGTTTTTGTCTTTAAAAATACCGCCAATCGTATTTTTAAACCAGTGTCCGATATGGGACAACTGAAAAAATTTGGTCAGTACGGTCATCAGAATACCTGTACCGACGAGCAATACCAGCATCGGGATTCCCCACACAAATCCGTTGATGGCACTGTTCACATTTGTGATCATTTCTACCATAACATTTCTCCTCCTTCGTTCTCATCAGGTATAACGGTTAGCGCTTTCCGGCAGCGAAATCTTTTCCATGAGATAAAAAAGCGCAGACATGCATTAAAGATGTCTACGCTGACAAATTCATAAAAGGCCGTCCTTTCACCTGATTTATTAAGTTATGTGATCTTACCTATTGTAGCACAGGGAAATTCATATAGCAAGTAAAAATTGTATACATGGATATTGGTATGTGAAGGATGTTAGAATAAAAAGCCTGTAAAAAGGGAGGATGCCAAGTAAAATTACTTTTACTTGGCATTTATTATGAAAAAGTTTTTAATTAATCAGCTAACTTTGAAGTGTTTTCTGTTATGCTGTATCTTATGGTTTTAGTATACGGTTGAGAAATGTCTAAAAAATGTTGCCGCCATGAAGTTTTTTTAAATTAAATTTGAACAAATTATGAACGAGACTCTGCCTGATTTCAGAAGCCTGCGTGAATTTTATCCGGCTCAGGATACTCGGTTCCGAAGGTTTCCACGGTTACAGTTTTGATTCTCTGCTCCTCCAACGGGCGGTCAGAATAATCAGTGGCCGTTTCGGCAATTTTATTGACAACCTCTATGCCCTCCGTAACTTTGCCGAAGGCTGCGTAGGAGCCGTCTAAGTGAGGCGCGTCCTTGTGCATGATAAAGAACTGGCTGCCTGCGGAATTGGGGTGCATGCTTCTGGCCATGGAGAGGACGCCCGCCGTGTGCTTTAAGTCGTTAGGATAGCCGTTCTGCGCAAATTCTCCGCGAATAGAGTAGCCGGGGCCGCCCATGCCTGTGCCCTCCGGGTCGCCGCCCTGAATCATAAAGCCCTTGATGACTCTGTGAAAAATCAGGCCGTCATAGAAATTTTGCTGAATCAGGCTGATAAAGTTATTGACGGAGACGGGCGCGATATCAGGATAAAGCTCCGCTTTGATCACATCGCCGTTCTCCATGGTAAATGTAACGATTGGATTCTGTGCCATTGTAAATTCCCTTTCTTCTATATATAATAATATCTGTATGTTATTTTAACGGAAACGGGGCGGCAGGTAAAGAGGAATTTGTATATGCTTCAAGGGGTTGTTTTCCTTTTCGAAAAAGATAAGAATATAGACTGGGAGACGCGTCTGGCGGCATTGCGGACGGATTTGCAAAGGAACAGGATTGACTGTGTTTTTGGCGAAATCCCTATAGAGAGCCGACTCCCTGATAATATGCCTGCGAAAAGCGGAATGTTATATCTCTCGGATTCCGCTGCCCGGTGCGGGGAACTGGCGAAGCAGCAATGCTGTGTGCTTCCCTGCCGGCATGAGGGCAACCGGGCGGAAGCCTTTGCCGGCGAAAGCTATCCGTATGTGGCGGAGAAGCTGGAGGAAATGGATGCGGAGTCCCTGGAGATGGTATATCGCCGTCTGGCGGGACTGCCCTGGGATATCCTGGAGACAAGACGCTGCAGGCTCAGGGAGACGACAGCCGAAGATGTGGACGCCTTTTATCAGATTTACCGGGAGCCGGATATCACGGCATATATGGAAGACCTCTATGAAGACCGCAATGAGGAAATCGCCTATGTGCAGGATTATATCAGGAAGGTATACGGTTTCTATGGATATGGAATGTGGACTGTTCTGGAGCGGGAGAGCGGTCTGGTCATTGGCCGGGCGGGAGTCAGCTGGCGGGAAGGGTTCGACCTGCCGGAGCTGGGCTTTGTGATAGGCGTGCCCTGGCAGCGCCGGGGATATGCCTATGAGATTTGCAGCGGGATTCTGGGATACGCGAAGGAGGAGCTGGGAATGTCGCGGGTGCAGGCGCTGGTCGTGAAGGGCAATGAGAGAAGCGAAAGGCTGTGTAGGAAGCTGGGATTCGTAAAACAACGGGAAATAGATCTGGCGGACGGCGCTTTGCCGGTCACACATTCCCTGTTTATCTGGGAGGCGCCGGAAGGCTGAATCAATTTTCTGATGAACAATTATCCTCAGCGTAAATGCTTTGGAATGGGGATAGTGTGAAAAATCACATTGATATGCTGATTTTTCACACTCAAATTTGTGCCGGAGCGTCACAAATTTGTCTGATGGCAGACGAGAAACCGCCTTCGCGGATTTCTCATCGCCTCTTCGCACAAGCGCCGTACCGACGCTTTTAGCTCAGAAATGGGGATTAAAATGAAAAAAGAAGTGAAAAGTTCACTGATGTTAATATTGACGGCCTTTGTCTGGGGAATCGCTTTTGTGGCGCAGAGAGAAGGCGGCGACGCGGCAGGCCCCTATAGCTTTAACTGTATCCGTTCCCTGATCGGCGCGGCGGTTCTGCTTCCGGTTATTAAGTGGCAGCAACGCCGCGCCCCGGAATCCCATTCTTCTATTATAAAGGACAGAAAACAATTATGGCTGGGCGGGATAGCCTGCGGGATATTGCTTTTTCTGGCAAGCACAGCCCAGCAGCTGGGACTGTATTATGGCACTTCGGCAGGCAAAGCGGGATTTCTGACCGCCTGCTATATCATAATCGTCCCGCTGGTCAGTATCCTTCTGGGGAAGAAGTGCCGCTGGAATGTCTGGCTCAGTGTATTTATCGCGGTGATCGGACTCTATTTCTTATGTCTGACAGACGAATTTGCGATGCAGCCCAGCGATGGGCTGGTGCTGCTGTGCGCGGGTCTTTTCAGCATACATATTCTGCTGGTCGATTATTTCTCGCCGCAGGTGGACGGAGTGAAGATGTCCAGTATTCAGTTTCTGGTCTGCGGCGTGCTGAGCTTAGCGCCCATGATTCTGGTGGATATGGGTCATTCCGCGGCGCAGGCCAGAATATGGCTGGAGACGCTTGGCACATGGGACGCATGGCTGCCGATTCTGTACGCGGGTATTTTATCCTGCGGTGTGGGCTACACATTGCAGATTATAGGGCAGAAGGGCGTTCCGCCCGCTGTCGCTTCCCTGCTGATGAGTCTGGAGTCGGTATTTTCGGTACTGGCGGGAATGGTGATTCTGCATGAGACTCTGACGGGCAGGGAACTTTTGGGCTGCGTCCTTGTATTTGCAGCAGTTTTGCTGGCGCAGTTCCAGAAGCCGAAAACGAAATCCGCATAGACAGGTCATAACCGACGGGCTGTGCGTAAAGGAATCATGGAAAAGAACTGTAAATGCGCCATGTAAATGCGCCGTGGGAATTTGCGCTTGACAAGGACAGGAAGAGCCTGTAAACTATGAATAATTGTTGACAGAAGTCAATGTCAGGCTGCCGCAGGCAGCGTGAAACGCGGTAGTATCGCAGAAACACTAAAACAGGCAGTATCTCGGTGAAACAGATAAATAACAGACAATGTGTGAATTGCCAGGAAGGTAATAGATTCCGTCAGAAGAGGAAGGCTATACTTTTCTGGTTTTATTTTTACCCAAAATAGTAACAGGAGGAGATTTGAATTATGAAAAATAATCTTAGAAAGCTTGTGCTGGCGGCGTTCTTTATGGCCCTGGGAATTATTCTCCCGTTTTTTACCGGGCAGATACAGCAGATTGGCAGTATGCTGCTTCCGATGCATATTCCGGTTCTTTTGTGCGGCTTTATCTGCGGCTGGCAGTATGGGTTGGCTGTGGGCTTCGTTACGCCGCTGCTGCGCAGCGTGATGTTTGGTATGCCTCCTATTATGCCTACGGCTATGGGCATGGCGTTTGAGCTGGCAGCCTATGGCGTGGTAACGGGGCTGCTGTACCGTAAGCTGCCCAATAAAAATTATTCCGTATACATAAGCCTTGTGGGCGCAATGCTGATCGGCAGGATTGTATGGGGACTGGCGTCTGTCGTTTTATATGGGATTCAGGGAAATGCTTTTTCCATGCAGATATTCCTGGCGGGAGCGCTTCTGAATGCGATTCCGGGGATTATTCTGCAAATCATTCTGGTTCCCGCGATTATGATCGCGCTGCGAAAGACAGGGGTATTGAGGCATTATGAGGCAGGCTCCATTGAGTGACAGGGAAAAGCGGCAGATACTGGAAGAAATTGACAGGCTGCTTGCCGGGCGGCAGGAGCCCGTTATTGTCGCCATAGACGGCGTTTGCGGAGGCGGTAAGACGACGCTGGGCGAATGGCTGGCGGGTCGGTATGAGTGCAACCTTTTTCATATGGACGATTTTTTCCTGCGAAAAGAGCAGAGAACCGGGGAACGATATGCGCAGCCCGGGGGAAACGTGGATTATGAGCGGTTTTATGAGGAAATATTGCGTCCCATACTGGCAGGCGGGGAATGTGCTTACAGGCGGCTTGACTGTGCCAGCCTGACTTTGGAAGAGCCGAAACGGATCGGTTGGAAAAGACTGAATATCGTGGAGGGCTCCTACAGCCAGCACCCTTATTTTGGGAATCCGTATCAGATGCGCATTTTTCTGGATCTTTCTCCACAAGAGCAGTACAGGCGGCTTGCCGCCCGTGATCCGGAGAAAATCAAACGCTATGTGGAAGAATGGATTCCGATGGAGAACAGGTACTTTGAAGCCTATGGGATTCGGGAACGCAGTATGTGCGTGGGCAATTCCGCGGCAAATCTGAATCAGAAAAGCTTCAATGAAATCAATGGGAAATTTATATAAAATATTTATAAAAATCTATTGACATATTTAAAATACGGCGTTATAATCCAATTCATAAAAGCAAAGGCGCTTTGAGGCAACTCAAAGTGTCTTTTTTATTTTCCAACTGAATCATTTGTGTAAAAATGCGGAGCAATGGAGCTTGTGGAAAAGATATGGAGACCATTGTACCCGCTTTTTTAATTTTGCAAAGTCGATTTTGCAAAAGGAAATGAATATAAAAATGTGAGGAGGAACTATTATGACAGATGAGATTATGGAGGTTCTAAACGGTCAAGTGTTCGGCGTCTGGTTTCTGATCGGCGCGGCGCTGGTATTCTGGATGCAGGCAGGCTTCGCTATGGTTGAGACAGGTTTTACCAGAGCGAAGAACGCAGGAAATATCATCATGAAGAACCTGATGGATTTCTGTATCGGTACGGTAATGTTTATCTTAATCGGCTTCAGTTTATTGCTTGGGGAAGATGTGCTGGGTCTGATCGGTAAACCCGGTTTTGATATTTTTACCGCATATGAAAGCTTTGACTGGTCCAACTTTGTATTTAACTTAGTGTTCTGCGCTACCACGGCTACGATCGTATCCGGCGCTATGGCAGAGAGAACCAAGTTTTTAAGCTATTGTATTTATTCCGCAGTCATTTCCGCTTTGATCTATCCTATTGAGGCGCACTGGATCTGGGGCGGCGGCTGGTTAGCGCAGTTGGGCTTCCATGATTTCGCCGGTTCCTGCGCGATTCATATGGTAGGCGGTATTTCTGCACTGATCGGCGCTAAGATTCTTGGCCCCCGTATTGGTAAGTTTTCTAAAGATAAGAACGGCAATATTACGAAAGTAAACGCATTTCCGGGACACAGTATCCCGCTTGGCGCCCTCGGCGTTTTCATTCTGTGGTTAGGCTGGTATGGATTTAACGGCGCAGCAGCGACCAGCGTTGAACAGTTAGGTTCTATTTTCGTAACAACCACAATCGCTCCTGCGGTTGCAACAGTAGTTTGTATGATTTTCACCTGGATTAAGTATGGCAAGCCGGACGTGTCCATGTGTCTGAACGCGTCTCTGGCAGGACTGGTAGCTATTACGGCTCCCTGTGATGTGACAGATGCTTTTGGCGCTATCGTAATCGGTGCGGTTGCGGGTCTGTTAGTAGTATTTGCTGTCTGGCTGTTAGATTATAAGCTGCGTATCGACGATCCGGTAGGCGCGGTTGCAGTACATATGATGAACGGTATCTGGGGTACTCTTGCGGTTGGCCTGTTCGCAACGAACTCGGCTCCGGGTTATTCCATCACAGACGCCTACGGAAATGAACTGGTAGGTTTGTTCTATGGCGGCGGATTTGAGCTTCTTGGTTTACAGCTTCTTGGTTTTGTATCTGTGGCAGCATGGACGGCAGTAACAATTACAATTGTATTTCTGGTGATTAAAGCTACGATCGGGCTTCGGGCTTCTCAGGAAGAGGAAATCATCGGTCTGGACGCTACCGAGCATGGTCTGGCCTCCGCATATTCGGGCTTTAGCATCATGGACGTATCCAACAAGATGTCCATGGATATCAACGAGAACACAAGCCTTGGCACGGACGATTATGAGTCCGCGACACAGGTACAGAAGGATGCGGCTGTTCAGGTGGCACAGGTTCCCATGGTTGCCGCTACGGGTATCTATAAGGTATCCATTATCGCTAAATTATCCAGATATGACCAGCTTCGTAAAGCGATGAATGAACTGGGCGTTACCGGTATGACGGTGACACAGGTTATGGGCTGCGGTATCCAGAAGGGCGCCGGCGAGATGTATCGTGGCGTTGAAATGGACGCAACTTTGCTGCCCAAGGTTAAAGTAGAGGTTGTAGTCAGCAAGATTCCTGTAGACGCCGTTGTGGAGGCTGCTAAGAAAGCCCTTTACACAGGCCATATCGGAGACGGTAAGATCTTCGTATACAATGTCGATAAGGTTGTTAAGATTCGTACAGGCGAGGAAGACTTTGCGGCATTGCAGGATGTTGAATAGGCTCAACCTGGTATGATTTTATAATGCGTATACCTATATCCCTTAGTTTGTATATATAAAACGGGCTCCTGGCGCTTCCACCGCCGGAGCCTGTTTTATTGCCCGTAAAGTTTTCCATAAAGGCCTGCCGGATAGAAAGCCTTGTTCTTTGCCGCTGATATATGGTATCATGAGGACGCGGCTCGCTCTTAAAACCGCGTAAACCGAGGATTAGAATATGGGATTTCGGTTCAAAATAATAGAAAACTGCCAGAAGCAGGAATGGAGGCAAAATGAGAAAGACCAAAATTGTATGCACCTTAGGTCCGTCTACGGACAATGCGGACGTATTAAAACAGATGATGATAGAGGGAATGAACGTTGCCAGATGCAATTTTTCCCATGGAACCTATGACGAGCATAAGAAGAGAATGGATATGGTCAAAAAGCTGCGGGGGGAAGTGGGGAAGCCGATTGCGATTCTGCTGGACACCAAAGGGCCGGAGGTTCGTGTGAAGGATTTTAAGGACGGAAAAGTCCTTCTGGAAGAGGGACAGCTTTTTACCCTTACAGCGGAAGAGATAGAGGGCACAAAGGACAGGGTAAGCGTTACGTATAACCGTCTTTACGAGGATCTGGAAGTAGGAATGCGCGTGCTGATCGACGACGGCCTGATTGAGATGAAGGTGGAAAAGGTAGATAAGAACGATATTGTCTGCCGCGTTATTAACGGAGGGGCGGTATCGAACCACAAGGGCGTCAATGTGCCGGATGTGGATTTGTCCCTGCCTTATATCAGCGATAAGGACAGAGAAGATATTCTCTTTGGAATCAGTCAGGACGTGGACTTTATCGCGGCGTCCTTCGTGCAGAAGAAAGAAGATATCCTGCAGCTACGCAAGCTGTTAGAGAAAAACGGCGGCGAGGATATCAAGATTATTTCCAAGATTGAAAACGCCCAGGGGGTCGCCAACATTGACGATATTATTGAAGTATCGGATGGCATTATGGTAGCCCGCGGCGATATGGGCGTGGAGATTCCCTACGAAGATGTCCCGGTGATTCAGAAGAAAATTATTAAGAAAGCATACCGTGCCGGAAAGCAGGTCATTACCGCCACGCAGATGCTGGAATCCATGATTAAAAATCCCCGGCCTACCCGCGCGGAGGCTACAGATATTGCCAATGCGGTATATGATGGAACCAGCGCGATTATGTTATCGGGGGAGACGGCGGCGGGCGCCTATCCGGTAGAGGCGGTCAGAACCATGGTAAGAATCGCGGAGCGCACGGAGCAGGATGTGGATTATCGCAAGCGTTTCTTTGAGTTCGGACGGGAAGCGAACCCGGATATTACGGACGCGATCTGCCATGCTACCTGTACAACGGCGCTGGATTTAAACGCTAAGGCAATCGTGACCGTTACCAAGTCCGGCAGGTCGGCCAGAATGGTATCCAGATACCGCCCGGCAAGCGATATTATCGGCTGCGCGACGACGGAGAAGGTTTGCAGGCAGCTATCTATGTCATGGGGGGTAACGCCGATTCTGATTCAGGAAGAGCAGGAGATTTTTCACCTTTTTGACAAGGCGATTGCGGCGGCGGTGAAAATCGGTTTGCTGCAAAAGGGCGATTTGACGGTTATTACGTCTGGGGTGCCGATAGGCTTCTCCGGGACAACGAATATGGTCAAGGTGCAGATTGTGTAGTTTTTATCTGTTTCTGGCTATAAAAACAAACTCACGACAGGAATGGTTATCAGGCTTAAAATTGTAGTCAGGATAATTCCCTGGGAAATCGTGTCGGTTTCTACATTTAACTGTTTGGACAGCATCAGCGGCATATTAGCGGCGGGAACCGCCAGCATCAGAGCCATGGTGTTGAGAATCAGCGTATTGTGTACGAAGGGGCGCGCCAGAAGAATACAGCCGATGGGAATCAGGATTTGGCGCAGCAGCGTAAAACCATATAATCTCGGATGGGAAAAAATCTCTTTGGGAGCCATTTGCGCTACCGATACGCCCAGCACCAGCATGGATAGCAGCGTGGTAGCCCTGCCGGCATAGGACAGCGTGGAGGTAATGATCACGGGCACGTTGAAATCACCCAGGTAGAACAGGACGGTAACCGCCGCGGAGATGGTGCCCGCGTTGATAAGCTTCTGCCAGCGGCCGGAGGAAATCGCGCCTGAGTCAGCGCCGGCTTGCTTTGCGGCGGCTTTCTGTAACGTGGAGACGCCGAAGGTATAGATCAGGATATTAAAAAGCAGATTAAAGATCGATACAAAAATCAGGGATTCCGAGCCCAGCACTGCGGAGGCCAGCGGAATACCGATAAAGCCCACATTGCCAAAAACAGTCAACATTCTGTAGGCATAATGATATTGATTTGGGACGCGGAGAAGATAGGGAATCAGGAAACTGGCTCCCATTAAAACAGCATAGATCAGGGCATAGATGCCAAGGGCGAGAGCAAGCTCCCCGGCGGATACTCTGGGCCCCTCATCAAAGGCCGAGCAGATTAACAGCGCGGGATTCGTGACATTGACAATCAGGCCGGAAATCTGCCTGGAGGTCATTTCGGACAGCATTTTCTTTTGAAAAAGGAATATTCCGATTCCGATTAAGATAAAGATAATAATCATTTGCTGCAATACGATTTCAATACTCATAGCTTCTTTCCTTCTTCTATTTTCTTTATTCTGTCCCTTATAGATTCTGCATGGTCTGTTACGGCCTGTTTTAGCCGTGCCTGCCGCAACAGCTTTTTTATTGTAACATGATTTTTCCCAAATGTAATTAAAAAATGCTTATTTCTTCCCCAATAAAAACTCAAGAAAAAACCTGACAATTATAGACGGAAGGGTGCGAAATATTATATACTTAGAGTTGGCGCAAGACAGCCGGAAAAGGAAGGTGGGATATAAGCGGATGAATATTACTTATCACGAAAAGAATCGTGTATTTAAATTAGACACGGAGAGAACCAGCTATTGTATCGGCATTGTGGACGAGGAAAATTTCGTCGGGCATATTTATTATGGAAGAAAACTAAGCGATGATAATCTGGGATATTTGATGCGTACCGGGGAACCGCCCTTTGTGCCTTCTGAAAATAACAGGGACAGAACTTCCTTTCTGGATTCGTTCCCAATGGAATATACGGGCAATAATCTGGGGGATTACAGGGAAAGCACTTTGAGCGTAAGAACCGCGGGAGGGCATACAGGGGTGTCCCTGTCCTATGTCGCACATCATATTTATGATGGCAAACCCGCCCTGGAGGGGCTGCCCGCCACCTTTGGAGACCGGACGGAGTGTAAGACGTTAGAGCTGGTCTGCGAGGATAAGATTTTAGGGCTGCAGGTTCTTTTGTCTTATAGTATTTTTGCGGACAACGACGCCATAGCCAGAAGCGTCAGGGTGGTGAATCAGAGCGGGGAGCCGGTTTATCTGACGAAAGTATTATCCGCCTGTATTGATATGGATAATGATGAGTATGAAATGATTACGCTTCACGGCTCCTGGGCGAGAGAGCGTATGATTCAGACACGGCCTGTCGCGCTGGGCAAGCAGAGCGTCTCCTCCGTGCGCGGCGAGTCCAGCCATCAGGAGCATCCTTTTATGGCATGGAAGCAGAAGCATACCACAGAAGAAGCTGGGGATATTTATGGAATGCATTTTGTGTATTCCGGGAATTTTCTGGCGCAGATCGAAGCCGGTCAGTTTGGAACGATCCGTGCGGTGATGGGGATTCATCCGGAGAATTTCTGCTGGAAGCTGGAGCCGGGGGAAAGCTTTCAGGCACCGGAGGTCATCTGCGTTTACTCTTCGGAGGGAATTGGCGGTATGACCAGAAATCTTCACGACTTATACCGGAATCATCTGATCCGGGGAGAATATAAAGATAAGAAAAGACCGATTCTGATCAATAATTGGGAAGCCACTTATTTTGATTTCAATACGGAGAAGCTGCTCGATATCGCAAGGCAGGCTTCCAGGCTTGGCATAGAGATGTTGGTTATGGACGACGGCTGGTTTGGCGAGAGGAATGACGACAATACAAGTCTGGGCGATTGGCAGGTCAACGAATCCAAGCTCAGGGGCGGGTTGAAATATCTGGTGGATGAGGTCAATAAGCTGGGAATGAAGTTCGGTATCTGGTTTGAGCCGGAAATGATTTCACCGGATTCCCGTTTATACAGAGAGCATCCGGACTGGGCGATTGCGATTCCGGGCAGAACCGGAAGTCTGGCCAGAAATCAGTATGTTCTGGATCTTACCAGAAAGGAAGTCAGGGATTATGTATATGATATGGTGGCGGCGGTTCTGCACAGCGCCAACATTGAATATGTGAAATGGGATATGAACCGGCAGTTAAGCGATATCGGCAGCTATGGCCTTCCCGCGGACAGACAGGGAGAGCTGCTGCACAGGCAGGTATTGGCGTTATATGAAATGCAGGACAGACTGACCAGGGAGTTCCCCGGACTGTTGCTGGAGAACTGCTCCGGCGGCGGCGCCAGATTTGATCCGGGGATGCTTTATTACAGCCCTCAGATCTGGTGTTCCGATGATACGGACGCAGTGGAGCGGCTTTCGATTCAGGCGGGCACTGCCATGATTTATCCGCTGTCCTCTATGGGAGCCCATGTGTCGGACTGCCCCAATCACACGGTGGGCAGAACCACGCCCTTTGAAACCAGGGGATATGTGGCGCTGGCGGGAACCTTTGGCTATGAACTGGATGTGACGAAGATACCGGAGGCGGATCGCGCCAGGATACCGGATCAGGTAGCCATGTATCATCAGTATCATGATCTGGTGTGTCAGGGAGATTATTATCGTATTGCGCATTATGCCGATAATCATTTCTACGACTGTTATGAGGTGGTGGCGAAGGATAAGAGCGAAGCGCTTATCACCTATATTCAGGTGTTGAACAGACCCAATTATCACAGCAGGCGTATCAGGATTCCGGGACTGGCGCCCGATAAGACCTATGTGATTGCGAATATTCAGGACTGGCCGGAAATCCGGCAGACAGAATACAGAGGGGATACTCTGCACTACGCGGGGCTGAATATTCCGCCGTTGTGGGGAGACTTTCAGGGCAGGCTGATGCATCTGAAGGCTTTATCCTAGAGAATACAAAAAGCACGACAGAAAGCAAATAGCCCTGATGGCAGAAGAGAAACCGCCTTCGCGGATTTCTCGCCGCCGCTTCGCAACAAGTTGCTCAGAAATGGAGATTATCATGATAGTACAAAAGTATAAAGAAATGTTACAGGGGAAATCCGTAATCCGTCAGTTGTCCGAATTTGCTACGGCAAGGGGAGCGGAAATCGGCTATGAGAATGTGTTCGATTACAGTCTGGGCAATCCGTCGGTACCGGCGCCCCAGCAGTTTACGGATACCATGATTCAGATGCTGCAGGAAAGAAATCCCATGGAGCTGCACGGTTACAGCCAGAGTCTGGGAATTCCGTCTGTGAGAGATAAGGTGGCGGCGTTCCTGAATCAGCGTTTCGGTATGCATTATACCGGCAATCATATTTTTATGACCACAGGCGCTGCGGGCGCTATCGCCCATGCGGTGAGATGCGTGACCGAGCCGGGGGATGAAATCATTACCTTTGCCCCTTATTTCCCGGAATATAATCCTTATATTAACCTGACCGGCGCGGTGCTCAAGGTGGTTCCCGCCAATACCGAGACCTTCCAGATCAACTTCGAGGCGTTTGAGGAAATGCTGACCGAAAAGGTAGCGGCGGTATTGATTAATACGCCGAATAATCCGTCCGGCATGGTGTATTCTGCGGAGACGATTCAGGAACTGGCAGGGATTATGACCAGGAAATCCGAGCAGTATGGACATGACATTTTCCTGATTTCCGATGAACCTTACAGGGAAATCGTGTTCGCGGGAGTGGACGCTCCTTATCCGTCCCGCTATTATCGCAACACCTTATCCTGCTATTCCTTTTCCAAATCCCTGTCCCTGCCGGGCGAGCGTATCGGTTATATCGCCGTTCATCCGGAGTGTACCGATGGGGAGCTGATCAGCGCCATGTGCGGTCAGATTTCCAGGGGAACGGGGCATAACTGCCCGCCCTCCATCATACAGCTTGCGGTAGCCGAAGTGCTCGACCTGACTGCGGATCTGTCCGTTTATGAGACCAATATGAATATTTTGTATCAGGAGCTGACGAAGCTTGGTTTCGAGTGTATCAAGCCGGGAGGAACCTTCTATATGTTCCCGAAGGCAATGGAGGAGGACGCGGTTGCTTTCAGCGAGAAGGCTAAGAAGTATGATTTGATTCTGGTGCCCAGCGACAGCTTTGGGGTAAAGGGTTATTTCCGTATCGCATATTGTATTGATACCGGGAAGGTAGAGCGTTCTCTGGAGGCGTTCCGCAAATTTGTAAAAGAGGAATATTAGAAATATTATGAAAGAAGGAAGAAAAAGATGTATCAAGCCGGACTTATTTTAGAGGGCGGCGGCATGAAAGGGCTTTATACCGCCGGCGTATTGGATTTCTTTCTGGAACAGGAAATCGAGTTCTCAAGCTGTTACGGAGTGTCCGCGGGAGCCTGCTGCCTGTGCAGTTATTTGTCCAGGCAGAAGGGAAGGGCTTACCATGTGAATGTGGATTATCTGGATCAGAAGTCGTATTGCAGCGTGGAAAGTCTGTTGAGAACCGGGGATTTATTCGGAGTCGATATGTGTTACGGATTGATTCCCGATTACCTGAATCCCTATGACCATGAAGCCTTTGAGCGTTATGAAGGCAAAGCCTATGCGGTGGCTACTAATGTCAGGACGGGAGAAGCGGAGTACCTGCCCTTAACAGATATGCACAGAGATGTGATTGCCGTGCGGGCTTCCAGCTCCATGCCGCTGGTTTCCAGAAGCGTGAAGATAGGAGAGGAGCTTTATCTGGACGGTGGGGTTGCGGATTCCATTCCCATCAGGCGTTCCATGAAGGACGGCAATAAGAAAAATGTCATTGTGATGACGAAGGAGGAGGGATATGTCAGAAAGCCCGCCGGCAGGGAGCTGGCGCTTATCAAGGCCAGATATCTGCGTTTCCCCAGGATATACCAACAGATGAAAGAAAGGCATATTGCCTATAACAATACAGTACAATATATCGAAGAGCTGCGGGCGCAGGGCAAAGTATTTGTAATTCGTCCGAAGAAGAAAAGCGACGTGGGGAGAATAGAAAAAGACAAGGCTAAGCTGACGGCGCTTTATGAAGAGGGATACCGGGACGCCCAAAGCAGCTATATAGAGCTGATGGAATATCTGCACGAAGCATATTAGGGGCGTCCCTGGGAAAATATGATTTGCCCCGGGCTGTTTGTTTCTGAGCGAAAGCAAATAGCCTGCGGCGGCAGAATAGAAATCGCTTCGGAATGGAGGAAAGTATGGATATCATAGAAATTTTAAAGGCGGTGCTCTTCGGTATCGTAGAGGGTATTACGGAATGGCTGCCTGTCAGCAGCACGGGGCATATGATCCTGTTGAATGAGTTTGTCACCCTGAACGTATCGGAGGAATTTTGGGAGATGTTCCTGGTGGTGATTCAGCTTGGGGCGATTCTGGCGGTAGTGATTTTGTTTTGGGATAAAATATTCCCCTTTCATTTTCGGGAAAAACCGGTGGTGCAGAAGGATATTTTCGTTTTGTGGTTTAAGATTCTGACAGCCTGTATTCCGGCGGCGGTGATTGGCCTGGCTTTTGACGACGTGTTCGACGCGCTGTTCTATAATCCGTGGTGCGTGGCGGTTGCGTTGATTGTCTTTGGCGCTGCGTTTATTGTCATTGAAAACAGAAATAAGAAGCTTTCCGCCCGTATCACGGCGCTTGACCAGATTACTTATCAGACGGCGCTTTTGATCGGCGTCTTTCAGTTAATCGCCGCAATTTTTCCCGGCACATCCCGTTCCGGCGCGACCATCGTGGGGGCGCTTTTGATCGGGGTATCCAGAACCGTGGCGGCGGAATTTACCTTTTTCCTTGCCATTCCGGTGATGCTGGGCGCCAGCCTTTTGAAAATCGTCAAATTTGGTTTTCACTTTACGGGGGCGGAATTAACCATTCTGCTTGTGGGTATGGCGGTTGCTTTCCTGGTGTCCGTGCTCGTGATCCGCTTCTTGATGAGTTATATTAAGAAGCATGATTTTAAGGTCTTCGGCTGGTACCGTATCCTGCTGGGCGTGGCGGTATTGGCGTATTTCTCGCTGTCATAGAGTGGAAAAGCTTCGATTTTATGTCATTTCGTATAAAATCCGGGGAGAAAAAGTCATGATTTGTTACAGATTGTTGATTGACAGTGTATTTTGATTGCGTTAAAATCCTCGTAGGAACCTGATAAGTAAGACAATAGAGTATTATGAAAAAGTGGTAACAGTAACGAGTGTTGTTCGGTAAGCCGAATATGTGGAAGGAGAATACTTATGGCAGAGACCAAGAAAACAGCAATTGTGAAACCAGTAGCTAAAGTGGCAGATACAAAGACAGCAGAAGTAAAGACAACTCCGGTAGCACCTGCAGCGAAGACGGCGCCTGTAGCAGAGGCGGAAGCGCCTGCTAAGAAGGAAACAGCTAAGAAGACAACGACGAGAAAGACGGCTGCTAAGAAAGCAACCGCTAAGAAAGAGACCGCCGCTAAGAAGACGGAGGAGCCTAAGAAGACAAGAGCAGGCAGAAAGCCCGCTGTAAAGGAAACCTTACATTTACAGTTCGCAGGAAAGGCATATACAACCGAGGATCTGGTTAAGATTGCCAAAGATGTATGGCAGTATGATTTAAAGATGGATGAGAAGGATTTTAAATCCGTAGAATTATATGTTAAGCCGGAAGAGCATACAGTATACTATGTAATTAACGGCGATATCTCAGGCAGCTTCGGCATCTAAGCAGTACAAAACGCGGCGTGCGCAAGGCGCGGCGATTACAGTCATACAGAGGAAAGCAGTTGGTTTGAGCGGCAGGCTTAAACTGATTGCTTTTTCTTTTTTAGGATTTTTCATAGTTTTTTCATAATTTTTTTACCCAGATATGTTGACAACTAAATACCTAAGTGATAATTTACTACTAGAAGGTGTTAGCACTCTTAAAGGTTGAGTGCTAATAATGGGAGAAGTGGTATGCAGTTAGATGAAAGAAAATATAAAATATTGCAAGCCATCATTCGCAATTACCTGGATACGGGAGAGCCGGTGGGAAGCCGCACCATTTCCAAGTATACCGACTTGAACTTAAGCTCCGCAACGATTCGTAACGAAATGGCTGACCTGGAGGAACAGGGGTATATTTTACAGCCCCATACTTCCGCGGGACGTATTCCTTCAGATAAGGGTTACCGCCTTTATGTGGATCAGATGATGGAGGAGAAGGAACGGGAAGTAGAAGAAATGAAAGAGATGCTCCTTGAGAAAGAGGATAAGATGGATCATCTCTTGAAGCAGGCGGCGAAGATTCTGGCGAACAATACCGAGTATGCAGCCATGATCTCAGCGCCGCAGTACCATCACAACAAGCTGAAATTTATCCAGCTGTCCAGAGTAGATATTAATCAGATTCTGGCGGTTATCGTTGTGGAGGGCAATGTTATTAAGAATTCGATGCTGACGGTATCGGAGGAATTAAGCGACGAGACGCTGCTTAAGCTGAATATCCTGTTAAACACCCATCTCAACGGACTGTCCCTGGAGGAAATCAATCTGGGAATGATCGCGGCCATGAAGCAGCAGGCGGGGATTCACAGCGAGATCGTAGCGAATGTGATCGACGCGGTGGCGGAGGCCATCAAGGCTGATGAGGATCTGGAGATTTACACAAGCGGTACGAAGAATTTCTTTAAATATCCGGAGCTGGCGGATCACGAGAGGGCAAGCGAGCTGATCAATACCTTTGAAGAGAAGCAGGTGTTAAGCGAGCTGGTACAGGAGAACCTTTCCGATGAGAACAACACCGGCATACAGGTTTATATCGGCAATGAAACGCCGGTGGTCGGTATGAAGGACTGTAGTATTGTGACGGCTACCTACGAGCTGGACGAGGGCATGAAAGGAACCATCGGCATTATCGGTCCGAAGCGGATGGATTATGAGAAGGTTGTGAGTAATCTGAAGCTCTTAAAGCATCAGTTGGATGATTTATATAAGAAAGAATAGATATAAAGCAGTGTGTCTGACAGAAAGGGATGAGAGACGTGGCAGAAGAAAAGATGCAGGATGAAAAGATGGCGCAGGAGAATATAACAGAAGAAAGCGTCGTGGAGGAAAAGGAAGCGGCTGGGGGCGCGGCAGTGGAAGAGGAAGCAAAGCAGGCTGAGGGCAGCGCCGACGAGGAGACCGCCAAAGAAGACAAAAAGGAAAAGAAAAAAAAGGAGAAAGCGGATAAAAAGCAGGACGCGCTTAAGGAGAAGATCGAAGAGCTGGAAGACCGGGTCAGGCGTCAAATGGCTGAGTTTGATAATTTCCGCAAGAGGACGGAGAAAGAAAAAACGGCGATGTTTGAGACCGGAGCAAGAAGTGTGATTGAGAAGATTCTTCCGGTGGTTGATAATTTCGAAAGAGGGCTGGCAAGCGTGCCGGAGGAAGAAAAGGACGGCGGTTTTGCACAGGGCATGGAAATGATCTATAAGCAGCTTATGACAGAGCTTGAAAACATGGAAGTAAAGCCGATTCCCGCGGTGGGGGAGGAATTTAATCCCGATTTCCATAATGCGGTGATGCAGGTGGAGAGCGAGGAATATGAATCCGGTGTGATCGCGCAGGAGCTTCAGAAGGGTTATACCTACCGCGACAGCGTCGTAAGACATTCAATGGTAGCGGTTGTAAGTTAAAACAAAGTATATTAATAATTTTTATAGGAGGAAATAGTTATGAGTAAAATTATCGGTATTGATTTGGGAACCACAAATAGTTGCGTAGCGGTTATGGAAGGCGGTAAGCCCGCAGTAATCGCCAACACAGAGGGAGCCAGGACAACACCCTCTGTCGTAGCGTTTACCAAGACGGGAGAGAGGCTTGTGGGGGAACCGGCTAAGCGTCAGGCAGTAACGAACGCCGACAAGACCATCTCTTCTATCAAGAGAGATATGGGTACAGACAGAGGCCGCACCATTGACGATAAGAAGTATTCTCCCCAGCAGATTTCCGCGATGATTCTCCAGAAGCTGAAAGCAGATGCCGAGAATTATCTGGGAGAGAAAGTGACAGAGGCGGTTATTACCGTTCCCGCATATTTCAACGACGCCCAGAGACAGGCGACTAAGGATGCGGGCAAAATCGCGGGACTGGATGTAAAGCGTATTATCAACGAGCCTACGGCGGCAGCTCTCGCCTATGGGCTTGACAATGAGAAAGAGCAGAAGATCATGGTATACGACTTAGGCGGCGGTACTTTCGATGTGTCTATCATCGAAATCGGCGACGGCGTTATCGAAGTATTGTCTACCAACGGCGATACCTATCTGGGCGGCGATGATTTTGACCAGAAGATTATCGACTGGATGTTAGCAGAGTTTAAGGCAAAAGAGGGCGTGGACTTATCCGGGGATAAGATGGCTCTTCAGAGACTGAAGGAAGCCGCAGAGAAGGCTAAGAAGGAGCTTTCCTCCGCCACTACGACCAATATCAACCTTCCTTTCATTACGGCAACGTCAGAGGGACCGAAGCACTTCGATATGAACCTGACCAGAGCAAAATTCGACGAATTGACTCATGACCTGGTAGAGAGAACGGCAGTTCCGGTTCAGAATGCCATGAAGGACGCGGGCTTAACCAATGCAGATCTGGGTCAGGTACTGCTGGTAGGCGGCTCTACGCGTATCCCTGCCGTACAGGAGAAGGTAAAACAGCTTACCGGCAAGGAGCCCAGCAAATCTCTGAATCCTGACGAGTGCGTAGCCCTTGGCGCTTCTATTCAGGGCGGTAAATTGGCCGGCGACGCGGGCGCAGGTGAGATTCTGCTGCTGGACGTTACCCCTCTTTCCCTGTCTATCGAGACAATGGGCGGCGTAGCTACCAGACTGATTGAGAGAAACACAACCATTCCTACCAAGAAGAGCCAGATATTCTCTACGGCGGCAGATAACCAGACGGCGGTAGATATTAATGTAGTTCAGGGCGAGAGACAGTTCGCAAAGGATAACAAATCTCTGGGACAGTTCCGTCTGGACGGTATCCCTCCGGCAATGAGAGGCGTTCCTCAGATAGAGGTTACTTTTGATATCGATGCCAACGGTATCGTTAATGTATCCGCCAAGGATCTTGGAACGGGTAAGGAACAGCATATTACCATCACGGCGGGCTCCAATATGTCTGACGACGAGATCGATAAGGCAGTCAAGGAGGCAGCGGAGTATGAAGCGCAGGATAAGAAGAGAAAAGAAGCCATCGATACCAGAAACGACGCTGACTCCTTCGTATTCCAGACAGAGAAAGCCCTTAGCGAAGTAGGCGATAAGATAGACGCTTCCGAGAAGGCAGGAGTAGAGGCTGATTTGCAGGCGGTAAAGGATATTCTGGAAAAAACCAAGGATCAGGAAATGACCGATTCACAGATCGATGAATTAAAGGCGGCGAAGGAGAAGCTCACCACTTCCGCTCAGTCCTTGTTTACAAAGATGTATGAAAATATGCAACAGGCACAGGCAGGCCCGGCGCCGGATATGAGCGGTGCGGCGGACGCACAGGCAGATCCGGCTGACGACGTAGTCGACGGAGATTATAGAGAGGTCTAGGAAAGTTACGATTATGGCAGAACAGAAGAGAGATTATTACGAGGTATTAGGCGTAGATAAAAACGCCGATGATGCCGCACTGAAAAAAGCATATAGAGTTCTGGCTAAGAAATATCATCCTGATATGAATCCCGGCGACGCGGAAGCGGAGAAGAAATTTAAAGAAGCCTCGGAGGCTTATGCGGTTCTGAGCGATCCGGAGAAGAGAAGACAGTATGACCAGTATGGTCATGCTGCCTTTGACGGCAGCGGAGGAGCCGGAGGGTTTGGTGGTTTTGACTTTAACAACGCTGATTTTAGCGATATTTTTGGCGATATTTTTGGCGATATCTTCGGAGGCGGGCGCCGCGGCGGCAGAAGCAACGGCCCGATGAAGGGAGCCAATATCCGTACCAGCGTCCGCATTACCTTTGAAGAAGCGGTGTTTGGCGTGGAGAAGGAAATCGAACTGACCTTAAAGGACGAGTGTACGGCATGCCATGGAACCGGCGCTAAGCCGGGCACCAGTCCTGAGACCTGTAGTAAGTGCGGAGGTAAAGGGCAGGTAGTCTTTACCCAGCAGTCCTTCTTCGGCACGGTGAGAAATGTACAGACTTGCCCGGACTGCCATGGAACCGGCAAAGTGATTAAGGATAAATGTCCGGACTGCCGGGGAACCGGATATATTGCCAATAAGAAGAAAATTCAGGTATCCATTCCTGCCGGTATCGATAACGGACAGTGCGTGCGTATCCGTGACAAAGGAGAACCGGGGACAAACGGGGGGCCGAGAGGCGACCTGTTAGTGGAAGTCGTAGTGGGAAGACATCCGATCTTCCAGAGACAGGATGAAAATATCTATTCTACGGTGCCCATGTCCTTTGCGGTGGCTGCGCTGGGCGGCGATATCGTAATCGACACGGTAGACGGCAGGGTCATCTATGAGGTAAAGGCGGGAACCCAGACGGACACGAAGGTGCGTTTGAAAGGAAAAGGCGTTCCTTCTCTGCGCAATAAGGATGTAAGGGGCGACCATTATGTAACGCTGGTGGTACAGGTACCCGACAGGCTGTCCCATGAAGCGAAGGAACTCTTAAAGCAGTTTGACGAGCAGACGGGCGATACCCTGAATGTGACCCAGAATATGTCTTCCAACAATGCAGACGAGCAGACGGGCGGCGGAAAAGGCAAGAAGAAATTCTGGAAATAAATAGCCTGTCAAATATCATAGTATAACAATCTGACAGCGGGGAGCTTCCCCGCTGTTTTTTTTGCGTATGGCAGGTATGTGTTCAAAGCTGATAAAAGCATTCTCCTGGCAAGTCTTCTTTTTGGCAGTTTTCCATAAAATTCCCAGAGAAAGATTGTTAAATAGAACAATAGAAAAGTGCTTGTGTTCATAATTTTTGTCGCATATAATAGAAATAGAAAGCGCAACCGATTGCGCAACATTGCGCAGGCAGTTGCAAAAGATACTGGTCAATGTTTGTATAGGGGACATACATCGATCACATTGATTTTATTTCAGGCCGGAAGGCTTATGCCAGGTTTGAAATGCGCATGATATGCGCTGATGGAGGAGAGAAATGAGTAGAAGAAGCGTAACAAAACTAACCAGGCAGTTATGCGGCGTATTGCTTGCGGCTGCCCTGACGGTGACCGGTCTGCCCGTTACGGCAATACAGGCAGACGCCGTAGAAACGGCGTTAATGACGGAGGAATCGTCTGGTCAGTCAGAAAGCGCCGATACGGATGACAGCAGCGGCGTGAATGATGAAGGAACAGAGAACAATGCTGGCAGCACTGAAAATGAGAATAATGCGGCAGAAGGTGAAGAGGGGTCGGATGATGGCCAAAATGCTGCGGGGGGGGTAATTCTGGTTCCACCGAGGAACAGGAAGCTGGCGATACGGTAGAACAGCAGGAAGCTTCCGAAACGGCAGAGGAGTCTGATGCGGAAGACAATCAGACGGAAAACGGAGGTACGGCGTCCGGCTCCAATGTATTAAAAACGGTACAGAGTACAGGAGAGGAGGGAGATACTTCCGGAGCTGGAGAAACGACAGACGAGGACACGATGGACGGCAATCTGTTGACGAACGGGGATTTTGAGGATTCGGAGGATGATTCGTGGACGATATTAAATTTAGACTATACGACAAGCGAATATAATACCGGTAATAGCACAACTTATTTATATAAGTGGGCAAATTCTAAAACATCAGTATTCGCAAGTCAGACACTGGAAAGTGTTGATAAGGGTAAGTATAAGGCGTCAGTGTATGTCGGCGGTGAGTACAGCTCCGACAGCTTTACTCTGACTGTGACTTCGGGTGATGATACCACGCTTGCATCAATGGATTTAAGCTCGGCTTCATCGGCGTGGGGAACATGGAGTAAGCTGACAACGGACAGCTTTGAGATAACAAGCGACAATAATTCGAGTGTGACAGTTAAGGTTTCGGGCACGCTGAGCGACAGCAATAGTACGGAACAGCAGATTCATATAGATAACATTGTGCTTGAGGCAGTTTCCGACTATTATACAAAAGAGCAGCTTCAGACCTTGTATGATACTTATAAAGATTATGATGAGTCAAAATACACATCGGCTTCATGGTCGGCAATGTCAACGGCATTGAGTGGGGCTAAAACAATTTTGGAAGATAGCGACAAAACTGACGATAACAGCGCGGCTGATATTACCGAAGCGTATGAGGCGCTGGAAGCGGCGGCTGAGGGGCTTGAGCTTGAGGACGTGACGATAACGCTGCATTATTATAGTGCAGATGCGGAGCCTGTATTTTATTACTGGGGTGACAATATCTCTACAGAGGCAGCTGCATGCAGTGCATATTTGTGGAGCGAAGGCGATGCGTATACTATGACTGCGTCAGAGTATGCGGGTTGGTACAGCATTGACGTGGCTTTTTCCGACGAGGGTATGAGTAGTGGATTTGAGTTATACGCTTACACATCGGATGGGATAGAAAGTAGCAGCGCGCTGTATAAATGCTCGGCTGAATATGATGCCAAGGAGGTCTACGCCGCATTGATTTCCGGTGATGATACTGACTATGCGGTGAAAAATTCCGTGCTTTACACGGGAAGCGACGATATAACGGCGTTGATGAGAAATGTGACGCTGTATGTGTACGATGATGCAGGGACGCCGGCGATTGAAGTCGCTTCCGCCACAGAGCTTTCATGTGTTGATGAGGAAGAAGGAACGGTTACGGCGCTTACGGCATCCTACACTGAGGACTGGGGAAATTTCTATTCCATGACGGCGGTAGAAGATGAGGAAAGCTGGTATTGCCTGACCTTCTCCGTTCCTGCGGGGGACGAGGGTGATACAGTATGTCAGCTCTATTCGGAAAATTCGACCGGCTGGGTAACAAATTTTATCAACGGCGGAACGGCTGATGATTACAATACTGACATCTCCCCCGTATTTGACGGAGATGTATATTATAAGGACGGAACATTTTATTCATCAATTGAGCTTGCGGAGGGCATCACGCTTGCAATGCTCAAGGAGCTTGTCATATCTGATGATGTAATGGCGATTACAGAAAATGGAGAGGACAGCTACGATACGGATTTGTGGAGTACATTCAGCAGTGCTTTAGAGGCGGCAAACAAACTGATAGACGAAACCTATGCGGATGTAAACGATGATGATGTCAAAACGACGACAGGCGACGACATCACGGATGCGTATACGGCACTTAAGGAAGCCGTAGATGCGATGGTGGTCAGCAATGCTGCGATTACCTTATACTATTATGTGGGTGAAACGGATTATGAGGTAGGCGTGTATTCATGGCAGAAAACCATCACTTGGGGCGAAGCCGGGGAGGCGAGCTGGACGCCGTGGAGCGGAACAACCTTTTATCTCATGAACGAAACGGCATATTCGGGCTGGTACAGCATTGATATGGAGTTCGGAGATACTGCCAACACGGAAGAGGGATTTGAAATTTACACAGCGTCTGTTGATGAGAACGGTGACTATGTGGATGGCAGTTCAATATGGTCATGCTCTCAGCAGTGGAATTATACGGAGATTTATGCTGCGCTTGTTTCAGGCGATGCAGAGCAGTATGCTGTTAAGGATTTCATAGCCTACGCCGGCGATGATGCGACGGCAGCGCTCAGAAATGTGACAATGTATGTGTATGACAATACGGGAACGCCCGCAATCATGAGCGAAGAGGAAATAAAAACCCTTGACGCTTCGACAGGCACGGCTGCAGCGCTTACGGCGGATGATACAGACGAATGGGGCAATCAATATTACGACATGACAGCCGATGAGTCGGCGTCAAACTGGTATTATCTGACCTTTTCCGTGCCGGACGCGGAGGATGGCGGTCAGGTATTCCAATTATATACGGATAATGACGGTTCATACACATGGCAGATGAATTTCATCAACGGCGGGACAGCCGATGATTGGAACGTGGACATTACGCCCGTGTTCTCGGGTTATATATATTATAAGGACGGTGTGCTTTCCGACACCATCAGCAAGCTGGCGCAGCTTCAGGCGCTGATTGCGGAGGCTGAGAGCCTTGTGGAAGCGGACTATACGGCGGCGACATGGGAAACGCTTGAGGCGGCGCTGAAATCCGCAAAAGAGGTCGCGGAAAACGAAGCTTCGACAGACGAAGAGATTGAAGGAGCCATTGAAGCGCTTACGGCGGCAATCGAGGCGTTAAAGTATGCTACGCAAGCCTCCGTAAACGTAGAACAGATTGCGCTCTCGGACGACTTCATTACAGGCGCTGACCTTTCCTCTTATGTTGCGCTGAAAGAAAGCGGCGTGGTATTTAAGGACGAAGACGGCAATGCGCTGACGGATCAGGAGTTTTTTAATTATTTGTATGACGGCGGTATGAACTGGGTTCGTATCAGAGTATGGAATGATCCCTACGATAGTAATCATAACGGTTACGGCGGCGGTAATTCTGATCTGGACAAGGCGATCGTAATCGGTAAATACGCTACTAACGCGGGAATGAGGGTGCTGATCGATTTCCATTACTCGGATTTCTGGTCTGACCCTGCTAAATATGACGCGCCGAAGGCCTGGGCAGGCTACGGGCTTGACGAGAAAGCGGAGGCGGTTTATGACTTTACCCTAGACAGTCTGAATGAACTGAAAGCTGCCGGTGTTGATGTTGGCATGGTGCAGGTGGGAAATGAGACCAACAGCGGTATCTGCGGGGAAACCTCTACAGAAGGCATGAATACAATTTTTAAGGCGGGAGCGTCAGCAGTCAGGAAATTTGATTCCAGTTGCCTGGTAGCGGTTCATTTCACAGATCCGCAGAGTGGGTTTAGCACTTATGTAAATGGGGTACTGGCCGATGTGGATTATGATGTATTCGGCGCTTCCTTTTATCCCTACTGGCATGGCACTACAAGCCAGCTTACAACAGCCCTGACAGAAGTTGCCAAACAGGGAAAATACGTCATGGTGGCGGAGACCTCCTGGGCGACCACATGGGAGGATGGCGATGGACACGGCAATTCGGCGCCTAAGACCTCCGGCCAGGATTTGAATTACGATATTTCCATACAGGGACAGGCCAATGAAATCAGAGACGTGGTGAACGCGGTCAATGCAGTGAACGACAGCTATGCCGGAAAAGGACTGGGCGTATTTTATTGGGAACCCGCCTGGTTGTCCGCTTACTATGTTTATAATGCGGATGGCAGCGTGGATCAGAATCTCTATAAGCAGAATCAGGCTTTGTGGGAGGAATATGGCTCCGGCTGGGCGTCCAGTTATTCTTATGAATATGATCCCACTGATGCGGGTCTGTGGTACGGCGGCAGCGCTGTGGATAATCAGGCATGGTTTGATTTTGACGGGACAGCTCTCCCTACGGCGAAGATTTACAGCCTGATCAGGACGGGAGCCTCGGCTTCTCTGGACATTTCAGAGGTACAGAGTATCGTAGAGACTACGGTATCCGTGGGAGAAAGCATCGATTGGGATAATATCAGCACCGTTTCCGTCAAATATAATGACGGCACCACTGGAACAGCGCCTGTCACTTGGGATCAGGAGCAGAAGGACGAGATAACTACAGACAAAACGGGGGAGTATACCGTATCGGGCGTAGCCGTCTGCACATTAGAAGCTTCAGACGGGACGACTCAGACCAAGAAATATAATGTGACCTTGACTGTTAAGGTAATGCCCACAGGAAATGTGCTCACCGATCCCAGCTTTGAGGGAAGCGACAGCAACTGGTCGCGGGAAGACGGCAGGACGGAAAAGAACGATGGCGATACATGGAAAATCGCATCTGATGAGAATAATGCGCGGACAGGCAGCAACGGAGTTAATTTTTATCAGAGCGGCTCGAACGCCTTTTGTGCCAAGGTTACGCAGACTCTGACGGGTTTAACGCCGGGCACTTATACCTTTGGCGGTTATATACAGGGAGGCTCCGCGGCGGAAAAGGACGTCCAGTATGCTGTTGTTACCGTGAAGCATGAGGATGGCACGTCAACAAACTATAAAGACGGCTGCTCTTTGGGCGGCTGGCTGAACTGGCAGAATCCGGAGATTGCCGGAATTGAAGTCGTCGAAGGAGATACGGTTACCGTTGGCTTTGAGGTTAGCACCACGAAAGTGGGCGCCTGGGGCTGGATCGATGATCTCTATCTCTATGGCAGTTATCAGGTGGAAGTGGCTGATTCCCAGAATGGCAGTATTACGGTCAGCGATCTGGAGCCGGATAATGGCGAGGTGGTCAGGGTTACGGTGAAAGCCGATACCGGTTATACGGTAGGAAGTGTTTCCGTATCGGGCAATTCTGTGGCCGGGGCAATTTTGAGCGGTTCCGAGGGCAGCGCCTCCTTTGCTTCCGGTTCGGAAGAGGGCGGCACATCCCCCACAGCCACCGTAACTTATGGCGATTCGGTGACCTTTACGACGGCTTCCTTTACGATGCCGGCGGGCAATGTGACGGTCAGCGCGGAATTTGTCAACGTGCTGGAAAGCGATACCCCGATTGATATCAGCGGGGCATCCGTTGAGATAGAAGACCAATATTATACGGGCAAGGCGATTAAACCGGGGATATCTGTTACTTATAAAGGATATACGCTGACTTCCAAGGATTACAGCGTTGCTTATGCAAATAATAGAGAGGTGACAGATTCAGCTGCTGTAACTATCACAGGGAAAGGTAAGTTTACGGGTCAGACAACGGCGACTTTCAAGATCGTAGAAGATACCAGAATCGATCTGTCCAAAATCAAACCCTCTGTAGAATTGGGCGGCTATGATGCGGCACAGAATAATTATTATTATACCGGGGAAGAGATTGAACCGGAAGTCAAGAGAATTACTTACAGGCAAACCATAACGGAAACAGATGCGGACACAGGCAAGGCGGTCAAGAAAGAAGTAGAAGAAGAGTTATCGTCGGAATATTATACTGTAGCATATCAAAATAATATTAAGGTAGGTAAAAAGGCTTCTGTTATTATCATCGGAGATGGCGTGAACTGCAAAGGCTCTTATACGCAAACCTTTACAATCGCGAAGCGGCCGATTACCGAAGAAGCGGGCATTACCATCAGTACACCGGCGGGAAGTACCTATACAGGTAAAAAGATAACGCCCTATGTTGCGGTGAAATATGGAAAAGTGGTATTGCAGAAGGGGACGGACTATACGGTTTCCTACAAAAACAATACCAATGCGGGAACAGCTTACCTGACGATTACCGGAAAGGGGAATTATACGGGCAAGAGTGCGGATATCTCGTTTACGATCAGCAGGAAGTCCTTGAGCGATTTCAGCATTGAAGTAACGGCTAAGGATATTATCGCCCCCAGCCGGGCAACCGCCCCTACCGTTACGGTCAAGGACGGCACTAAAACCGTTTCCTCCAGTCAATATACGGTTTCCGTATCCGGGAATAGCGTGGAAGGGAATAAAGTCCGGGAAGAGGGAACGTATACCGTAACGGTTACCGCCAACACGGCGAATGAAAACTGTAATTATACTGGAGAAGCTGCTGCAACCCTGCGCGTGGTGGGAAAAGAGTATTTACTTTCCAACGCATCGGTGAAGACTACTAACAAAGTGTATACAGGCTCTGCGATCCGCCTGAGCGCCAAAACAGACGAAGAGGATACGGAAGCCAAGGAGTTGACGGTTACGGTTGGTAAGGGCGCGAATGCGAAAACGTTGATTCAGGGTCAGGATTATACGGCAACCTATGAGAATAATACGAAAACCGGTAAAGCGACCATTACGATTAAAGGCATGGGCGATTATGCCGGGACTAAGACGGCTACCTTTAAAATCACCCAAAGAACGCTTTTGGCAAATTGGGAGGGAGATGAACTGACGGAAAAACAACAGGAAACCTGCGCGGTCATTTCCGAGAAGCCTGAAATTGAATCAGATTCTGTTTATGGAACCGAACGCTATTATACAGGCTATGCCATTACGCCGGATCTGGAAGAAATTAAGGTAACCAACGGCAGTACCAGTGTAGTCTTTAAGAAAGGAACAGATTATACCATTTCCTATAAGAATAATGTCAAGGCGGGCGCCGAGGCATATGCGGTAATCACCGGAAAAGGCAATTACAAAGGGAAAATAACGGTAAAGAATCTGTTTACAGTACAAGACAGAACGCTGGATGATCTTGCGATTTACGTAGCGCCGGCTGTTTATACCGGCAAAGCTGTCAAGCCCACAATTCGTTTTATCGATAAAAATTACGGCGTAGAAGTGGACTTGAAATTAAATACAGCTTATTCGGTCAGCTATAAGAATAATAAGAAGATATCGGGCAAGGCAACCGGTGAGATCACCCAAACGACCGCCAATCCTTATGTGATTATTAAGGAAAAAGGCCTGAATGGCGCTCAGGGCGCTGTGAAGCAGTCTAAAACGATCAGTTACGCCATTACAACAGCGGCCATTACGTCAAGCTGCGTACAGGATATAACCGCACAGACCTATAAGAATAAGGCGGTAACGCCTTCCTGGTCAATCAGCGTCAATGGCAGGAAGCTTAAAGCGGGAACTGATTATGTGGTAACATATACGGATAATAATAAGCGGGGAACTGCAACGGCTACCATTACAGGTATCGGGAATTATAGCGGAACGGCAGTGAAGAAATTTATTATCAAATAAAAAGAACAGGAAAGCAAAAAACTGCTGCGGATTAACCGGTTTCCGGTTAATTCACAGCGGTTTCCTTTTGGGGAAGTTTTATCGCGGACTTTTAATGGATTGTTCTGCTGGTTCTTGTTGGTAAAGAAAGTAACGATTAGTTGGTTATTTTTGCGTTTTCTAAGATATGGTGTTATAATTTTCATAGAATTGTTTAAGCGGCAGGATCATAGGAGAAGAGATGAAACAGAAGATGCTGAAAATAATCATAGTAATTGTGACAGCTCTTATATTGATATTAATTGCCTGGTATATCTTGTTTATGTATTTTGATATTGGCCCGGCATTTCCCTTGATACATACCATTGCCGTGGAGGTGTACCCATCTTCAGGAGTTGTGTCTGAGTCGGAGCCTTTGATGGCGTTGGCGGAAAGCGAGGAAATGGCAAAAGAGATTGCAGGACAGTATGGAATTGTTTTTGTGTCTTTTCAGAATGGGGTTGCGACTTATGATACCGATGAAGATCCTGAGCAGGTGATAGCCAGAGGGGAGGACAACGGTTATCCCACATTGTACCTTAATTATCAGAAGAGTCTATATGATTCTTCCATGCCGCAGGAGGAAGAACAATAGTATATGAAGCGGCGGAGGAGCATTGAATAAGCTTAAGAAATTACGTAAAACGATAATAGCATATGTAATTTCGGCCATATTGCTGACGGAGCCTTTCGCAGATTTTTCTGTTGTATACGCGGAAGAGTCTGCAGCGGAAGCTTACGTTGACGAGGAAGAGGCGGCGTCAGTTGATTTGGGAACCGAAGAAACAGATGGCGTGCAGAATCAGTCTGAGGGCGCTGAAGCGGAGGAGGACAGCAGCGAATCGCAGGATAGCGGTTCGGAAGAGTCTGGAACGGATCAGCAGGATAGCGGTTCAGAGGAAGGCACGCAGGAAACGGAATCGGAGGAAGAAAATAATGAATCAACGTCGGAAGACGTTGGCTGGGAAGAACAGGTAACAGAGGAGGAAGAAACAGAAGAGACGCCGGAGGAGGCAGAAGCTGAAGAGAAAGAGGATTTAGAGGATGATTTGAGCGGTTTTTCTGCAATGCCGTCGGATTATCAGTTGACGACAGCCCAGATAGCGCTAAAAGAGGAACTGTCGGAAACTCTTTCGGAGGTTAAGGAAAGTGAAGAGGGGGACACCTACGCCGAGGGGCAGATTATTACTTTTGCAGACAGCGGCGAAGAAGCTGAAATGATTGCAGAAGCGTATCAGGCGGAAGTGATAAGCTTTGACATGGGAGTTTTGACCTTGGAGCTTAGTGAAGATGTAAGCGTTAAGTCAGCGATAACGGTTGCTTCCAGCATGGATAATAATTTACCGGCGGTGTGGCCTAATTATTTTCGTACATTATATGAAGAGGAAACAGAAACTGAGAGTGACAATACGCTCGAAGAATACGAGCAGGCATTAATGGAGCTTGACGGATACGAGGATCCGTATTTGCTGCCCGACAGCGACTATTATCAGTGGTTTCATACGACAGTCGGTTCTCCTTATGCCTGGGAGGCCGGTTACACAGGGGATTCTATCAAAGTAGGCGTTATTGACAGCGGCATCGATGAAAATGACGATTTGGCCTCAAATATATTTGCGGCAACAAATTTCTGTGATGAAGAGAGCGACGATACGTCTGATGTGCTGGGACACGGCACTCACGTGGCGGGGATTATCGCAGCGCTGGCTAATGGCAGTCAGGGCGTGGGGGTTGCGCCGGATGCGCAGATTTATAATGCCAAGGTGTTTGAAGGTTCGAGCGCCAGCGATTCCACCATCATAGCGGCTATTAATTATCTGATCGGGGAAGAGGACAATACCACCAGCGACAGTGTCAGTACCACAGAACCAAGGGTGGATATTATCAATATGAGCCTTGGCGGGATTGGTTACAGCTCCGCCTGGCAGTTTGTTCTGGACAAAGCGTATCAGAAAGGCGTGATTGTATTTGCGGCCGCAGGTAACGACGGGGGTTCTGTGATGATGTACCCTGCCGCTTACGATCATGTGATTGCAGTAGCCGCGACAGATACCAATAATCAGAGGGCTTATTTCTCCAATTATGGTTCCACAGTGGATTTGTCGGCTCCGGGCGTGAATATTTATTCTACGCTGGGAAGTAGCTACAGTTCCCTGCAGGGGACGTCTATGGCCTGTCCGGTAGCCGCAGGCGAGGCGGCGGTTATTTTATCGGCACAGGAGGATTTGTCCGCATTACAGAATAAATCCGGCGCGGACAGGGTGGATGCGTTGGAGTCTGTCATGAAGAGTAATGTGATCAGCGCGGGTTCTGGCATGGGGAAGGGAATCACTTCCCTGACGAAGGTCTTTAATTTGACTACGGCGTCTGCGAAGCCCAATGCGCCGACTATTACGATTACGCTGGCGGAGGATCAGCAGTCTGCTGCGGTAACGATTAAAGCGCAGGCAAATATGCAGCTATGCTATACCACAAACGGTAAAACTCCGGTCTATAAGAATGAAGAGACGGACGCGAATACGACGCTTGTGGAGGGAAATGAGGTTACCTTTACGCTGGATTGTTCCCAGGCCGCCAAGGGTACCGTCAAGGCCTTTGCTATGAATGAAAGCGGTGTGGCCAGCGCCGTGAAGTCCCAGGCCTATAGCCTGTCGCCTTATGTGACAGCCATTACCGTTTCCGGCTCCACCAAGGTAGAGCAGGGAAAGAGTATTACGCTTTCCGCGGCGGTTACGCCTGCTTACGCATCTAATAAAAAGGTTACCTGGGAACTGCAGACTTCTGACGGGGCTGCGGTTGATACCGCGAAAATCAGCATCACCCAGAATGGCAGGATCACGGCCACAGCGCAGGCGGATATAGGAGATTATCAGGTCATTGTTACGGCGCAGGACGACGGGCAGGCCTCAGCGAAATATTCAATACAGGTGGTAGCGTCAGGAGCCGCCGTTCAGAGCCTTGCTTTTGACAGGAATGTCGTGAAAGAATTATGGCTGACACAGGAGGATGAAAATCCTACGCTGGAGTTAGCGGAGGGTCTGATTGCGAAAATAAAGAATGAGGAAGGTTCGCTGGAGCAGATAGGCAGCGGCAGCCTTTCCGATTACATAACATGGAGCAGCAATAAAACGGCAGTTGCCACTGTGGACGAGGACGGAACAGTAACAGCCTATGCTGCGGGAACCGCCACCATTACCGCCAAAGCGAAGGATAATGGCAATAAGAAAGCGACCATTAAGATTACGGTGAAGCAGGGCGTCACAGGCATTACGATCACTACGGATAAAGGGAAGACAGATGAGACGCTCTTTACTGTGGCGGCGGGAAAGAGCATGACGCTTAAAGCCGTGTTAAATCCCACAAAGCCGACCAATAAAAAGGTGCTGTGGAGTATTGAGTCGGATGACCCTAAGGTGACGATCAATGCCTCCAGCGGTAAGCTTACGGTGAAAGCAGGAGCGGCAGCGGGTACCTATACGGTGACGGCTGCCGCGGCGGATGGCAAAGGCGCTGTGGCTACTCAGGACGTTACCATCTATGACGGAGCGATCGGCGAGATTAAGCTGGATACTACCAAGACCACGCTGTATACCCAATATGTTGATACATACAGGACAAACACTCAGACGATTACAGCTACGATTAAGGGAGCGGGAGGTTCCTCCAGTTTTAATCCCAACGCTTATACGGTCACCAGCAGCAGGGAAGCGGTGGTTACCATAGGCGAAACGACAACAGAACCGAATACGGACGGCAGCTATACGGTGCAGATTCCGCTGACGACTACCGGTGAACAGTATGGAAAGGCTAATATTGTGATTGCTTCTACCGATGGGAGCAATAAGAAAGCGACGTGCGCTGTTACGGTAACCGGCGGTATCACGAAGGTGGAGATAAGAGACAGCGCTAAAACGTCCAAGGTCAGTAAGCTGACCCTGTTCCGTTCCGGAACAGGGATTGCCACGGCAGCTTCGGAAGCAACATTATATGCTGTGATTACGGCTTCCGACGGAGCCAATACTTCGGCGTATACGGTCGCCAGCAGTAATTCAGCGCTGGTATCTCCGACGGTGAATCAGGAGACCGGTGAGATTACGTTAACCGCCAGCAGTAAATCCACCGGAAAAGCGACGATTACCTTAACGGCAACAGATGGAAGTAATAAGAAGGCTTCCTGTACCGTGACGGTGATCAACCCGGTATCCAGAATTAATATTGCGCCGAAAAACGGCGCCAGCAGATATGTGGCTCCGGGCAAGAGCGTACAGCTTGTTGCGACCCTGGAGACGGAGTGCGGCCCGATTTCTAATAAGAATGTGACATGGAGCGTTTCGGACGCCGCTAAGAGTCTGGGCATTTCCGTCAGCTCATCCGGTAAAGTATCTCTTTCGAAGCAGGCGTCTCTTTCCGGTACGAAGGCAGTTTCTGTTACGGCTACGGCGCGGGACGGAAGCGGCGTCAGCAGGTCGTATTCTGTCTATGCGACGACCGCGACGACCTATCTCTATGCCGGTTCCTATTACGCAAGCAGCGGTGTATATATTATGTATTTTTATTCCGACTGTAAGTCGCCCATGACCTGCAGCTCCTCTTCGCCGGCGGTCATATCGCCTACCATATCCTATTCGTCGAGCTCCGGAGTGGGAACTATTCAATTTGTGGCGGCTAAGAAGGGCTCCGCCACGATTACCATTAAGGCGATGGACTCGACGAACAAAACGTTAAGCTTGAAGTTTGTAGTTAAATAATATGGCGCATAGGGCGCCCGGAACAGTCTTTTTGAATTTTCCCTGATTCGAGTGTACACTCCGCTCATTTTCGGGTATAATAAAATCATTCGCGGTTACGGCAGTACTGCCGTAACCGCGTTGTGATAAGCCAAAAGCATACAGCGTTAGCTTTAATATGCGGAAAAGAGGACAATATGTTTCAAAAGAAAACAGCTTTATTGATGGCGTCGGTGTTGGCGGCATCAGCCGTTCTGACAGCCTGCGGCAGCTCGGAAGAACCCGCGCCCGAACCGGAGACGGAGGAAATTCAGGAGGAAGAAGTGATTCCGGAAGAACCGGAGGAGGAGCCGGAAGAAGAGCTGACTACGGCATATCCGGTGATTGAAGAGCGCGAGGAAGTAAACGGCGAGATACAGAGCTTTTTGACAGGAGAATGGACGGACGTACAGCAGGCGGAGAGAAGACCGATTGCGGTTATGATTCCCAATAACGCTCCGGCTATGCCTCAGTATGGCCTGTCGCAGGCGGGGATTATCTATGAGGCTCCGGTGGAAGGAAGGATTACCAGACTGATGGCGGTTTTTGAGAACTTTGATGAGCTGGATCGAATCGGGCCGGTGAGAAGCAGCCGTGATTATTTTGTATATGTGGCTATGGGGTATGAGGCGATTTACTGTAACTGGGGTCTTGCCAAGCCCTATGTGGAGGAATTGATTAACAGACCCAATTACTATAATATCAGCGCGGCGGTAGATGGGATTCATAATCCCGCTGACGAAGCGTTTAAGAGAGTCAGCCGTCCGGGCTATGCTACCGAGTTTACGGGGTATCTGGACATTGAGGGTTTGTTCGAGGCAGTCGAGCGATTGGGCTATGACTGGAATTATGACGAGGATTATGTGGCGCCGTTTCTGTTCGCGGCAGATGATGTGACGGCGGATTATGCGGAGAATGAGGAGGCTGTCCTGATTTATCCGGGCGGCCAGTCAGGCGGAAACTCCGGCGGATATGGCGCATATCATCCTTATTTTGAATATCATGAGGAGGATCAGCTATACTATCGCTATCAGGACGGCGAAGCGCAGATAGACGAGTATAACAATGAGCAGCTTGCGGTAAGCAATGTGGTGTTCCAGTATTGCCACGGGGAGGTCAGAGACGACCATGATTATCTTGCTTTTGGCGTACATGGAGAAGGGGACGCCATTATCTTTACCAACGGCAGGGTGATTCAGGGAACCTGGCTTCGTTATGACGGTGATTTTACGCCGGCGAAGTTCTATGATGAAGAAGGCAATGAGATTATTTTTAATCAGGGTAAGACATGGATATGCAATATCTGGCAGGAGTATGGCGAGTATGTACAGTACGGCGTGGACGAGGAGCATCTGATTACCCCCGACGTACCTTCCGTTACGGGAACGGAACAGGAGGAGACGGATCAGGACGAGCTGGCTGAAACGGCGGCCAACGCGGAAGCGGACGAATAATATAATGTCGGCGATAAGCCAGGCCGTCGGGACGGAAAACAAAGAAGCGGCAGGAAACGAGGTTATAGTTCATGAAGTGGATGAAATTCAGAATTAAAACAGTAACGGAAGCGGAAGACATTATTATCAGCGCCCTCTATGATATAGGCTTAGAGGGTGCGCAGATTGAGGATAAGATTCCCCTGACCGCGCTGGAAAAGGAGCAGATGTTTGTGGATATCCTGCCTGATGGGCCGGAGGACGATGGGATTGCGTATCTGAGCTTTTTTGTGGAGGAAAAGGAGGACGGCAGTCTGGAGGCGGGGGGCGTACCCACAGATAAGGATACGCTTTTGTCCCGGATTGGGCAGGAGTTGGAGGAATTGCGTCTTTTTATGGAAATCGGGGAAGGCTCCGTTACCGTGACGGAGACAGAGGATATCGACTGGATCAATAACTGGAAGCAGTATTTCCATCAGTTCTATATCGACGATCTTCTGGTGATTCCCTCCTGGGAGGAGGTCAGGGAGGAGGATCTGGACAAGAAGATATTACATATCGATCCGGGGACTGCTTTTGGCACGGGAATGCATGAGACGACCCAGTTATGTATCCGACAGATTAAGAAATACCTGACGCCGGAGACGGAGCTTTTAGATGTGGGAACCGGCAGCGGTATCCTGGCGATCCTGGCTTTGATGTACGGCGCCAAACATGCCGTTGGCACAGACCTTGATCCCTGTGCGGTGGAGGCGGTAGCCCAGAATATGGAGGCCAATCGGATTCCCCAGGAGGCTTTCGAAATGATGATTGGCAATATTATTACGGATAAGAGCGTGCAGGATAAGGTGGGCTACGGCCGGTATGATATCGTGGCGGCCAATATTCTGGCAGATGTGCTGGTGCCCCTGACTCCGGTAATCGTGCGCCATATGAAAACAGGCGGGGTTTATATAACGTCTGGGATTATTGATACGAAGGAAGAAACCGTAAGAGAGGCTGTTGAAGCGGCGGGGCTTGAGATACTGGAGGTGACTTATCAGGGGGAATGGGTATCTGTGACAGCCCGCAAGGTGAAGAGTGATTCTTATGAAATGTAATCTGGAGAAAAGGACGGAAAGCGGAAGAGTGCGCAAATGGAGAAATCTGGCGGGGCTTCTGGCGCTGGTATGGATGTGCGTGATTTTTGCGTTTTCCGCGCAGACGGACGAAGAATCCAGCGTGGTAAGCGAGGGGCTTAGTTATCAGATGGTGGATTCCGCCGGATTTTTTCTGCATCTGCATCTGGGGGAGGAGCAGTTGGAAAAAATTGCCCTTTCGATAGAAAATGCGGTCAGAAAAGGCGCGCATATGACGGAATATGCGATTCTGGCGATTCTGATTTTTCTCTGGATTGGCAGATGGGAGATGACCGTGCTGAGGAGAAGCGGCCTTAGTATCACGGCCGCCGCCCTCTATGCATGCAGCGATGAGTTTCACCAGTTGTTTGTGGCGGGCAGGGCAGGCTGCGTCAGAGATGTGCTCATAGACAGTGCGGGCGCTGTTTTGGGACTGGCGCTTTTTCTCTGCTTTGGCAGAGTGATAAAAGCTCGTTTGAGCGGGAAGGAATAGCAAAGATGTATCAGTTTTTCGTGGAACCGTCGCAGATTTGTGATCATAGGATTGTCATAACGGGCAGCGACGTCAACCATATCAGGAATGTCCTTCGCATGAAGCCGGGAGACGAGATCTCCGTCAGCAACGGGATAGACGGCAGGGAATATCGCTGCGGAATAGAGGAATTTACGGAGGAAGAGGTTATCTGCGGCCTTCGTTTTATTAAAGAAGACGGCGTGGAGCTTGCTTCGAAAATTTATTTATTTCAGGGGCTTCCCAAAGCGGATAAGATGGAGCTGATTATACAGAAGGCGGTGGAGCTGGGAGTGTTTGAGGTGATCCCGGTTTCCGCCAGAAGGTGCGTCGTTAAATTAGACGCGAAGAAGGCTGCTAATAAGGTCGCCAGATGGCAGGGAATTGCCGAAGCGGCGGCCAAGCAGAGCAAAAGGGCGATGATCCCCAGGGTGTGTCCCGTGATGAGTATGGAGGAGGCGATTGCCTGCGCGCAGGGCATGGAGGTCAAGCTGATTCCTTATGAGCTGGCGGAGGATATGCGGCATACGAGGCGTATCATTGAAGGGATAGAGCCCGGCCAGCGCATCGCGGTCTTTATCGGGCCGGAGGGCGGTTTTGAGGAAAGCGAGATACAGGCGGCTCAGGCGGCCGGAATAGAGCCGGTGACGTTGGGCTCAAGAATCCTGCGCACGGAGACGGCGGGTCTTACGGTGCTCTCATGGCTGATGTATCATTTGGAATCCGAAGCCGGAGAGGAATCCGGGAAGTGAGACGCAGAAAAAGGATATTTATCGGCGCTATAGTGACCGCAGATCAGAAAAGAACATAATATATAGTATGAAAAATCACACTGATGTGCTGATGTTTCATACGGCTATTTGTTTCTGGGCGAAAACAAATAGCCCTGATGGCAGACGAGAAACCGCCTTTGCGGATTTCTCGCCGCCGCTTCGCAACAAGTTGCTCAGAAATGGGGATTTATATGAGTCGTGCGAGAAAGGAATGACAGAAATGGAAGCGTATTTAGACAATTCTGCGACTACCAGATGCTTCGATGAAGTGGCGCGGCTGATGCATAAGATTATGTGCGAGGATTACGGAAATCCTTCCAGTATGCATCATAAGGGAGTAGAAGCAGAGCAATACTTAAGATATGCCAAAGAAACACTTGCTAAGATTTTAAAAGTAAATGAGAAAGAAATTTTCTTTACCTCCGGCGGTACGGAATCAGATAATATTGCGTTGATCGGGACGGCTATGGCCAATCATCGGAGAGGCAGGCATTTGATTACGACTCAGATTGAGCATCCAGCGATTTTACAGACCATGTCTTATCTGGAGGATCAGGGCTTTGAGGTAACCTATCTCCCGGTAGACCGCGAGGGCAGGATTTCTTTGGAAGCTTTGGAGTATGCGGTCAGGCCGGATACGATACTGGTATCGATTATGCATACGAATAATGAGATCGGCAGTATACAGCCGCTGGCGGAGGCAGGCGCGTTGATTAAGAGACGTAATCCCCGGACGCTGTTCCACGTAGACGCGGTGCAGGGCTTCGGGAAGTCGCGTATTTATCCCAATAAGATGAATATTGATATGCTTTCGGTCAGCGCGCATAAGATTCATGGACCGAAGGGGGTGGGCTTCCTTTATATCAGAGAGGGAACCAGAATCAACCCGATTATGTATGGCGGCGGTCAGCAGAAAGGGATCCGTTCCGGCACGGAGAATGTCCCCGGGATTGCAGGTATGGCTAAGGCGGCGGAGATGGTTTATGAAAATCTCGACCGGGATATGCAGAGGATGTATGAGCTGCGGGAAATGCTGATAGACGGTGTGAGCCGGGTGGAAGATGTGAAGGTTAACGGCTGCCCGGGGCATGACGGCGCGGCGCACATTGTAAGCCTTTCTGTCCGCGGCGTGCGCAGCGAGGTGCTCCTGCACGCGCTGGAGGAGCGGGGAATTTACGTGTCTGCGGGAAGCGCCTGCGCCTCGAATAAGCCGCAGATTTCCGCTACCCTGAAGGCCATCGGCGTGGAAAAGGATTTGCTGGATTCCACGATTCGGTTCAGCCTGTCGGTTTTTACCACACCGGAAGAAATCCGGTATACGATACAGGCGTTGTGCGAGCTGATTCCGACGCTTAGAAGATATGCCAGACGCTGAGAGGGCAGCGCAAGACAACTTTTTACGTGGAAGAACGCCGTTTTCGGCGTTCTTTCCCTGAAGGAAACAGGTGGGAGGAACTATGTTTACAGCTTTTTTGATTAAATACGCGGAGATTGGCGTAAAAGGAAAGAACAGATATCTGTTTGAGGACGCTTTGGTCAGGCAGATTAAATATGCGCTCAAGAAATGCGAGGGCTCCTTTGCGGTGCGCAAGACGGACGGACGCATTTATGTGGACGCCCTGTCGGAATTTGATTTTGATGAGACGGTGGCGGGGCTGCAGAAGGTGTTCGGTATTTCCGGCATATGCCCGGTAGTATATGTAGAAGACGAGGGATTTGAGAAGCTGGGAGAGACGGTCGTCCGGTATATCAGGGACGTATATTCGGACAGGCATAAGACCTTTAAGGTGGCGGCCAGACGGGCCAGAAAGAATTATCCGCTGAATTCCATGGAGATTAATATGGAAATGGGCGGGATTATTTTGGACGCCTATCCGGAGATGAGCGTGGACGTGCATCGCCCGGATATCCTCTTAAATATCGAGATTCGGGATAAGATTTATATTTATTCGGAAATCATTCCGGGGCCGGGCGGTATGCCGGTGGGAACGGGCGGAAAGGCGATGCTGCTCTTATCGGGCGGCATCGATTCCCCTGTAGCCGGGTGGATGATCGCGAAGCGGGGGGTTAAAATCGACGCCGTTTATTTCCACGCGCCGCCCTATACCAGTGAGCGCGCGAAACAGAAGGTAGTAGATCTGGCGCGTAAGGTAGCGGCTTATACGGGGCCTATCTATCTGCATGTGATTAATTTTACGGATATCCAGCTCTATATCTATGATAAGTGTCCCCATGAGGAATTGACGATTATTATGCGCCGTTATATGATGCGGATCGCTGAGCATATTGCCAGGGAAACAGAATGTCTGGGGCTGATTACGGGAGAGAGCATCGGGCAGGTGGCCTCCCAGACGATGCACAGCCTGATGGCGACCAATGAAGTCTGCCAGCTTCCGGTCTACAGGCCGCTGATTGGCTTTGATAAGATGGATATTGTGGATATTTCGGAAAAGATCAATACCTATGAGACGTCTATCCTGCCCTATGAAGACTGCTGTACGATCTTCGTGGCTAAGCACCCGGTAACCAAGCCGAACCTGAATATTATCAGGAAGCATGAGAAAAACCTGTCTGAGAAAATTGATGAGCTGGTGCAACGCGCCCTTGATACAGATGAACTGATTATTGTGCAGTAATAAGCTGCGGCAACAAAAAAGGAACCGCAAAAAGCGGTTCCGATTCGTCTCTGATGATAAGCCGATACTTACATGATGTAGGGCTTTAAAGCTTCCATCACTTCATCAGTACCATCTTCAGCGTGAATATTCAAGTCGATAGGCTTGGATAAGTCTAAACTGAAGATACCCATGATAGATTTCGCATCGATAACGTATCTTCCGGATACTAAATCGAAATCATAATCAAACTTTGTAATATCGTTTACAAAAGATTTAACCTTATCAATGGAATTTAAAGAAATCTGTACTGTTTTCATTTAAGAATTACCTCCTTTGATTTTTAATACCTTCTGCTATAATACTAAATGTTGGAAGAACAAAAGTCAATGATAAAACAATACAAAAAATGCGGAGATTACTATGAAAAGTGTAGCATTACATAATCTGGGCTGTAAAGTAAACGGCTATGAAATGGACGTTATGCAACAAATGTTACAAGAAAAGGGTTATAAAATTGTATCATTTGATGAACCTGCCGATATCTATATCGTAAACACCTGTACCGTCACAAACATAGCGGACAGAAAAAGCCGGCAGATGCTTCACCGGGCGAAAAAGCAGAATCCCCATGCGGTGGTAGTGGCGGTGGGATGTTATGTACAGACGGACGAGGCCGGGATCGAAAAAGACCGGGCTGTCGACCTGGCGATCGGCAATAACCGTAAGAAGGATTTGGTGGCCATTCTGGAGAACTATCTGCAGGAGAACGAGGGCAGGACGGAGCGGGACGCAGAGACGCAGCGCCGGGATATTATAGATATCAATCATACCGACGAATATGAAGAGCTGCTTCTGAAAAGAACGGCGGAGCATACCCGCGCCTATATCAAGATTCAGGACGGCTGCAACCAGTTCTGCTCCTACTGCATTATTCCCTATGCCAGAGGGAGAGTCAGAAGCCGCAGGGAGGAAGATATTCTGCGGGAGGTAAGGGGAATAGTCGCCGCCGGATATCAGGAGATCGTACTGACAGGCATACATATCGGCTCCTACGGGCTTGACCGGGGGGCTTTAGAGCTTTTGCCGTTGCTGGAAAAGCTTCAGGAGATAGAGGGCTTGAAAAGGATTCGGCTGGGTTCGCTGGAACCGCGCATTGTCACGGAGGAATTTGCGCGGCGGATCAGCGGGCTTACAAAGGTCTGTCCCCATTTTCATCTATCCTTGCAGAGCGGCTGCGACAGTGTGCTGAAACGGATGAATAGACGGTATGACAGCGGGGAATACTTGGATACGACCAGACTACTGAGACAATATTATGATAATCCGGCTATTACCACCGACGTAATTGTGGGATTCCCGCAGGAAACGGAAGAGGAGTTTAGAGCCACGGAAGCCTTTGTGCGCAGGGTCAATTTTTATGAGATGCATATTTTCAAATATTCCAAAAGACAGGGAACTAAGGCTGCCGCCATGGAAGGGCAGATTACAGAGGCGGAAAAGAGCAGGCGGAGCGCGGTTCTGATCGAGGCGGGCAAACAGATGTCCCGCGCATATCGCGCAGGATACATAGGAAGGAAAGCGGAAGCGCTCTTTGAGGACGCCCATGAAATAGGGGGGAAGCGCTATTGGCTGGGGCACACGCCGCAGTATATCAGGGTGGCGAAGGCGGCGGAGGGCGCCGCGGATTTGCACAACCGGCTTGTGCGGGGCGTCCTGAAGGGCTTTTTGGACGAAGAGGTTATGCTTATGGAGTAGCAGGGAAAAGGAATAAGGAATTGCCGGGCATTTCGTTAAAGTGATTGAATTTTGTGTGACGATAGAGTATTATGGTAATAATAGCATTTATGAGGGCGCCGGGCGGATACGGCCGGGTGCGATTAAGAGAAACAATGGATAAGGGCGTGAAACAATGCAGGATTTAGAGAACACACAATTTTTTAAAGTAGAGACGGAACCGGAAACCGGTGTAAAGCTGGTGCTTTCCACAGTATATGAGGCATTGACGGAGAAGGGGTATAATCCGGTGAATCAGATCGTGGGTTATATTATGTCCGGCGACCCTACCTATATTACGAGCCATAAGAACGCGCGAAGCCTGATTATGAAGGTTGAGCGTGATGAACTGGTAGAAGAGATGCTGGTGGAATACATTAAGAATTCCATTCGGAAGGAGAACGGCTGATTCATACAAGATTGGATGCAGGAAGTATGTACAGGCGGGATAAGAGAACGGCGTATGAGAATTATGGGATTAGATTTTGGTTCCAAGACGGTGGGAGTGGCCATCAGCGATCCGCTGCTGATTACCGCCCAAGGAATCGAGATTATCAGACGGAAAGAGGAGAATAAGCTGCGCCAGACGCTGGCGCGGATTGAGGAACTGGCCGTAGAGTACGAGGTGTCGGAGATTGTGCTGGGGCTCCCGAAGAATATGAATGATACGCTGGGGGAAAGAGCGGAGCTCTCTTTGGCCTTTCAAGAACGGCTGGAGAGAAGAACCGGGCTTCCGGTGGTCATGTGGGACGAAAGGCTTACTACGGTGTCGGCGGATAAAGTAATGATGGAAGCGGGAGTCCGCAGGGAACGCCGCAAAGAATATGTGGACAAGATTGCGGCAACGTTTATTTTGCAGAGCTATTTGGATTATCGCGGGAGCAGGGAGACGGGTTAAGTGGAAAAGATTGTGTTTACACCGGCAGGTGAAGAGGCCGTAGAGTTTTATGTACTGGAACAGACGAGACTGGGCGGTATCGATTATATTTTAGTGACAGATTCGGAACAGGACGACTCAGAAGCGCTGATTCTGCGGGATGTGTCAGCCCCGGAAGAGGAAGAAGCGATATACGAGATTGTGACGGACGACGAGGAATTAGACGCGGTAGCGGCTGTGTTTGAAAATATGCTGGAGGATATTGAACTATTGTAAAAATCCCATTCGCAGAAAGCGGATTTTGGATAGGTTTGCGCCCCGGTTCAGGGAAGCGCGGATCAATAAAGAAGCAGTTACATATGGAGTATCGTAGAGCGGTTTGCGGATCATAGATGCTGATACCGGGTAGAGACGAAACGTATGGGAGGATATCAGTACAGTATCGCAAAGTCCCTTGAACAGACTCTGTTTGAACTGAAAGAAAGTGGAGGTAAATTTTTTGAACAAAATTAAACAAGGAAAGTCAGCGTCAAAGCTGAAGGTTATCCCATTAGGCGGTTTGGAGCAGATTGGGCTTAATATTACTGCCTTTGAGTATGAGGACAGTATTATTGTGGTGGACTGCGGATTATCGTTCCCTGAAGATGAAATGCTGGGAATTGATTTAGTCATTCCGGATATTACCTATCTGAAGGATAATGCGGATAAGGTAAAAGGATTTATGATTACGCACGGGCATGAAGACCATATCGGGGCGCTGCCTTATATCCTGAAGGAATTAAACGTCCCGGTTTATGCCACCAAGCTGACGATGGGGATTATTGAAAATAAGTTAAGCGAGCATGACCTGTTAGGGAAAACCAGACGAAAAGTGGTGAAGTTCGGGCAGTCTATCAATTTAGGCCAGTTCAGGGTTGAATTTATTAAAACCAATCACAGTATTGTGGACGCGGCGGCGCTGGCCATTTATTCCCCGGCGGGCGTGGTAGTCCATACCGGAGATTTTAAGGTGGATTATACGCCGGTGTTCGGCGACGCCATCGACCTGCAGAGATTCGCTGAAATCGGCAAGAAGGGCGTATTGGCGCTGATGTGCGACTCCACCAATGCCGAACGGCTGGGCTTTACCCCTTCGGAGAAAACGGTGGGCAAAACCTTTGACATGCTTTTTTCGGAGCATAAGGATACGAGAATCCTGATTGCGACCTTTGCCTCTAATGTGGACAGGGTGCAGCAGATTATCAATACCGCCGATAAATTCGGCAGAAAAGTAGTGGTCGAGGGACGAAGCATGGTTAATATTATTGAAACCGCTTCTACGCTGGGATATTTACAGATTCCGGAGCGCACCCTGATCGATATCGAGCAGTTGAAGGATTATCCGGCTGAGAAAACCGTTATTATCACCACGGGCAGCCAGGGAGAGAGCATGGCGGCGCTGAGCCGTATGGCCAGCGACAACCATAAGAAAATTTCGATTATGCCCGGCGATACCGTTATCTTTTCCTCCCATCCCATACCGGGAAATGAAAAAGCGGTTACCAATGTCATCAATGAATTGCAGATGAAGGGCGCGGATGTTATTTTTCAGGATGTCCATGTGTCGGGGCATGCGTGCCAGGAGGAGATTAAATTAATTTATTCTCTGGTAAAACCAAAGTATGCGATTCCGATTCACGGAGAGTACAAGCATAGGAAAGCGCAGGCGAAGATCGCGGGAGAACTGGGGATTCCCAAAGAGCGGATTTTCATGATGCAATCCGGCGATGTCTTAGAGATGGACAGCGAAAGCGCGGAGGTAACCGGTAAGGTTCCGGTGGGCGCTATTCTGGTAGACGGACTGGGCGTAGGCGACGTGGGCAACGTGGTTTTGCGGGACAGACAGCATCTGGCTGAAGACGGTATCCTGATCGTAGTGCTGGCGCTTGATTCTTACAGCGATCAGCTTGTATCCGGCCCGGATATTGTATCCAGAGGCTTTGTTTATGTGAAAGAGTCCGACGAGCTGATGGACGAGGCCCGCCTGCTGGTGAATGAGGCGATACAGAAATGTCTGGATAAAGGGCAGACGGACTGGGGGAAACTGAAAGCGACGATTAAGGATATACTGGGTGATTTTGTGTGGAAGAAGACAAAGAGGCGTCCCATGATCCTGCCTATTATTATGGAAGTGTAGGATTTGCGGCTGTACTTAAGGAGGGGGAACAGCATGTCGGACAGCGACATTATGATAGCGACGAAGGAGTTTGCGGAGACGATCAGACGCTCTGATACTTATCAAAAGTATTATTTTCAGAGGGAGAAGCTGAAACGTCAGCCGGAATTGTACGATAAAGTCAATGAATTTCGGCAGAGAAATTTTGAATTGCAGAATCAGGTTGACAGTGAAGAATTGTTTGACCGTATGGAAGCCTTTGAGAAGGAATATGAGAAATTCCGTGAGAATCCTCTGGTAGATGATTTCCTGAGGGCGGAACTTGCATTTTGCAGAATGATGCAGAATGTTAATGAGCTTCTCACTACAGAGATAGACTTTGAGTAGAGGAGCCGGAAAGGCATAGGAAGCTATGAAAACGAGACAGATTATAGGAGCGGCTGTAGAGCTGGTGGTCAAGGTCGTTGTGTTTGCGGCTATATGCATGTTTATTCTCAACACATCTGTAAAAGCATATGATTACGGGTACCGGGTCTTTGCGGAGGAGCCGGTATCCGCGGGAGAAGGACGGACAATCAGCGTGATTGTGCAGGAGTCGGACTCGATTACGGATATTGGGCAAATGCTGGAAGACAAGGGCTTGATCCGTGACGCCAAATTATTTATTGTGCAGGAATTTTTATCCGAACAGCATGGAAAGCTTCAGCCGGGCATTTATGATCTGAACACCTCTATGACAAGCCAGGAGATGCTGGAAATCATGGCGGCGGAAAGCGACGCGGAGGAAAGCGAGGAGGAATAGAGGATTGATATGATAGTAGATGAGCGTATGAGCGCGTTTATTGATTCTCTGGATCCCGGCAATACGCCTTTTTTAAATGAGCTGGAGCGGGAGGCGAAGGAAAATAATGTGCCTGTTATCCGCACGCAGATGCAGAGCCTGATGAAATTCCTTCTGGTGATGAGCAGGCCCATGTCGATTCTGGAAATTGGCTGCGCCGTGGGATTTTCCGCTTTATTTATGAGCGAGTACGCGCCGGAGGGCTGCAGGATCACGACGATTGAGAAGTATGAAAAAAGGATTCCCGTTGCCAGAGAGAACTTTAAGCGCGCGGGGCGGGAGGAAAGCATCACGCTGTTAGAGGGCGACGCGGCGGATATTCTGAAAACGCTTACGGGAACCTATGACCTGATTTTCATGGACGCGGCCAAGGGGCAGTACATTCATTTCCTGCCGGAGCTAATCAGGCTGATGCCCAAGGGCGGCCTTCTCCTGTCGGATAACGTCTTGCAGGACGGAGATATTATTGAATCCCGATTTGCGGTAACCCGGCGGAACCGCACGATACACAGCCGTATGCGGGAGTATTTGTTTGAAATCAAGCATGATCCCCGGTTGGAAACGGTGATACTGCCGTTAGGCGACGGCGCTACCATCAGCGTAAAGAAAGAGTGAGGATTTATGAGAAAGCCTGAGCTATTGATTCCGGCGAGCAGTCTGGAAGTATTGAAAACAGCAGTTATTTTTGGCGCGGACGCGGTGTACATTGGCGGGGAGTCATTCGGGCTGCGGGCTAAGGCGAAGAATTTTACGCCCGAAGAAATGGCGGAAGGCATTGCCTTTGCGCACGCCCATGGAGTCCGCGTTCATGTGACGGCGAATATTCTGGCGCATAATGACGATTTGCAGGGGGCGGAAGCATATTTTCATGAATTAAAGGAATTAAAGCCGGATGCGCTGATTATCGCTGACCCCGGTATGTTTACGCTGGCAAGGGAAATTTGCCCGGAAATCGATATTCATATCTCTACGCAGGCCAATAATACCAATTACAGAACCTATCGCTTCTGGTATGAGCAGGGAGCCAGAAGAGTGGTTTCTGCCCGTGAATTATCCCTGCGCGAGATTCGGGAAATCCGCGAAAATATTCCCAGGGAGCTGGAGATTGAAAGCTTTATCCATGGCGCGATGTGCATTTCTTATTCCGGCCGGTGCCTGTTGAGCAGTTATTTTACGGGGAGAGACGCGAACCATGGCGCCTGTACGCATCCCTGCCGCTGGAAATATGCGGTAGTGGAGGAGAAGCGGCCGGGAGAATATCTGCCGGTCTACGAGAACGAGAGGGGCACTTATATCTTTAACTCCAAGGATTTGTGCATGATTGAGCACATTCCGGAAATGCTGGAAGCGGGGATTGACAGCTTTAAGATAGAAGGAAGAATGAAGACCGCGCTTTATGTGGCTACGGTAGCGCGCACTTACCGCAGGGCAATTGACGATTGTATGGAGTCGGAAGAGCAATACCGCGCAAACATGGATTGGTATAAGGAAGAAATTGCCAAGTGCACTTACCGGCAGTTTACCACAGGGTTTTATTTTGGCAGACCCGATGAGAATACGCAGATTTATGACAATAATACCTATGTGAACGAATATATTTATCTGGGAATCGTAGGGGAAATAGTGCCGGAGCCGGACGGCGGACGGGCTGGGAACGGAGACGGCGTAGGCTGTGCCCGTTTTGAGCAGCGCAATAAATTCTGTGTAGGAGATTCCATTGAAATCATGAAGCCGGGTGGCGCTAATATTCCCGTGCGGGTGCTCGCCATGTATAACGAGCAGGGAGAACCGGTGGAGTCCTGCCCGCACTCCAGGCAGGTTATCGACGTGAAATTGTCGGTTACCCCGGCGGTCTATGATATTCTCCGGGTTGGCAATGGCAAGCGGTAAAGTCGCGGTTGCGGAAAATATTTTCAAATATGGTATTGCAATTTCTCAAAAAGTAAGGTATCTTATAGAAGAGGTTAGAAGACCTACTATAAAGGTATCTAGAACGAAGATGTTCCAAAAAGTTTATTTTTGGGACTTTTTTTGTGTTACGGTGGTGTGTGACAGCTAAGGGAGGTTCTGGAATCCTTAAATTTAAATGAGGAAAGGAAGATGGAGAAATGAGCGAAGTATTTAATGTTGAAGAGATTTTTGGACAAAATGTATTCACTCTCGGCAAAATGAAAGAGCGTCTGCCGAAGAATGTATACAAAGAGGTTGTAACGGTTATGGATCAGGGCGGCGAGTTATCCATGGCGACAGCTAATGTAGTTGCGAAAGCCATGAAGGACTGGGCTGTAGAGAACGGCGCGACCCATTATACCCACTGGTTCCAGCCGCTTACCGGCATTACCGCAGAAAAGCATGACGCTTTCGTAGCTCATCCTGATGAACAGGGCAAAATGCTGACAGAGTTCTCCGGTAAAGAGCTGATTAAGGGAGAGCCGGATGCATCTTCTTTTCCTTCAGGCGGCTTAAGGGCGACGTTTGAGGCGAGAGGCTATACCGCATGGGATATCACATCACCGGCTTTCTTAAAGGAATCCGGTTGCGGAACCATTCTTTGTATCCCCACCGCGTTCTGCTCCTACACAGGCGAGGCGCTGGACAAAAAGACGCCGCTTTTACGTTCCATGGAAGCCCTCAGCGAGCAGGCGCTGCGTATTGTCAGACTGTTTGGCAACACGGAGGCCACCAAGGTTGTAGCGTCCGTAGGACCTGAGCAGGAATATTTTTTGGTAGATAAAGACTTATATATGAAGAGAACCGATCTGATGTTTGCGGGGCGTACCTTATTCGGAGCGCCTGCCCCGAAGGGCCAGGAGATGGAAGATCATTACTTCGGCGTTATCAGAGAGCGTGTCGGCGCATATATGAAGGATTTGAACGAAGAGCTTTGGAAGCTGGGCGTTACCGCCAAGACACAGCATAACGAAGTGGCTCCCGCACAGCATGAGCTGGCGCCTATCTATGAGACGGCTAACATCGCGGTAGACCATAACCAGCTTGTAATGGAAGCGATGAAGAGAGTAGCTATCCGCCATGGCATGAGATGTCTGCTTCATGAGAAGCCATACGCGGGCGTAAACGGCTCCGGTAAACACAATAACTGGTCTATTACAACAGATAACGGCGTAAACCTCTTAGATCCGGGCGATACGCCGAATGAAAATGTTCAGTTCCTGCTGGTACTCGCCTGCATTATGAAGGCAGTCGATACCCATGCGGATCTGCTTCGCCAGTCGGCTTCTGATGTGGGCAACGACCACAGGCTGGGAGCCAACGAGGCGCCTCCGGCTATTATCTCTATCTTCCTTGGCGAGCAGCTTGAGGATGTGGTTAGACAGTTGATCGAGACGGGCGTGGCTACCTCCGTGAAGGAAGGCGGCAAGCTTCTCACAGGCGTTAAGACCCTTCCTGATTTCCAGAAGGACGCCACCGACAGAAACAGAACCTCGCCCTTTGCTTTCACGGGTAATAAATTTGAGTTCCGTATGGTAGGCTCCGCTGATTCGATTGCGAGCCCGAACACCACCCTGAATGCCATTGTAGCGGAGGCATTCTGCGAAGCCGCCGACAGACTGGAAGGCGCGGACGATCTTGAGCTTGCTATTCATGACCTGATTAAAGAGTACATGACGGAGCATCAGAGAATCATCTTTAACGGCAACGGCTATTCGGACGAGTGGGTCGCTGAAGCTGAGAGAAGAGGCCTTCCGAATATTAAATCTATGATTGAAGCCGCAAGTACCATTACAACAGACAAGGCGGTTAAATTGTTTGAGAAATTCGGTATCTTCACCAAGGTAGAGCTGGAGTCCCGCGAAGAGATTATTTATGAAACCTATGCGAAGACCATTAATATTGAAGCGCTGGCAATGATCGATATGGCAGGCAAGCAGATTATTCCCGCTGTTATCAAATACACCAAGGCGCTGGCCGATACCATCAATGCCGTAAAGGCAGCAGGCGCGGACGCAAGTATCCAGACAGATCTTTTGAAAGAAGTGAGCGGGAAGCTGGCAGCTATGCAGACGGCTCTCGTCAAGCTGGAGAAAGCGGAAGAGGAAGCGTCCGCAATGGAGGATATCAAGGCGCAGGCATTCTTCTACAAGGATACGGTAAAAGCGGTTATGGAAGAGCTTCGGACTCCCGCCGATGAGCTGGAAATGATTGTGGATAAGGATATCTGGCCGATTCCTACATATGGCGAGTTAATGTTTGAGATTTAAAAGGCTGTTTGGGGTTCTTTCAGAGGCAGATAGGAGATTATCTGCCTCTGTTCCCTCCTTTTTCTGAAAAAATATAGAAAAATAATTGAAAAAATTCAAAAGGGACTTGCCAAATTCAAATTTATCCTATATAATCGTTAATTGTTGATGGGCTATCGCCAAATGGTAAGGCAACGGACTCTGACTCCGTCATTTCAAGGTTCGAATCCTTGTAGCCCAGCTTATAAGACCTCGGTAAGAATCATTGCCGGGGTCTTTTATCACAGAAAACAATAGTGCTTCTGACATCAAAAACAGGCTTTGAGATGAAAGAACGGCGGATATACAGAGATTCTTCCGGACTGGCGCGTATCCTGCGATCGGGGTGCAGGCACAACAGGCGGAGAATGGACATACAGGCGGCTGTATCTTTCAGAAGAAGGATATGGCTTTTTTTGGTTTCTGTGGCGCGGGAAAGGAGAAGCAGAATGCAGACACGAGTGGCTACGATCAGTATTATCGTAGAAAATATGGATTCCGTGGACAAGCTGAATACGCTGCTGCACGAGTATGGAAAGTATATTATCGGCAGAATGGGGCTGCCTTATCAGAAATGCGGTATTCACATTATCAGTGTGGCGATAGACGCGCCGCAGGACGCGATTAACGCTTTGTCCGGCAAAATCGGTAAGCTGCCGGGAATCAACAGCAAGATCGCTTATTCCAGCATTGTATGTGAGGAATCCGGGACGGGAGGGGATTCTTCATGAAAGACCTGATTGATAAGCTGGCGGCAGGGCATGACCCGACAGACGAAGAGTGGAAGCGGCTGATAGAAGGAGAATATGACAGAACCCTGCTCTATGCGGAGGCTGACCGAATCCGCAGGCGGCATTATGGCACGGACGTTTACATCAGAGGATTGATAGAGGTTTCCAGTTATTGCAGAAACGACTGTCTTTATTGCGGTATCCGCAGGAGCAATTTCCACGCGGAGCGCTATCGTTTATCTAAGGAACAGATATTGGAATGTTGCCGGATTGGATATGGATTGGGGTTTCGCACCTATGTCCTGCAGGGCGGAGAGGATTCTTTTTATACCACAGAATATGTGGCGGAGCTGGTAAGAGAGATCAAAAGGAGATATCCGGACTGTGCGGTGACCCTTTCGCTGGGCGAACGGGAGAAGCCCGACTATCAGCGCTGGTATGATGCGGGGGCGGATCGTTATCTGCTGCGGCATGAGACGGCGGGAAAAACCCACTATGGGAGGCTGCATCCGGCGGAATTAAGCTACGATCACCGTATCCAATGCCTGTATCATCTGAAGGAAATCGGCTATCAGGTGGGATGCGGATTTATGGTGGGCTCCCCTTATCAGACTACGGAGGATCTGATTGCGGATATGCGGTTTATGCGGGAACTTCAGCCTCATATGGTGGGCATCGGGCCTTTTATTCCGCACCATGATACGCCCTTCCGGGATAAGGCGCAGGGGAGTCTGGAACGGACGCTTACGATGGTGGCGCTGACCAGGCTGCTGCTACCGCAGGCGTTGATTCCGTCCACTACGGCGTTGGGGACGATTCACCCGCAGGGGAGAGAACTGGGGTTAAAGGCGGGAGCCAACGTGGTGATGCCGAATCTGTCGCCGGTATCTGTGAGAAAACAGTACGCCCTCTATGATAACAAGATCTGTACCGGGGACGAAGCGGCGGAATGTATTGAGTGTATGAAACGAAGGGTTGCTTCCGCAGGATATCAAATCGCGGAAACCAGAGGCGACTGGAAGGGAAGCCTGGGAGAAAAGAAAGGAAGGTAAAGTACAATGTATGATCCGAAATCATTATGTGCAGACGATTTTATTAATCACGAGGAGATTCTGGCGACGCTGGAATACGCGGAGCAGAATAAGGATAACAGGGAATTGATCGATCAGATTCTGGAGAGCGCCAGACCCCGCAGGGAGGGCAATTCTACCGTGTGCGCCGGCTTGAACCACAGAGAGGCGTCGGTACTGCTGGCCTGCGACGACCCGGAGGTATTGGAGCGGATGTATGCGTTGGCGGAGGAGATCAAACTAGCTTATTATGGAAACCGTATCGTAATTTTCGCGCCCCTGTATCTGTCCAATTACTGCGTCAACGGCTGTGTGTATTGTCCGTACCATATGAAAAATAAACATATCCCCCGCAAGAAGCTGACGCAGGAGGAGGTCAAACAGGAGGTGATCGCGCTGCAGGATATGGGGCATAAGCGTCTGGCCATTGAAGCGGGAGAAGATCCCAGGAATAATCCCATTGAATATATTTTGGAATGTATTAAAACGATTTACTCTATTCAGCATAAAAACGGGGCGATCCGCCGTGTGAATGTCAATATTGCGGCTACCACGGTGGAGGAATACCGTATGCTGAAGGAGGCCGGAATCGGCACCTATATTCTTTTTCAGGAAACCTATCATAAGGAAAGCTATCTGCAGCTTCACCCTACGGGGCCAAAGCATGATTACAATTATCATACGGAGGCGATGGACAGGGCGATGGAGGGCGGCATCGACGATGTGGGACTGGGCGTGCTGTTTGGCCTGGAACGCTATAAATATGAGTTTGCGGGACTTCTGATGCATGCGGAGCATTTAGAGGCTGTCCACGGAGTAGGGCCTCATACCATCAGCGTGCCCCGTATTAAGAGAGCCGATGATATTGACCCGGACGCTTTTGATAACGGCATCAGCGACGATATTTTTGCCAAGATTTGCGCACTGATCCGTATAGCGGTGCCTTATACGGGTATGATTATCTCCACCAGAGAGAGTCAGGCTGTGCGCGAGAAGGTAATCCGTCTGGGCGTATCCCAGATTTCCGGCGGCTCCCGAACCACGGTAGGCGGTTATGCGGAAGACATTCGCCCCACGGATACGGAACAGTTTGACGTATCCGACCAGCGCACGCTGGACGAGGTGGTGAAGTGGCTGATGGAAATGGGATATATTCCCTCCTTCTGTACGGCATGTTATAGAGAGGGCAGGACGGGAGACCGTTTCATGAGCCTGTGTAAATCGGGACAGATTCAGAATTGCTGTCACCCCAATGCCCTGATGACCCTGAAGGAATATCTGACAGATTACGCGGCGGAGGATACGAAAGCCATTGGCGAGGCGCTGATTCAGGCGGAATTAGAGAATATTCCGAAAGAAAATGTGAGAGAGATTGCCAAAGACCATCTGGCTAAGATTGAAGAGGGAATCAGAGATTTCCGTTTCTAAAACCGGCGGCCTGCGGCAGGCCTTAGGCCGTGCCGGGGACAACAGCGCAGCACAAACAAAGGGAAAATCATAAAGAAGAACAGGGTATATGGGAAAGGCGGATTGCTATGGGAATGAACAACACACCTTCGGGAGAACGAATCCATATCGGTTTTTTCGGCAGAAGGAACGCAGGCAAGTCGAGTCTGGTCAATGCGGTGACCGGGCAGGAGCTGGCGGTGGTTTCGGAACAGAAAGGAACCACCACGGACCCTGTCTGGAAAGCGATGGAGCTCTTGCCGCTGGGGCCGGTGGTAATAATTGATACGCCGGGCTTTGATGATGAGGGAAGCCTGGGAGAACTTCGCGTAAAGAAGACCAGACAGGTTTTGAACAGAACCGACATAGCCGTGCTGGTAGTAGACGCAGTAGAGGGAGCCGGCTCCTGCGATGAGGAATTGACGGCGCTTTTCAGGCAGAAACAAATCCCCTATATCGTGGCGGTTAACAAGACGGATGCGGGAGCGGCGTCGGAGAAGGCCTCCGCGGCCTGCGAAGGACTGTGGGCGGATAAAGCCGCCGCCGTGATTGCAGTCAGCGCGTTAAAGGGACAGGGAATCCATGAATTGAAGGAAGCTATCGGCTCTCTGGCGGCCTCCCAGGAGGACGGAAAGAGACTGCTGGGGGATTTGGTACGCCCCGGTGATTTTGTGGTGCTGGTAGTGCCTATCGATTCCGCCGCGCCTAAGGGCAGGCTGATTCTGCCCCAGCAGCAGGCAATCAGGGATTTGCTGGAAGCGGGGGCGGTTTCCATTGTGGTAAAGGAGAGCGAACTGCAAGAGACGCTGGCGCGTCTGGGAGTGAAACCCGCCATGGTGGTTACGGACAGTCAGGCGTTTGAAGAGGTAGCCCGGATTGTGCCGGAGGATATTACGCTTACTTCCTTTTCGATTCTGATGGCGCGGTATAAAGGGCTTCTTCACATGGCGGTACAGGGCGTGACGGCGATCGATAAGCTGAAGGACGGCGACCGTGTGCTGATTTCGGAGGGCTGCACCCATCACAGACAATGCGACGATATCGGTACGGTCAAGATTCCCCGCTGGCTGCATAAATATACCGGCAGGGAGCTGGTGATAGAAACCTCGTCGGGCATGGGCTTCCCGGAGGATTTGTCTCCTTATGCCATGGTGATCCACTGTGGGGGCTGTATGCTCAACGAGCGAGAGGTGCGCTGCCGTATGCAGTGCGCCGCGGACGCGGGAGTGCCGATCACCAACTATGGAACAGCCATTGCCTATATGAAGGGGATTTTGGGGAGAAGCATAGAACTGTTTCCTGATTTAATTTGTTAGTGGAAAATCCCAGACGGCTATTCCTATGAAACAATGGATAGTGGAACTACCGCATTGTAGCGGATGCCGTCTACGCAAAAATCGGGAATCGACACGTTTACGCCAAAAGAGCAGCGCATATTTTCTTCGTTGATGATCTCAGCTGTAGCGCCATATTTGTTTTCTCCCGGTTGTTGCAGCAAAAGAGCCTTATCTGACAGCTTGAGGGCATGATCTGGATAATGGGTATTGATAATAGTGGAAATATGCTTCTCTTTGGCGAGACGGCGGATGGTATCCAGAATGATGAGCTGGTTTTTAAAGTCCAGGTTAGACTCTGGCTCGTCCAGAACCAAAAGCTGGGGTTCTGCGGTCAACGCTCTGGCAATCAGTACCATTTGCAGCTCACCGCCACTCATTTGAGTGCATTTTTTCTCTGCCAGGTGGATAATCCCGACTTCTTCCATGGAACGCTCTACGATGTCCAGATCCTTTTGTTTCGGCTGTTTGAGAACGTCTAAGTGCGCACTGCGACCCAAAAGTACCATTTCCCTTGCCGTGTAGGCAAAGGACGCGCCCCTGGCCTGGGGAACATAGGAGAGGATCCTCCAAAGCTGTCTGGAGGTAAATTCGTTAATGGGGCGTCCGTCGATAGTGCTGCGTCCGGATTTCCATGGCAGCAAGCCCATCATACAGCGCAGCAGCGTGGTTTTCCCGACGCCGTTGGAGCCAAGAATCGCCAGAATTTCACCGGATTCTACGGAAAAAGACAGGTTTGTTAAAATTTCTTCTTTTTTATAAGCAAAAGAACCGTTTTCTACAGAAAAAATCATTATACTTGCGTACCTCCTTTTGTTTTTCGCAAAAGCGATATAAAAATGGGTGCGCCGATGATGGCCGTTAAAATGGAGACGGGAATCTCCGCGGCCATTATACTGCGGGACAGGGTATCGATCAGCAGCATAAACACGGCGCCAAGGCTGATACAGGCGGGGACGGTACGTTGTGTGTTTCCGCCCAGCAACATTCGTGAAATATGGGGAATCAGCAGACCAATCCATCCAATTTTCCCACACATGGAAACAGAAGCTGCCGTCATCATAGTGGCGGCTACGATGACGAACAGCCGCATGGCTTTCAGGTTTATGCCCATAGATTTTGCTTCATCTTCGTTTAAAGCCAGGATATTCAGCCGCCACCGTAAGAGAAAGACAATAAGGATTCCTGCAAGAATAAAAGGCATTCCCAGCAGTAAGCTGGAGTAGCTGGAATGATTCAGGCTGCCCATCAGCCAATAGGTAATGGTGGGCAGTACGTCGTTAGGGTCGGCTACATACTTCATCAGGGACACCAGGGCTTCGAAAAGGGCGGATACGACCATGCCGGATAATACAATCATAATAATGGAATTCTGTCCCCGCACCTTGGAAACCGTCCAGGTTAAAGCAACGGCGCCAAGTCCAAAAAGCAAAGCCGTGATTTGGACGCCAATCATATTCATGCCAAGCATTAACGCAATGACAGCTCCGCAGGAGGCGCCGCTGGAGACGCCCAGGGTATCCGGTGTGGCCAGCGGGTTATTGAACAGGCTTTGAAAGGCAACGCCGGAAGATGATAGCGCCGCGCCGCAGCCAATGGCCAGCAGGATTCGCGGCAGGCGAATCCCAAAGACCACAGACCGTTCCATATCGGTAATCTCTATGTGCGGGACGTGCTGGAGCAAGGGTGAGAACAAAATTTCCAGAGTCCGCCAGAAGCTCAGGGAATACCGGCCGATGCCAATGCAGACGAGAGCTGTAATAACAGGTGTTATCCATAGCGCTATGAAAATGTATTTCTGAAATCGTTTTGTTTTTTCCATCAGTAATTCGCAGCCTCCCTGGGCGGATTATAAATTTCAGCCAGATCCTCGTCGGTCAGGGCGTATCCATAGTATTCCTGATAATAGTCTTTCACCATCTGATCCATATCAATGTCCTCAAACAGTTCCGGATGTAGTTGCTTTGCAACCCAAACCAGACTCAGGGGCGCGTCGCCCGCGGGAGGATACCAGCGGTACATTCCCAGAGGATATTTATAAACCTGTTGGTTCTGCACGGCGGAAACATTGCTCCAATCATAGCCCTCGATGGCGTTGTTATAGAAATCTTCAGGGACATATGGGCAGAAGTTATTAATGAAAATCACGTCCGGGTTCCATTCGTAAATCTGTTCCATATTGACGGCCTGAGAACCGGAAAGCTCTGAAGCCACGTTAACGCCGCCGCCCTCGGTAAGGTAAAATTCCGCAAAAATATTGCCGCCGGCTGCCGTTAGCTGATTGCCGGAATATCCGGAGAATACAATCGCCTTGGGGCGTTCTTCTTCCGTTAAATCCGCAGTACGCTCATGCAGCATATCCAGAATCTCGTAGCCATATTCAACGATTCCCTGCGTCTGGTCGCCACCTCCAAAAATCTGATCTAACAGCTCAATCCAACCGGCAAAAGTAGCGATGGTATCGGAGCCGAACTTGCTGGTACTGAAAGCAACGGCAGGGATTCCGGCATTGATATACATATCCCCTTCCGCTTCCTCGTTGGCGCGATAGAAAATTACGTCCGGCTCAAGCTTCAGCACTTCCTCAACGTTGACCTCCCCGCCTTCTGAAAATTTATATTCTAAATCCAATATTTCGGGATAAATCTTCGCCAAATAGGAATGTTCCGCGGCGCTCATGGCTGCTGCGGCAATTCCCACCAGGTTGTCTGTGCCGCCTCGGTAGAGGCAATAGACGGAGGTGAGGGGCAGGATGGAAGTAATGACGATACGCTGCGGATTTTTGGGAAAGGTGACTTCGATGCCCCGGTCGTCCACCAGGGTGATCATTTCGCTTTCAGATGCTTCCTGCGCTTCTTCCAGCGTAATCATTTCGTTTTCTGATTCTTCCTGCGCTTCTTCCAATATCTGTCCGCCGATACTGGCAGATTCCGTGGACGTAGATGCGCAGCCCGTTAAAACGCCTGACGCAAGGGTGGCGGCAAAAATCAGTGAGAGCCATTTTTTCAGTGTATGTTTCATGTTGTTTCTCCTCCTTTTGTAATAGCGTGAATAAGTTGTTCTATATCTGTCCCCAACCAGGCGGGGACTTCATCCCAGTGAAGCTTACTGGAAACCGCCGGGTGAGGAATAGGATAAAAATCTATCTGATCCGCTGGGGAAATCAGCTCTTTAAATAAGGGGTCGCCGACCACCTGATGAAAGCGGCCGCTTCCCAGAATGTAACGCAGGCTTTCCTCGTTGGGGATATTCTGGTCGCCTGGAGACGCAATGGCCGGATTCAGGCCGAACATCGTAGCTACGGTGACTCGTGTCCTGGGGCTTTGTCTTAGAATCTCATGACGCAGCGCATTGCCAAGCATTTGTTCTGCAACAATCAAAAGTCCGCCTTCCTCAGCCTGATCCAGCAACACTCGATCCTGGCCGTCCTCTATGGTTTTTTGTAGAAGAGAGACCACCTTCTTCCCCTGGCAGATGGGGAGCGCCGCCACATAAGGAGTGCCGTACGTTTGTTTCAGCAGCTTTGCTGTCTCCATTCCTGCCTCTGTGACCACCAGATTGACCTGGGCTTTTGCCAGGTTTTCTATCTGATGCAGGGTTACTCCCATCATCAGCCGCCCCAGTACCGTAAAGCCCTGCCGTTCCAACCAAAGAGGCAAATCCTGAGCGTTGGAATTAGTGGAAAAGTCTAAAGGCGTCATACCCAAAATATTGACTGCATTTGGTATGATCTCTGCCGTTGGCTTGGAAAAACGCCGTACCAGAGCCTGCATAGCCTCCGAGATACCCTTGTTGTAAAGATATAATCCGCTGGTAGAAAAACCAAAAGCGGGAAGGCCGGAGCGGTTTTCCAATTCTTTGGCAATGCCCTTCATATCTGTACCTATGACCATAGGGACAGGGCTGCCAAGCACAGTGATAAAGGCCGGCTGCAAATCCCGGCAGGCGTATAGAATGTCGTCGATCAGTTTATCGTCCCTGCCCAATACCGCGTCGATTTCCCGGAGGCCGGAGCAGAATACCCTGGCATTAGAACCATACCAGCGAGGTTCGTCATAGCCGGTATAATTGCCCGTGCAGCCTGATGCATCGTGTATTACCGAGATGCCTCCCAGTTCAAACATGGCGGAGCAGACTCCGGAGTAGTCCGGCGCAAAGGCCGGTAAAGTAATCCATAATTCTTTCATTTACACCACCAATCCGGCTGCATCAATGAGAGCCTTTAAATCTGTGGAATGTGCCGCGCCTTCCCGGAACAGGCGCATCATATCCAAAATGCCGGCATAACCCCAATGTCCCTGTTGTGCGTCCGCCGGAATCACATGGCTGGAACCTGTGAGGTAGCCGCTGTTATAACCAAGAGCCAGACAGTCCGGCATGGAATCATGAAATAGCAGAGTCCGATGATGTTGGGGCTGCACGATTTCGATTTGGGGCGCGTGCCGCCGTATCCACTCATATGCCTGCTGATCGGTGGGGACTACATTTTGCGCGATAATACGTTTGAGGGCAAAGCCGTGTTCTAAAAGCGCTTTTGCCAGATCGAAGGGGCGGGCAACCGAATCCTCGTCAATTACCACGGGGATTCCGCCCAGCGCTTTGGCGGTTTTTTCCATTTCTTCCGCGCAGCGGGTTTCGTAATCAGATACGTCGGGGCAATCCGCCCCCAAGGCGGCGGCGATGCCGCGGTAGGTTTGGGACACCTGCAACGGGTCGTAAGAGGTCAACGCCATTTCATATGGCGTACCGTGCTTTTTCTGCATCTGCATTGCGGAATATTCCCCTGGCGGGGCAATGACCAGATTCAGACGGCTGCGTGACATTTCCTGCCAGTCGGCAAAGGTACGATAGTCTGTCAGGTGGCGCACAGGGCTTGCGCTCATTTGGGGCAGCAGCCGATATGCCTCACAGTTCGGAAGCAGAGGCACCAGATTTCCCACCATGTTGACGCCATCGTCATGGCTGGAGACAGGATCCAGCAAACTATATATTTTATTCTGGATATTGACTGGAGGCGGTACGCTGGTGTCTATGGACGTCGGGTTCATATGGCAGAATATACACCGGACGTCCGAATGGCGCTCCCGTATCTGCATTAGCAAAGCGTCATGGTCGGTACCCAGCAAATCGTCTATGCAGCTTACAAAAATCATCAGCACTTTAGGCGTTTTATTATGGCTGGCGAGATATTCTAAAAGCTCGTCTACGGCTTCCAGAAGCTGATCTTCATAACCGCCGGATACAATCTCCTCTTCCCGGAGATATAAGTAAGACACCCGGCTTTTTCTGCCCTGCATACAGGCGCCCACGGCGCCATGACGGCCACAGGCAGCGGGGCTTACAAAAAGCTGATAGCTTTCCGGCAGCAGGTGCCCCATTCGCACCACTCCCCATCCGCCGTGGGCGGGAGAAGAATAGCGCAGCGTATTTTCAAATGGATTCTGACAATTGCAACACATCATGTCCGCACACCTCCAAAAATTTTGTAGCAAGCCTGCGATAGCATTGTGCCATATCGCTTTCTGGCAGAGCCTCTAAAACGGTCATACCCAGTTCCTCTGCTTTCTGTACGGCACAGTCTCTGGGAATGACAGAAATGACCTGCCCGTCCATCTCTTCGGCTGCTTTCTGTACAAGGGCTTCTTCGTTGTCTATATTCCGCTTGTTTAAAATAATTCCGGAAAATCTGGCGTAACCGCGTTTGCCAAAATTGTGAATAGCGCTGGCAATATTAGAGGCGGCATACAACGCCATCATTTCGCCGGAGGTCACGATAAACACATGATCTGCATAATTGCCTCGGATGGGCATTGCAAAGCCCCCGCAGACAACGTCGCCCAAAACGTCATACAAAACGATATCGGGTCGATATTGTTCATAAGCGCCTAAATCTTCCAGCTTTTCGAAGGCTGTGATAATACCGCGGCCGGCGCAGCCGATGCCGGGGGTGGGACCGCCGGCCTCTACACAGAGTATGCCGCCGTATCCAGTGAATACAATGTCCTCCAGACGTACATTGTCAACGCCCTTTTCGCGTATTTGGTCTAAAACAGTTGGAATTTTCTGGCCGGACATTAAATTTTTGGTGGAATCGGATTTGGGGTCGCAGCCAATTTGCATTACCCTGTATCCGAGATCGCTGAGGGCAGCGGATAGGTTAGATGCAGTTGTAGATTTTCCGATGCCGCCCTTGCCGTAAATTGCAATTTTTAACAAAATAGAAATCCTCCCTTTTGTTTTTGGTGTATCGTGTGGATTTGGCGCGTACCCGCAAATCCGTTTCTCAATAAGGAGTTAGTCATAACTAACTGTGATTACGAGACTAACAAATTTATTCCCTCTTGTCAACCTATATTTTGAATTTTTTTCCAGCGGCATTTCCGGGCGGAATGATGATTTGTATTTTCCGTAGTTTTTTTCAACAAAATGTGTTATGCTATTAATCAAACCTGAGGACTCGGCGAACGAGCCTGCGGGAAGGAAAGAAGGCAAAAGCAGTGTACACATTTGACGGCAGGGTAAGATACAGCGAAGTGGGCGTAGATGGAAGCATGACAATAGAGTCGCTTTTGGATTATTTTCAGGACGCTTCTATTTTTCATTCGGAAGATGTGGGTCTGGGCGTAGACTATTTTCAGAGAGTGCATCAGGTATGGCTGCTGTCGGCGTGGCAGATTTGTGTAAACCGCCGCCCCCATTTGTGCGAAAATATTGTGATCGGCACTTCCCCTTATGAGTTTAAAGGTTTTGTGGGCTTCCGTAACTTCTGGATGAAAACGCGGGAGGGGGAGGTGCTGGCTTACGCCAACTCGATTTGGAGCCTGATGGATCTGGAACGGGGAATGCCTGCCAAAGCGGAAAAGGATTTTCCCGCCATCTATCATTTGGAGGAGAAATATCCCATGGAGTACGCGCCCCGTAAGATCAGTATTCCGTCGAATGGGAAAGAGAGGGAACCCTTTCCAGTGAAAAATCATCATCTGGACACCAACAACCATGTGAATAACGGACAATATGTACGCATGGCGATGGACTATATTCCGGAGGATTTTGAGATCAGCCAGCTTCGCGTGGAGTATAAAAACCAGGCGGTACTGGAGGATATGATCTACCCGGTAGTGGCGGTCAATGAGGAAGGAAGACTGTATACAGTGTCCCTGAACCGGGAAGATGGGAAGCCTTACAGTATTGTGGAATTAGAGAACAGGACGGAGAGACAATAATGATACGATTAGGTGAAATACAGACGCTGCAGATTCTGAAAATGGTAGAGTTTGGCGCCTATTTAGGCGATGGTATGAATCAGGAGGAGCGGGTGCTGCTCCCGAAGAAGCAGGTTCCGGAGGACGCTCAGACAGGCGACGAGGTCGAGGTGTTTATTTACCGCGATTCCAGGGACAGGCTGATAGCCACCACAAAGATGCCGAAGCTGACGCTTCATGGCATAGGCAGAGTACAGGTAGCGCAGGTGGGGAAGATCGGCGCTTTTCTGGACTGGGGACTGGAAAAGGAGCTGCTGCTCCCCTATAGGGAACAGACCAGAAGGGTATCCGCCGGAGAAGAATGTCTGGTGGCGCTCTATATTGATAAAAGCGACAGGCTCTGCGCTACCATGAATGTGTATCCTTATCTGGATACGGACAGTCCTTATCATAAAGATGATAAAGTTACGGGTACGGTGTATGAAATCAGCCGGAATTTCGGCGCTTTTGTGGCGGTAGATGACAAATATTCCGGGCTGGTTCCCGCCAGGGAGCTGTATGGCGATGTGAAGATATCCGATGTCATAACCGCCCGGGTGACCGGAGTCAAAGAGGACGGGAAGCTGGATTTAAGCGTTCGGGAAAAGGCCTATCTTCAGATGGGACAGGACGCGGAGAAAATATTGTCTATTATAGACAGCTTTGACGGGGCGATGCCCTTTAATGATAAGGCTTCGCCGGAAGTGATCCGCAGGGAGACAGGAATGAGCAAGAACGAGTTTAAGCGGGCGGTAGGACGTCTGCTCAAAGAGGGCAAGATTACCATAACGGAAAAGGCAATTCGGAGAATTGATTAAATGAACAGCAAAAAATCTAATTGGATTTTCTTGACAATTATATTAGTACATTTTGCGGCGCTTGCGTTCCTTCTGTTTATGGGCGGCAGAATTGAGTTTGGCATTGTGGCTAATCTGCTGGTCAGCGAAGGAATCATTATCGTTCCGGCATTGCTGTTCCTGCTCTTTTCCCCAAACGGCAGGAAAGAAGGGCTGGGTTTTCATAGGGTTAAGGTATCCAGCCTCCTGATGACGGCGCTCTTTACGTTTCTGATTATGCCACTTATCACGGTTCTCAACGCAATCGCCATGTTTTTTGCGGAAAATGCAGTGGTATCCGTGGAGCAGGATATTGTGGGGACGAGGTTCCCGGTGATGCTGTTTATGATCGGTATGTTCGGGCCTTTTTGCGAGGAGTTTGTATTTCGCGGCGTGATATATCGGGGATATTTGAAGTCGGGGAATAAGCTGCGGGCGATTCTTCTGTCGGCGTTTTTATTCGGGCTGATGCATCTGAATGTAAATCAGGCCGTTTATGCTTTCGTCCTGGGAATCCTGCTGGCGCTTCTGATGGAAGCTGCGGGCAGCCTGTGGGCACCGGTGTTTTGCCATATGCTTTTTAACGCCTGGCAGGTCTGCCTGATGTATCTGTCGGAGATGATGCCGGGGCAGGAGCTTCAAACGGTGCAGATTACACAGAATCAGCTGCTGGCTGCGCTTTCCGTGTATCTGGTGATTGCCGCGGTGACAACGCCCATTGCGTTCTGCGTACTCGTATGGATTGCGAAGAATGAGAAACGGGAGGGCGCCTTAAAACAGATATGGGGCGGACGCGGGGAAATCAGGGAATATCTGGTAAGCGTTCCGCTTGTTATCGCTATCGTGCTCTGCCTTGCCTATATGAGTCTGGAATTTATGCTGTGAGGATATTTCCAATAAAAAACGCTGTCCATTCTGCGAGTGGGCAGCGTTTTTCTAATGAAATCGTTAAACAAAGATATCCACATTGGAACCGATATGCGGGTTCACGGACAACTCCATGGCGGCGGCGTCCATCATATCTACGATCTGGTCGCCGGTAGAAGAAAACTGATCCAGAGATTTACTTAACATAGCTACGCCATAAGAGCTCTGCGTGTCCACAGCGGACAGTGATACAGATAAAGAGGCAATATCCATAAAATCACCCTGCCTTTCCTGATTGCTTCTGAGCATTACTTCATTTCTGCTTTCAGTATAACATATTGTGTTTCTGATGGCGAGATTTTTTAATGGAAAATTCCGTGGAAATTTACCATGATATTTCCATGGAATTTTATATCGGAACAGTATACGTTTTGTATTTGTGGAAAATGTCTAATTGGTAAAAAAAGGACGAAACGTTTTTTTCATTGTAAAATACACAAAAAAATCATGATTTAAGGTAGATTTTTTTGTAAATATAGATTAAAATGGGAAATAGGTGTTGCATTTTGATCGAAAAGAAGGTTTGATGTTTTGTGTAATTTGCTAAAGGAATGATAAGAGGTGGGGTATGATTTCAAATCAGATTTTGCAGAATACCATTGAGGGGTTAAAAGCCATCGCAAGAGTGGAGTTGTGCGTCATGGATATTGATGGGAAGGCAGTTGCCATGACGGAAAACGATATGGAGCAGTGCGCTAAGTCGGCGGCGGAGTTTGCCAAGTCTCCCGCGGATTCTCAGGAGATACAGGGATATCAGTATTTTAAGATTTTTGACGAGCAGCAGTTGGAATATATTCTGATCGCGGGGGGAGTTGGCGAAGACGTCTATATGATAGGCAAGATGGTGGCGTTTCAGATACAGAATCTGCTGGTGGCATATAAAGAGCGCTTCGACAAGGATAACTTTATCAAGAATCTGTTATTGGATAATCTGCTGCTGGTGGATATCTACAGCCGTGCCAAGAAGCTGCATATCCAGACGGACGTCAAGCGCGTAGCGCTGATTATCGAGACGGATAATACGAAGGACAGCAATGTACTGGAAATCATGCGTACTTATTTCGGCAGCAACAGCAAGGACTTTATTACCGCGGTAGATGAGAATAACGTGATTGTGGTGAAGGATCTGTCCGAGGGGGAGGGCGTAAAGGAAATCGATAAAAGCGCGGCTGCTGCGGTTGCCTTTTTACAGAAGGAGAATTTTAAGAAGGTTCGTATCGCTTATGGTACGATCGTCAATGAAATCAAGGAAGTGAGCCGTTCCTATAAGGAAGCTAAGATGGCGTTGGATGTGGGCAAGATATTCTTTGACGAGAGAGATGTGATTGCGTACAGCGAGCTGGGAATCGGCCGATTGATTTATCAGCTTCCGATTCCCCTGTGCAAGATGTTTATTAAGGAAATTTTCGACGGCAAGAGCCCGGATGATTTTGATGAAGAAACGCTGACAACGATCAATAAATTTTTCGAAAATTCCCTGAACGTATCCGAGACCTCCAGACAGCTTTTTATTCATCGTAATACGCTGGTATACCGATTGGATAAGCTGCAGAAGAGCACGGGGCTGGATCTGAGGGTTTTTGAGGACGCGATTACTTTTAAGATCGCCCTGATGGTCGTTAAATATATGAAGTATATGGAAAGCTTTGAGTACTAAGGAATACAGGTGGTGAAAAAGTGGCAGAGAAGAAAAGAAGGAAAAGCACGGCGGCAGAGAAAGAGATTATTACCCTGACGAATGTCTGTAAGGCATATTCTACCGGCGCACCGGCGTTGAAGGACGTCAATCTGCGTATTAATAAAGGAGAATTTGTTTTTGTTGTGGGAGACAGCGGATCGGGCAAATCCACGTTGATTAAGCTGCTGCTGCGTGAGCTTACGATTACCAGCGGCTATATTAATGTGATGGGGTATGATCTGGCTAAGATCAGGCACCGTAAGATTCCCAAATTCAGAAGAAATTTAGGCATTGTTTTTCAGGATTTCCGTCTTCTGAAGGACAGAAACGTATATGAAAACGTTGCCTTTGCGCAGAGAATTATTCAGAAATCCAATAAAGAGATTAAGAAAAATGTGCCTAGCATCCTGGCAATCGTAGGACTGGCGGGTAAGTATAAGGCTAAGCCGAGACAGCTTTCCGGCGGGGAGCAGCAGAGAGTGGCGCTGGCAAGGGCGCTTGTCAATCAGCCGGCGATTCTGCTGGCAGATGAGCCTACCGGTAATCTGGACCCGAAAAATTCATGGGAAATCATGAAGCTTCTTGAGCAGATCAATGAGAGCGGTACTACCGTGATCGTGGTAACTCACAACAGGGAGATTGTGAATGCGATGCAGAAGAGGGTAGTTACCCTGAAAAAGGGCGTCATTGTAAGCGACGAGGAAAAGGGAGGGTATATCGATGAGGATTAGTACGTTTTTCTATACGCTCAGACAGGGATTCCATAACCTTTTCAGAAATAAATGGTTTACTCTGGCATCGATTGCGACTATCAGCGCCTGCCTGTTTCTGTTTGGACTGTTTTACGCCATCGTCACCAATTTCCAGCATATTGTCAAGACCGCGGAGGAAGGCGTTTCCGTGACGGTGTTCTTTGACGAAGGTCTGGAGGATTCGCAGATACAGCAGATTGGCGAACAGATTAATAAGCGGACGGAGGTCTCCGCTATCAATTACGTATCCGCCGAGGAGGCATGGGAGACCTTTAAGACCGAGTATCTGGGGGAATATGCGGACGGATTTACGGAGAATCCGCTGGCAGATTCCGCCAATTATGAGATTTATTTAAACGATGTGTCCATGCAGTCTGCGCTGGTAACCTATCTGGAATCCTTAGATGGGGTACGGCTGGTTAACCGTTCTGACATTGCGGCTACTACGCTGACCGGTGTCAATGCGCTGATCGCTTATGTGTCGATAGGGATTATCGCAATTCTGCTGGCGGTATCGGTGTTCCTGATCAGCAATACCGTTACGATTGGTATTTCCGTGCGTAAGGAAGAAATCAATATTATGAAATATATCGGGGCGACGGATTTCTTCGTCAGGTCTCCGTTTGTGATTGAGGGTATATTAATTGGTTTAATCGGCGCGGCGATCCCGCTGTGCATTATTTATCTGGTATATAATATGGTGCTGGAATATGTGACAAGCCGTTTTTCCATGCTGTCTTCCCTGCTCAGCTTCCTGACGGTGGAAGAGGTATTCAATATATTGACGCCGGTTTCTCTGGGGATTGGCGTGGGAATCGGCTTTTTGGGCAGTATTGTAACAGTCAGAAAGCATTTGAGGGTGTAATGTCTGCTGCACTGTTCCAAACGCGTTAACCATGATCAATCATCACTAGTATAGGGATTTGTATGAAGCATAGGAAGAAAGCGGTATGCCTGCTGATCAGTACGGTTCTTTTATGTCTGTATGCCGCGCCGGCAAGAGCGGCGACGACGAGTGAAAGTATTCAGCAGAAGGAGGCTGAGATTGAGGAGGCGAAGAAGGAAGTTTCGACCCTGAAATCGAGCCTGACAGATGTAGAAAAGCTGAAGGAAGAGCTGGAACAGTCTAAAAGCGACCTGACGGAGTATGTGGTACAGTTAGACGGACAATTAAGCAGCATACAGGAAAAAATTGAACAATATAATACATTGATTACAGAAAAGGAAGAAGAGATCGAAGAGACCACCAAAGAACTGGAAGAGGCGGTCGAACAGCAGGAACAGCAGTACGAAGCCATGAAAAAGCGTATCAAATTCATGTATGAGAAGGGCGATACCTTTTATCTGGAGCTCTTGTTTACTTCCGGAGGCTTTGCCGATATGACGAATAAGGCTGATTACATAGAGGCCTTATCCGAATACGACAGAAATAAGCTGGAGGAATATGCCGAAACCTCGGAGCTGATTCAATTGTGCAAGGAAGAGCTGGAGGCGGAGGCGGAGGTGCTGGACGAGGCGAAGCTTGCGGTGGAACAGGAAGAAGCCAACGTCAATACGCTGATTGCCGCGAAGGAAGCGCAGATTACGCAGGTTTCCAGCGATATTTCCGATCAGGAAGCGGCGATTAAGGAATATGAAGATATGATTGCCCAGCAGAACGCCGAGATTGCCGCATTAGAGAAAGCGGTGGCGGAAGAGAAAGCAAGGCTGGAGGCGGAAAACGCGCAGGCAAGAGTGTATAACGGCGGTATGTTCGCCTTTCCGCTGACCAGCTATACCAGAATATCTGACGATTACGGTTATCGTATCCATCCCACTCTGGGTACAGAGCAGTTCCATAACGGAGTGGATTTTGCGGCACCCGCAGGAACGCCGATTCTGGCGGCATATGACGGCGATGTGGTTGCGGCGGCGTATAGCAGCAGTATGGGCAACTATATCATGATCGATCATGGAAGCGGCCTGTATACGATATATATGCACGCCTCTGCGCTATACGTGTCTAAGGGGCAGACGGTAACCAAGGGACAGACCATTGCGGGAGTGGGAACTACCGGAAGATCTACGGGCAACCATCTGCATTTCAGCGTACGTTTAAACGGAAGTTATGTGAGCCCGTGGAATTATCTGCAATAAAAATAGTATATATTATTAGGAGATGAATCGTTTTGAATCAAAACGGAGATAACAATGATTACAATCGGTCAAATGGCCAGGGGATGCAGAACCCATACTATCAGCAGCCTGCGCCATCTGGGAATAATCAGCCTGAAACGCCCTCAGAGGGGCAGAGCCACAAGGGCGGTATGCTTTTGCTGGGGATGCTGCTGGGAGTGATCCTGACGGTTTTAGTCGGCGGCTGCACATTTATTGGAATGAAAATAGTGGAGCTGTCCGGCAACGATATGGCCAGGCAGACGAGCGCGGGGACGGACAGCGCCGACAGCGTGATTAATGAGGAAAGCATAGCAAAGCTGGAAGCCATTGAGGAAGTAATCGACCAATATTATTATAAAGACGAGGATATTGACACGGACGCAATGATCGAAGGGATGTATGCGGGAGTCGTGGATTCTCTGGGCGATCCTTATTCGGTTTACTACACGGCGGAAGAGTGGCAGTCGCTGATAGAAGAAACAGAGGGTATTTATTATGGAATCGGCGCATATCTGAGTCTTGATTCGGCTACCGGGCTGGCAAGGATCAGCGGCGTCATTGCCGGGACGCCTGCCGAGGAAGCGGGGCTGAGGGAAAATGATATTATCTATCAGGTGGACGGTGAGAGCGTACAGGGCATGGAACTGTCCGAAATCGTATCATTGGTGAAAGGGGAGGAAGGAACCTCGGTACGCCTGACCATTGTAAGAGAAGGGGAGACGGACTATCTGGAGATTGATGTGACCAGACGGCAGATCGAATCTCCTACGGTTAATTATGAGATATATGATAATGATATCGGCTATATCCAGATTACGGAGTTTGACGATGTGACCACCGAACAGTTTACGGAAGCGCTGGCGGTTGTGAAGGGCTCTGGCGTTAAGGGGCTTATTCTGGATCTGCGCGGCAATCCGGGAGGCAGTCTCCCGGTGGTGGTTGAGATTGCCAGAATGATTCTGCCGGAGGGCACGATTGTATACACAGAGGACAAATACGGCGAGCGGGAGGAATATACCTGTGACGGCGAGCATGAACTGGAAATTCCCCTGGTGGTATTAGTAAACGGCAATTCCGCCAGCGCTTCCGAAATTCTTGCCGGTGCGATTAAGGATTATGGAAAAGGCACATTGATCGGAACGACTACCTTCGGCAAGGGTATCGTGCAGAGAGTGCTGCCGCTGACAGACGGTACGGCGCTGAAGCTTACGATCAGCGACTATTATACTCCTAATGGCAACAATATCCATGGAATTGGAATTGAACCGGATATTATATGTGAACTCGATACGGAAGCGTATTACGAGGAAGGTGTGGATAATCAGTTAGAATGTGCGATAGAAGAGCTGGAGAAAATGATGGAGTAGGCGGGAACAGGCTGCCGCGGACTGGAAAAGCAGGGCTGATTAATGTGAAGCGGGTTGAAAAACTGGAACTGAATGAATTGAAGCGGATTTACGAAGCATATGTCAGGAAAGATTTTCCCCGTAGCGAGCGCCGACCTTTTAAGTCAATGGAGAAGCTTACGAAGAACGGAAAATATGTCAGTTATGGTTATTATAATGCGGACGATCTGCTGGCCTATGCCTGTTATATTCTGGCCGGGAAGGAACAATACGCACTGCTGGACTATTTTGCTGTTATCCCCAAACTGCGCGGACAGGGAATCGGCAGCGAGTTTCTACAAGAGCTAAAACGTACGGTGTCGGTTCAAAACGGGGTGTTCATCGAGGTAGAAAGCCCTGATTCTGCTAAGACAGATAAGGAAGAGGCGCTCCGCCGGAGACGGATATGCTTTTACCTTTCCAACGGTGCTGAACGGATACCTTCAAAGTGTCTGTTGTTTGGTGTGGATTATAATATTCTGTATCTCAGAAAGACGGGTACATCTCCTTCTATGGAACAATTACATTGTGCGGTGGAGGAATTGTATCAGGAAATCTACCGCCCGGTCTATGGCCGCTTGTGTAAGCCTTATGTGTTGGAAGAACATTCTTGACCTTAAATTCAATAGACTTTTGGCCGAAATTTGAATGGCCATGATATTTGTTCTGGGAGACGATAATTGATATAGTATGTAAGAGTGCGGGACGCAGCAAGAAGCTGCGTCCCGTTTTGCGCATGAGAATTATGAGCAAAAGGAAAAGTATTGCAATACGCCGCTTATTCTTTGAAGCTTAAGAGCTTTTCGGCGGGTATGCCCAAAGCGTCGGAAATATCCAGAAGTGTTTCCATGGATATGGACGTGGGCATATTAGGCGCTTCGATATTGCTCATGTGGGTGCGGCTGATACCGGCGTGTTCAGCCAGTTGTAGCTGGGTCATCCCCTTTAGTTTCCTGTAATATGCTATATTCAGTCCTATCAGCTTATATTCTAACTGATGCTTATCATTCATTGTCATCACCTCTGTATAAGTTTAAATTGGAAAAGGATGTGCAGATAATCATTATAGTACAACCAAATGGCGGTTTGCAACGGATGAAACTCCGTGGGAAATTGAGATTTGGTATACTGAAACTGAGGAATATGAAGTGAATAAATATCTTCCGCTCATAGAAGAACTAAAATAGCTTTAAGTCGTATACAAAGGTTTCTGTTTGCTGAAATGAAAGCAGTCCACACATATTAGAACAAACGTTCTTTTTGTGTGGACTTTCTTTATGGGATATGATACACTATCGAAAGGTAATTTCGATATGCTATATCCGTCTGGTACAGAAGGGTCTATAGCGTCCGGAGAAATGATTTCGATGACCGGATATATATGGAAAGGAATTTTGTTATGGGAAATAGAAAAAAAGATGAGATAACAATACATTCTAGCGCTGTTGAATATCTTACTTTTGTGGCCGCAACTGGAGACAGCGAAAGTAGCTATGAGATGCGCTATGAGGATGAAAATATATGGTTAACGCAAAAAATGATGGCTACATTATATGATGTTTCAGTCGCAGCTATTTCCCAACACATTAAACGTATTTATGATGATGGAGAATTGGTGCCGGAAGCAACTATTAAGAAATACTTAACAGTTCAATCTGAGGGTACTCGTCAGGTATCGCGCAATTTGGAACATTATAATTTACAGATGATTATCGCTGTTGGATTTAAGGTCAATAATCAGCGAGCTGTTCAGTTCCGAAAGTGGGCAGGTCAAATTGTCAAGGATTATACGATTCAGGGTTGGACAATGGATAAAGAACGCCTGAAAAAAGGCCACATGTTCACTGATGAGTATTTTGAACGTCAATTACAGTATATTCGCGAAATTCGCGTATCAGAACGCAAGTTTTATCAAAAGGTTACAGATCTGTATGCGACAGCCTTTGACTATGACAAAGATGCCAAGACAACGCGTTTATTTTTTCAGACGGTTCAAAACAAGATGTACTTTGCTGTTCACAGACATACCGCCGCAGAATTGATAGTGGAAAGAGCGGACGCAAATAAAGAACATATGGGTTTGACAACATGGGAAAATGCGCCAGAGGGAAAGATAATTAAAGCAGATGTCACTATTGCAAAAAATTATCTGAGTGAGAAAGAAATATCATATTTGGAAAGAATTGTTACACTTTATCTTGATTATGCGGAACTTCAGGCAGAGCGGCATATTCCGATGAGCATGGATGACTGGGCAAAACGTTTAGATGGTTTTCTCGAATTTAATGGAAATGAATTGCTGACTGGATCGGGTAAAATAAGTGCGGAACAAGCAAAGCTCTACGCAGAAACAGAGTTTGAGAAATATCGGATTATACAAGATAGGGTTTTTGTGTCTGATTATGATAAATATATGTTAGAATTGGAGAAAACGGCAAAATAAGACAAGTCGGCTTTCAAAACGGCAATCAATTCCAGACTTTACTGAGCGTGACCGGCTCCGGTAAGATCTTTACCATGGCGAATATTATATAGGCGCTGAATAAGCCGACCTTGGTCATAGTGCACAATAAGACGCTGGCGGGGCAGCTCCACGGCGAATTTAAGGAATTTTTCCCGGAGAACGCGGTAGAATATTTTGTGTCCTAGTAAGAGACGAATTTTTAATACGGCATATTTGGTTTTATTTGATGATATTTGCCCCATACTTTGTGGATTAGATAGGGAAATAGGGGAGAAATAACACTACACGGATTTTACAACACAGGTGACCTTCATTCGTAATAAGGATTTTTTGGTAAATTCGTTCTATTAGTTATTTCTGATGTGGTATGATGGAAAAGGGAGGAGCTGTCCTTGAATATTAAAAAGTTAATCGGAGAGGCAACAGAATATGATAAAAAGGTGGCGTTAGAGGAAAAGCGCCCTAAGAGTTGGCTGAAAAGTGTCAGCGCTTTTTCCAATGGAATTGGGGGAGCGATTATTTTCGGAGTTTCTGATGATGAACAGCTGATTGGTCTTGAAAACGCAAAGCTCATTGCTGAAAAGATTAGCGAAATAGTCAAGATGCGATTGGATCCTATCCCTCAGGTGTCTTTAGAAATACATCAGGAAGATGGAAAAGACTTTGTTATTTTACGGATACCTGCCGGTGATGAGACACCGTATTATTACGTGGGTGATGGGACAAGAACAGCGTTTATACGTGTGGGTAATGAAAGTATTCCGGCAGTAGCAGCAGACCTTCGTCGTCTGGTTCTGCGTGGAACGGGAAAAACCTATGACAGCTTGCCGTCTCCTTATCAGTATAAAGACCTTTCATTTACAAGGCTGCGTTCGGTTTACCGTTTACGCACAGGTCAGGATATGGAAGAAGCTGATTTTGTGTCTTTCGGTTTGATGGATGAAACAGGGACGCTCACGAATGCGGGAGCATTGTTGGCGGATGATTCTCCTATACGTCATTCTCGTTTGTTTTGTACCCGGTGGTATGGTCTTGATAAAGCTTCCGGGGTTATGGAAGCTTTGGATGATAAGGAATACAGCGGCAGTCTGGTTTCCCTGCTTCAATATGGAGAAGACTTTATAAAAAATAATACCAAAAAGCGTTGGAAAAAAACACCTGACGGCAGAGTTGAGATGCCGGATATACCCGAAAGGGCAGCACTTGAGTGCCTTGTTAACGGATTAATTCACCGCGATTATCTTGAAACGGGAAGTGAAGTCCATATAGATATTTATGATGATCGAATGGAGATTTATTCTCCGGGCGGTATGTATGCTGGAACTTTTGTGTAGAATCTGGACACAGATCGGGTTCCTTCCAAACGTCGCAATCCAATTATTGCTGATGTTTTTAGCCGAATGAATTATATGGAGCGATGTGGCAGCGGTTTCAAGAAAATTAAAAGTGATTATCGTGCGGCAGTTAATTATCTTCCGGAATTGGAACCGAAGTTTTATTCTGATAGTTCGTCATTTTGGGTAACACTTTATAATTTGAATTATCATGTACCGATTGAGCAATCAGAAAAAGCTACGTTTGATGAAAGAAAAGCTACGTTTGATGAAAGAAAAGCTACGTTTGAAACACAAAAAGCTATCTTTCAAGACAACATCTCAGGCTTGCAAGTAAAACAACCTACGAAGGACAAAATGTTGAAGGTCTACGAAAAGGTGGGTTATTTTCAACCATTCGGCAGGGCGGAAATTATGAACATTATCTCGGTATCTTCTTACTCAGCCGGAGAACTGATCAAAAAGATGCGCGAGGCCAGCTTGATTGAACCTGTAGCCGGACGAGGAAAAGGCAAATATCAGTTTGTTATAAAGCCTGAATAAAGGGTAATTTCAGAGATTACAAAGAAAACGTTGATTCAAATTTACAAAGGAGAAAAATATTATGTTTTCTTTGCCACTTTCACCAAGTAATTATGAAAAAATGATAAGAATTTTGTCTGATTATCAATATGAATTAATATGTCAGTCAATAATATGTCGAGGTGCTGTCTCATATGGAAAGCATTATGAAGAAAATGATTTTATGTTTAGTCAAGCATTGATAGAGGCATATCAATTAGAAAGTACAATATATTGATATAATAGAGAGAAAAACACAATATATTGAAACTGAGCGGACAGTTAAGAAGCATTTGAACGGGACGAATTTGGCGTAATGGTGAACAGAATTCGTCGAAAGAAAGTAGTAAAAGAAACGTAACAGGTGGAAGACAGAATTTAGCTTGAAAAGTTCGTTATTCTTTCAGAAAAAAGAGTGTAAGAATGACGGGATTCTGTTATAATTGGTTATAGTAAAGAAGTCTCAGAGAGGAGCTGATAAGTATGTGTACCAAGGCAGAATTACAAACGGTTCTGGGTAAGATTAGAGAGGAATCGAAGCAAATATATGGCAGTAAGCTGGATCGGATTATTTTGTATGGTTCGTATGCCAGGGGTGATAACACAGAAGAATCCGATATTGATATCATGATTTTGCTGGACTGTGACAGAGATGAGGTGGAAAATTTAAGAGATATGACATATGAAATGGCAAATGATATTTCGCTGGACGAGGATGTCTTCCTCTCGATACTGTTGAGGGACAAGAAACATTTTCAGGAAAATCAGGATTTTCTGCCGTTCTATCGAAACGTGGTAAGAGATGGGGTGGCCGTATATGGATGAACGACAGATTGCTTTAAGCAGGTACAGGTTGGAGAAAGCGGAGAATTGTATAAAATCTGCACATATTTTAACAGATGCAGAAGAATACTACGGGGCAGCCAACCGCTCATATTATGCAATATTTCATTGTGTGAGGGCGATACTTGCTTTGGATGGTGTAGACTTCTCCAAACATTCTGGCGTAATGGCTTATTTTCAGAGAAACTATGTCAAGACGGGTATCTTTGATAAGGAATATTCTAAAATTTTACGAGAAGCATTTGATGTCAGATCAGATGCGGATTATGATGATTATTACATTATTTCAAAAGATAAGGTTCAGAAGCAGATCAGCCAGGCGGAGTTCTTCTTTGATGGTATTAAGCAATATATAGAGAAAAAATCGGATGAAGTGGAATCAGGGAACCGTTAGTATTAATGAAATTTTAGAGATAGAAAAAGCGTTTGTAAGAGCAGTCATTACGGCTGCTTTTCTTTTGTACGGAAAAAAATGATGCTCTAATTTCCCTACAGACAGGCAAAAAAATGTAATGGAAGAAAGTGAGACGATTATGAAAACAGTAGACAGAAAGTACGCCTCCGCAATCACACTTACAGATAACGTGGAGGATTACGTACTGGCACATATTATTTTCTGAGCCTGTATAAAGAAGAACTGACAGAGAAATCAACGGAGTAATATTGAATGGCATGCGGTGCCTTCCGGTTGTGAGATTGTAGAGGGAAGCATCAGCGACGGCGGCGTTTACGAGAATGGCGTGGTTGGCTGGACGTTTACCGTGGAGGCTTATGGGAGTGGTTCCGTATCTTTCTCCTGCGTGATGGGAAGTGATACGCAGGGCAGTATTGTGAAAAATACGGCGGCCGTGACCTTTTATCCGTTCGATGGCAACACGTCAGAAAAAGAAGTCACCCTTTTTGACACGGTCAGCACGCCGATCCTCGCAGACCCTGTAAAATCTGCATAGAACGAGGATGGGGACGTGACGAACTGTGTGGTAGCAGCCGGGGATACTCTGACGTACCGTATTCGCTTTACCAATCCGGCTGCGGAGGAAAAGACCTTTGTGGTAACGGATGAAATCCCCGCCGGAGTGACGCTGGTGGAAGACAGTATCAGTGATGGCGGAACCGTATCTGAAGGCGTCGTGATATGGAAGCTGAACCTTTCTGCCAAGGAGAGCAAAACGATCACTTTTTCTGTGACGGTTGATGAGCCGGCGCAGGAACTGACGAAGATTTATAACCAGGCGAATGTGTCGGTTGACCTTGCGGATAAAGTTACGATTTCTACCAACGCTCCGGAGGATGAAGACAGGACGCCGGTCTATGTGCTGGATGAACCTGTGAAAGCTGTGATGGACGCCGATGGTGAAAATATCGGTGTTGACGGCGATGGGAATGCGGTGCAGACGGTCAAACAGTCTGGTGATGTGATCACCTACAGCATTTTGTTCCAGAATCTGGCTGTAGAGACAAAGACCTTTACGGTAACAGATGAGCTACCGGATGGGGTGAGGTTTCTATCCGCAGATAATGACGGCGTTTATGATGAAGATACGCACACTGCCACATGGACACTGGATGTAGACGCGGACCAGGCGCAGGCGGTATCGGTGAAAGTAAGAATTCTGAAATCCGCCGAGGGCAGCATTTTAGAGAATGATGCCGTTGTGAGTGTGGACGCCGCGTCGCTTCCCACCAATACGGTGGAAACGCCGGTCATGGAAACGCCGGTTAAAATGGTACTGAGCAGAGAAGATGATGTAAACGGTGTGGTTATGGCATCTGGTGAAGAACTGACTTATCAGGTTCAGTTTACCAATCCGGCATCGGTGGCAAAGACCTTTACGGTGACAGATAAGCTGTCGGAGGGCGTAAGTTTTGTCTCCGCAGATAACGATGGCATATATGATGAGGATACCCATACCGTTACCTGGACCATGGATGTGCATACCGGCCAGTCTCAGACGGTATCCGTTGTGGTTAAGATCCTGGAATCCGCAGAGGGGAATATCCTTAAGAACAGTGCAACCGTAAGTGTGGATGAAGCAGAACCGGAAACAAACACGGTGGAAACTCCCGTGCTGGAGACGCCGGTGAAGGATGTGCTGTCAGAGGCTGACGGGGATTCCATTAACACCATGCCGGTACAGGCAGGCGAAACTCTGTATTATACGGTGACTTTTGAAAACCCCGCGGATACCGAAAAGACAGCGGTGGTCACAGATACTCTCCCGGAAGGTGTAAGCTTTGTCTCTGCCGACAATGGCGGTGTGTATCACGAAGATACCCATACCGTCACTTGGACGCTGACCGCGGCGGCGCATGAGAAAATTACGGTGTCCGTAGAGGTCAAGGTGCTTGTGTCCGCGGAGGGTACGAACCTGTTTAACCAGGCGTCTGTGAAGATGGACAGGGCTGATCTGAAAACGGTCTCAGAGAACGGAACAGATGAGGAGGACACCACCAATAATTATGTGTACAGTATTGCAGTATCGGATCACAGTCAAAAATCCCTCAGAGAGCGAAAAGACGTTTACTATTACCGACGAGCTTCCGGAAGGAACCACCTTTGTTTCAGCGGATAATGGCGGAGTCTGCGAAGACGGTGTTGTCACATGGACGCTGACCCTGAAAGGCGGGGAGACAAAGACGGTTGCACTGTTTGTCACTGTGGCGGATGCTGCTGCAGGCAGCTTTGTACAGAACCAGGCATCTGTAACAGTGGATGGAGCGGCGGTCAGTACGAACGTGGTGAAGACCTATGTGGAGGAACCATCGGAGGAAACAACAGTGACCATTTTCGGCGTGAAAACCGGGGATGATAACCAACTGTTCCTGTGGCGGTGATCGCCGGTATTGCGGCGCTTGGAGCCTGCGGTTTCGGAGGTTATGCACTCTGGAAACGCAGGAAAGACAGGTGATATGGCAAAAGAGATTCGGAAATGGGCGGCGCTGAGTCTGTCGCTGATATGTTTCGGGGTCGCGGCTTATTTTGGAGGAAGGCTTTTGTATGCGGCACTGGAATATCAGGAGGGTGATGAGCTGTATGAAAGAATGGCGGAGTCGGCTGTAGCGGAGCCAGTCGAAAACGGGGATAACGGAGAGCCGGATGAAAGTCCGGTACCTGTTACCTCGGAAAGCGTCTCCGAAATTTCCGAAGCGCCGGCGGTGGATTTCAATGCTTTGCAAGAGATCAATCCGGAGATTGTAGCATGGCTTTACTGTCCGGATGATGAAAACACGATTATTTACGGTCATCATATGGCCAGCGGAAAAATGTTCGCCAGTCTGATCCGGTATGCAGAGCAGGAGTATTATGAGGCGCATCCGGTTATGTATCTGAATGTGGAAGGGAAGACGTATCTTCTGGAGCTTTTTGCCGGATATACGACGGCAGAGGCTTCATCAGCGTATCGGATGCAGCTTGATACTTCCCATGAATTTGCCGAGTGGATGCGGGAGATCAGCGCAAAGTCTGATTTCACAGCAAACATCCGGCTGACGACAGAAGACCGGATCATCACCCTGTCTACCTGCGCGTACTCCTTTGAAAATGCGAGGTATGTGGTGCATGGGCGGCTGGTGGAACTGGTCGAAGCGGCGGAGTGATACCACAAGAAGGGCGGCGAAAAGTCGCCCTTACATAGAAGAAAGGGATTGTGATTCATGGGTGCAAAAGCTATAATTCAAAGAGGAGCGCAGAAAAACATGAGAATTTTAATGCTTGGGAACAGCTATATTTTTACAAATAATATGCCTCAAATGCTTGCCGAAAGAACCGGAGCGGAGGTTGTGCATTACACGCGCGGCGGTGCAAGGCTGGCAGAACAGCTCGATCCTGAAACAGAACTGGGTGCAAAGACACAGAAAGCACTCTCTGAGGAACAATGGGATTATGTGGTGCTGCAGGAGATGAGCAATGCTCCGGTGAAAACCAGAAATAAATTCCTGCAATCTGCCGCGGCGCTTTGCGTTCAGATTCATGTAGCAGGGGCAAGGCCGGTTCTTTATCTGACATGGGCGTATCAAAAGGATAGTTCCCAGATGAAGAAGTCCGGACTGGACTACGATGAAATGTATCATGGGCTGCAGGAGGCATACCGGGAAGCGGCACTTATCGGTGGCGCTTTGATTGCGGATGTGGGAACGGCGTTTTATCAGCAGAGTACATATCGAAATCTTTATGCGGAGGATGGAAGCCATCCGAATGAGGAGGGTTCCAGGCTGGCAGCGGAAATCATTGCGGCTGTGATAATGGAAGATTACAAGACTTAAATAAGGCTCTTGTGAAAGCAACAAATCTAAATTTGAGGAGAGAGTTGTAATGAAAGAAGAAAAAAAAGAATTTGATGATAGTGATCTTGCGTGGGAAGTTTATAAAATTCTTTACAATATCAAGGATGAAGATATCAAATGCGATAATAATAGAAGATTTATCACAAAGACGTTTAAAGGTACTGAATCTGGGAGTTTTGACATAGACTTCGCAGGTGAGACTATGTTCAATTTTTCGAAAGGTTTTGGATACTCTCGTGTAGAAAAAATGAAAAGTTTGCTGGATGAAATACCTATAGATAAAGAAAAATATAACAATAATTTAAACATATGTGAGTCGCTTATGAAGAGTATAGTTAATATTTCTTTGATACCTAAAACTGGCAATATGCAATTAGCTAAGCAGGGAATAGGAAATGATCGATTAGATACATTTCTTTGGGCAGTAAACGAGTATTTCGATAATGATATAGAAATTATATTTAATCATTCTTCTGTGAATGGGAAGTTACTAAAAGCATATCTAAATATTTTTAAATATGAGGAAACACCTATCAATGAATTTTGTTCAACATTATATTGCTTTAATACTAATACAGGGTTAGTAGATGAACTAATAGAATTTGGTACAGTGGCATTGGATTCTCCGACAAATGTTATGAAATACATGACATTTGCATATAGGATGTGGAGGTTAAAAATCCAAGTTCTCGAATCAAGAATTGAAAAATCGAAGCAATTAAAGCTTTGTAATAATGTTGACGATATTTCGAACGAAATTGGGAAAATAAAAAAAGAATTAGAAGGTTGGTATTAGTGAGATTTTTTGCTTTTTTTTCTAATGGGCTTGCTGGCAAATTTCAGTTGTTAATACATAATTTCTTTAACACTTAATTCGTATTATAAAGTGTTACCGAAGAATCGGCAAACCCTTGATTTTACTAAAGTTTGGACAGGTGAGCTTTCCCTTAGACTTTCCCTTATGTTATATCCTTTTCCCTCGTGTTACGTACCATCATAAGGGAAAAAACAAGGGAAAGAAAATATGGTAACAGCTAATAACATTATATAAATCGGCTGGAGCTGATGATTGTGCTTCTTAATGAAGATTATAACAGATAAGATTATGGAAAGGACAGAAATTATGAATATTGTTTATGCTAAATACAATAAATATTACAACACCATAGATATTAATTATTATGAGGGTTACATACTTCGAATTGATTGTGGCAAAGCGGAAGAAAATCTTATTACCACACCAAACTCTCAACGAATGTTGGATGCTCTTGCGATTGATAATCCGATAGAGTATGCTCGTCTGTACCTTAATTCTGAGATGCAGGATTGGGTAATCGCAGCTGACTTTTAAGTAAAAATTACATTGCTAAATAAATATGCTGAGAAAATCGATCTGTCATCACTCTCAGGTATCTTGACAAGCTGTTTGAATCTAATTTATAATATACTTATACCCCTTAGCGTATTGGAGGAATTCAGAATGAGACAGTGTATGGATGCGGAAAATCTACATCGCAGATTAAAGAAAATAATTGGTCAGGTACAGGCTATTGACCGTATGGTAGATGAGGATGTTCCCTGCGAGGATATTCTTGCACAGATTAATGCGGCAAAATCAGCTTTGCATGGTTGTGGGAAGGTGGTCTTAGAGGGTCACATTCAGCATTGTGTGAGAGATGGTATTGAACATGGTGATGCTGACCAGACGATCAAAGATTTTACTAAAGCAGTTGAACGCTTCGCAAACATGGGATAAACAAATATATTATACAAAGCTTGTACTTAAAAAGCAGCCAGGTAGTTTGGCTGCTTTTTATTTTTCTCTTGACAACCTATACCCCTATATGTATAATATAGATACACATACCCCTATGGGTATAAGTGCTGGAGGAAGAAAATGAACAAATTAATGAAACAGATGGCGTCGCTTTTGGAAAAGGGCGGCACCAAAAAAGATATTACACTCCTTGTGATATCAGGAATATTCCTGATACTCAGCTTAACAGGGTGGAATCCGCTCCCGTTCGATTTAGCATGGATTTCGATTATCCTATGCGGTGTCCCGATTATTTTGGAAGCCATTATAGGACTAATCACAGCCTTTGACATCAAAGCAGATGTGCTTGTATCAATCGCGCTGATTGCCTCGGTTTGCATTGGCGAGGAATTTGCCGCCGGTGAAGTCGCATTTATCATGCAGTTGGGCGGATTATTGGAGGATTTGACGGTTGCAAGGGCAAGAGCCGGAATCGAAAAACTGGTGCATTTGACGCCACAGACAGCACGCATTATTGCAGATGGAGCCGAGAAAATTGTTCCTGCTGAAAAAGTTCCTGTGGACGCTCTGCTACGTGTTCTTCCGGGCGAAACGGTTCCCGTGGACGGCGTGATTATCCGAGGACAGACATCTGTCAATCAGGCGGTTATGACTGGTGAGTCTTTGCCAGTAGACAAAACAGTGGGCGATGAGGTGAAAAGTGGCACGGTCAACCAATTCGGCGCATTTGAAATGCGGGCGACAAAAGTCGGTGAGGACAGCTCCATTCAGAGAATGATACGATTGGTGCAGTCAGCAGACGCAGGAAAGGCAAAAATCGTAAGAGTGGCTGACCGCTGGGCTACCTGGATTGTTGTGATTGCCCTCTCTGCCGCCGCATTAACGTGGCTCATCAGCGGCGAAATCATCCGTGCAGTTACAATACTCGTTGTGTTCTGTCCGTGTGCTCTGGTGCTTGCCACACCAACGGCAATTATGGCAGCAATCGGAAATGCCACAAAGCATGGCTTCCTTGTGCGTGAGGGCGATGCACTGGAACGACTGGCTTCCGTCACAAAAATCACCTTTGACAAGACGGGAACGCTGACCTATGGAACACCGAAGGTTATTAAAGTCGTAAGCATTGCGGATGATTTTTCTGAAAAAGAACTATATCGGCTTTGCGCATCAGCGGAGCAGCTTTCTGAGCATCCCCTGGGAAAAGCGATTGTCCGTTCATATAAGCAGGACAATGATGCTGAACTTCTCCTTTGTGAAAACTTTCAGATGCTCCCAGGACGCGGCGTTTGCGCCGAAGTGGGCGGGCAAATTATCCTTGCAGGAAATCTGGAAATGCTCATAGAAAAAAAGATAGATGTGCCGGAGACTGTCCTTGCACAGGTGGATAAGTATCTGTCTCAAGGCTGCACTGTGACTTATTTTGCAATGTCTGAACGACTCAGCGGATTTATCGTTCTGTCAGACACGGTGCGTGAGGAAAGCGTCGGTATGATTGACGCACTGAAAGACTTAAATGTGCAGCCTGTCCTTTTGACGGGAGATAATGAAAGAGCCGCCTCCACCATTTCTGCAAAACTTCATATCGAGGAAGTTCATGCGGATTGCCTGCCGGAGGACAAATTAAACTGGATAGATGCTTACCAAAAGAAAGACGAGACTGTCTGCATGATTGGCGATGGTGTGAACGATGCGCCCGCCCTGAAAAAAGCAAATGTCGGTATTGCAATGGGCGGCG
>JAJQIK010000075.1:11030-32801 GCA_021199255.1 Clostridiales bacterium | reverse complement strand
ATATGGTAATATTGATGTCGGTACAAAAAAAACAGGCACTTACAGAAACGTACACTATTTAGAAAGTGTTTTGCAAGTACATTTTTAGACATTATGGTCGGAAAGGGCTGATATATGCTTTTTAATTCAATAGATTTTATGCTTTTTTTCCCGATCGTCGTTTCCTTATATATCATAATTCCGAAAAAGTTTCGTTGTGTTTGGTTACTTGTAGCTAGTTATTATTTTTATATGAGCTGGAATCCATGGTATGCTTTATTGATTTTAGCATCAACTCTTATCACTTATATCTGTGGTATCCTCACTGAACAATTTGAAAAACCCGTGTTTAGAAAATTAGTTCTTGTACTTTCATTGGGAAGCAATCTTGGAATTTTGTTTATATTTAAGTATGCTGATTTTTTCATCAATAATATAAATCGAATTCTTTCAATTATTGGTATAGAAGTGATAACGCGCAAACTGGATTTGCTATTGCCTGTTGGCATTTCATTTTATACATTTCAAGCGCTAAGTTATTCCATTGATGTATATAGAAGGGATTTGCCAGCAGAGAGAAATATTTTAAAGTATGCGCTGTTTGTTTCCTTTTTCCCACAGTTAGTGGCGGGCCCTATCGAGCGATCAAGAAATTTGTTGACACAGATTCAGAACGTGGAAAGAATCCACATATTGAATTATGAACGGGTTCGTGAGGGTTGCTTGCTAATGCTATGGGGCTTATTTCAAAAAATTGTTATAGCAGATAGGGCTTCGATTTTTGTCAATACGGTTTATAACGATTATCCGAGCTATGGTTTTCTAGAAATTACCATAGCAACGGTATTGTTTGCTGTCCAAATATATTGCGACTTTGGTGGTTATTCCAATATAGCAATAGGGGCAGCAAAAGTAATGGGGTTTGATTTGATGCCAAATTTCAAGCAGCCCTATCTTGCCCTTTCAATTAATGATTTTTGGAAAAGATGGCATATATCATTAACATCGTGGTTTACTGATTATTTATATATTCCGCTTGGTGGTAATCGAAAAGGAATTTTGCGAAAATACATCAATACATTAATAGTTTTTGGTGTGAGCGGTTTATGGCATGGCGCAAGGTGGAATTTTGTGGCGTGGGGGATGTTTCACGCTATTTATAAAATTCTTGGTGATTTGAAGAATACATTTCTAAGAAGATACTGGAAAGAAAAAACATTATCTTTCAGTGCAAAGCTCAGAAAATGCGTTGTAACGTTTGCTCTTGTAGATTTTGCGTGGATATTTTTTGCAGCAAATAGCTTTAAAGATGCCATTGGAATAATCAGCCAAATGACTGTATTTTATAGAAAAGTTAGTATATTTAGCTTGGGATTATCTGTAAGGAACTGGGGGATTCTGATCGGAAGTATTTTATTGTTGATGATTGTGGATATATTACATGAAAAAAACGTATCAATCAACAAAATGTTTATGGAGCAGGAGACATGGTTTCGCTGGCTTGTATATTTGATTTTTTTGTGGGTAATTATTATGTTCGGAATATATGGTTCTTCATATGACACAAGTACTTTTATATATTTTCAGTTTTAGGGGTGAATGGATAGATGAGGAAAGTTATAACCAGAATAGTTTCATTCCTGATTATTAGTAGTTTGTTTCTGGGCGGATTAAATGTATTCAGATACATAGTTACGGATGATGTCAGTTCTTATACAAGAATCATGATGCATCAGATGTATGAGCCGGAATCAGACATAGATATTTTGTTTGTCGGCTCATCGCATGTCTACCGTAGCCTTGTGCCTGATATAGCAGATGATATATTTGATTCATATACATTCAATGCGGGAACATCTTCTCAGTATATGGATGGCTCTTATGCGATAATGGAAGAAGCGTTAGAAAATAATGATGTTTCTCATATTTATTTGGAATTGTATTATGGTGTTGCTATCGGAGAAAAATACAAAGAACGCACACAACTGACGAGTACATACATTATAGCTGATTATATGAGAAATCCCATTAATAGAACAATATATCTTTTGAATGCAAGTTCAAAGGAATATTATGTGAACAGCTTTATCGTTGCGCGCAGAAATTGGGAAAAATTGCTGGATATTAATAGCATCTCTGCTATTATAAAAAAGAAGAACAGTGCTGCCTATAAAAATTATCAATATACAAGAGATGAGAATGCCGTTGAATACTATGTTGATAGAGGTTTTGTTGCCAATGATTCGGTAATGGCGGAAAATAAGGTTTTCTTCTCCGCTGCATATGGTGAAATTAGTTTGAGCAACATTTCTGATGATTACTTAAACTCCTTAGAAAGTATTGTAAATTTATGTGAAAGAAAAAATGTTGATCTAACATTTTTCATGGCACCTATGCCGGAGAGTACGATTGTTGGGAAAGGCAACTACGATGCATATTCAAGTTATATAAAGGAATTAGCAACATCTTGGAATATTGAGTTTTATGATTTTAATTATTGCAAGGCAGAATATTTTGATTCCAGTAATTACAATTTATTTAAAGATGAGGATCATTTGAATACAACTGGAGCTGAAAAGTTCACCGAAGTATTTTCGATGTTTTTCTCAGGAGAAATTTCATATGAAGATTTATTTTATGAATCACTTGCGGAGAAGATGAAGAACGAACAGGAAAAAATCTATGGGATTGCTGGATTGAAACAAATAAACAATGAAATCAACAGTGGTTATATTATTTCAAATAGAGAAAACGGAATTGAATATCAGATTACTATTTCTCCAGATGAAGGTGATGAATATATTTTGCAGAACTTTTCAGAAAATAATATTCTTGAACTTCCGGTTAATACAACTGGAATTGTTAAAATTGAGGCTAGAGAAGCGGAAAGTGGTACAATTTTTCAAGTGATTGAAGCAGCTTATTGAATTTGAGCGGATAAAAATTTGCACATCATGATATATACAGCGGATTAACCATCTGAATCTATTAGATAGAATAAAAGATAAATTGGCTTGGTCTGTTAACACACTGTTTAAAATACTGCTGTCTATTTGATGAACATGATATGGAGATAGTGCTTTATTATAAGCATACATTCCGTGATTCGAAATCAGATTTTGTTAAGGAAATCAGAAAGGATGGGAAGGTGTTGCGGCTTAATCATTACACTTTTACCGGAGGCTGACAGAAAATGAATATCAATATATTCAGAGTGAATTAAAACGCAGCGAAAAGGTAGGGAATTACATCAACAGGGTACTGGTGTACAGAGATGATGTTTTAGAATGTGTCCGTATCGCAGAATTAATTAGAAGTGACAGCCAGCAAATCCTACAGATGATAGAGGAAGGAAGAAACCTGTTGAAGGAAAAGCGCTGATGCAAAAGTTGGCAATGTACAATTTGAGACAAAAGAGACTGATGAGATACTATCAACTAGTATAGATGAGGCAGACTTGGAATAAATGAAGGGCTTAGATTACTTTGCGAAGAAAGAAGTCGGAATATGCCCGAAATTCCCAAGAGAGAACGAGGGAAAATAGCGGTTTTTACCATATATGAAAGATGACCGAGTGTAATTTGCACCCGGTTTTTTTGCCCATTTTTCAAATTACAAAAAGAAAATTATGCTTTACCCTCCTTTTTACGCCTGTTTACATATAAGGAAACTGTCAATTGCCGACTTTTGCTTGTGCGCGGGTTGGGAAAATGCTATACTGGTTGGGTAGGAATTTTTATTGAGGAAAGGAAGGTTCCGCCGGGGAAATATCCGGGCGGGATAACGTTACATGGAAGCTGGTCACAGGTTGGAGCCGTATCAGGTGATAGAATATGGCGGCAGGGGAGAAATCGAGGAGAAAAAGTCCAGATTTATCGCCCATGTTGCGGCGGCGGATACAGAGGAAGAGGCGCTTGCCTTTATTGAAGCGAAGAAGAAGGAATATTGGGACGCAAGACACAATTGCTATGCCTATCTTCTGGGAGCGCAGGGGCAGATTATGCGCTTTTCCGACGACGGGGAACCTGCCGGAACCGCGGGGAAACCCATTTTGGAGGTGCTGCTCCATTCGGGAATCCGTAATCTGGTGGTCGTGGTGACCAGATATTTTGGCGGTACTTTATTGGGCGCCGGCGGGCTTGTGCGCGCTTATACGCAGGCGGCACAGGCGGGAATCGAGGCTAGCCGGGTAAGCGTCATGTGTTACGGTTATGAACTTACGGTTCGGACAGACTATAACGGTATCGGGAAGCTGCAATATCTGTTGGGGCAGAAAGGGATTCCCATAGAGGCTTCAGAATACGCGGAACAGGTAATGATACAAATCAAAGTTCCTTATGAAGAGAAAGAGTCCTTGCTTCATGCGATAACGGAAGCAACCGCCGGAAAGGCGCAAACGGCTGTTTCAAAGCCGATTTATTATAAAAGACAACTGACACCCGGAGACTTTCCTGGATAATTCCCACAGGCCGGTCTTTGCGTGGGAAAGGCAGGCTGTGAGTAAGATGCAGGAAGAAGTAAAGGTTGTGGAAGAAACGAAAACCCTTGAGGCAAGGGAGGTGGACAAGAGAACAGAGTACGAGGATCTGGGCGTGGAGAAAATAAGGGAGCTGCTGAACAAGGGGCAGTATACTAAGCTCAGACAATTGATTCTGGAATTAAATAACGCGGATATGGCGGATTATCTGGAAGAGATGGAGGAGAGCGAGGTCATCAAGATTTTTCGGATTCTGCCGAAGGATATGGCGGCAGATGTTTTTTCCTATCTGGAAATCGACCAGCAGCAGTCCATTATTACCTCTCTTTCCGATAAGGATGCGGCCCGCATTATTGATAACATGATGTCCGACGACGCTAAGGAATTGATGGAGGAAATGCCCGCTAATGTGGTCAAGCGGCTGATTGCGAACACCAGGCCGGACACCCGTCAGGCGATCAATCATCTGATGCGTTATCCGGAAGATTCCGCCGGCAGTATTATGACGGTGGAGTACGTAGACCTGAAAGAAAATCAGACGGTGGCGGAGGCCATCGAACGGATTCGCAAGGTGGGGTTAGACAGCGAGACAATCAATATCTGTTATGTGCTGGATAATAAGAGGACATTGGTCGGGACGGTAGCCCTGCGGTATTTGCTGTTAAGCCAGCCGGACGCCGTAATCGGCGAGATGATGCACAGGAACGTCATATCTCTGCATACCCTGATGGATCAGGAGGAGGTTGCCAGACAGTTTAAGAAATATGAATTTACGGCGATGCCGGTGGTGGATAATGAAGACCGGCTGGTAGGCATCATTACCGTGGATGACGTTGTGGATATTCTGGAAGAAGAGACCACGGAGGATATCGAGAAAATGGCGGCGTTGATGCCCTCTGATAAGCCTTATTTGAAGACCTCCGTGTTTGACATCTTTAAGAAAAGAATCCCATGGCTTTTGCTGCTGATGATTTCCGCCACCTTTACAGGCGGCATTATTACCTCTTTTGAAAACGCCTTGAGCCGTTATGTGATTCTGACCGCCTATATTCCCATGTTGATGGACACCGGCGGTAACGCGGGCGGACAGGCGTCTGCCACCATTATCCGTGGGTTGTCCCTAGATGAAGTGGAGTTTGGCGACTGGGCGATTGTAGTCTGGAGAGAGATTCGGACGGCGGTTCTGTGCGGCGTGACGCTGGCAGTCTGCAATTTTGCCAAATTGATGTTATTCGACCGGGTAGGCGTGGCTGTAGCGTTCGTGGTGTGCGTTACCATGATGCTGGCAGTTGTCGTCGCTAAAATCGTAGGTTCCATGCTGCCGATGCTGGCTAAGAGGATCGGAATGGATCCGGCTGTGATGGCAAGTCCTTTTATTACCACCATAGTGGACGCGATTTCCCTCTTAATTTATTTCAGGGTAGCATCGGCAGTATTGGGAATTTAAAGCTTTCCTATTATTTCTTTGCTATTTCTTTGCGGCCGCCGATATGGCGGCTCTTTTTCTGAGCGTTGGATCTAAGATTTTTTTGCGGATTCGGATGGTCTTGGGCGTTACTTCCAGAAGCTCGTCGGTATCGATAAACTCCAGCGCCTGTTCCAGGCTCAGCACCTTGGGCGGCGTAAGGCGGAGCGCTTCGTCGGCGCTGGAGGAACGGGTATTGGTGAGCTGCTTTTTCTTGCAGACGTTCAGTTCAATATCCTCGCCTCGTCCATTTTCGCCTACAATCATACCGGAATACACTCTGGCGCCGGGGCCGATAAAGAGAGTGCCCCGTTCCTGGGCGTTGTAAAGGCCGTAAGTAATCGCCTCGCCCGCTTCAAAGGCGATCAGGGAGCCCTGTTTGCGGTATTGGATATCTCCCTTGTAGGGGCCATAACCGTCAAAAATGCTGTTCATGATGCCGTTACCCTTGGTATCGGTCATAAATTCGCCCCGGTACCCGATCAGTCCCCGGGAGGGAATGGAAAATTCCAGACGGGTGTATCCGCCGGACGCCATACTCATGTTCTTTAATTCGCCTTTTCGATGGCTTAATTTCTCAATAACGGTTCCGGAAAATTCCTCCGGGACGTCCACATAGCATAATTCCATGGGCTCCGTCTTTTTGCCGTTTTCGTCTTGTTTATACAGTACCTCCGCTTTGCTGACTGCAAATTCATATCCTTCACGGCGCATATTTTCGATCAGGACGGACAGGTGCAGCTCGCCTCTGCCGGATACCTTAAAGGCTTCTGTGGTGTCGGTTTCCTCTACGCGGAGAGATACATCGGTATTTAACTCACGGAATAAACGATCCCGCAAGTGACGGCTGGTAACATATTTTCCCTCCTGTCCCGCAAGGGGGGAGTCGTTGACCATAAAATGCATCGCTATGGTAGGCTCGGAAATCTTCTGGAAGGGAATGGGCTGCGGGTTCTCCGGCGAACAGAGGGTATCGCCGATGTGGATATCCGCAATGCCGGAAATCGCTACGATGGCTCCGATGCCCGCTTCCTTGACCTCTACCTTATTTAATCCGTCATATTCATATAACTTACTGATTTTAACCTTTTTCATCTTGTCAGGCTCGTGATGGTTGACGATAACCACCTCCTGATTGACCTTTACGGCGCCGTTGTCCACCTTGCCCACACCGATACGGCCTACGTATTCGTTGTAGTCGATGGTGCTGATCAGCACCTGGGTTCCCGCATCGGGATCTCCTGAAGGAGCCGGGATATGTTCGATGATCGTATCGAAAAGGGGCGTCATGTCGCCGCCCTTTACCGTGAGCTGGGTGGTTGCCGTGCCGGTTTTGGCAGAAGCGTATACAAAGGGACAGTCAAGCTGCTCGTCGTTGGCGTCTAAGTCCATAAACAGCTCTAAAACCTCATCAACCACCTGAATCGGCCTTGCCTCCGGCCGGTCGCACTTGTTGATGCATACGATTACGGAAAGATCCAGCTCCAGCGCTTTTTTCAGGACAAATTTGGTCTGGGGCATGGGACCCTCGAAGGCGTCCACCACGAGAATAACACCGTCCACCATCTTCAGGACGCGCTCTACTTCGCCGCCGAAGTCGGCATGGCCGGGAGTATCAATAATGTTGATTTTGACGCCTTTATACATAACGGCGGTGTTTTTGGACAGGATCGTGATGCCCCGCTCTTTCTCAAGGTCGTTGGAGTCCATAACGCGCTCCGCTACCTCCTGGTTTTCCCTGAATACGCCGCTTTGCTTTAACAGCTCGTCCACCAGCGTTGTTTTGCCGTGGTCTACGTGAGCGATGATTGCAATGTTTCTCACATCTTCTCTGGTTTGTTTCATATTCTGCCATGCCTTTCTGATAGCCTGTATCGTTCTTTCGCAGGGATGGTGTCCCGCGGATTCCTTATAAGACAGTCACTTATCATGATGATTTACAATCTAAACTTGGTAATTATATCACCTGACCGTATATCTTGCAAGTGAAATATCGGCGTCGCGGGTTGCAGCCGTGGACTGCGGTCTTTGCGGACTGCGGGTGCGCTTCGTCGCGGGGCAGGCGCTTTTAGGAGCCGCGACGACTAACAGTTCTATTTTTTGCCCATATCTTATATATTGGTAATACAATACTAAAAGGAATTCCTGTAATTCCACAGTGTAGAAGGGAGAAAAACATGACAGATAAGGTAATTGAAAACAACCAGGTGGCGATTATGGGGGAAATCGTAAGCGATTTTACCTTCAGCCATGAGATTTTTGGAGAGGGCTTTTATATGGTAGATATCAGCGTGGATCGACTAAGCGAGTCAACAGATATCATACCGGTGATGGTATCCGAGAGGCTGCTGGACGTCAATGAGAATTACATGGGTATGAAAATCAGCATAACCGGGCAGTTCCGCTCCTATAACAGACATGAAGAGAGAAAAAACAGGCTGGTGCTTTCTGTTTTTGCGAGAGAAATTGAATTTGTGGACGATATCGGCGAGAATGTCAAGACGAACCAGATCTTTCTGGACGGCTATATCTGCAAAGCGCCTATTTACCGTAAGACTCCGCTGGGACGTGAAATCGCGGATTTATTGCTTGCCGTAAACAGGCCCTATGGCAAATCGGATTACATACCGTGTATCTGCTGGGGCAGAAACGCGCGGTTCGCAAGTAATTTTGAAGTGGGAAGCCGGTGCGCGGTCTGGGGGAGGATTCAGAGCCGTGAATATATGAAGAAGCTGTCCGAGGAAGAGCTGGAGAGACGTGTGGCTTATGAAGTGTCGGTCAGCAAACTGGAAATTGTGGAGGAGGAAGCCTGAGCAAAAACGGTGAACAAAAACGGCAAGAAAAAGTTGCAGGAACAGAAGGGTTGTGCTATGATAGGCAGATACAGAAGGAAGAGTTTAACAGCTTGTCTGGCGGAGGGTATCTGAACGGTACGACAGCCTGCCGGGAGAAAGGCATGGTTCATAATAATGATGAAGAGAGGCATGATTCAGATCTACAGCGGAGAAGGTCATGGGAAGTCTCCGGCGGCGCTGGGAAGGGCAATACAGACAGCCTGTAACGGGGAGAACGTTGTGATTATCCAGTTTCTGAAAGGACGGGGATTGACGGACTCTGAATTTGTGAAAAGGTTGGAACCGGAGATTAAGATTTTCCGCTTCGAGAAGTCGGAGGAAGATTTCCGGAATCTTTCGGGCGACCGCAGGGAAGAGGAAATCCGCAATATCAGAAACGGCCTGAGTTTTGCCAAAAAGGTTTTGAACACAGGAGAATGTTCTCTTCTGATTTTAGATGAAGTGCTGGGATTGATTGACAATGAGATTCTTTCGGTGGAGGAGCTGAAAAACCTGTTGGCTGCCAAGCCGGAGGAGATGGATATTATTATGACGGGCATTGCCCTGGATGATAAGGTGTGCGTTCTGGCGGATGAGGTGACCAGGGTGGAGACCATGCGCTTTAAGATCTGGCAGTAAACGCCTGTGATTTCGCATCTTTTGCGTTGACAGATATCAGCGGGGATGCTATGATGGATTCAATAAATAAATAGAAATTGATAGAGGTTGCGTTTTTCATCAGTAGAGATTCGGATGTGGCAGGCACAGGGGAAGGATTTCGAAAGGGGAAAATGCCGAAAGGGAAAATATCCTGTTTGTTTTTACCTTGGGCGTACAGTTAAGAGCTGTATGACTGTCATCGGAACGATGGGGCGCTATCAGATAGAGAGTAAATCTAAGCTGACCCTTGTTCGGTCAGCTTTCTTTTGTTATCCGGTAGAATCAAATTCTATCTGTTTATTCACTTATTATGGATACAGGAGGAAAAAGCTATGGCAATTTTTAAAGGGGCTGGCGTGGCGATTGTTACGCCTTTTCATGAGGACGGAAGCGTAAACTATGAGGCTTTTGCCCGGTTGGTGGAGGAGCAGATCGCGGGAGGCACAGACGCGATTATCGTGTGCGGCACTACCGGCGAGGCGTCTACGCTGACCCACGAGGAGCATTTGGATCTGATTAAATTCTGTGTGGAGACGGTAGCCGGGCGGGTGCCTGTGATTGCGGGAACCGGCTCTAACTGTACGAAGACGGCGGTTTATCTGTCCACAGAGGCGGAGAAATATGGCGCCGACGCGCTGCTGTTGGTGACACCGTATTATAACAAGGCAACGCAGAAGGGCTTATACGAACATTTCAAGACTGTGGCGGACGCCGTGGAGCTGCCCATTATCCTTTATAATGTGCCGGGAAGAACCGGTTGTAATATCCAGCCCCAGACGGCTGTGAAGCTGTGTACGGAGGTCAGCAATATCGTGGCCATTAAGGAGGCCAGCGGCAATATTTCCCAGGTGGCGAAGCTGATGTCTCTGGCGGAGGGCAGGATCGACCTGTATTCCGGCAACGACGATCAGATTGTGCCGCTGCTGGCATTGGGCGGCAAGGGCGTGATCTCCGTTCTGTCCAATGTGGCGCCCCGCCAGACGCATGATATCTGCCAGAAGTTTTTTGACGGAGATCTGGAGGGCAGCATGAAGGAACAGCTTCGCGCTATCGACCTGTGCGACGCCCTGTTCTGTGAGGTCAATCCGATTCCGGTTAAGACCGCCCTGAATCTGATGGGTAAGGACGTAGGGCCGCTTCATATGCCCCTGTGCGAGATGGAGCCCCAGAACGTAGAGAAGCTTCGCCGGGCAATGCAGGATTACGGTATTTTATGATTCCCGGAGAAAAATAGATTGAATAAGCATGTCATCGCAGTAAACTGCTCCGGCATGGCGGATTAGTATGCGCAAAGGACAGCGCGGAAAAGAGGTTAAAGATGGTCAGAGTGATTATGCATGGCTGCAACGGTAAGATGGGGCAGACCATTGTGGGGTTGATTGCGGCAGATGAGGAAGTAGAAGTGGCGGCCGGCGTGGACGCCTTTGATGCGGGCGGGAATGACTTTCCTGTTTTTAAAAATATAGCGGAATGTACCGTGGAGGCGGACGTGGTGATTGATTTTTCAGCCGCCTCCGCAGTAGACGGCTTATTGGATTACTGCGCGGCAAAGGGGCTGCCCTGCGTCTTGTGTACGACGGGACTGTCCGAGCGGCAGCTTGCCAAAGTGCAGGAGACGTCCCATAAGGCGGCGATTTTGAAGTCCGCCAATATGTCCCTTGGCATTAATATGCTGTTGAAACTGTTAAAGGAGGCCACGGGCATTTTAGCGCCTGCGGGCTTCGATATTGAAATTGTGGAGAAGCATCACAATCAGAAGGTGGACGCCCCCAGCGGAACGGCGCTGGCGCTGGCGGATTCCATTAAGGAGGAGTTGGACGATTCCTATCAGTATGTCTATGACAGAAGCCAGGTAAGGGAGAAGAGAAGCCGGAAGGAGATTGGTATCAGCGCGGTCAGAGGCGGCACCATTGTGGGCGATCATGATGTGATTTTTGCCGGTGCGGACGAGGTGATTACTTTTTCACACAGGGCATATTCCAAGGCTGTTTTCGGCAAAGGAGCGATTCAGGCGGCGAAGTTTTTGGCAGGGAAGCCGGCGGGAATGTACGATATGAGCGACGTCATTGGCTAAACTATAACATAATAGGAGGGTTTGATTCCCGGAGACGGAAGACATAGGAAAAGATATGGATGATTTAGAGATAAAATATTTGAAAAGCTTGTCGAAGCAGTACCCCACCATAGCGGCGGCGTCTACGGAAATCATTAACCTGCAGGCGATCTTAAATCTGCCCAAGGGGACGGAACACTTTATGACGGATATCCATGGGGAATACGAACAGTTCAACCATGTTCTGAAAAACGGTTCGGGCTCCGTGCGGCGCAAGATCGACGAGGAATTTGGCAATACCTTAAGTATTAAGGATAAAAAGAGCCTTGCTACCCTGATTTACTACCCTAAGGAAAAGCTGGATATTGTATTGCAGGAGGAAGATGAGCAGTCTATTGAGGATTGGTATAAGATCACCCTCCACAGACTGGTACAGATTACGAAAAGGGTGTCCTCCAAATATACCAGATCTAAGGTGCGCAAGGCGCTGCCCAAGGACTTTTCGTATATCATCGAGGAATTAATTACGGAGAAGGCGGAGGTTCAGGATAAGGAAGCCTATTATAATGAAATTATCCATACCATTATCAGAATCGGCAGGGCGCCGGAGTTTATCATCGCGCTGAGCAACCTGATTCAGCGGCTGGTGATCGATCATCTGCATATCGTGGGAGACGTGTATGACAGAGGCCCGGGTCCCCATATTATTTTAGACACTCTATGTCATTATCATTCGGTGGACGTACAGTGGGGGAACCATGATATTGTATGGATGGGAGCGGCCAGCGGCCATCTGGCGTGTATCGCCAATGTGATCCGTATGGCGGCCAGATACGGCAACCTGGATACGCTGGAGGAGGGCTACGGCATCAACCTGATTCCACTGGCAGCTTTTGCGCTGGATACCTATAAGGATACGAACTGCGATGTATTTGCCATCAAATACAATACGAACTATGATACCAAGGATCTGAGCATGGATATGAAGATGCACAAGGCAATCGCCGTGATCCAGTTTAAGCTGGAGGGGCAGCTTATCATGCGCAGGCCGGAGTTTGGTATGGAGGATCGGCTGCTCTTAGAGCATATTGATTATGAGAATAAGGCGCTGGTGATAGACGGCGTATCCTATGCCATGAAAGATGTGGATTTCCCGACCATTAACAGGGAGCGGCCTTATGAATTGTCGCCGGAAGAGGAGCAGGTCATGGAGCGTCTGCGTCAGGCCTTTGTGAAATGCGAGAAATTGCAGAAGCATGTCCGGTTCCTTTTTTCCAAGGGCGGATTATATAAGGTATACAATTCCAATCTGCTCTATCATGGCTGTGTGCCGCTGGACGAGGAAGGCAATTTTAAGAAGGTCAATGTGTATGGACAGGAGTATAGCGGCAAGGAGTTGTATGACGTACTGGATCATTATGCCAGAAAAGGCTATTATTCCCATAATAATCTTCAGGAGAAGCTGAAAGGGCAGGATATTATCTGGTATATCTGGGCGGGCCCTAATTCGCCGGTATTTGGCAAGGATAAAATGGCCACCTTCGAGCGGTATTTTCTGGAAGACAAAGAGACGCACAAGGAGACGAAGAACAGCTACTACAGGCTTCTGGATAAGGAGGAAGTGATCAATAAGATTCTGCGGGAGTTTGGCCTGAATGAAGAACATTCCCATATTGTCAACGGACATGTGCCGGTGGAGCGCAAGAAAGGAGAATCGCCTATCAAATGCGGCGGTAAGCTTCTGATTATCGACGGCGGATTTTCCAAAGCCTATCAGGATAAGACCGGAATTGCCGGGTACACGCTGGTGGTCAATTCCTATGGGATGCGTCTGGTAGCCCATGAGCCCTTCGAGTCAACGGAATCGGCTATTCTCCATGAATCGGATATCTTCTCAGATTCCATTATCCTGGAAACAAGCAGAACACGCCAGAAAATAGCGGATACCGATATCGGCGCGGAGCTGCGGGAGAGTATTCATCAGTTGGAGGAATTGCTGCAGGCATACCGGGACGGTATCCTGATTGAAAAAGGCATCTGAATAGAAAAAGGCATCTGAATAGAAAAAGCAAAGGGTGTACCGTGTCGGCGCACCCTTTTGGTTTCCCAGAGCCTGTGTCTTACCGTGTGCTCATGCCTGTCCCGGTACTGCCGGTCAGTCCTCTTGTGCTGGTACCGGTAGCCGCAGTGCCGTTGGTTGTGCCCGTGGCGTTAGTGCCTGAAGCGGTGTTGCCGTTGGAACTGCCGGAATCTGTCGCGTCGTCTACCATGTCTTCTACACCGGTAGCGGCGTCGTCGATGATGTCAGCGGCGGCGTTGCCCGCGTCTCCTACAGCTTCCCCGGCGTCGTCCAGCAGGGAGTCGTTGCTGTCATAATCCCCGGCCGTCACATCGTTGACATTGTCGTTGTCATCTCCGTTATCGGTTATATCCGTGCCGGCATCGCCTGTTGTCCCGTTGTCGGCTGTTGTGCCGGTATCGCCGACGGTGCTTCCGCTGCCCGTTGTGCCGTTATCGGCTGTAGAACCTGTATTTGTATCGCCTGTTGTACCCGTGCCATTTTCTGTATTTGCGGAGCTATTGTCCTGGTTAGAGCTTCCGCAGGCTACCATCATGGACATGGTCAGCGCCATGAGAGAAACAAATAGTAATGTTCTTATTTTTTTCATGATTTCACTCCTTTACCTGATACTCATATTTGATTCAAACAGAATGTTTGGTAAACTTCCTGTTCTTGTGTTATTATGTCTGTTAGAGGATTAATTATTCTTCATTTTGATAAAATTCATGGAAAGTAAAAACAAAGGCGGAAACGCTTGAGGGTGGAAAAAGATGGAATTTCGTCCCTGTATTGATATTCATAACGGCAGCGTAAAGCAAATCGTGGGAAGCAGTCTGCGGGATCACGGCGATAGCGCGAAGGAAAACTTTGTGGCGGGACAGGACGCGGCATTTTATGCCCGGCTGTATCAGACCTATCGGATTCGTAACGGGCATATTATCCTGTTGAACCCGGCAGGCTCGCCTTATTATGAGGAAACGAAAAAGCAGGCGCTTGCGGCATTGGCGGCATATCCGGGCGGCCTGCAGGTGGGCGGCGGCGTGACCCCGGACAACGCGGGGGAATTTTTGGACGCGGGAGCCAGCCATGTGATTGTGACCTCTTATGTATTTCAGGACGGCCAGGTTCGGTATGATAAATTACAGAAATTGGCAGCAAGCGTGGGCAAGGATAAGCTGGTGCTGGATCTGAGCGCCCGCGTCAGAAATAACCGTTATTATATTGTGACCGACAGATGGCAGAAATATACCGATGTGGAACTCACGGAAGAAACGCTGGAAATATTTTCCTCTTATTGCGACGAATTTTTGGTGCATGCCGTAGATGTGGAGGGCAAAGCGGAAGGAATAGAGGCCGCTCTGGTCAGTCTGTTGGGCGATTGGGGGAAAATACCCGTTACCTATGCGGGTGGCGTACATAATTATGAGGATTTAAAAGAATTAAAGGAGCTGGGACACGACAGAGTCCATGTGACCATCGGCAGCGCGCTGGAATTGTTCGGCGGGCATATGAAACTGGAAGAGGTTCTTGCGTATGTCAGGGGAGCGGAATCAAGCCCATAAAACGGAAAGCCCATAAAAAAAACCTGTCGAGAGACAGGTTTTTTCTAATCCGTTATGACAATACTGCAAATTCTAAATAAAATTCATCATTTATATTTAAGAACAGGCACATCGTGATACTGATTATGATGTTATAAGTCCGATGCTTCTTATAACTTTGTTACGTTTACGGCCTGAGGTCCTTTTTCGCCATTAACTACTTCGTACTCAACGGAAGCGCCTTCTTCAAGAGACTTGAAACCTTCCATGTTAAGTCCTGAGTAATGAACGAAAACATCGTTACCCTGCTCATCGGAGATAAAGCCGTAACCTTTTTGGTTGTTAAACCATTTTACTGTACCTTTGTTCATCGTAGATACCTCCAAAAATATTAAAAATACGCTGACTCTGTCAACAACCATAGAATAGCACATGTCTTTCTAAAAGTAAAGCATTGTTTTTATGATAATTTACATAATTTCCGCAGGGAAAGTTGGCGCTTGTGCCGTCCCTAATCCTGTGCTATAGTGTAAGCGCCGGGTAAATTGCGCGGGCTGGAACGCCGCACCATTTCCGCTTCGCAGTCATCCGGCGCGCGGGCGACAGGAATCATTGAAATGTCAGGAAGCAGGAAGGGATAAGCGATGACGGAGGGCGACGCAAGAAGAAAGAAAATTATAGGGATATTGCAGAAGGCAAGCGAACCGGTGTCAGGGAGCGCGCTGGCGAAGCGCTTAGGCGTGAGCCGTCAGGTGATCGTGCAGGATATCGCGCTGCTGCGCACCTCCTATGAGAATATTTTTTCCACCAACAGAGGTTACTTGCTGTATGAACAGGAACGTCAACCGGAGCGTGCCAGAAGAGTGGTAAAAGTCAGGCATCAGAAAGAGGATATTGTGCGGGAGCTTGATATGGTTGTGGACGCCGGAGGACAGGTGGTCAATGTGATTGTGGAGCATGAGATTTACGGCCCCCTGACGGGAGAATTGATGATTCGCAACAGGGCAGATGTCAGGAATTTTATGCGTAAGGTAGAAGAGTACCGTACTAAGCCGCTGACAGAGCTGACCGACGGAATCCATTTTCATACGATTGAGGCGGAAAAGGAAGAAATTCTGGATGAAATTGTAAAACAATGGAAGGACGCGGGATTTTTAATGGAGTCATAGATGTAATATATTGTAATAAAGTTGTAACAAGTTTTATGTAAACATAGATTGTCTTTTCCCAGTCACCTATGGTATACTATACTTAGCAATGTAGAATACCGGAGGTGATTTTTGTTTGCAGAATAATGAGATGATGAATGCGGTAACGATGGATACCGCAACAGACAAAAATACAAAAGCAAGACGGAAAAGAAAACATAATTATACATTGATGCTCTTTGTGGATTCCAGGGAGGGCAGAATCAGACAGATGGGAATTGGCCCTGCCGTTATCGAATCCGCGGCGGTGGCGGGATTGATTCTTGTGATTACGCTGGCGGTTCTCTGCGTGGTACGGGGACGAAGCATAGAAACGCTGGAAACGCTGAATCAGGAGCAGGCCGACAGAATCGTGGAGCTGGAAGAGGAAAATGAGGATTTGACGGCGCTCCGCGAAGAATTAACAGATAAAGTAACGATCTTAAGCGATACCATCAATCAGAAGGTAGAGGAAGAGGAAGCGCTGGAGGAGGCGGTAGCCCAGGCCCATATGCCTGTGGGCTTCCCGATGTCGTCCTCGGCGTCCTTAGAGGAAGCGGATACCGAAGATCCGATGGTGAAGTTAAACGGTACGGAGGGCAGCAGCGTTATCGCTTCCGGGGACGGCACCGTGATTTCCATTACGACAGATACCAGCTATCTGCATTGTATCAAGATTGATCACGGCAACGGGTATATCAGTATATACCGTAATGACGGCGACGCCATGGTCAAAGAAGGGGACGAGGTAGTCAGGGGAGCTATTTTGTATGTCATTGGCGAGGAAAATACGGAGCTGGGATATCAGATCACCTATGACGAAAGATATATGGATCCCATGGAACTGATTAATATAGACGGCTGACGCGGCATTGATTTTAGCGCCGCTTCTTAGCCCTTATTGGTTTAGGCGCTCAAATACTAGCTGATAGCCGTCGTTTCCATAAGTGAGGGAACGGTTTACGCGGCTGATCGTCGCGGTGGAAGCGCCGGTTTTTTCCGCTATTTCCAGATAAGTTTTATGGTTTCTCAGCATAGACGCCACATCAAAGCGCTGGGACAGTGACAGCAGTTCATTGACTGTGCACAGGTCTTCAAAGAAATCATAACATTCTTCTTTGGTTTCCAGGCTTAGGATTGCCTCAAACAGATGGTCTACAGCGTCGGTTTTTAATTTTTTATTCATAAAAAGCCATGCCTTTCTCTGAATCCGCAGGCTTTCCGATATGGGAATCAGCGTCCTGTGGATTATAAACGGTTGCGTTCGCTAAACGGTACTTTCACACGTTAAAACTTTACTGCTTTTATGTATGAATATATCATAAACGCGCGTTTTTGTAAATGACGCGCGCTAAAATGTGCAACCGTTTCGTCGTCGCGCGGCTGTAAATTATTGGAGAAAACGAATAAACGGCTTGCTATGTAGTAATAAAAACTATATAATGAAGTATGTATAATATAAATAATTGTAAAACCTGATTTTGGCTGTAGAATGTACAAAGAAGCCGGCATGATGAGCAGGAGTTACAATTGCCAACCGGAAAGGCGAAACAAATGACGATTGATATTGAAGACCTGTTGGGCAGTATTATGGAGAGCCTGGACAGAGTAGAATATATTAAGGCGGAGGATATCCCGAATATCGATCTGTATATGGATCAGGTGACTACCTTTATGGAGAGCCACTTGAAAAGCTCCACCCGCAATCCCCAAGAGGATAAGATTCTGACGAAGACGATGATTAATAATTATACAAAGAATGATCTTCTGCCGCCGCCGGTGAAGAAAAAGTATTCTAAAGAGCATGTGATGCTGTTGATTTTTATTTATTATTATAAGAATATTCTGTCGATCAGCGATATTCAGGAGCTTTTGCAGCCGATTACCGAGCATTTTTTTGACGGAGAGGGCGAGCTTGGCTTAGAGCGGGTCTATGAGGAAGTGTTTGGTTTGGAGCGGGGACAGATAGATGTGCTGAAAGACGATGTGACGCAGAAGTTTACAATCGCCCAGCAGACATTTGAAGACGCGCCGGAGGAGGAGCAGGAATTTCTGAAGATTTTTTCCTTCATCTGTATGCTCAGCTTTGACGTATATGTCAAGAAGCTGCTGATAGAGAAAATGATAGATCAGTTTGTAGGCAAAAAGAATGAAAAGGAAAGAAAAAAAGCCAAAACCTCAGATGACCCTAGTCAAAAAGAGTAATCCTGTGTTATAATGTCCGCGTAGGCAATGAGCCGTGCGAAAGTGCGAAGAGTCAATCCGGCTGCTTGCAGACGGAATTGTCTGTTCGCACTTTCATAGGGCGAAGCCCGCGAATGAGAGAATCGAAGATTCTCGAATGTGCACGGCGTAGTCCAGAGAGGAGAAAGAAATCTCCTGAGCGAATATAGGGCGAAGCCCGCGAATGAGAGAATCGAAGATTCACGAAAGTGCACGGCGTAGTAGAGGAATAGGAAGCCTGTCGGTTGTTTGCCTGTAGACGGAAAAAGTATGACGGAATGGAGGATGTAGATGGAACCGGTTCGTACAATTGACGATTTAGAGAATAGGGGATTCGATGTAGAAGAGGGAATTGCTATGTGTGCCGGGGATGAGGATATTTATATGGAGGTTTTGGACGCCGCGCTGGAGGAAGGCCGCGAGAAGATTCCGCTTATCAGGCAGCTTTATGAGGAAAAATCCTATGAGCGGTATTGTATTGAGGTGCACGGACTTAAGAACGCCATGAAATCTATCGGCGCCAATCATTTATCAGAGGCTGCAAGGACGCAGGAATTTGCGGTAAAAGAAAATAATCTCAATCTGGTTGACGAAGGGGTTGACGCGCTTTTAACAGAATATCAGCAGGTGGTGGACGCTTTGGAGGAACTGATGGCGAATCAGTAGGCCGCGGCATCATACACAGGAAGCGGGATAGAAGTAAAATGCCTGACGTAAGGGAATACGTCAGGCATTTCCAGTGTATGACCTGTTTTGCATATGGGATAAAGTCGAGAATTTTCCGATAATAGTATATTTGCGGGAGATGCGCGAAAATGTATAGCTTTTATTGAGCCGCCTTGGTGGCAAATTTCGTATTGACCAGATCGGCATAGGGAACCCGTTCGTCCAGTTCTCCGGCTTCCTCCAGAATATTCTGTAAGAGCGTGAAGCTGTCTTCTGTAAAGATCAGATCAGACTTCCAGGTATCTTGAGAAGCATATCGTTCCACAATTGTAGTGATGGTCGCCTGATCGGTTTCCTCGAATTGGGGCGCGATTACTTGGGCAATTTCCTCCGCGGAATGGGTTTGCACATAATCCATTCCTCTTTGCAGGGCATTGGTAAAGGCTTGAATGATTTCGGGGTTGTTTTCCAGATAACTCTTTTTTGCCGAAAATGCGGTGTAAGGTACATAACCGGAGTCCTCGCCGAGAGAGGCCACAACATAGCCGTCGCCTTTGGCCTCCAGGGAAGTGGCATGGGGTTCAAATTCAACGGAAAAATCTCCCTGGCCGCCGGAGAAAGCGGCGGCGGTGGAACCGAAGTCAATACTCTGGTCGATCATGACGTCTGTGGCAGGGTCAATACCGTTTTTCTTCAGGATATATTCAAATACCATTTCAGGCATACCGCCGGCGCGGCCGCCCAGTACATTCTTGCCGATTAACATATCCCAGTCGAAATCATCGATGGGCTCCCTGGATACTAAGAAATTTCCGGCGCGCTGGGTCAACTGGGCGAAGTTCACCGCATAGTCGGAAGCGCCCTCCGCGTAAGTATAGATCGTGCTTTCACTGCCCATAAAACCGATATCGGCTTCCCCTGTCAAAAGCGCGGTCATGGTTTTGTCAGCGCCGAAGCCCGTGACCAGCGTCAGATCAATTCCTTTCTCGGCGAAATATCCTTCTTCGATGGCCACATACATAGGCGCATAGAAAATCGAATGAGCCACTTCGTTGAGGACAACGGGAGTGCCGGAAGCAGAGGACGCGTCCCCAGACCCGTCGGACGAGGCGCTGCAGCCGCACAGGACGCTTATGCCCATGGTTATCGTAAGCAGGCAACTTAAAATTTTTTTCATAATTCTCCTTGAACCGTCCGCAGACAATTCTTGCAATACGCATTTATTATAACCTATGCGGGAGAGGGGGATTGGTGAACGGGAAAAATGCTTTATGGATGTGAAGCGCTCATGCCGCAATATGCCGGAATGAATAAGAAGCGGAAAAAAAGAAAAGCTGTGAAACGTCTGAAAAACGCTTCACAGCCTACGAGCAGATAACGGGAATCGAACCCGCCTCTCCAGCTTGGGAAGCTAGCATTCTACCGATGAACTATATCTGCATACGCTTAGTATACCACTAGTTGTTCAAAAAGAAAAGAAAAAAATTACTTTTGCAAACGACGACTGTATGCTATAAAAGAAGAGGCTTATGTAAGAAGGGAGATTGAAATGTGGATGTGGCTGGTGCTCCTTTACGGAGTGTTTAAAGGATTTCGAGAAATAGTAAAAAAGAAGGCATTGGAGAAAAACTCTACCATAGAGGTACTGTTTATGTATACTTTGCTGGCGTTTTTGCTGGTGACGCCGGAGGCTCCCAACGCCCTGAATGTGGAGCCGAAATATTACTTTTATATCGGGCTGAAATCCTTTGTGATTTTTCTGGCGTGGATCTTTAGCTTTAAGGCGATTAAGAAAATGCCCCTCAGCCTGTATGGAGTATTGGATTTATCCAGAGTGCTTTTCGCCACGCTGCTGGGCGTCGTGGTATTGCAGGAGACGCTGGGCGTATTTCAGGTGGCGGGGCTTGTTCCCGTATCCCTGGGGCTTCTTTTGTTAAAGTATAAGCCGAAATCGAAGGAAGGTTCGGCAGCAGGGAAGGAAAGCGTTGACGTAAAGCTGGTAATCATGGCGTTTGCTTCCTGCCTGTTTAACGCGGTATCCGGCCTGCTGGACAAGCTGTTGATGAGAGAGATCAGCAGCGCCCAGCTACAGTTTTGGTATATGCTGTTTCTCGTGCTGATGTATCTGGCGTTTCTGCTTGTGACGAGAACACCGGTGCATCTGGGAAGCCTGATCAAAAACTATTGGATCTGGATATTGAGTATACTGATTGTGGTCGCGGACAGGGCGCTCTTTGTGGCAAACGGCATGGCGGACAGCAGAATCACGGTGATGACGCTTCTGAAGCAGTCGGGCTGTATTGTCACCATACTGGCGGGACGGTTCCTGTTTCACGAAAAAAATACCGGACACAAGCTATTCTGCGCAGCCATCATCATCGCAGGCATCGTGATGGGCGTTCTGTCCTAAATACCCTTCTTCCAAAGTCTCTTCCCGCAATTTCCGCCCATGAAAAATGGTTGTGTGTGATAATTTACCTATGGTATAATGTCCACGTAGGCAATGAGCCGTGCATGAGTGAAGAAGATAAAATTCGACGTGGGCAATGCGCACAGGCGAAATTTATCTTCTGAGCGAATATAGGGCGAAGCCCGTGAGTGAGAGAGCCAACGGCTCTCGAATG
>JAJQIK010000075.1:0-10930 GCA_021199255.1 Clostridiales bacterium | reverse complement strand
GAATGACGCACGGCGGAGTAAAAGAAGAGAAAAAGGAAAGCGAGAGCAACTGCTTATAGCGATACAATTTATATAATCAATATCGCATCATGAATAGGTTTTGCAATTATCTGGAGAAAGATATTTTAAGGAGGAAAACAACATGGGAATCATGACAAGATTTAAAGACATTATGGCGGCAAATTTTAATGCGCTTCTGGATCGCGCGGAGGATCCGGAGAAAATGATCGACCAGTATCTGCGGAATCTGGAGCAGGACTTTGCCAAAGTAAAAGCGGAAACGGCGTCTATTATGACGGAGGAAAAGAACGCCAAAAGAAAGCTGGACGAGTGCGACGAGGAGATCGCCAGAATGACCGAGTATGCCAAAAAGGCAGTGGCGGCAGGCAATGACGGGGAGGCAAGGCGGTTTTTGACAAAAAAAGCAGAACTGGCCGGGCAGAGAGAGGTGCTTTCACAAAATTATACGCTGGCGTGCGATAATTCCGCCAAGATGCGTCAGATGCATGACAAGCTGGCAGAGGACATTTCTGTCTTAAAGAGCAAACGCGATATGCTGAAGGCGAAGGTGAAGGTGGCGGAAACCCAGAAGAAGATTAATAATATGGGCTCCGGCCTGGAAGACGCGGGCAGTAATCTGGCGGCTTTTGAAAGAATGGAGAATCGGGTCAATAAGATGCTGGACGAGGCGGATACAATGAGCCAGTTAAACGCCTCCAATGAGAGAAACAGCATCGACGAGCTTGCCAGGAAATACGACGCGCAGGAAGACAGCTCGGCTGTGGAGGACGAACTGGCGGCGCTGAAGGCGGAGATGGGGCTTTAGACAATACAGAAAGGTATGGCTGGAACAATGGGTTTATTTTCAAATCAGTTTTCCAATGTGGTGGAATGGAACGAAACAAGAGAGGGCGTACTGTTCTACAAATGGCAGAATCAGGAGATTAAGAAGGGTTCTAAACTGATTATCAGACCGGGGCAAGATGCGATTTTCTTATATAACGGAGTGGTGGAAGGCGTTTTTGAGGATGAGGGCAGCTATGATATTGAATCCCAGATTCTTCCCTTTTTAACAACGCTTAAGAGCTTTCGGTTCGGATTTAACACACCTCTTCGCGCGGAGGTGCTTTTTATCAATACTAAAGAGATGCTGGTCAAATGGGGGACGAAAAACGCCGTCAATCTGCCTGCACCGGGGCTGCCGGGAGGTATGCCGATCCGGGCGTTCGGTACTTTTAACTGTAAAATCGCGGAGCATGACGTGGTGATTGAGAAGCTGGCGGGGATTCGTCAGACCTATACGGTAGAAGACGTCAAGGAACGTATCATAGCAAGCCTGGATCAGCTTTTGATGAGCTGGATCAGCAAAGAGGGCAGAGATATGTTCAATTTGCAGGCGGACGCCAGAAGTATAGCCAAAGGCATAGAGTCTGATTTGGACATGGATATGCGCAGGATTGGTATCGGCATTATGGATTTTACCATAGAAAGCTTTTCCTACCCGGAGGAAATAAAGCGTATGCAGGAAAAGGCGGCGGCGCAGTCCATGGTAGGCGATATGAACAGATATACCCAGATGGCGGCGGCAGACGGTATGGGCAAGGGAAGCGGCGGCAGCGGCATTGCCTCCGATATGGTAAGCCTGCAGATGGGTATGGCGCTGGGGCAGCAGATGGTCAGTCAGATGAATGGCGGCGTGGGAGCGGCACAGTCTCAGGGCCAAAGCGCAGCGGGAGCGGCGCCGCCCGCCGGAAGCGGTATAGGGCCGAAATTTTGCCCTAACTGCGGCACGCCCACCAACGGTATGAAATTCTGCGGCAATTGCGGAAATCAATTATATTAGTAAGTATGAGACGACAGGCAGAGGAAAGTTAGATGAGCATTTATGATACTTTAAATGAAGAACAGAAAAAAGCGGTTTTTACCACTCAGGGGCCGGTGCTGGTACTGGCGGGCGCAGGCAGCGGAAAAACCCGTGCGCTGACCCATAGGATTGCTTATCTGATGGAAGATGGGGTAAGGCCTGAAAACATTATGGCCATCACCTTTACCAATAAGGCGGCAGGCGAGATGCGCCAGCGTGTCAATCAACTGGTGGGCTACGGTTCCGAGCAGATATGGGTAGCGACCTTCCATTCTACCTGTGTGCGGATTCTGCGCAGATATATTGACAGAATTGGATTTGACAATCATTTTACCATCTATGACACAGACGATTCCAAGGGCGTGATGAAGGAAGTCTGCAAGAAGCTGCAAATTGATACCAAGATGTTAAAGGAACGGACGATTCTCGGAGCGATTTCCTCCGCGAAGGACGCTCTGATCTCTCCCATCGAATATGAAATGCAGAATCTGGGAGATTACAAGGGTGCCCAGATTGCGAAAGCCTACAAGGAGTATCAGAATCTGCTGCGCAAAAATAACGCCCTTGATTTCGACGACTTGATTGTCAAGACGATAGAACTGTTCAAGAGCTGCCCGGAGGTGCTGGATTCCTATCAGAACCGCTTCCGCTATATTATGGTGGACGAATATCAGGATACTAATACGGCTCAGTTTGAACTGATTCGGCTGTTAGCGGATCGATACAGGAATTTGTGCGTGGTAGGCGATGACGATCAGTCCATCTATAAATTCCGGGGAGCGAATATCCGTAATATACTGGACTTTGAGAAAGTATATCCGGACGCCTGCGTGATCAAATTAGAGCAGAATTACCGCTCTACGCAGAATGTGCTGGACGCCGCCAACGCGGTGATTCAACATAATAAAGGCCGGAAAGACAAAGCTCTCTGGACGGAGAAAAAGGATGGGAGCCTGCTGCGGTTCAAGCAGTTGGATACCGCCTACGACGAGGCGGAGTATATCGCGGATGATGTGAGGGGAAAGAATAGAGAGGGCATTGTGGAATATGGAGACTGCGCGGTGCTTTATCGTACCAACGCCCAGTCCCGTCTGCTGGAAGAACGCTTTATTATGAAGGGAATCCCTTACAATGTGGTAGGGGGCGTGAATTTTTACGCTAGAAAAGAGATCAAAGACCTTCTTGCCTATTTAAAGACCATTGATAATGGAAAAGATGATGTGGCGGTCAGGCGGATTATCAACGTACCCAAACGGGGAATTGGCGCTGCCACCATAGCCAGGGTGCAGGAATATGCGGACGCCAACGGCATCAGCTTCTATGATGCGCTGCGGGAATCGGAGCAGATTACGACGATCGGAAGAAGCGCCTCCAAGCTGCGTCCCTTTGTGAGTATGATTCAGGCATTCCGAAGTAAACAGGAGTTTTTCGGGCTGGAGGAGCTGGTGCGGGATATTCTGGAGGTCACAGGCTATGTCAGGGAATTGGAAGCCTTCAATGAAGAAGATGCAGAGGATCGGATTGAAAATATTGATGAATTTATCAGTAAGGTTGTGTCCTATGAGACAACTCATGAAGAGGCGTCCCTAAGCGAATTTCTGGAAGAAGTAGCCCTTGTGGCGGATATCGACCAGATTTCCGAGGATCGTAATAAAGTGCTGCTGATGACCCTGCACAGTGCGAAAGGCCTGGAATTTTCCCATGTTTATCTTGCCGGATTGGAGGATGGGGTCTTTCCCGGTTATGTGTCCATTACGTCGGACGATCCCATGGAAATTGAGGAGGAGCGGCGGCTTGCCTATGTGGGAATTACCAGAGCGAAGGATGAATTGACTATCACCTGTGCCAGACAGCGTATGGTGCGCGGCGAGACACAGTATAATCCGGTGAGCCGTTTTGTGAAGGAGATTCCGCCTTCGCTGCTGGATATTAAGCTGCCGGAAGCAAAACGCAGGGATTATGATGATTACGACGACGGTTCCTATGAGAGAAGCCATTTTAAGGCGAAGCCCTTTGGAGTCTCAGGAAGCGCGGCGGCAGATCGGGAGAAAACCGAGTCAGGCTATAGCAGAACCGGATCGGCGGGCAGTTATCAGAGCAGATTCGGCGGAATGAGAGATACGGTTTTTGACAAACCCAGGCCGAAAGCGGTGGCCAGACCGAAACGCACCGCGTTGGAGAACCAGCCCTATATCACCAAGGCGGCGCAGGGAATCGGCCAGGGCGCCGTCCAGCCTGTGGGTGACAGAAGCCTGGGCTATGATGTGGGCGACAGAGTGCGGCATATGCGCTATGGCGAGGGCACTGTTATGAAAATTGAACCAGGCCCAAGGGACGCTCAGGTGACGGTGGTTTTCGATGAAATGGGGCAGAAAATCATGTACGCCGGTTTCGCCAAGCTGAAAAGGTGCTGAAAAGGCGCGAAGAAAAAAAATATAGTAAAAAGCAGAAAGAAGTGGTATATTATATAAATAATAAAGCAGTAAGAAATATAAGACGTGAAAATGAGAAAAGAAAGCGAGGGTATTGCGATGAATAAGACGGAGATTCTAAATAAATTAGATGAGATCATGGACAATGCGGGCGTAAACGAGCTTTTGGGCAGAAAGAAGGAAGAAGAGAAACAGTGCAATAAGCTGCTGTGGGTGTTTGCGGTCATCGGCGCTATCGCGGCGGTAGCGGCTATCGCTTATGCGGTGTACCGCTATCTGACACCGGATTATCTGGAAGATTTTGAAGATGATTTCGATGAAGATTTTGACGACGATTTTTTTGAAGATGAAGAAGAGGAGGACAGCGCAGAATAACGGAGACTGGATGACGTTAAGCGCTGGGAACAGAACGTGATACAAAGCAAAAACGGGATGTGTAAGTGCATCCCGTTTTTTGTCTGACAGGACAGAATGTCAATCCTTCTGCCAGACAAAGAACAGAGTGTGTTGTCGGAGGAGGAGTAAGTGGAATGATGAAAAAGGGTCAGACAATAGAAGGAGTCGTGAGACGGATAGATTTTCCCAATAAAGGCATCGTAGAATCTGAGGAAGGAACCTGCGTTGTAAAAAATGCTTTGCCGGGGCAGAAAGTAAAATGCGCGGTGAATAAAGTAAGAAAGGGAAAAGCGGAAGGAAGACTGCTGGAGGTGCTGGAGCCCTCTTGCCTGGAAACGCAAAGTCCCTGTCCTCATTTTGGCATCTGCGGCGGCTGTACCTATCTGTCCCTGCCTTATGAGGAGCAGCTTGCGATTAAGGAGCAGCAGGTAAAGCGACTGCTGGATTCCGTGCTGGGCGAACAGGAAAACAATCGGTTTGAAGGAATCAAGGCAAGCCCGGTGTGTTGGGGGTATCGCAATAAGATGGAATTTTCCTTTGGAGACGAGTTTAAAGATGGGCCGCTTTCTTTGGGGATGCATAAACGGGGCAGCTTTTATGATGTGGTGTCCGTGCGGGACTGCCAGATTGTAGATGAGGATTACCGCCGGATTCTCTGCTGTGTCAGAGATTATTTTGCTTCCTTACAGGAACAGGGGATTTTGGTGTCATTCTATCATCGACTGCGGCACACAGGCTATCTGCGGCACCTTTTGGTGCGCAAGGCTGCGAAAACGGGAGAAATATTGATTGCGCTGGTGACTACCACGCAGTTCCCCAGGGTATGGCAGAACGGGGAGCAGGCCGGACAGGCTCTAATAGAAGAAACAGAAATTCTGGGCGGAATGAAAAGAAATCTGTTAAAGCTGCCTCTGGATGGCAAAATCGTAGGAATTTTACATACGAAAAATGATTCTGTAGCCGATGTGGTGCAAAGCGACGAGACAGAGCTTTTGTATGGGCAGGATTATTTCTATGAGGAGTTATTAGGGCTTCGATTTAAAATTTCCCAGTTTTCCTTTTTCCAGACCAACAGCCGCGGCGCAGAGGTGTTGTACCAGACAGCCAGAGAGTATATTATGGAGTATATCAAACCGGACGCGGCGGCAGAAAGCGCGTTGGAAGACAGCGGTTCGCTTAAAGAGGCGGGGCGGGGCAAGATTGTATTCGACCTTTACAGCGGCACCGGTACGATAGCCCAGTTGATGGCGCCTGTGGCTCAGAAGGTGATCGGCGTAGAGATTGTAGAAGAGGCGGTGGAGGCCGCAAGAAAAAATGCGGAGCTGAATGGTTTACATAATTGCGAATTTATCGCGGGAGATGTGTTAAAGGTACTGGATCATATCGAGGAAAAGCCGGACGTCATTATTTTGGATCCGCCCCGTGACGGGATTCATCCCAAGGCGTTGAAGAAAATTATGCAGTATCTTGTGCAGAATATTTTGTATATCTCATGCAAGCCTACAAGCCTGGTTCGGGACTTAGAGGTTTTTCTGGAAAATGGATATGCGGTTGAGAGGGTTTGCTGCGTGGATCAGTTCCCTTGGACGGCGAACGTTGAGACGGTATGCCTGCTTTCAAGGGAACTTTGATTTTCTGCGGTTTGTAGAGTATTAAGAAATAAAAATGGACGTGTAAATTCGAAATTGATACAATTTAACGCTCAAAATACTGTGAAATACCGCGAAATAAGGGGCTTCCGGCAGGGCAATTGCCCCGACAGAAGCTATTTTTTTGTTTTCTGCTATTTTTGCCGAGCAGCCACGCCAGTCAGGGTTGCAACCCTACAACCGAGAAAAATTAAAAAGTATAAAAAATTAAAAGGTTCTAATGTGAGCTTATGCTGCTTTTCTATACAGAGTGCGCTGGTTTATGCTTATTATCTGCTCCCATTTTCCATGGTAGTGTTCTGCGTGATGATCATGGGGCGGGGAACGGGGAATAACGGGATTCTGAAAATGCTGGCGCTTACGGTAAGCAGACAGGCGCTCTCGGCAACAAAGTATTGTGTGCTGCTGTTCTTTTTGTTGATGGAAATGGTGGTGTTCCTTGTGGTATTTATCATTGCTTGAGGGATTGCCACTGGTCAGTCGGGGCTTACGAAACCACTGCCTGTGGGATATCTGCTGAATTGATGCGCAGGGTTATTTCTTACTATGCTGCCCGCTGCAGCCGGCATGTGGGCGCTTAGTCGAAAACCAGATGTGGTACTGTTTATTGTTGCGTCATATCTCAATAATTACAAACCGAAATTGGACAATGCCTGCCGGGATAGAATTTTCTCTGGCAGGCATTGTTTTTTTGCTTATAAAAAGGATTTATATTTGTTACAAGCGCCTTTTTAAAGCAAGAAAAAAACAAGATTTAGGGGTGGATTTCCATGCTATAATATATATAGCGGTTCGTTGCTTACCAGATGATTTTGAAACCGCTTAAATAATAAGGAGGTTGTGCTTATGAGCGAAGCAGATCGCCATCGAAATTGCGAGAATGTTAATATTAATTATAAAGGATGCAAATCCAATTCTGAAATAGCAGGATTAAAACAAGAGCAGGTATTCGAAAGCAGAAGCAAATATGGAGGCAATGAGCAGATAAGCAAAAGCAAAACAACGGTCGTGCATTGTGTTCGCAGAGCCTTTATTAATCCGTTTTCAATCATCCTGTTTGTACTGGCGGTCGTTTCACTGATTACAGATGTACTTTTGCCAGATAAATATGGCCAGTCTTTTTCATCTGTTATTATTATCAGCGTTATGTTATTGCTTGGCGCAGTTGTTCGCCTTATTCAGGAACTTCGTGCAAAGCGTGTTGCCGACCGTCTGACCCAGTTGGCACAAACCACAGTTTCCGTTTGTCGGGATCATATCTGGCAGGAGGTTTCATCTGAAGAGCTGGTAGTTGGAGACCTTGTCCGTATAGAAGCGGGAGACCGCATACCGGCTGACATCGAGTTAATTGAAGCAAAGGATTTGTTTGTTTCCCAATCTGTTATAACCGGTGAAAGTGAAAGCTTTGAAAAGAAAGCAGAGAGACCGCAGAGAAAGCCTGAAAAGCTAAGCGATTATATAAACGTTGTATTTCAGGGAACTACTGTCACCGGCGGTTCTGGAATCGGTGTTGTGCAGGCAGTTGGGAAAAATACTGTCTATGGAAGCCTTGACACAGACAGGCTGGAGCAAAAAGAGGGGTTTGACAGGGGCTCCAGCTCTATTGCGTGGGTGCTGATCCGTTTTATGGCAATATTGCTGCCTGTCGTTTTCCTCGCCAGTGGGCTTACCCAGGGAAACTGGCTGGAAGCATTTTTGTTCGCTCTTTCTGTTGCAGTGGGACTGACACCTGAGATGCTGCCAATGGTAGTCAGCGCGTGCCTTGCAAAAGGCAGCCACCAAATGGGGAAAGAGCAGACTGTAGTAAAAAACATCAATGCAATGCAAACACTGGGAAATATGGATGTGTTGTGTGTGGATAAAACCGGAACACTGACAGATGATACCATTATCTTAGAGTATTATATGGACATCTTGGGAAATGAAAGCCAGTTGGTTCTGGATTATGCTTTTTTAAACAGCCACTATCACAGCGGAGTGAAAAATCATCTTGACACGGCGATACTGAAGTATGGTGATATGCCGGGACTTCAAATGCATTTTGAAGAATTGTCAGATAATAGTATCCTTTTGGATGAGCAGCCTTTTGATTATGAACATAAATATGCAGGCGTTTTATTGAAAAGTGAAACAGATAATCTGCATATTATAAAAGGCACAGTTGAAAACGTCCTGTCAAGGTGCCGGTATGCGGAGTTTCGTGGAGAAAGAGCCGCCGTGACTGCTGATACACTGAAAAGCGTTCATGCTGTGACGGATGAACTGACAGAGGACGGAATGAAGGTATTGGCCGTAGCTTATAGAAATACATCTGCCTCTGTGCTTCATGTCGAAGATACGGACTTCATATTGATTGGTTATCTTGCGTTTTTTGATGCACCAAAAAAGAGCGCGTCTGAAACAATCAGAAATCTGAAAAAGCTGAACGTAGATGTCCGCGTTCTGACAGGCGATGATGTGAAAACCACATTGTCAATCTGCTCCCGCCTTGGCATTGAAACAAAATTTGTCCTGACTGGGGCAGATTTTGAAAGGCTCTCTGAAAATGATATTCCACTCAGCGTGGAAAAAACAAAAGTTTTCGCAGAACTTACGCCGAAACAGAAAGCCATCATCATTAAAATATTACAGAAAAACGGCCATAGCGTTGGCTTTCTGGGAGATGGAATGAATGACCTTCCGGCGGAATTGACCGCCAATGTGGGAATTTCCGTAGATACAGCCGCAGATGCCGTCAGGGAAAGTGCAGATGTGATTCTGCTGAAAAAGGATTTAAATGTTCTGGAACGCAGCATTCTGGAAGGGCGTAAAGCATTCACAAACATGACAAAATACATAAAAATCACGGCATCGTCCAATTTGGGAAATATCATTGCAGTGGTCGTGGCAAGTATTCTGTTGCCGTTCTTTCCGATGACATCGCTGCAGCTTCTTCTTTTGAATTTGCTGTATGATACTTTATGCCTGATTTTACCGTGGGACAATGTTGACTTGGAGCAATTGGAAAGACCAATACGCTGGGACGGAAAAAGTCTTGGGCGTTTTATGCTCCGCTTCGGGCCGATCAGTTCAGCTTTTGACATCATTACGTTTGCGTTTTTGTTTTTCGTGCTATGCCCCGCCATATGCGGCGGAACATTTTCGCAGCTTGATGCAGCAGGACAGCTTACATTTATTGCGGCATTTCAAACAGGGTGGTTTCTTGAATCCATGTGGACACAGGTGCTGATCCTTCATTTGCTGCGTACAAGTAAAATTCCATTTATTCAGAGCAAGCCGTCAACCCCGGTTTTCGGAGTTACAATTGCAGGCGTATTCCTGTTTTCCATACTTACGGTTACGCCGGTTGGGCATTTTATGGGGTTAACAACACTTCCCATTGGATATTATGTATTCCTTGCTTTAGATGTACTTTCTTATCTTTGCGTAGTGAGCGTTGCAAAGTATATTTACTTTAAAAAGCACAGGGAATTGCTGTAGGGAGGTGGCATATGAAAAATAATATTGGCTTTGTCAGCATGGATGCGGCTGCGCTTTGCTGGCTAACTGAAAAACTGAAAGCTGCTCCGGCAGATGTGCTTTGTGCAGAGGAATTATTGGATGCTATTTCCGATTTGGAAAATGGTAAAATCAGAAGCCTGATGCTGGAATCATGTGATAATATACCGGCTCAAAACCTGTCAGAAATTGTCTGCGGCGAACTGCGTATCCTTCCAACAGCACGAAAGGTACTCAGAGGAGAGAAGGAAATAATGCTTACTCCAAAAGAATTTGACATTTTGTTATTCCTTGCAAAGAACCGTGGCGAAGTTTTTACCAAGGAACAGATCTATCAGGCAGTATGGGATGCCGAATACCTGATGGATGACAGTAATATTATGGCATTTATTCGTAAACTGAGAAAGAAAATTGAACCCCACCCGGATGCGCCGGAATACATACTGACCATTTGGGGCATTGGGTATAAGTTCAATGATAAATTCTGAGTGAAAAGCACCAACTGCTATCTTTTATAAATCGCCAGGCAGTTCTATAGTATTTCTTGCAAAATCGCAAGGAAATCGCAAGGTTTTGACCATGTGAATTTCCTTGCTTTTTTTATAGAATAAAAGAGGACGAAGGAGGTGCAGACATGGAATATGCAGATTTTGTGATAAGAATTGCCCTTTCTCTGATACTTGGTTTTGCGATTGGATTAGAGCGTCAATTGACAGGACATACAGCAGGTATTCGAATCAATGTCCTGATTTGCATGGGAGCCGGATTCTTCACCCTGTTTCCACTCCTGTTTGAATCAGAGCAGACCTTTCGTGTGGCAGCGGCGATTATTCAAGGTGTCGGTTTCCTGTGCAGCGGTGTAATTTTCAAGGAAAGTGCATCCGTGCGGGGAATGAACACAGCAGCGACTTTATGGTGTACGGCGGCGGTCGGCGTCCTTGCCAGCTCTGGAATGTATTTGATGGCTGTCACTGCTGCGGGCATCCTGATTCTCTCCAACCTAATTCTTCGCCCACTGGCAAGAAAAATCAATCCGATCATTGCAGAGGAAGAATCGGAAAGGCAATACCGCATTTCTGTCACCTGTCAGG
>JAJQIK010000031.1 GCA_021199255.1 Clostridiales bacterium | reverse complement strand
GTGTAAGGTATGCTGAACTTTGCTATTATTGAAGTCTCAGGTGCCTTTCGTATATCTTCAGGCTCCATCAATATTCTGTTTCTCTGGGAAGTTACCACATGCACCCGGGTTATATTCTCAGCATGTATGCCATTTTCCGACACCAGCTTTATAAGTGACTTTATAGCCGGGTGCGTACCGGCGCAGCTGGGCCAGAGCTTAAAATACAGTGTACCCGCCTCAAAGTATTCGCCAAGCTTATCCAGCGGGCGCTTAATGTCGCAGTTGTCCCTTGCGTATGCATGGTAAAACCCGCCCTTTCCCTCTATAGGCTCTTCAAATCCTTTCAGCCCTTTCTCGGCCATAAGCCCGGATATAACCGCATTTTTCGCCGCAAATGCCTCCCGAATGGAGCGCACTACCGTTCTGCTGTTGTTTAAGAGCTCTGCACTGCAGGTTGTCTGGCATAGATTAAAGCTCAGCGCGTCCACCACCTGCTCCGCGTTCAGTTTTAACAGCTTGCACACCGCCGCCGTAGCACCAAACGATGTGTAAACCGGTGGCATGTAAAACCCGTATTTATCCAGGTCTTCAAGTGCGCCGAGCGACACCCGACACGCCACTTCGCTGCCTACCACAAGAGCTGTGAGAAACGTCTTTCCGTCCACATTGCCCAGGCTCTCCGCCACGGCCAGAGCTGCAGGAAATGTGGAGGCGTTTGAATGTATCACCGCGTTTAACTGCGTATCTCCAAAATCCAGAGACTGTGCCATAGTTGCATTTGCAAATGCGGCCCACACCGCAGGCAGCTTATATCCAAACCCCATTACCTTTGAAACTCCGTTTGCTCCGGCGCTTAATTCAGCTGCGAGTTCTACCATTTCCCGGCACCCATCTCCCAGTTGATGCACCGAAAGTAATAGCAATGGAATCCAACACCGATTTTTTCTGTGTTTCTAAAACATACCCCGGTATATCTTCGTAATTTGTATTTACTACAAATTCGGCAAGACCTTTTGATATCCCCATACATTACCAACCTTTCTAAGTTTCAACAATGTGTCACCCAAATACGCCAACAAGTCCGAGTACTGCAAATATGACCATTGCAAAGGCCAGGAAATAGACAGCCAGCTTAAATTGTCCGGCCATGACAATGTCCCTCTGCTCCTCATTTGCACCAAGCATGGCCATGGCTCCGCCCGTTGATACGGGAGAGAAAGATGAGATATTCGCTCCCAGCATAATGCTGACAACTATGACAATTGGATTTAACCCCGAGGCGGCGGCAAGGGCCGGTACCATGGGCGCAAAAAGCGGATAAATTACTGAGGACGCCGCGACCACATAGCTCAGCACGCCTGACACAAACACCAGCATCACCGGCATGAACTTGGCGGGAATTGTGTCGCCTATCCATTTTCCCACGGAATCCACTATTCCCAGCTGTCCGGACAAGGCCACAAGCGCGCCCATGCCTGCCAGTGTAATAATTGAGTTCCACGGCACTTTTTTGGTAAAAACCTCTTTTGGGTCCGCCAGCCGCATGACAACAAATATCAATGACCCCACAAGGCAGACCACCTGAATGGTTATGTGTCCCGTAATCCACGCGGTAACCGGATTTGGAAAAAAGGAATTTATGACCGCCGGAACCAGCATAATAAGCATGGCCGCCGACACAATTACAAGAGATTTCTTTTGCACCGGTGTAAACGGCTCCGGTTTTTCCATGGCAATGGGTTTCAACTCTTTTTTATGTATCAGGTTCATCACTATTACAGCACCAAATCCAAATACAAGCAAAATCAGAAGGATATATGTAGATGCCTGATTTGCAATTTCCTCGCCTATATCCGCCGCCCAAATACTGTTGGCCACGGCACCGCCGGCAGTCCACTTTGCCCCGATTGTACATATGCTGCCTCCCCAAACAGCGAGGGACGCAAGCACCGGGTGAAATCCGGCTTCTGCCGCAAGCATAAATGCAATTGGAGAGACGATAAGCGGTGTCGCCTCACCCCCGGCGCCCAGCGCGCTGATTATAAGGGCACAGGCAGCAAGTATTATAGGCAGCGCCGCCTTGGAGTGTTTGGTCTTATATATAATTCTGTCCGCGATACCGTTAAACGCCCCGTTAAGCGATGCAAAGCCGTAAAAGAATGTCGCAACTAACTGCGTGACAAAGATATTCGTGGGCAATAACCCGGCAACGGTTTTCCCGCTCAGCCCGCTGACGGTAACGCCGATTATAAATGTGAACGCCAGCGCCACAATGCCTATATTTACCTTGAGCTTTGTGCCAATTACAATGGACAGGACTATCGCCGCAATAAATACAATTAACCCCACTGTGGTATTCAATTTTATTTCCCCTTTCTCAAACTCCGCGATATTTCGTATATTCCCCTTATACATTTTGGACAAATATTACAAAATATCCTCTTTAATCAGCTCCTTTTATAACAGATATAACACTCATGTGCAAAAAATTCAATATTTAGCATTTTTGCGCCAAAAAACTGTGCAGAGTTGTCAAAATTATACAGCAAAATGTACATAAAAGAACAATTATTAAAGAAGCCGTGTATTAAAAAATACACGGCTTCTTTCTATTTGGCTATATATTCTCTTTTATTATTCCTGCTCCTTCGATTCAAAAACGACAGTTTTGTCTCGCTTATGAGAACCGATATAAACATTATAACAAAACCGGTGACAAGGCGCATGTCCATTTTCTCGTGGTAGAATATAACCGACACAAGCGTTCCGAATACCGCCTCCAGCGTAAGGAGTATTGACGCCTGAGTAGCCGGGGTGTTTTTCTGCCCGAAGGTCTGAAGCAGGTAGCACACGCCTGTACAG
>JAJQIK010000006.1 GCA_021199255.1 Clostridiales bacterium | reverse complement strand
TATATGCAGATCCAAAATTATATTTTAGATTTTACTATAGGTGGCAGAGCATGTCAAAGAAATTTTGAATCTCATTTCCGGAATTCTATTATGAATACACGCATGTCAAAAGTTTAGGAACTGAATTTGATGGAAACTTAGCATTAACACTACTGTAGCCGCGAAAAGCCAGAGCAATCAAAAAACTGTTATTTTTTACCGAGGAATTTACTTTGTCTGGAACGTGGCAGACGTCAACTCTGCCAAATCGTATCTTTCGCCCATTGTTAGCGTAAAATTATTGTAGGAAAAGTAGTGAAGGGAACACCTGTTTGTGTTATAATATTAGTTGGTCTAGAACCAATACAAACACAAAGGAGGAGTTCCCTATGCTTATAAGTATACAACAATTCGAGGAAATTGGCATCAAGAAAATAGAAAAAGTGATCGAAGAATTCACTAAAAATCCGACGGATATCGCTTCGCTTGTATATGGGATCCGTGATGGGGTTATTTCGCTGGGTCTGAATATCATTGAGGAGACCCTGGAGGATTGTGACCATATGCTACGCGAAAGTGGAAAAAGGAAACTGGACTGGCAGATTGTAAAACAGGACAAGAAGGTGCTGACTACTTCTCTTGGGGATATTACATTTAAAAAGACATTATTCAAAAACAAAAAGGATGGGGAAAGATGCTATCTTCTGGACCAGATAGTAGGGCTTGAACCACATGAACAGATGACGGAGGATGCGGAAGCGAAGATGCTCGAAGAGGCAGTGCAAACCTCATACAGGAAAGCTGGTGAGGAAACAAGCCTGTCGGAATCGAATGTGAGCAAGGAGACCGTGATGAACAAACTGCATGCGTTGAAGTTTCCGGAAGCCCCGAAGCCAGCGGAAAAGAAGGTGGTGGACTATTTGTATATTGATGCGGACGAAGACCATGTCGCGCTCCAGTTCAAGGAAAAGAAGGGAGACCTGGAACAGGGAGAAGACGGCAGGAAGAACAACTGTGTCCTGGTGAAACTGGTATATGTATATGAAGGAGTCGAGCCGGAGGCCCCCAAAAGCAAAAGGAACCGTCTGATTAACCCGCATTATTTTAGTGGGGTATATGAGGGGGAAGACAACCAGAAACTGTGGGATGAAGTCTATGAATATCTGGACAACAATTATGATTTGTCAAAAGTAAAGAAAATCTATCTGAATGCAGACGGAGGAGGATGGATTCAGGCGGGAAAAAACCGAATCGCGGGGGTAACCAGTGTGCTGGATGAGTTCCACCTGAGCAAATATCTCCTGAAAATGACAGGACATATGCTTGAGAGTGCCGGGGAGGCGCGGAAGGAGCTGTATGCAGTGATCAGGAACGGGACAAAGGAGAAGTTCCGGGAGGTGGTGGAAAAAATAGAGGGCTGTGCAGAGACAGAAGCAGCGAAAAAGAGAGTAGCAGAGGGAGCAAACTATATCCTGTCAAACTGGACAGCGGCAAAAATCCGTGTGGAGAAACGGGATGCAATAGCCGGATGCAGCGCGGAAGGCCATGTAAGCCACGTGTTGTCGAGCAGGATGAGCTCCCGTCCGATGGGGTGGAGCCGTACAGGGGCAGACCGGATGGGTCATCTGAGGGCGTATTACTGGAATGGAGGGGACATGCTTGAACTGGTGAGATACCAGTCAGAGGAGCTTCCAGTGGCTGTTGGGGCAGAGAATGACGTGATAAGCAGCGCAGAAATGCTGGCATGGGAAAGACAGCATCATAACGAGCTAGGCAAATATGTAGAGAGCATTACGCATAGTGTCAGCATCCAGACAAAGATGAAGGTTGCATTTAACAAATCCATTTATGGTCTGTAAGTCGGGATCGGGTCGAGAAGTGGAGGCAGCAGGAGTCAGCTTTTTGGAGAGGCCGGGGTGTGGGGCAGAGCCCCGCATAACCTACCGTTTTTGAAGATGGAGCAGAATGGTTTCCCCGTGTACAATGAGTAGGCCGACGCTGGAATAGTCCCCAAAGAATCAGCTTTCCGTGTCGGCACAGGCCAAAAACACGGGGAAACAAGCCAGTCAAGTGGACCGTGGAATAATTGAGCGCGCCTTTAGCGCTCCATTATGCCGCGAAAGCCACTTGACGGGCGAAGAATGGAGCGGACGGAAAAGCAAAAGGGAAGAAAGAGGGCGGAATAGGTGTACACCTATTTTTGATATAGGTGTACACCTATTCAAAAAGATAGATATAGAGCAATAGAAAGGATCCAGATATGTACGGAGAAAGAAAATATGAAGCCCAGGAGAGATATGATGACTGGAATACGGTGCAGGTAAAACTAAAGCTAAACCGAAAGACAGATAAGGATATCCTGGAATGGATCGATCGACATAGATATAGTAGAGATTCTTCCATACAAGGGGCAATAAAAGCCTTGATTCGTGAGGATATCGCAAAAGAGCAAGAACAGGAATGAGCGCGTCACAGTAATCCAGGTCAAGATATAAAATGAAAGAAGCATATAATGTCAGGTAAATCAAAATGAATATAAAAAGCCTTGCATAAATCAAAAAAAAGAGTATAGTAGGAAGTGGTTCAAGACTAATATTTTTGATACATTTCTGGTAGTCTTTGTCACTACAATTCCTACAGTAAATTTACGCCGTCACTATTATTCCAACTATTGTCAGCCGTTATTTTTCATGATATAGTTTTTAAAGAATACCAGCTGAAAAAGAGGAGGATCTGATTATGGCATCAGCAAAAGAACAAATCTATACCATTGATGATATCTACCGCCTGCCGGACAACGTGAGAGCAGAACTGATCGACAACCAAATATACTACATGGCTCCGCCTTCCCGAAAACATCAGCGGATCCTGCTGGCATTAGGG
>JAJQIK010000068.1 GCA_021199255.1 Clostridiales bacterium | reverse complement strand
TGTGCAATAGTAACAAATTTAAAGAAAAGCACAAATTAAACTTGAAATTTACATTCCTCAGATACCGCGGAAGGTAAAGGTAAACTCCAGAGGGCTGTCAACCGGGATATGATACTCAAGATGCACCGGTGCGCCCCAGCTATCGTCGCCGCCCACGCCCATTTGCTGTTTCGCAACGCGAACCACTGTGTAATGTACCTCCGGCAGCTCATAAGGATGTCTGGCGTTCTCAATCTCATGAGGGGTATAAGGAAGCGCCGAAAAATTCATATTTTCCCCGCTAAACAAAATTCCCCTTCCCCTTCGATCTACCACCCTGGCATAACGGACGTCCGTCTTGTTGCCGCACTCCTGCGGCACCAGATAGGCCGCCATGGAATCGGCAACCATACCGCGATATACGCCCAGCCTGGCGCCCTGCTTTCTGTCTTCATAGGTTTCCTGCGGGCCGTTGCCATACCATTCTATCCGGTCAAAATCGGCGTCAAACTTAAACATCACTCCAAATTCCGGCATATCGGGCAGCCCCGCCACCGGCGTATAGGTCAGCTTCGTCTGTATGCGGCCATCGCCGTATACGCAATACTCCAACTGACATTCCGCACTGGGAGTAGTCTGTAAATGATAAAAATACTTTACGCTGACATAATCCTTTGTTTCCCGCACAACCGGATTCTCATAATGCTCCGTCGGCGTATCGAGAAGCTTCCCGGCTCCCTTACAGGTCGCGTACATGCTGGCCAGCTTCCACTGTCCCTGGCGGCCAACCATATTATTCCCCATATCATTGTCGGTCGGGGCGCGCCAGAAGTTGGGTCTGGGAATCTCCTCAATCAATTCCTTTCCGGCATAGCGATAGGACACCAATCCGCCGGAAAGCTCTGAGAAAAGCACATCGAAATCCTCCCCCCGGACGCCGATATTATCGTTGCCGCGAATCAACGTATAGGGCTTCGGCTCCGCCTTGACAGGCTCCTGCACCAGCGCGGTCACCGCCTGCCCAAAGGCCACCTCATGGCCACGCTTCGCCCAAAGCTCATCGCGCTTTAAGCGGAAGGATATGGTCACCGCATATTCTCCCGCCCGCTCCGGCGTCGCAAAGGGAATGGGGAACACAGCCTTCGACTCCGGCGGCACCGCGATATTTTCCAGCTCCCGCTCATCAATCACCACACCATTGCGCAGAAGCTGCGCCACGCATTGAAAAGCGTCGGTATTGACAAAAAGGTTTTTATTCCAGACCTCAAACTCCCCAGCCCTCACGGTCACGGCAATATTCTGATAATGAAACTTCACCGAAGGCATTTTGGGGGAAGCCTCCCGCAAACCGCCGTAGGCAATTCCGTTTCCACTGAAATTATAATCGGTGGGTCGGTCGCCGAAATCTCCGCCGTATGCCTGGAACCACTTTCCATAACGATTCTTTTTATAAAGGGACTGGTCGATATAATCCCAGATAAAACCGCCCTGATAGCCGGAATTTTCCTGATCAGCCAATTCTGTGTACTTATTCATCGCGCCGCAGGAATTTCCCATGGCGTGCATATATTCGCAGCAGACAAAGGGCTTACCGCCGTCCGTCTCAAGGTATTCCCGGATTTCCGCCGCCTTGGCATACATACGGCTTTCCACATCGGAACTGTCGTTATATCTGCGGTCCTGGAAAACGCCTTCATAATGAACCAGTCTGGTATCGTCCAGCCTGCGGAACATCTGCGACATTTCATACAGCGTCTCGCCCCCATAAGACTCGTTTCCAAGAGACCACATCAAGATCGCGGGATGATTCTTATCCCTCTGATAGCAGGAATTAACGCGGTCATACATCATGGGCTTCCACTCCGGCTTATCATCAGGCAGGATAAAGGACTCATCCTGCGCGCCTTTCAGACAGGCTGCCCATGTTCCGTGCGTCTCAAGGTTATTTTCCGCAATCATATATATTCCATAACGGTCGCACAAATCATAAATCCTTACATCATCCGGATAATGGCAGGTACGAATGGCATTGATATTGTTCTGTTTCATAGTCACAATATCCTTTTCCAGCTCTTCATCGGATACATGGCGTCCGGAAACGGAGCTGAACTCATGGCGGTTCACGCCTTTGAATACAATCCGCCTGCCGTTTAAAAGCAGCCGCTTATTCTTTAATTCAAACTTGCGGAAGCCTACCTTCTGGGGAATGAACTCCGTCAGGTTTCCATCGCTGTCATAAACCTCTATTTCCATCGTGTACAGATAAGGGCTTTCCGCGCTCCATAACTGCGGCGACGTGATTTCCTGTTCCACGGCAACCGTACCGCAGGCTTCCCGTACACATTCTGCGACCGTGCGCCCCTGATCCTTGAGAAGAAGCCTCAGCCTGCCTTCCCCGGAAACCTTAAGCCCCACTGCCAGCACCGCCCGTTCAAAGCAATCCTCCTCAAATAAGGTCTTAACGCATAAATCTTCCACATGAACCTTTGGTACAGCGTATAGATACACACTTCTGTAAAGACCGGAAAATCTGAAGAAATCCTGATCCTCACACCAGCTTGAAGACGTCCACTTAAATACCTGGACTGCCAGCTTATTCACACCCGTTCTGATATAAGGCGTTAAATCAAAATCCGAAGGGGTAAAGCTGTCCTCGCTGTAACCCACATACTCGCCGTTGAGCCATAACGCCATGCCGCTCTCCGCTCCCTGAAAGGAAATCCTGACCGCTTTGCCCCTCATCTTTTCCGGAAGTTCAAAATATTTCACATAGCTGGCTACCGGATTAAACCGTTCCGGAATCTGCCCCGGCCTCAATTCCTCTCTGCCGTCCCAGGGATACTGGGTATTCGCGTAATGCGGCGCGTCATACCCCTCCATCTGAATATGTGCCGGCACACGAATACTGTCCCAGCCTCCGCAGTCATATTCCGGCTTCTCAAAGCCCGGAACCGCAGATTGATAATTTACTGCATAAGAGAACTTCCAAACACCGTCCAGCGACATAATAAGTGAGCTGTTTTCAGAAAACAGCTCACTTCTATCCGCATAAGTCATGTGAGCAGAATGTGCGTCAAGTACGTTCTCTTTGTAACATGCAGGATCTTTTACTTTTGCATAATCAAACGTTGCCATAACTTATCCTCTTCATTATCATTATAATTTGTCTGTCCCAATATCCATGGCGCGAACCGTAACGGACGCCGCCATACTGCCATGGTTATTTGACGGCACCGGTAATACCTTCCGCAAACTGCTTTTGCAGTACAAAGAAAATAATCATAGTCGGGCAGGAGCAGAACAGCACCGCCATCATCAACATTCCGTAATCCACCGTGTAGCCCGCGGCCAGATTAGCAATCAGCATAGGCATTGTCTGGGCGCGGTTATCGCTCATAACAACCTTCGGCCACATATACGCGTTCCACGCATTCATAAAGGTAATAACGGCGGCTGCCGCATAGGTCGCCTTCATAACCGGCATATACATCTTAAAGAAAATCTTAAACTCACTCAATCCGTCTATCCGCGCGGCCTCCATAATATCCATCGGGAAATTCCGGGAATTCTGCCTGAACATCATAATCAAAAAGGGCGTGGAAATCGCGGGTAAAATAAACGCCCAGACCGTATTTAACAGCTTCAGCTTCGCCACCATCTTGAACAACGGAATCATGGTCGCCACCTGAGGAACCATCATCGCCAGCAGCAGAATGGAAAAGAGCCGATCCTTATACCGGTCGTGGTATAACTCAAAGCCATAGCCCGCAAGCGAGCAGATAAAAAGCGCTACAACCGTCTGTACGCCAGCATATAAGAAGGAGTTTTTCAGCGCTCCCCATAAGTTCTGCTGCGCCAGCAGGTTGGTAAAGTTCTCCACCAGATGCGTACCGAATACAATCTTTCCCCTCGCAACCTCTACCGTCGTATTCGTTGCAGCCGTAACCATCCAATAGAACGGGAATACGGAAATCAAAGACACAATAATCAGGAAAATATAGGTGGGAATGAGTCTTCTCTGAATCGTGGAGTGTCCTGTTTTTTTCTTAGTCGTCACGCTTATCACCTACTTTCAAGTTGATTGCCGAAAGCACCGCAACCATGATAAATACCACAAAGGATAACGCGGAAGCATATCCAAAGTTCGCTACAAAGTCGCCGAAGGAGTTCTGATAAATATAATGGGACATCGTAATCGTTGAATTAGCAGGGCCTCCGCTTGTCAGGTTGACAGATTCATCGAACAACTGCAGCGTACCGTTAATGGACATAATCGCCGTCATTACAATCGTAGGCTTTAACAGCGGCACTGTAATCCGCCAGAAGGTCTGCCAGCCGTTCGCGCCGTCGATCTTAGCCGCTTCATATACAGAGTACTCTATCCCCTGCAAACCGGCAAGATAAAACACCATATTATATCCCGTCCATCTCCAGATCAACGCTATGATAATCACCATGCGCGCCGTACTTGTGGTTCCGATAAAATTAATATTATTCTCAATCAGGCCTAAGTTCAGCAGTACGGAGTTAACCAATCCATTGGTCGCGAACATGGATTTGAAAATCAAAGAATAGGATACAAGCGAGGTTGCGCACGGAAGGAAAATACAGGTGCGGAACAGTCCCTTGAATTTCAGATCTTTATTGTTTAACAGTTGGGCGAGCAGCATAGCCAGCACCAGCATAATCGGCACCTGAATAATCAGATACAGAAAAGTATTGCCAACAGAACGAATAAATAATTTGTCCTGAAACATTCGTGTGTAATTATAGGTAACCGGCTCTGCCCACTGCATATTGGCGCTGGAACCGGTTTTCAGAGACATAATAAATGCCTGGATCATCGGATAAAAACTCATGACTGCGATTAACAGAGTCGCAGGCGCCAGATAAATCCAGCCGGCCCTGTGCTGTTTTGCCAGCACTGTCGATTTCTTATTCTTCAATGATGTTGCCCCCTTGTATCAATACATCTTATCATTTATGAACCCGTTTGATAATAAACGGGGCGTCGGAAAACCGATTCCCCGTTTATTTGGAATAACTGTCTGTTTCTAATACAGATTTATTTTAGTTGCCCATAGCAAAGTTCAGATTGTCCTCTGCCGCCTGTAACTCGGTTGCAAGGTCGGCGCCCTGAACCGCATTGATAATAGCTGCCGCCATATAAGTACGGGCTGTGTAATGGAAGTCGTTCTGCTCTATTACCGGTACGTTTGCACCCATTTCTACGATCTCAGCGTAAATCGGCGTATCGTTGAAGTAAGCAACGCCCTCATTGTATACGTCAGACTGTCCGGCCGAAATACAACATGTGATAACGCCGCCGTCGCGAAGGGCTCCGTCATAGGTTACAGTGCTGCCGCCAAAGGTATAAGCAAGGAATTTCTTGGCAAGATCAGGATTCTGGCAGTTAGCCGTAACGTAAAGGGAAGAACCGCCGTTAGAAGCATAACCCTCGCCGCCGTCAAGCGTAGGCATAGATGTGATCTCCCACTTACCGCTGTTCTCAGAAACCTGCTCGATGGTAGGAATAATCCAGTTACCATTCATAACGCCTGCAACCATGTCGCCGATAATCGTCTGGTCTGTGTAATCGGACCAGTCATTTGCAAGATAGCAGACATTCTTCTGAACCATCTCTACGATCTTCTCGCATACCTGAACCAGATCCTCATTCTCTGTAATATAAGGCTGGCCGTCCTTGAACTGGGAACCGCCCTCTGCCTGAAGCATCATGTAGATCAGGTCGTTTCCATCACCGTCCATGGAAAGTAAGTATTTACCGGTCTTAGCGTAAACCTCTTCGCCGATGGCGATAAACTCATCCCATGTAATACCTGTCATATCTTCAATGGTATAGCCACATTCCTCCAGAACATCAATTCTATAGGCGAATACTACCGTACCATTGTCCACAGGGAAACCGTAATGCTTGCCGTTGATTGTAGAATATGATAACTTCTCAGCGCCGAAATCATCCCAATCCACATCTGCGTCATCCACATCCTGCCATGCGTCCGGATAATCGCTTACGTACTTCTGAATCCAGTGATCCTGGAACAGTACGATGTCCGGCAAGGTGCTGTAATCGCCTGATGAACCTGCCAGCGTAATGGCATCCTCAATATCAGAGGACTGGGACTGCTCAATAATCTCCAATTCAAATGTATCGTCTACATTTGCCTTATAATCTTCTGCTGCCGCTTCCAGCGCAGGAATGTTAAAGTTCGCATCCCATGCAGCCACCGTCAGCTTATTCTCTCCTGCTGCCGCAGCGGACATCTCCGCCGGAGCTTCCTCTTCAGCCGTATCTTCCGCTGCCGCTGTGTCTTCCGTAGCTGCGGTGGAAGCCGCTTCCTCAGAGCCCGAACCGCATCCCACAAGGGAAACGACCATGGTGGACGCCAGTAAAGCTGCTAAAATCTTTCTTTTCATTTACTTCTTCCTCCCATTTTGTTTTTGTGCATTTTGTGCACATTTTTCTTTTACTTTTTGCAATCGCCCAGAGTCTTTCGTCAATTTGTATAATTTCTAAAGATTTTGGGAAGATTGTATATGCATTATAACTCTTTGATTTTTGTCCATGTTGTTGATATAGAGCAAAAAAAGTGCAAATTCGACCATGAATTTGCACCTTAAACGTTTACGTTATCGCAGCCCCTCCTCTGCCCTACCAGCCCTTATATGCGGAAATCTTAAAATTCAGCAATTTTCCTTCATAATTTTCGGGATGTATTTTCCACTGATAGGGCGTAATGCCCACTATTTTCTTAAAATTACGGTTAAAAGTGGACACTGAATGGAAACCGCAGTTCTCCGCCACCAGTTCCATGGGAACGTCATGCTTTTTCATATATTCGCAGGCCGCATGGACCCGTACCATATTCAGATAATCGGAGGGCGTCATATGCATATTCTTGAAAAAAATACGCCTGAAATGAGTTTCCGACATATGGCTGACCGCCGCCAGGTCTCCGATCGACAGCTCCTGTTCAAAGTGTCTGCTGATATAATCCAGCGCCTCCGCTATCTGCGTAAGCCCGCCCGTCTGTTTTCTGACCCTGCCGGAAGACTTACGGCTCATCCGCGCAATATGCATCAACAGGGAAAGCATAAGCCCGTAGACCGTTTCCAGGTAGAACTCCTTCTTTTCCCGCATTTCATTTAAAATAGCCAAAATCAGGCTGGCGGCCTCCGGCTGCTCCGCCACCTTGACCAGACGCGCCCTGCTGTTAATCCGTTCAATCATATCGTCTGCAAAGACAGGCTGTTCCCGATATACCTCATGCAGAAAGCTCTCCACGTCAAGATACAGATATTCCCAGCGATTCAGGGAGCCGTTCTCGCTCTCGGTGGTATGGGGAAAATTCTTGGGAATAACGGTAAACATATCCGGTCCATACGAAATGATCTGTTCGTCCAGCACCAGCTCGCCCTTGCCGTCATAGCAAAAGCCGATTTCCATATAATTGTGAAAATGCAGGGAATCCACCCCTTCTCCGTAAGGACGTATCCAATAATCCCCCAGCAGCGCCATCAAAGGCTGATTCTGCGGAATCTCATAATAACGAAACTGTATCTGCTTTTTCTTCCTGCTCACATTTCCCATTGCTTCCCCCGCCGTTTGAATCGGTTGATCAAAATATTTGCCATTTCCCCGTGAAATCGCTATACTACAGGTAACGTAACTCTATGAAAGGACGGACATACCATGCCGGATAGGACAAACCTTTACTTTCGAACAGACGGAAACGCCCACATCGCCACAGGACATATCATGCGCTGTCTTGCCATCGCACGCGCCTGCGCCCGGCGAAACGCCCGGATTACCTTTGTCGTATCGGACGAGGAAAGCCAGTCTCTTTTGCAAAGCCGGTTCCATGCAGACGATGAGTTTCCCATTCACTGCCTGCATTGCGATTATCGGGCGCCAGAAAAGGAACTGCCGGCGCTTTTGTCCTATCTGGGAAGGGAATCTTCCGCCGCCAGGCCATGGCTCTTGATAGACTCCTACTTTGCCACGCCCGCTTATTTTGCCGCCCTGCGCCCCCACTGTCTGACCGCCTATCTGGACGACTTAAGAAGCTTCCCCTGTGACGTGGATCTGCTTATTCACTACGACAGCGAAGACGACTGCGCCTATTATCAGCATGCGGCGCGCAAATTATTAGGCTCCCGCTTCACGCCCCTGCGGGAACAGTTTGAAAAGCCTCCCTATACCGTCCGCGCCCAGACCCAAAACATTTTATTGTCCACCGGGGGCACCGATCCCTACGGGGTGGCGGAAGGATTGCTGGAAAATATTTTTCATCCTACAGACTTCTCCTGCCCGGCGCTTCAGGCATACGACTATCACGTCCTCACCAGCCGGGCTAATCCCCGCTATCATGCCCTGCTGGACAGGGCGTCCTCTAACCCCCGTCTTCACATTCATGAAGGGGTAGCCGATATGGCGTCCCTTATGGGAGCCTGCGATCTGGCAGTCTCCGCGGGAGGCACAACCCTGTGCGAATTATGCGCCGTAGGCGTTCCCACGGTCAGCTATCTGATGGCGGAGAACCAGCGCACCGCCGTAGAAGCTTTCGCTCAGAGGGGGCTGATCCCCTGCGCGGGGGATATCCGCAGCGGACACACTCCCACAGAGCCAACCGCCTCCCCGGACAGGGAACCGACTCTTTTGAACCGTTCCACCCTCCTGCATATTCTGGATTTCCTGACACATATGTCAGCTAATGTGGAAGAGCGCGCCGAAGCCTCCCGTTCTATGAGAGCGTTTCTAGATGGTCTGGGGGCTGAGAGAATCGCGAAGGCGCTGATTTCCCCGTCTGCCTCCGATGGTACAGATACCACCCACAGCCGATAATCGTCAGGCCGGATATGACATTGGCTATCACAAATCCCGCCACCGGTCCGTACTGCACATATATCCGATGCTCCTCGCCGTCGCCTATGACCGCAAAGCGCATTCTGGCGGCGTCGCCGCGTTCTATGGCAATCCGTTCTCCGTTTTCATCATAAGCCCGATAGCCGAAATAACTCTGCATCGGCAGTTCTATGTATCCTCCGTCTTCCGTAGCCCGATAGGACACCACCGCTTTGGTGCCCTCCTTCTGATAATCATAAACCGTAATGGTATTCATATCAGAATTGACAACGCTGCTGGTCAGTCTCTCCTCCGCGGCTCCGTCAAGGCGCCACTCATGAGGATAGAACAGCCCGATATTCGCGGCCAGCTTGCTTTCATGGCCTTTGGACGCTGCCGCAGACGAATTATCGTAAGACATATGGCTGTTGTCCGTGGGCACCGACACAATCACAAGCAGATTCAGACCTACAAGCAGGGCGAACACGATATTGCGGTAGGGCTTGATGATCTCCGACCGGGTTAACCCGATAGCTCCCACAAACAGAAAGCAAACGGAAGCGGGACCTAAAAACCGCCATGGAAATTGCAGCATTGTGCCTATATTCTCAAACAGGCTGTTGGCCAGCAGAGCCTTGCTGGGAAAATACCCCGTAGTCATAAAGGTAAGAATACACCCTAAGACCCAAAGATACAGCAGATATCCCTCCGAATCCGTCCGGCCGCCGCGCTTTTCCAACAACAGATAAACCACGCCGATGCCAAAGCAGCCTAAAAGCGCCAGTCCCAGCGAAAAATACTGTTTATTATACAGGCTCAGGCTCTGCGTCATATTGGAAAGATTAATAGACTGTTCGAAATAGCCGCTCCATCTGAGACTGTCCTTACAGATATCTTCTCCAAAATAATAGGTCATAAAAGGAACCAGATACCACAGGTTCAGCAGCACGGAAAGCCCCGCCGCCTTACCGATTTCCCTATATCTTTTCTCCCGTATGATACGCCCCCCGTAAATCAACACGGTAATCACGCAGAACACCGATACGAAAACCACGCTTAAAATATGGCTCTGCAAAGCGCCGCTGAAACCGATTACCAGATAATACCACTTCCCGCGGTTTCCCATAACCACATGATAAAGCCCCGCAATGACAAGCGGCCAGAAAATCAGCGCCAGCGTTTCCCCCAAATCTCCTCTGGAAAAGATATTGGTAAAGCGATATGGCATCAGCGTATACAGCACCACCGCCAGCATCACGCTCCTGCGCGACCGAATCATGGATTTCACCGCCACATAAGCGCTGACCGCCGCACCCAGATTAGCCAGAAAGACCAACACCTTGTAGGATAAGGCCAGAGACACCCTGCAAATCCTCAGGAAAGCGCCGATATACAGAAAAAGATAAGGGTACATGGCGTTTAGGTACCCGTGATTTTTCAAGCCGTCCGGCAAAATATTAACGGGTATCTGCCCGTCCAGAATACCGTCCTTCAGGCCTTCCAGCCTGGCCAGATGATAGCACAGATCGTCCCCATTATAGAGGTAGGTCTGCATCATGGGCGTAGTCGCCAGTAGCGCCACCCCTAATAATACGGCGTAATCTATCAACCGTTCCTGGGGAATCCCCTTCCCGCCCTTTCTGACATACCGGATATACAGACAGCCCAATCCGTTTAACAGCAGGAAAACTGCCACAAAGAAATAGGTATCCGAATAGAACATACCCTGAGGCGTCAGCGTCAGAGTCCTGATCGTCAGGTCGCCCTCTCCGCCGTAATTAATTTTCAACTGTAGCTGCTTTGCGTCCCTGGACAGCGTGAAATCCACGCTCATCACCTTTTGTTCCGCAGAGATCGGCCACGCCGCGATCTTGCTTCCCTGCTCCCATAACTCCAGCGTGGAGCCGTCGCTTTGGGCGCTGTAAGCCATCGTGGCGGTATAGGTGCCCCTGTTCATCACATACTGGAGCGTATTAGCGATAGAACCCTGTCTTGCCACCGACTCCCTGATCACCAGCCCGTCCTCTGAATCGGTCAGTCCGACGGAATGCTGCAGTTGGGAGCCGCTGTATTCCAGCGGCTGGCTCCCCTCATTGCCAAGCAGCAGAAGCGCCGTCACTGTGCACAGGAATATCACGTATGCTATTCTATGTTTTATGGATATTGCTTTTGTCCCCATCCCTTTTGTTATCTCATTCCTTATCTGTTTGCCAGCCTTTTGCGCAGCTTCCTGTAGCCCCATAGCAGCTTATAATACAGCAGGAAGCCCACCGTGGACGCAAGCTGCAGCCGTACCAGCTTCTTTTCCTCCGCGGCAACCCGTTCCTGATAATAGGGGTTCCTCTGGAAATTCGGAAAAGTCTCCAGCATTTCCTTCCCCAAACGGCGGATAAAGCCCGGCCGAAGCGGGCGAACCCCCTGCATATAGGTAAACAGCGTGTTCACATAGAACAGGGTGGCAAAGGTAAACTCCAGCTCCGGATAATACTGTTGGAAATATCCATATTCTTTGGCTTCCCGCAGCATAATCCGTCCCGCCTCCATGCGATCCTCACAGCGCCTGGCGTCGACCGTGTGCACCGTGGAGGTATCATGCTGATAATAATAATATAAAGGCTCCTGAATATATTCAAAATGCCTGGCTCGCAGCATCCAGGAATTGGCCAGCGCGTTATCCTCATAGAAGATTCCCGTCGGGAAACGGCTGGGGTGGCCGATCACGATTTCCCTGCGGTACACCTTTACCACCAGACTGCCGCTGTCCAGAATCAGGGAACGATACTTCTCCTCGTTCAAAAGCCCCGTCTGCTCCGGCTTATTATTACGCACCACCTGCCCGACCTTCATGCTGTGCTCCCCGGTCAGGCTGTAATCACAGCCCACCATGTCCGCACCGGTTTCTTCTCCTCTGGCAATCAGCCTTTCATAGAAATCCGGCGTAATCCAGTCGTCGCTGTCAATAAATCCAATCCATTCGCCCCGCGCCGCCTCCATTCCAATATTTTTAGCGCCGCCCTGCTTCTGGTTGACCGTAGAATGAATGGCGCGGAAGCATTCAGGATATTTCTCCGCATATGCCTGTAGAATCTCCCATGAAGCGTCCGTGGAACAATCGTCCACGGCAATAATCTCATAATCCTCTATTGTCTGGACGACAAGAGAATCCAGGCAATATTCTAATTTGTGATCCGCCGCCATGTTGTAGACGGGCACGATAATCGATAATTTCATATGGCCTTTCCCTCATGCCAAAGCAATGCTTCCCCAGATAGCGCCATCTTATACAGCATAATATAAGGCAATCTTCTTCACCGCCTCAATCACGCTCTCCACATCCCGGTCGCTCATGGCATAGTAAAGAGGCAGCGAAATGATTTCCTCATACAGCTTCTCCGCATTGGGACATAAGCCCTTACGATATCCCAGCTTCTCATAATATGGGAAGTAATAGACAGGGATATAATGCACATTACAACATACGTTCTCGGCTGCCAGCGCCTCAAAAAACCGCTTTCTGCCGATCCTTAATCTCTCCGGCGCAAGGCGCAGAATATACAAATGCCTCGTGGAATCAGATTCCGGAATCTCTCTCTGCACGACAATACCGGGGATTTTGGCAAATGCCTCGTTATATCTCGCCACGATTTCCTTTCTGCGCTTACAGAACAACGGCAGCTTATCCAACTGGCTGATAATCAGCGCCGCCTGTATATCCGTCATGCGATAGTTGTAGCCCAGCGCGATCTGCTCATAATACCATGGCCCATCCGGCTCATGTTCCATCAGCTCTTCCTCTCTGGTAATCCCATGGGCGCGATAGAGCAGCAATTTCCTGTACAAAGCCTCGTCGTTGGTGAGTACGGCGCCGCCCTCGCCCCCTGTCACCGTCTTAACCGGGTGAAAGCTGAAGGTCGTCATATCCGCAATCGAACCGTTAGGCTGTCCCTGATATCTGGTGCCGATTACATGCGCCCCGTCCTCAATCAGAACCAGATGCTTCTCCTCGCAAAGCCTTTTCAGAGGTTCAAATTCTACGGACTGCCCGGTATAAGACACGGCTACCACCGCCCTGGTTCTGGGCGTGACGGCCTCCCTCACCTTATCCGGGTCAATGTTATACGTCTCCGGATTAATATCCGCAAAAACCGGCGTTGCCCCGCAGTAGAACGCACAGTTAGCCGACGCCGCGAAGGTGATGGGCGTCGTAATAACCTCGTCCCCTTCTCCCACTCCGGCCGCCAACGCCGCAATATGAAGCGCCGCCGTACCGTTGCTGCATACCACCGCGTATTTAGCCCCTGTGACCCGGCATAATTTCTGTTCCAATTCCGTAATCTTGGGTCCGCAGGTCAAATAGTCGCTCTTCAAAACATCTACCACCGCCTGAATATCGGCGTCGTCTATATATTGATGCCCATAGAAAATCTTCGTATCCCTGACAGGAGTCCCTCCCTCAATCGCAGGTTTATTCATCATACCTCTCCTTTTCCCAACGGTTCCTCCGCCCTTAACGAAGGATAAAGGACATGCAGCCTGTACATGTCCTTTCCCTGTGATCGCTACTTTTCCAAGTCTACCTCTTTCAGCAATTCTCTGATATTTTCCACGCTCAGCCACTCTGTATTATTGCCGGAGCTGTAGGAGAAACCGTCTTCTACCTTCTTACCGCTCAGATCCGGCTGCTGCCTGTTATTCCATGTCATCTGCGGGTATACGATAAAGTGCTTTTCATACTCATAGGTGGTCATGGAGTCCTCCGTCGTAACCATAATCTCATGCAGCTTTTCCCCCGGGCGGATTCCCGTCTCCCTGATCTTGCAGCCCGGCAGCATAGCCTCCGCCAAATCCGTAATCTTAAAGGAAGGAATCTTGCTGATAAAGGTCTCTCCCCCGGTCGCTTCCGACAAGGCCTTAATCACCAGCTCCACGCCTTCCGTCAGACTAATCCAGAATCTCGTCATGCGCAGATCGGTAATCGGCAGTTCTTCCGCGCCGTCCTGTATGAGTTTATGGAAAAAGGGAATCACCGACCCCCGGCTCCCCGCCACATTGCCGTATCTGACAATGGAGAAATTAATATCCTTACTGCCGGCATAGGCGTTAGCCGCCACGAAAAGCTTGTCCGACACAAGCTTTGTCCCTCCGTACAGATTTACAGGATTGACCGCCTTATCCGTAGACAGGGCTACCACCTTGCGCACGCCGCAGTCCAACGCCGCGTCGATCACGTTCATGGCGCCGTGGATATTGGTCTTAATCGCTTCATTGGGATTATACTCGCAGGCGGGCACCTGTTTTAACGCCGCCGCATGAATAATATAATCTACGCCCTCGCAGGCTCTTTTCAACCGTTCTAAATCCCGCACATCTCCGATGAAGAAGCGAAGCTTTTCCTGATACGCCGCAAATTCATTTTCCATCATCCACTGTTTGAACTCGTCCCGGGAATAGATGATAATCTTCTTCGGCTCATAATGAGTCAGCACGTATTTTGTAAAACATTTACCGAAAGAACCGGTTCCCCCGGTAATCAATATGGTCTTGCCGTTTAACATGGGTTTCCCTCCGAAATAATATCTTCTGCACTATCGTTAAGTATAGCATAGGGATAAATCGTTTGCAAATGGTCTTCGGTTCTTTATCCGCTTTATCCGCTTTGTTTCAAACTTCCCTCTCCGGCCGCTTCGAGTCCTCCAGCCTGATGAGCCCAAAGCGGATAAAAATCGGATACAGATAGCTGGCGCCAAAGGCCTTCAGCTTCTTGGGGCCGGATACCCTGCCCTGAAGCTCAACGGTTTTCATCAGGGCAATTCCTACCGACGACCTGGTAATACTCTTATCCTTCCGATCCACAAAGATTTCATATCCTCTTACCCTGTAAATAAAACAAAGCCCCTGATAGGTGTGGAAGGGATATCCCTGAAAAATCTCGATTGCTTTCCAAACCGCGGCGAACAATTCTTCCTGCCCCGCGCCGTCCTTTAATAATCCGGCAATCTCCTCAATAGCTTCCCCTCCCGCTTGATCCTGCGCATATTCTTCAATCATGCCTCTCTTTTCCATATCTGCTCCCAAAGCCTGTCAATTGACCTCGCCTATGGGCGTCTGCTCATAGCCCCATTCTTCATCGGATATCATAAACGTCACAATATTTCTCTTCAAATACCGGGCTTTCAGCCTCTGTCAGATAAGCGGAATTGCCCGTAATCCTGTAAAGCTGCCAGCCCGCATCTACGCCGTCCACCAGGTATACCACCAGTTCCTGCGCACTGGCAATCTTGTCGTCCTCGACCAAATCCCCGCTGTCAGCGGATACGAAATACACCGCCGGATATTCCAGAAGCTCGTTGGTCACATCCCAGATGCACCACTCTGATCCGGGCTGATAGACGTATACGGCCAAAGCTCCTGTCCCCGCCCGTTCTGCGGCAAATGCCACCTGTTCTTCATCTTCCGGATAGAGAAATACCACCTTCCCTTGGGCAAGAGCGATGATATTCAGAATCAGCGCCAGACCAACCGCCGCGTATGCATATCCTTTGTCCAGTCGGGAAAGGCCGACGACAAGCAGCAGAACAATCATCCCATACACCGGAAGCTGGTAGCGGTTCGAGGTATCTCCTAACAGCAGCGCGGTCTTAGACACTGTAAGGAAATATCCGGCCACCGCAAAGCCAAGGAGCCAAAGAGCGGCGTCCGGCGTCCGCTTCGTCCGCAAGGGCGCCGCGCCCGTTATCCGGCGTCTGCCCACCACGTATACCACCGCAGCCGCTATTGCCGCCAGTAACAGAATCCACGCCAGCAGATTTCCGAATACATACTCGTCCAGCAAATCACAAAAGAAGCGAAAGCGCTCCAGCGTATTGGAAAGCTCCAGAAAGTTTTCCGTCGCCTGCGCGCCCCGCTGTCCACGGAACATCTGCCCCAGACAGGAGGGATAGGTCAGCCATGCAAGTGCGAATGCGATTGCCTGACTGACGCCATAACGCAGGCAATTCCAGAGATTACGGTCACGGTATAACAGGCAGATGCAAAATCCTGCCGCCATATAGAACAGAAAGATAAAATAATAATATTGTGTCAAAAACCCCAGATAAGTAGTCGCTGCCAGAGGAAGGAGAAATCCCTTTAGCGATAATTTGTCTGTTGAGCCCTGGCCTGCCGCCCCATTCCCTGCTTCCGCCGTCCCGGCAGAGGCCGCTTTCCAGCGCCCGACCTCCCGCACGTGGAGTACGCCGCACAGAAGCACCCACATGGTCAGCATCTCATACATTCTGATAAAGACCACGCCGCTGACTGCCGCCGGCGTTAAGCCATAGAATAAGGTCACAATCAGCGCTGTAGTCCGATTGCGCCCGCCCGCCAGATAGGACAGACAGGCCAGCAGCACAAGATTGATTCCATGGAAAAAAAGATTGACCGTCAGGCCAATCCATTTGGAAAATACGCCCGGCGTCATGGACGCGGCCGTGTGAAATACCCAGTAATACAGGGGCGGGTGAACATCCCATGACTGTACCAGCTTGATTAGCCCATACTGAAACCGCTCTCCCGGAAGCACCACAAACTCATTTCGATAAGTTTCCGCGCTCATCCATTGTCCGTCTTCCACATAGAAGCCGTTGGTACGCGCCGTCGAGTAATAGGTATAATACTCGTCCTCATGAAATCCCTGTTTTTGGGTGCAGAAATAGAATGATACAGCCATCAGCACTATCCAGACGACTGCAAAGCATATCCTGTAAGGTTTTCTTTTCATTCCCGCTTCTATGTTCATCATATCCCTCTTCATTCCCACTCAGTCCGTTTTGCCCCTGTCCGTACGGCAGCCCTCTCACGCTCCACCCTGTCCGCGCCTTTCCATTCTTCTGGCATGCGCCTTTCTCACCGTTCTGGGCGCAGCCGTCAGCAACAGCAGATAGCCTTTCTGCTTCTTCGTCAGATAGGGATTCCCAAGGGTATCCGCCACATGGCTTCTCAAATATCTTTTCACATTGCCATAAAATTCATTTTCCTTTGTCATCTGCGAAATCGGCACATGAAGCAGATAATCCAGACGCTGGTACAGGTTGAACCGCAGTGCATAGGGACGCAGTCCGGGATAGGCGCGGTTCACAAGCTCCTGCACGCGATCTGCGTTATCCACAATATCCAGAAACACTCTGGAAAAGCTGTCCTTCGTCTTCTTTCTCGTGGTGCTTTCCTTGCGGCATACCACATGATATCCCTGACGGGGCAGAATGATAATGCCGCGAATCTCCTGCAGCAGTTCTACCAGCAGCCGGAAATCCTCATTCAAGACCCCCTCCGGGAACTGATGGTCTGCGAACAATTCCCTTTTTACCAGTTTGGTACAAAAGGAACAGTCCCCCTGATGCAGCAGCAGCTCCTTGAGAAAAGTCTCCGTCCCACAGAAACGCGCCTGCTCCGGCGGCACACATACGTCCGGCAGTCTTCTTCCTTCCTCGTCCACCTCGTCTCTGGAAATCTGCGCCACTTCCCAATCCGACCCGTCAAGCGCTTTCATCATTTCCTCATAGACATAGGGTTCAATATAATCATCGCTGTCCACGAAGCCTATATATTCCCCGGAAGCCATCTGAATCCCCAGATTTCTCGCGGAGGAAGCGCCTCCGTTGGGCTTATGATAAACGGCGATACGGTTATCCTGTAATGCCAGCCGCTCGCACAGCCTGTCGGTGCCGTCTGTAGAACCGTCGTCCACCAGAAGGATTTCCAAGGCGGAATAGGTCTGGGCGCAGATCGACTGCACGCATCTTTCCAGACAATCGATGGAGTTATACACCGGTACTATGACGCTGACCCTCTTCATATCTTACCTCATTTCTACGCTGCCCTTTGCGCATAAAGAATGTTTGTGACCGTGCGGGCGGATCACCGGCGCCTTGCTGAGCGGGCCCTCCTGTGCCGGAACAATTCTGCCCTTTTGTAATTCTCCCGCAAACCGCAGCAGCTCCTCCGCCGCATGTTCTCCATTCCACATATCTCTAATGGTTTCATAGGCCGCCTGCCCCATCTGTTTTTTCTCCTCCCAATGGAGAAACAATTCTTCCATCAGCTTTTCCATCTGGTCGTAGCTGTCATTGGAATATAGCAATCCGTTCTCGCCATGCCGGATTAGATAAGGAGCCGCGCCTACCTGGACGTTCACCACTTCCACGCAGCCGCTGTTCATTCCCTCGTTGACCACAGCCCCCCAGCCCTCCAGGTAATTGCTGGTAAAAAGATGGATATGGCACTTTTCCATCACATCCCGAACCTTCTCCGGGGCGGCGTATCCATAAAAGGTAAAAGCCTCTGAAAGCCCCAAATCCGCAGCCTGCTGCCGCAGAAGCGGCGCTAATTCCCCATCTCCCAGCATATGTATATGGTATCCATAGCCCTTCTTTTTAAGGCTCTCCGCAAGCCTGACCACATACTCAGGATGCTTCAAGGGGATAAATCTGCCCGCCCAGACGATATGCAGAAGCCCATCCTGTATCTTCATCGCTTCCAGTTGTTCTTCGGTATACGTCCTCAGCTCCGTAAAATAGCCCCAGCAAAACATTTTATCCGGATAGGCTCCGATCAAATGGAAATCCGACGCCGCATAAGCTCCGGCGCACAGCATACAGACATTTTGCCTGCGGTATTTAATATGTTCATGATATTTCGCCAGCAGCCCTCTGGGGGAAACCGCCTTCCACTGTCCTTCCCGGTAAAGGCGCTCGCTGACGCGCAACGTCGTCCTGCCGCTGTCCAGCCGGGCTCTTACAAGATCCTCCCTCTCCGTCCAGCCAAAAAGCACGACGTCGCTTTCCGCTATTTTCTTCAGACAGTCATATTCCTTCCGATACAGGCACTCCACATAAGGCAGCGTCTCGATATCCACACTCCAGCCCATGGTCACGCGCTCTTCCTCCATGGGCATCGTCTGGATAAACGTAAATGCATCTCCCAGCCTCCGATAGAGCGATTCGCACAGGGGTATCTGATGGTGATTAATATAATTAGACACAAAAGTAAAGGTCATAGCATCTCCCGATATATCCTCATCAAACGATAATAATTCTGATCCGCGTCATGATTGACGCGGGCATGCTTTCTGGCATTATCCGTAATGCGATCCACAATCGCTTCCTTCGTAAAAAGCTCTATAATCTGATCCGCCAGCGCCTCTACGTCCCCCGGCGGATATAGGAACCCGTCCCCGCCATCTGTCAACAGGTTGTGGATTCCTCCCACATTGGCAGCTACGCAGGGAACCCCCAGCAGCATAGCCTCTCCAACGGAATTGGGGGAATTTTCCAGCGCCGACGGACATACAAAGACATGGCTTAACAGATACTGCTCTTTCATTTCCTCAGAGTTCAGCCTCCCCAGCATAGTCACCTTATCCTCCAGATGCTCTTCCCTGATCAGCTTTAATAAATACTTCCCGTAGGCTGGCAGCTTCAACGTATCCTTCCATGTCTCCCGGCTGATAATATTGCTTCCCGCCACATACAATTCAGCGTCCGGAAACTGCTCTAATATTTTCGGCATCGCCTGAAGCATATAATGCAGCCCCTTTAAGGGATAATCCCCCTGGCTCATAAAAATGCGGTACAACTGGCAGCCGCTCTTCTTCCAGCGGTCGCGGTAGAAAATCCCTCTGAGAGTTTCGTTCAAATAATGATAGGTGGCGTCAGGATTAATCTTCGCCGTCTCGGCGCGGTCAAAGTCGGTTCTGCCCGCTATGTGCTTCACCCTTTTAAGCGCTTCCACCTCATACACGCCTCGCTTCTCAAACTTCCTCTGCTGCTGCCTGATACTGTCCCTCCGCAGTATGTCGCGGAAGGTCGCCTGCCGCTGCACCTTGACCGGCAGATCCGCCATGTATACCTTCGCGCAGGCGGAAATCAGCCCCTGGACGCCCACCAGCGTATGATCCGGGTTCCCAAACACCTTAATACTGGCCAAAGCATGGGGAAATTCTGTACCGAACACGTGCATAAGCTCCGGCTGGAAATCATCGATAATCAGACGAAAGTAATCCTCCAGCTCCACATCATAGTTCTCCGGCTCCGCCAGATTCTCCACAAATCCATAGCAATGGCAGGATATATTCTCACCCAACTGCATCACCTGATCGAACGCCCCCACGGATTCCTCCACCGGAAAGGCAATCGCCAGCTCTATCCGATTCCGATCCTGCTCGGAAATCACCCTGTCTAATAAGCCGCTAAGCCACCCCTCCCGGTTACTGTAAGGCATATTCAGCCTTTTGGCGATGGCTGGCAGCATAATATTACACACCCACAATATTCTCATCTCTATCACCGCTCCTTATAAATTCTCTTTTTTACCGCCTGATAGATTCCCGCCGTAGCCGGATTCCCCGCCGCCCATGTCCGAAGCGGCGCCAGCGTAAGTATCATTACAAGTCGATACCTGCGCGCCTTTTTCTTAGGAAGATATCGGGCGACGATTTCCCTATGCTCCCGTTTCGATTGCCTTTTCCCTGTCCGGGATTCCGAATAACCGCCCCCCTCATAGCTTGCCACCGTAACCGGCATATACACGGCGGCGGCCTGTGCCTGGTAAAGACACCACAGGAAATGTTCGTAATCGGCGCGCACCTGATATCTCAGCTCGAACTGCCGGCTGCCAAACAGCCTCCTGTCATAGAAGCAGGCCTGATGACAAGGCAGATTCCGGTAACACGCGAAATCATCCAGCGTCGGATTGGACTGCACCATCGCGCCGGTCTGCCGTTCCCGGATATTGCCGTAAAAAATAGTCGGCCGGCTGCCCCTCTTCTGCCCGATCTGTTCCCTGACCCTTTGCAGCACCAGCTCATTTTCAAAATAATCTCCGCAGTTCAGGAAACAGACATAATCTCCCCGCGCATGCAAAAGAGCCTGATTCATAGCGTCGTAAATTCCCGTGTCCTTTTCACAATAGACGCTGATCCTATCCTCCGCCTTGATGGCCTGCACCGACCCATCTTCTGACCCGCCATCCTTCACCAGAATCTCATAATCTGTCTCAGTCTGACACAGGATACTCTCTATCGTTTTATGCAGCTTCTCTCCCGCGTTTAAGCAGACCACAATCACACTAAATATCATTGTCACCCTCAATTCACATCTGAAAGAATGTTCACCATATCATGAAAGAAAAAGGTCTGATAAGGCAGTATCAGTACGCCGTCGTTTCCCGCCCTGCTCATATAGACCGCAAAATACAAAACAGCCGCCAGTATCGTTCCCACGCGAAACAGCCTGCGCCATTTCACAGGGGCAATCTGTTGCAGCAGCATGGGCAAAAACAGAATATGGCTGACCGTCAGGTAATATCCGATTCTGGAGATAATAGGCAGAAAAGAACAAAATACATACAACACCAACGCCCCCAGATTCAGATAGAAATAGAAGCGAAAACGGTCGTCCTGAAGCCCTTTTTCCGTCTCATTTGCGACACATGTGTCACATTTCTCCCCGTCTTGTCGTTTCTGCAGCCATAACACAACGCCCGCAAATACCAGAACAGCCGCGCAGCGCAAAATATTGATATAGCTTGTTCCTCCTTCCAGATATTCCGTATCCTCATAGGTAGGGTACAGCAAGACCACCGCTTTCAGATACCAGTCCTGGCAGAAGAGAAACGTACTGCAAAACAAAGCCGCAAGGGCAAGCTGCCACTTCTTCCACGAACGCGTCGCCAGCAAATATAAGGGAATGACCACCAGTAAGGATTTGTGAAAGGCGGAGCCCAGCAGAATCAGGGCGATAAATCTTCCCCACTGCCTGCGCAGTACAAACTTCATGGAATACAGGGCGATTGCCAGCGCCAGATAATACCGTACCGTGCTAAAGGTCTGGAAATAATATCCCAGCATCATAAACAGAAAGAAGGAAAACGGGAAATCATCGCTCAAATCATACATCGCCAGCAGGAACAGCAAAACGGTCGCAAATGCATAAACCGCAAAAACAAGCAGATAGTTTTCATAACCGGACAGTCCGTACAGAAGCTTTACCAACAGATTGAAGCCGATTTCAGTGGGCACATAGGAATCACAGTTGATCAGATGCATAAACTCCACATATTTGGCATAATCGTTTCCCACATTCAGCCGACAGGCGGACAGGGCGAATAAAATCAGAAAGACGGACAAAAGGCAGACGCGGTTACACATCTGCTGTCTTGTTATCCTATAAGGTTGTGTAGCCGGCTGATTATTCACCAGCCCCGCCAGCAGCACCGTAACTGCCGCCACCGTGATATATAAAATCATCGACCGCTATCGTCCTTTCCCCGCCGCAGGCTCTCCGCCTTTGCCGCCCGGCACAATTCGCCGCTTATCTTCCCTGCCCCTCACGGATACCTTCCCGCATCAGCTCAAACGCCCGCTTTAAGGGAATCTGCACGCACATCTGCTTCCTGTGCACCCACAGGAAACGACAGGCCAGAGGAACCGCCGCCGCGCCGTACAAATAGTGATACAGAACGCCCCTGTCACGGAAAAACTTCTCATGATATCCGCTGAACCATGTGGATTCCCGCTCTGTCTCTTCTCCGATACACACCGTATGGGCATAGATCTTAAGCCCGGCCTTCAGGCAATCTCTTAAGAACAGGCTGTCCTCCCCGTTACTGTATCTGGCGCCGCCGCCAAACAATAAGGAATAATGTACGTTGGCTCTGCGGAGCGCATCTAACCTGGCCGTGATGCTATAGGCCGGATATCTCCCGTAATTGCGGTAATGAATCCGATGAATGTCCTCATTCCAATAAGTCCTGCGGGAAGGAGCCACCTTCACATTGACCAGAATCATATCCGCGTCCGGCAGCTGCTCATAGGCCTTGCGAATCTGCTCTTCATAATCCTCCGCCAATACTATATCCTCGTCTGAAAAGACACAGATCTCGGCGTCCGCGTGCAGAAGCGCGGTATTACGGCTTAGTCCTACGCCTCTCTCCTTCATGGAGAAGCATTGTGCCCTCCACTTCCCTCCTTGTATCTCCTCATATCCGTACCGATCGCATTGATTGACGATGACCGCGTCCGTATGAAGCCTCATTCTGGCCGCAAGCTCCGCCCCGTCCTGCTCCACCGCGGAAACCAGTATCTGTATTTTCATCTTAATCTCCATTTCTGAGCAACTTGTTGCGAAGCGGCGGCGAGAAATCCGCGAAGGCGGTTTCTCGTCTGCCATCAGGGCTATTTGCTTTCGCTCAGAAACAAATAGCCGTGTGAAAAATCAGCACATCAGTGTGATTTTTCACACCAATCTCCATTCCTGGGCTTCTATTGCTCTTTCCCAATCGCCCGGCCATAATACCTGTTGAGAAATTGGATATCCGCGTTTTCTATGGCGATTCCCAACACCTGACAGCCACGCGCCTGATACTGTCCGATCAGATAAGCCAGATACGTGCCGTGTATCTGCCCATAGGGAATCGCCAGAATCAAAGCGCACGCTTTCCTTGCCTGTTCCAGCTCTTCCATAGCAGCGTCCTGCTTCCGGTTGATTCGGATCTCCAATACCTCTCCGCAGCGCTCCCGCAGACAGGCCGCCGACGCCTCATAATCGTGCTGAAGCCTTTGCTCCGACAGAAACTGACCCCCGGCCGTCTCTTCCCGCCCTTCTCCAAATAAATATCCCACAAAGGGCACCTCTGTTGCCTGCCTGACGTCGCTGGCCACCAGAATCCGGTCGTCCAGCACATAATACAACAGCAACCCCAGCAGGGCTGCCGCCAGCCCAATGGCCGCTCCGATGCCAACGGCCTGCGCCAGTCTGGAATCCGCCACCACAAGCTGCGCTTCAGTGGCCTGAATCGTCTGAATCTGTACAAACTCCTTGGCGCTGTTCCCGTAATTCTCCAACGCCTGATCGGTCGCCGCCAGAATCCGGTCGCTACGCTCCCGGTCATTGGTCGTAATCGTCACCGTCAAAAGCCTTAAATCCGATAAGATGGTCGCCTCGGTCGCCGCCATCACTTCTTCTCTCGTATAATCTTCGGACAGACAGGACATGGTTTCATCTAAGATGGGGTCTGTCACCATCAGATCATTCCAGGTATAACCGTTGTATTCCTGATACACCTCTCCCGTCTCATCTACCGCAAAATCCAGATAAAGCTTAGAGACAGCCTGATATTCCCGCTCCGACTCCGGCACCGTGCGCGCAGCCGCATAAATCGCGCCGCCTAAAGCCGCCCCGATTAGCGCCGCCGCCAACGCCACCCAGCTTTTCCTGATCAGCCAAAGTATCCACTTTTTCATATCCATGCCTGCATCGGCATACCTGATTTCCTTCATGCCTTCTATTCCGAAGCCTTTCCTTCCTTTTCCTTCAACGCCGTAGTCTGGCTGCTGTCCACGCCCTCCGTGCTCTCCGGCCGGATCAATATTTTCAGGGTAAGAAGCATCAGCTTCAGATCCAGCCATACCGAATACTGCTCAATATACGTCAAATCCAATTTCAGCTTATCATAGGGTGTGGTATTATACTTGCCATATACCTGCGCATAACCCGCAAGCCCCGCTTTCACCTTCATTCGGAAAGCGAACTCCGGCATTTCCTCCATATACTGATCGATGATTTCCGGCCGCTCCGGCCTGGGGCCGATAAAGGACATGTCCCCCCTTAAAATATTCAAAAGCTGGGGAAGCTCATCAATTCGGGTGGTGCGAATCCATTTCCCTACCGGCGTAATACGGGAATCATTCTTCGAGGCAAGCCGCGCCACGCCATCCTTCTCAGCGTCTACCTTCATGCTTCTGAATTTCAGAATATAAAATTCCTTCCGGTCGCAGGTACAGCGTATCTGTTTATAAAACACCGGCCCGCCGTCATATACTTTGATCGCAATAGCCGTTATCAGCATAAAGGGCGACGCAATCACCAGCAGAATAACAGAACAGACCAAATCGATCGCTCTCTTGGCAATCCGCTGTTCCACCTTCAGGGCATACTCCCTGGTCAAATAAATCGGCGTGTCAAACAGATGAAGCTGATCCGCCCCCTTCACAAGCACATCGGAGATTTTCGGCATCATATACACGCGGATAGACTTACTGTAGCAATACTTCAGCAGCGCATTTCTGTCGCTTGCGGGAATATCCCACAGAACCACCGCGCCATACTGCTTCACCGCTTCCTCCTTCACCGCCTCGACTCCCTGAGAAATATTCATGCACTTCTCAATCCTGTATTTATCCTTACGGGATTCAAACTTCGCCACAATATCGTCAATAGGACGTTCTCCGTGGACAATAAGAATCCCCCTGGGCGGAAACGCCTTATAATAAAACGCGTTACAGATATATACCCATACGGCCGCAACCGCCATCTGCAAAAGCATCGTCTTCACCATAGGCCCCACCTTTACAACCCAGTTGGCCATCAGCGATATCTGAAAATAAGATATTACATTGACAAACAGCAGTGAAAACACCTGAGAGATAAACACATCGACAGGCTTTAAATATCCAATTTTCAAAGCGCCATAGGTACTGGCAAAGAAAAACAGCAGGACAAAATAAATCAGAATAATCAGCACATGTCCCCTGAAGTAATACCGGAAATTTCTGTGTATGCTCAAAAAAGGATAATATTCTTTCAACCAGACATATGCGTAAATTGCCGTATGAAAAAGCAGTCCGATCAGAGAAAGCTGCATAATAATCATTCTTTTCAGTGTTTCTATCCGTTTCATAACAATCTCCATTCCGAAGCAATTTATCATCTGCTTTTCCACGACAGGGCAGACTGCCGCAAAGAAATCCTCAGGACAAGGAAGCTATATCCGCCGCGCAGCCGCCCTGTATGCCCAAAACAGGAAACAGCGTGCGCTGCTGATCACCGACAGCTTTTCCTGCTCCCGATACAACCTCCAAATACGCCTGATCGCCTTTAATTTATTGGAGGACAGCGATCTGGGCGGCCTGCGGTAAACAGCGAGCACCTCGTCCAGCCCATATGCCGCATATCCCGCCCGGAGTATCTGCCACCAGGTAGCCGTATCCTCACTCTCTACCACGGGCATCTGAATCAGCCTGTCCGGAATCTTCTCCCGATCCAGAAGCACTGTGGTGGTAAAAATAACGGTTCTGGACAATGCCTGCCGATAAACAAGCCTGTCCGGCACATGAACCACCTTGCCGGTAGGACGCGCCTGCTCATCTCCAAACTCATAGGCGCTGAATACGAACCCGGCCTGCCTGTCCCTCATAAAAGCAAGCTCCTTTGTCAGCTTATCGGGATACCAGACGTCATCTGCGTCCAGAAAGGCAAGATATCTGCCCTGCGCCATGGCCAGCCCGGTATTGCGCGCTCTGGCGGCTCCCTCATTGCGCTTCTTGCTGATTACCTTGATCCTGCCCCATTCTTTCCCTGCTCCCCCGGAGGCATACGCCGTTTCCGGAGGCATAGCCCCCATGGAGGCCGCTGTCTCTGCGCTTCCGGGCAGATACACATCAATCCCGGCAATATCCGGCTGCGCGGCTTCCTCCCGGCGGCGTTCATAGCCTGCCAAGGACTTCTCGATTTCCAACAGGCTCGCATCTGACGAGCAATCGTCCACCAACAGCAGTTCCCAGCCGGGATAAGTCTGCCCTGTTACCATTTCTATGGTCTTCCCAATATAAAGCGCCGCGTTATATACAGGTACAATAATACTGACCAACTCGCTCATTAAATATCCTCTTTCACCAGATAAATCGGCCTTCTCTTCACTTCCATATAAGTCTTAGATAAGTATTGCCCGACGATACCCAGACAAAACAACTGCACGCCGCTTACCAGCATAATAAGGCATACCAGAGATGGCCAGCCGGAGGTGGGATCTCCAAAGCAAACCTTCCTGATAATTGTCACAATAATCAGGAGAAAGGCCAGTACACAAAACAACACGCCCATTACGGAGGCAATGGTGAGAGGCACCGTAGAAAATGCCGTAATGCCTTCTAAGGAATACAGGAAAAGCTTCCAGAAAGACCATTTCGTCTCCCCCTTCCTGCGCTCCACATTTTCATATTCCAGCCACTTCGTCTCATAGCCTACCCAGCCGAAAATCCCCTTGGTAAAACGATTATATTCCGTCATGGCAAGAATAGCGTCCACCACCTGTCTGGTCATCAGACGATAATCTCTGGCGCCGTCTACAATCTCCGTTTTGGAGATCTGATTCATAATCCGATAAAACACTCTGGCGAAAAAAGACCGGATCGGCGGCTCGCCCGCTCTCGTCACCCGTCTGGTTGCCACGGAATCATATCCCTGCTCTATATACGCATACATCTCAGGAAGCATCGACGGCGGATCCTGCAAATCCGCGTCCATCAACACCACCAGATCCCCCTTCGACTTCTGCAGGCCGGCATAAATAGCCGCCTCCTTGCCGAAGTTTCTGGAAAAGGATACCATATGCACCCTTTCGTCTTCCGCATGGAGCTTTCTAATCTCTTCCGCGGTCTTATCACTGGAACCATCGTCAATATAGTAAATCTCTACTTCTATTTCTTTTTCCCGAAAAAAAGACGCGTTCCTGAATAATTCGTCATAAAAATCCCTGACATTTTCTTCTTCATTATAACAAGGTACAATGACGCTGAGTAACTTCATACCGATAACCATGCCCTTCTCTCAAAGTGCGAAAATTCCTGCCTGTCTATTTTAGCCTGCCAATAATAGTCAGACTAATTCAACATAATTCTATCATAGTTATACAAAAAAAGGAAGAGACCTGTCTCTTCCTTCCCACATTCGCTATATTATGGCCGGAGCAAAGCCCGTCCCTTACAATAACTCATATTTCAAACGTATATAATCCGCCACTGTGGCAATATATTCGCTATTGGTAGGTCTGCTGTAACCATTCCCATTACAGTATCCAAATAATTCCTCGAACAATTCGCTGTTTCCTCTTTCCCAGGATACCTCAATAGCATTGCGGATAGCCCTCTCTATCTTCTGATCCGTCGTCTGGTACAATTTCGCCAGGTCAGGATATAAAAGCTTCGTCACGCTGCCCACCAGTTCCATATTTTCCGCGCACATACTAACTGCGCTGCGCAAATACTGATACCCTCTCAAATGAGCGGGTATTCCCAGTTCCAGCATGAAATCCGAGATTGCCTGCTCCAACTCCTGCTTACTCACACTATTTACTTGTAACATTCCCCTTTTACTCCTCCTGCCGGTAATAATTACTACATTTGACATAATATCAAACAATGACAGCACTGTAAACGGTAAGTTATCGCACTGGAAATCTGGTTACAGTCTGGCGTCTTCCACATTTTCCCGGAACCAGTCATAAGCAAGCCGTACTCCTTCCTCCAGCTCCACCTTATGCTTCCAGCCCAGTCCATGCAGCTTGGTCACATCTGTCAGCTTGCGGGGCGTACCGTCCGGCATATCCTTGTTCCACACAATCTCTCCCTCGTACCCTACAGCCTTTTGTACTGTTTCCGCCAATTCTCTGATAGTCACTTCCTTGCCGGTACCAATATTCACGTGCTGTTCGCCGCTATAATTTTCCAATAAGAAAACGCAGGCGTCCGCCATATCGTCTACATATAGAAATTCCCGCAGCGGCGTGCCTGTTCCCCACAGCTCCACCGACGGCGCCTGATTGATTTTGGCCTCGTGAAACTTGCGAATCATGGCAGGCATCACATGAGAGCCCTGCAAATCATAGTTATCGTGGGGGCCGTAGAGATTAGTCGGCATACAGCTAATAAAGTCGTCCCCGTACTGCCTTTTATAGAATTTGCACATTTCCAGCCCGGCAATCTTGGCAATGGCATAAGCCTCATTCGTCACTTCCAGAGGGCCTGTCAGCAGGGCGTCCTCCGGAATGGGCTGAGGCGCCATCTTAGGGTAAATACAGGTGCTTCCCAAAAACAGCAGCTTCTTTACCTTATAATCATGACAGCATTTGATTACATTACACTGAATCTGCATATTCTCATAGGCAAATTCAGCGGGAGTAGTATTATTCGCATTAATACCGCCTACCTTGGCTGCTGCCAGCACTACCGCGTCCGGTCTTTCAGCCTCAAAGAAATCTCTGACTGCCTGTTGATTTGTCAAATCCAATTCCCTGTGCGTTCTGCCGATAATATTCTGATAGCCCTTCGCCTGCAGATTCCGCACGATAGCGCTTCCCACTAAGCCCCTATGACCCGCCACGTAAATTTTATCTGTTTTATTCATAATGTTTATCCTGCCTTTCTCTCAAATCTTAATCTCACACCAATCCCCGTTCCGAAGCGTTAGCGACGAGGCGACGCAAATATCAGATGTGCGTCTGCCATCAAAGCTATTCGTTGCGCTCCGGCACAAATAGCCGCCTAATCCGGACTGTAAAATCCGTCCTCGATCTCCTGTCCCAGAAAGCCGATCTCCGCTCTGGCCGGCGAAGAGGGAAAGCTCTCATAACCGACCTGATCGCCCTGCGCCGGATAATAAAAGGTCACGCCGTTGAGCTCATAGGGAATTACTTCATAATTCTCGTAATCCTTCTGCGCCAGCCAGTAATCATCTACATAAGCCCCCATGATTTCTCTTCCTAAAGCGCACGCTTTATAGAGAATAAGCAGCGTCACCGCCGCCATACACAGCCCGTTAACGCTGCGACGCCACAGGGCGGCGCTCTTTTGAACCGCCGCGCCGGTTCTGCCGGTCCGATTTACCAGCCTGTCGTACAGGCCGCCCAGAACCACCGCGGAAGTCAGATATACATAGACGCAGCCATAACGAATCAAAGGCGACGTCCCCAGCCAAAAAAGAAAGGAACCCGCCATCGTTCCCTGTACCAGCAGCATATGCCACTGCTCCGCCAACGGTTTTCCTGCCCCGCTGCGCTTTCTGGAGCGCAGCAGCCCCCACAGCATACCGACTCCATATAACAGCAGCACACACACAGAAAATGCCGCCGCCAGCACCAAAAGCTTATCACTGTTCTCCAACGCCTGAAACCACTCCGGCAGCCAGTCCCTTATGGAACGGTCAAACTGCGACACATCTGTATAGCCCCTGCCCCAGACCTGAATCTCTCTGGCGTCATAATCCGCCAGCCCCTTCGGTATTTTCCAGGAAACCGAAAACCAGTCAATTCCGGTGAAGGGATATACCAGCCAGCCGGAAATGATCACATTTCTGATCAGATAAGGCAGCGCCACAAGACAGCCGAGAAGCAGATATCCCGCCGTCTCCCGCCCTCTCCTTTCCTTCAGAAGATAATAGGCCGGCTGGAGCGTCAAAAGCAGAATCAGCGCCGCTGACAATTTTACCGTGACCAAAAACACCCCCATAACACATAAAAGGGCGTAGGGCACGATGACTTTCTCCCCGCTCTCCAGCAGGTCAAGCCAGCGAATCACAATATAAAACGCGATCAGCACCATAAAATAGTCAGAGGCGGGCGAAATCATCTCATCAAAAATAATGACCAGATAGTAAATACCCATGACGCGGGCGAAATCGCTGACCTTCAGCCTTCCGGCTCTCAGCGAATCACCAATTTCCAGACAGATTCCAGCTATGATCAAGGCCAGCAGCCCCGCACAGCAATGATAGGACTGCCCTCCCAGAAAGGGCATACTGTACAGAGCCGACAGCGCAAAAGACGAACTGTTATATGCCAGCCTGCAATGCAGGTTCCCCAGTCCCTTTACCACGCCATATTCTTCCAGCCAACGAATACTCTGCGCATGATACAGACCGGTATCGTAATGAATCATTCCCCGTGAGGTTCCATAGGCGAATAACAGGAAGAGAAACAGGTAAACGCAGGCTTTCCTTTTGCCCTTTGCGCCAGCCAGCAATTCCCGCAGCTTACCGCCCAATACCCGCCTGTCGCGCCATAGGATCAGGGCGCACGCCCCGCACAGAATCAGATTCGCAAGTAACCCAACCCGATCAAACAGGCTGAAAAATTCTGCATACACCGTGACGCACACAAGCCCGCACATCAAATAACTGTCTACATGCCTGATTCGATAAGGGACACGGGAGGTAATCGCCCGCAACACCCCATAGCCTGTCCCAAAGGCAGTGACCAGCATATAGCACCATATTAATATCACTGATAGCATAGATACCCACGCCTTTTCGTAACTACGCGCTTTCCATAGCTGCGTGATTTAGAGTCTCTGTTGCCGAATTACTCCTGGTTCTGCGCCCTATAATCAGCGCAGCTCATTCCCGCGATTTCCTGTAAATCCGCGTCCATCATCATAGCGACCAGTCCCCTGAAATCTACATCGCGCTTCCAGCCCAGCACCTTTTCAGCCTTACTACAGTCTCCCCAGAGAAATTCCACTTCAGCCGGGCGATAGAACTCAGGATTCACATCTACGAGAATCCTGCCCGTCTTTGCGTCGTACCCTTTCTCATTGACGCCGGTACCTTTCCAAAGAATTTCTATGCCTAACTGGTCAAATGCCGCTTCCACAAACTCTCTGACGGTATGGGTTTCATTGGTGGCAAGTACGAAATCATCAGGCTTATCCTGCTGTAACATAAGCCACATACCTTTCACATAATCCCCCGCAAAGCCCCAGTCGCGTTTCGCATTCATATTGCCCAGAGACAGCTTCTCCTGTCTGCCCGCGATAATATTCGCAATCGCCAGCGTAATCTTTCTCGTAACAAAATTCTCGCCCCGTCTGGGTGACTCGTGGTTAAACAAAATGCCATTGCAGGCAAACATATTATAGGATTCTCTGTAATTGACCGTAATCCAATAGGAATACAGCTTCGCCGCGCCATAAGGGCTCTTGGGATAAAACGGAGTCTTTTCGCTCTGCGGCGCCGTTTCGGGAATACCGCCGAACAGTTCCGAAGTAGACGCCTGATAGAATCTGCACGTTCCGCCGTTGACGCGGATTGCCTCTAACAGCTTTAAGGTACTGACTCCTGTCGCCTCCGCGGTGTATTCCGGTACTTCAAAGGATATCCCAACGTGGGACTGCGCCGCCAGATTATAAACCTCCGTGGGGCGAATCTCGGCAATCAGCCGCATCAGATTGCTGGAATCTGTGGTATCCGCAAAATGCAGGAAAAATTTAACTTTATAATAATCAGAAGCAATCAGATGATCGATTCTCGCCGTATTGGTAATGCTGTGCCTGCGAATCAGGCCGTGCACCTCGTATCCCTTTTCCAGCAAAAACTCGGCCAGATAAGAACCATCTTGACCTGTAATACCTGTAATAAACGCTATTCTCTGCATAATAACTCCCATGCCTTTCTTTTATTCTGCGTTTCCATGCCGTTTCCCGCATCTTGAAACTGGTATCATTTTCTCATAAACTCTACCTTCTGTAAAGCTTTTCCTTTTGTCGTTCCGGCAGTCTGTCCAGCTTCGGCGCCGCGCGGCCAGAGGCGTCCCGCGCCCTTATCAGCCACATTCCCCTACCTGGGAACATCCGCAAGATACTCCGCTATCGCATCATGCCAATCCGCAAACATAAAATCTGTGGTCATCTTAAGCATATAATTCTCTAAGATAGAATATGCCGGACGTTTTACGGCCGCGCCGTACTCTTCCGATGTTATGCCCTCTACCACGGTATTTTTGCCCGCCAATCTGTATATTTCCTCCGTAAACTGCGCCCAACTGCAGTCCCCTTCACAGGTCCCGTGGAACAGCCCATAGTTCTCCGTAGGAAGCAGATACGCGATGGCCTTGGCCAGTTCCCTGGCGCTGGTGGGCGAACCCACCTGATCCCTGACAACCCTTACCTTGTCGTTAGTCTCGGACAGACGCAGCATCGTCTTAACAAAGTTTTTACCGTCGCCATACAGCCATGCAGTACGCACGATAAAATGCTGCCCGCAAAATTCCTTTACAAAATTCTCCCCCGCCAGCTTTGTTCTTCCATAAGCGCCCTGAGGCCCCACTGGGTCAGTCTCCCTGTACGGTCTGCTTCCATTTCCGTCAAACACATAGTCCGTAGACACATGCATCAGCTTCGCGCCCGTTTCCTGCGATGCAATACTGAGATTACGCGGTCCGATAGCATTAATCCTGAACGCGAGATCCTCCTCCTTCTCGCAGGCCTCCACCGCCGTATAGGCAGCGCAGTTGATAATGGCATAGGGCTGTATATCACGCACAAATTTCATCACGTCGTCTATCCTCGTAATGTCCAACTCGCCCGCATCTGTATTAATCAGTTCGTATTCCCCATTTCCTGCATATTGTAAATTAATAGCCCGTCCCAACTGTCCGTTACAGCCTGTTACAATAATCTTTTTCATTATAATCTCCATTTCTAAGCGGTTTATCGCAAAGAGGCAAAATTCTGTGAAAATTATTCTTTTCCGCCTTCCGGGGCCATTCGCTTCCGCTCACAAACAAATAGCCGCGTTCCTTATTGCTGTTCTACGCTCATTCTATCTTACAACTTATGAGTCAATTATGCAATTCTTAAGCCCAATTCTTCCTTACCGATTCTTCTTACCCCTCGTCTTTCTTTTCCCGCAAATCTGTTACCCCCACATCTAAGCACATTCCCAAACTTTTTGTAATAATTTAGTAACATTTTGTTTAAATTTTCAATGTAAATTTCAAGTTTAATTTGTGCTTTTCTTTAAATTTGTTACTATTGCACA
>JAJQIK010000005.1 GCA_021199255.1 Clostridiales bacterium | reverse complement strand
ATTACAAAGCCTATACTGATTTCAGAGTACGGGTATAATCAGGGTGCCACAAACGGCTCGATGATACTTGAGGTGGGCTGCAACGGAAATACTCTGCAGGAATCTTTGGCCGCAGTGAGGTATTTTGCCGACGGTGCGGCGGAAGTAATTGCAAGTGCAATAGAAAAAAACTGAATTTGCTATTGACAAACAAAAAACAAGGCGATATAATAAATCTCGCTGTATGAGCGAGAGTGCTGGAATAGGTAGACAGGCACGTTTGAGGGGCGTGTGTCTTGTGGCGTGTGGGTTCAAGTCCCATCTCTCGCACCAAATCGGAGCAAACGACATGGCGTTTGCTCCGACTTTTTTATTAAAAGTCGGAGCGTACTAATTGTATTACGGCTCTTTTCCATAACAAACCCGCCGTGCAAAGCTGCGGCCTGGGCTCGCAGCCATCTGGCAGTATTATTTGAGCGCATGGAAATTTCTAATTTAACAATGCTTTGTAATCAAAGCTAAAACTTTGATACAAAAACAGCGCTCCGTTTTGGAGAGCCATTTTTGTATCTGTGTATGTACTCTTATTTCTGCAATTTTTTTGTTTGTAAATACTTTCAAGTGGTTTAAAGTCGGTTTACAATAGAAAGCTATAAAAAAGCGTAGAAATTAGTTTAAAGGACCTTAACAAATAAAAAACACACTTTATAAATAAATTAACCGTATTAGCCGGAAAGGATGGTTACGATGAGGGGCCTTAAAGCAAAAGAAATATTTTCAATTCCAAACCTGATGGGTTATTTTCGCATTCTTCTCATACCTGTGTTTTGCTATACTTATATAGCAAAAGAAAAATATTTATTGGCTGCAGGAATTGTTTTGCTTTCCAGTCTTACAGACCTGTTTGATGGATTGGTGGCAAGAAAGTTCAATATGGTTACAGAATTGGGTAAAGCACTTGACCCTATTGCGGATAAGTTGACACACGCAGCTTTGGCGGTCTGTTTGGCGGTCCGATACCCATTGATGTGGGCATTGATTGGACTTATGGCCATTAAAGAAGGATACATGGGAATCATGGGGGTGGTTTTCCTGAGAAAAGGCAGAATGCTGGACGGTGCAATGTGGTTTGGCAAAGTATGTACCGCCGTACTGTTTGTTGGCTTACTACTGCTTTTTGTTTTTCCCCATATGTCATCTTCACTTGTAAACGTCCTTATCATACTGATGATGGCCGTTATGGTTTTTACATTGTTTATGTATATTCCAGTGTTTACCCGTATGCGAAAAGAGACGAAACGAGAAGAAAAATAGTTTTTATGGCACATATAAAAGAGGAGGTGCTTGTTTGTGCTAAAACTGATCTTATTTTTCGTCTATATTTTCATGCTTATTGCTGTGATTTTTCTGGAGCGCAAATCTCCTACAGAGGCATTGCTTTGGGTATTCATTTTGCTGTGTCTGCCATATTTCGGCGCGGTTTTATATCTGATATTCGGTAGTACAATTGCAATTAAAACAACAGCTTTTGCGAGAAAAAGGCGTCTGAAAAAGCAACGTCCAAATCTCTGTTCTCAGCAAACAAATATAGTTGATACTGCTAATTTGTCATCAGTTGGCATGAGAGTGTCGCACTTTAACTGTAACTACAATCAAAGCAGGCTCACCAGCTATAATTACGCAGATTTATATACGAGCGGGAAGGAACATTACCGCCAGCTTTTTGAAGATATCAGAAATGCGCAGCAGTGTATTTACATAGAGTTTTATACTATCCACCATGACGAAATCGGTAAGGCCTTGGTGTCTGCTCTTGCAGAAAAAGCCTCAGCAGGAGTAGAAGTTTTGGTATTATGCGATTTTATAGCTAATCTCTCTACCCCGCAAAAAATGTTTCGGCCATTGCTTGATGCCGGTGGCAAATTAGTTCGGGTAAAGCCATACTTGACCCATTACCGCAGCCACCGAAAAATCGTTGCGATTGACCACCAGATAGGTTATATAGGCGGTATGAACATTGGCAAGCAATATGCCAATATGGCAAAAATTAAAAATCCGTGGAGGGATACACAGATACGCCTGTATGGTGAATGTGTAAATGTGCTTGATGAATATTTTCTTACAGATTGGCTCTGTTCTGTGAGACAGGCCCATTGGGAAGAGGCCGTGTCATATATCTCATCTATTACCACTAAAACTTTTGAGGCATCGGACAATCTCTGCCAGTTTATTGCAGGAGGCGCTGACACTAATAAAGAAGCAGTCAAAATGTGTTATCTTAGCATGATTTATAGTGCCAAAAAAACAATTCGTATTCAGACACCGTATTTTATTCCCGACGCATCTATTTTGGACGCGCTTAAAACCGCTGCAGCCAGTGGCGTTGAAATCGAATTAATGATTCCAGGCATTAAAGCCAGTTTCTTTTTAGATCCCGTAACCACTTATTATTGCGGGCAATTATTGGAATATGGTGCAAAGGTATATAAATATAAGGGGTATGTGCATGCCAAGACGATGGTAATCGATGATGAACTTTGCTGCATTGGTTCTGTTAATATGGACATTCGCAGCCTTAAGGTAGATGATGAGGTGTGCGGGGTGTTTTACTCTTCTGCGCTGGTCAATCAATATATCGATATTTTTAAAGTGGACATTCAAAACAGTGACGAATATTCATGGGAACAATTTTTGATTAGGGGCAATAAAGAAAAAGCGCTGGAAAGCTTTTTTGTATTATTTGCGCCGCTGATGTAAATCATATATTTGTATATGAGAAAGTCGGCAGTAAAGAAACAAGAGCGATTTACGAAATCAGTGTTTAAAAGTTTTGCCGGCAGGTTGAGAGCCGGAAATAGCCATTGATACCAGTGTCCCCCATAACCGGCTGGTTACGGGGGACACTGGTGTTTTTATATA
>JAJQIK010000082.1 GCA_021199255.1 Clostridiales bacterium | reverse complement strand
GCATGGTTATTGATGAGCCGGTGTTTGCACCATAGCCGACCTCGTTCAATGATGCCGCTTCGATGGCGATTTCATCTGAGCCGCTTGGCATATGTCCGCTTTCAAGCCTGATGCCCATGTCGACAAGGCTTTCGTCAGCTGTTCCTATCTTGAGCGAGCCCTGCGAAAGTCCACCGACCATTACAGAAGCCGAACCATAATTGACACTCGTCCCGACTTCATCAACAAAATCTTCGCCTTCGAGATACTCCAAATCGCCGTCGACGCCATCCGTGATTGCCCCATACCATGAGCCGTAGGTATCAAGCCGAAGCTGTGAGTTTGTCTCGGCGATACTGGTGGTGTAGCTTAAGAGTATTATCGCAAAAGTGAACGACACAAGCAGGACGAAGAAAATCAGGAGGGATTGACGCCTGCGGCGTTTGACTCCCTGAAATGCAAGCCCGAATATTGTTTTGAACATAAAATCACCTGTCCTTTCGGCAATGATTAGTCATTGCGGCAATGGTTAATCATTGCGTAGCATCTCCATCAGCGTATATTTATTGAGCCCGAGCTTTGAGACGTAACAAATCAGGAACACTACAGCGAACGCGGCGAGGTTTACGAAGACTATTGTGGCAGGGGATGAAAGCAGGATTATATTGTCCATATAGCTCTTTATTATGCTCCAAACCGTTGCACCGGCTTCTATAGAGCTCCAGTAGCTGATTATAAGCCTGAGTATGAACACTGCCCAGCCGATTGCGAGGGCGGCAAGCGAACGTAATAGAGCCGTGCCTGCAAGCCTCAGATTTCTCTGCCGCTTCGACATTCCGATGGCTTGCAAAACTCCATAGCGTTTCTTCTCACGCTCGGTTTCAAGGCGGATTGTGCTCGAAAGGATGATGAGTGTTACTATCCCGATTGCCGCACCGGCGACGAACAGGAGAATCAAGGTCTGGCTGAATGACTGAAGCTGTGCCGAGTATTTCTCACGGTAGTTGGATATGCCCCATCCACGCGAATGAACATAGCTTGAAATCGCCGTATCGGTTGAAAGATATGTGGCGTTAGAATCTGCAAAGGCATATGCGTTTTTGAAGACCGCAGTATCTCCGCTTTCAAAAACATCGCCATAGTAGGAGACTGAGCCGCCACCCGGCAGAGCATCAATCAGCTTCTGCAAAAACGCCTTCGAGCAGACGACATCATAGGTACTGATCATAAAGCCATAGTTATAACCGCTGCCGTTCAGAACCTTGTAATTATTTATAGCTCCGATTGTCGTGTCGACATTGACGCCCGAAACGGTCACAGTCATGCTTTCTCCAGAAGTGGGAACTGCGGAGGTTGTGTCTGTGCTGGGAATTACAATCATCACGCAGTCGCCGTTGTGGAAGGCTTCGAGGTCGACTTTCGAGAAGTCAAAAGCACCATCCCATCCGTCCGTCTCGTCAACGACATAGAAGACAGCGTTGGCTCTTTCTATATCTCCGATGGTCACATCCGCATATACTCTTGAAAATCCCCAAGCGTCAGAGATTCCGGGGATTTCGGCAATCTCGTCGAGCTCCTCATCGGAAATTGAAAATTCGGACGTTCTGATAAAATATGACGAGTCGGCAGCTCTCAACTGATATGCGACAACGGTCGGAAGTGCAGTTAAGACAGTGTAGATAACCATGGTGCAGAAGACCGCAGATAAAACGATAATCGCAGTTTTCTGTAGCCTCCGGGAGTTTCTTGCTTTCTTAACCTGCATGACCATTCTGCCCGTAAGCGGCGTGAAGAGTGCCACTTGAACGGTGAGAAGTCTCACAACTAAGATCCCCACAATCCACACAGCAAACATTCCTGCAAGCATGCCCATAGGAACGCTGACGATAACATCAACCGAGCCGGCGTAGACGCTGAACCGAAGCAGTGCCCAGAGCCCTGCCGCTCCGCCTGCCATTCCGATAATGATTGACGGTACAGACACGATAAGGGTTTCGAGTATCACAAGTAATAGTGCCTGTCCTTTGGTTGCGCCAAGGCTACGAAGCCGGACAATCTTCCTTATCTCCGTCTGCATCTGAAGTATATAGACGATAACTACTGCCAGAAGCGAGACGGCGAATATCATCACGACATAGACCGTATTGACGGCAGAATCGGAAGCGTTGTCAAGGTATGCCGAATTGACTGTAAGAACGCCTTTCGAAACAGTGAATAGATAGTAATTCATGTCGCTCTGGGCGGTGGATGTCAAGCCCGATTTCACAGAGAAGTAGCAGGAAGTCACGGGCTCATCGAGCTCATATCCATAAGCCGAAGCCATTTTCTGTGCCGTTTCATAGATGTCCTCGTCGTCCTCTTCCGTAATAATTGCTCCGTTAAGCGTGGAAGAGGTTGACCAGGTGTCGCTGTATTCGGAGATAACTCCGCAGAGGGTGTATGTCCGCGACACGAAAACTTGCTCATCACCTGCGTGAAGAATAATAGTCAGAGTGATATCCTGCCCTAAGTTATAGCCATACCCGAGTGAGCTCAGCACGTCAGCTTCCATGGCGATCTCTCCGGCATTTTCCGGCAGATGTCCCGAATTCATCGACACGCCAAAGCCTGCGAAATTATCGTCAATAGTGCCGATTCCGGTGCCTCCGACCGTACCATAGCAGGTGGTCAAGCCATAGCTTTCAAGCCAGTCGGTCGATTCGAGATATGCTATATCATCGCTGTCTGCATTCGCAAAAGTTCCGTACCACGAGCCATAAGTAGAGTAGCGATAGTTTGAATTGGTCGCAACGATGCTCTCGGAGTAGCTTATCGTCATAACCGCAAACGCAAGCGAAATAATCAGCACCGCCGCAATCAGCAGTGTCTGCGACTTCTTTCTGCGGATGCCTTCAAATGCAAGCCCAAATATTGTTTTAAACATAAAATCACCTGTCCTTTCGGCAATGATTAATCATTGC
>JAJQIK010000010.1 GCA_021199255.1 Clostridiales bacterium | reverse complement strand
GTTTATCAGAATATGTATTATCAGTTCCATTGAGCGGGAGATTCCGATGACGGACGGCGTCTGCTTCGAAGATCATCTCGGGGAACTGGCGAAATGAACGGGTGATGATAATATGATGGAGATTCTTTATAAAGTACACAATAATTTATATGTCAACCTGACGAATAAATGTCCCTGCGCCTGCACCTTTTGCCTGCGCCGGACTATGGACCGGGTGGGAGAATCCGGCAGCTTATGGCTGGAGCGGGAACCGACCGCAGAGGAAGTGATAGCGGCATTTGACAATTTTGATATGGAGCAGTTCGGCGAGGTGGTTTTCTGCGGTTTCGGCGAACCGACGGAGGCGCTGCCGGTTCTGCTTGCCGTTGCGGAACACGAAAAACGGACCTATGGCAAACGGATACGGATCAATACAAACGGCATGGGGAATCTGATCTGGAACCGGGATATCACACCGGAGTTTGAGGGACTGGTCGATACGGTTTCCATCAGCCTGAATACACCGAACGCGGAGCGATATCACGAGTTGGTGCGCAGCCGGTTCGGCGATCGGTCTTTTGAGGCAATGCTGGATTTTGCGCGGAAATGTACGGATCATGTGCCGCAGGTGGTGATGACGACCGTTGAGACGACAATCTCACATGCGGAGGAGGAGAAATGCCGGCGTATCTGTGAGGAGATCGGAGCGGTATACCGGATTCGTCCGTGGGAGGATTGAGGGATAAATGAGATGCACCGAAGGCGTCCTTTAGGAGAAAATCTCTGATTAATGAATCGTGATGAAATCAAGATAGAATGAAAATGATACAGGTCGGCATTTATTTTGCCTTCCTGTATCATTTTTATTCCTGATATTTTCTCAAAGAAAATATCAGAATCGGACTTATCTGTTTAAAGATTTACATTTTTATGCGGTTTGTTGTCATATTTATGTTTCCAGGTTCCGTCCGGCTGTTTTTCCGTTGTCAGGTCAAATTGTACATTTTCCCATGGATCCTGCAAATCCTTCCAGAGCTCATAAAGGGGAGGAAGAAAATCTTTTAATCTTCCTGATTCATACACCATATGGTCTGCCAGCGGCTTCTCATCCGCATTGTCATTTAAAAAGTCTATGCCTTCCTGAGTGGTGACCACAACGGTTCTCCAGTAGATGCCGCCTTCTACATCTTTATGCATGTGAATCAGCAGCAACTCGACAGCACCCATCTGTGCCGTACTCATCCAACAATGCTCATAACATTCCGTAAACGGATACAGGGTTATGCTGCGTCTGGTAATTTCCAACGGATAATTCGGATCAAATTCGTAGGATGCCTCCACAGAACCTTCATAACCGACCTCACAGGGCGGCACGATCCAGTCAAAGCCGTAATGCTCGCCAGGCGCCCAGATATGGTACCCCTTTTCCATGTTCCCCCACCACCAGTCAACCATTTTCGCGGTCACTCCGGGAATAAACTCCGTTACATCACGCCAGATTTTCTTTGACGGATCTGCAAATTTAGGGTGAAATTCCAGGGGAGCTTCTGTGGTAATGACTTCGGCAATATCGAAAGGAACCCGTTGATAGCGTTCGATCGGTTCGCCGATTTTGTAAGTGTGTCTTTGTCCGCCGTTAAAAATCATTTTTTCCATTTTGTACCTGCCTTTCTTTAGAGAGTTTTCTTTTTCCTTATCAAAAGAAGGATGACTGCGCCGAGAATGTCTGCACAGATAAATACCGTATATGGCAGCGTGTAGCTTCCGCCGGAAATTGCCAGACAACCCGCCATAATAGCAAAGGCGAGAACACGGATCAGGGAAGCGATGGTTGTAATCACACTGTTCGCCTGTTTGAATCCGTCCTTTCCGAATACAGTGAGAACCATGGACGGTATCAGGTTCAGAATACCGCCGAGTCCGAGTCCGACAAAAATGCAACCGATCCAGATGATGCCGATATTGCTTGCAAAGATCAGAATCAGAAGGGCAACGATGTAGGAAACAGAATAGGTGACGGAGGCAAATTTTGTGCCGATCTTACTGTCAAGCCATCCCCAGAAATAAGAACCCGGAATGGCGATCACAGAGGATACGGTCAGAAATGTAAGAGCCTGCGCGTTGGTGTAGCCTACATACATCATGCGGGGGATAAACTGACTCACTACCCCTACCGTAACCATCCAGAGTAATCCGTAGCCGATACCGATCAGCCAGGTGTTCGGCGTTTTCAGGACTTTTCCCATCGAAATGGTTATGTCGGTCTCCCCGGCTGCATTTTGCTCCGCGAACAGCTCCGTTGCAATGGCCGGATCCATATTGTCCGGCTGCTGTCCCACCAGCTCCGGAGTATCTTTGACCCAGCACAGCGAGATAACACCGATTATAACGATGACAATACCTACGGCAAGAAAAGCTGTCCGAAACCCTGCTTTTGTAAGCAGAATAGAAAAACCGGATACAAAAAATGCGCTGCTTAACGGTGCACCTATGGTCGCCCAACCGAGAGCAACACCTTTTTTGCGCGGAAACCAGTCAGCCATTAAGGTGGGCGCAATGAAACTGAACCCGGAGGCAAAGAAGCAGATGACCATTAAAAGAATGACATACAGCGCAACGCTGGAACACATGCCCCATGCGGCAAATGCAATGCCGGTAATGATTAAAGAAATGGCACTGACTATCTTTGTGCTGATTTTGATCAACAGCCGCGCGAAAAGGAAGCCGCCGATAATGCCGACAATACTGGCCGGAGTAGCATATTTCAAGATCCCGTCTGGAAGAATATTCCAACAGGTTTGTCGGCGGCGCTACATGGTTATAATCAAAAAAGGCCTGTATCTTTTTTTCGAAATCCAGAGAATACTGTTTGTTTAAGATGCCTATGGTTTCGTTCTTTATATCATCCAGTGTCAGGCTGTTTTTTTGAGCCAGAGGATGATTGTGAGAAAAATACAGATATACTTTCATC
>JAJQIK010000048.1 GCA_021199255.1 Clostridiales bacterium | reverse complement strand
GCTTATGCCTGAGTTTTTCCTGAAAAACTCATGGGGGAGCTGTGTGAGAATGCCTACGCCGTCCCCTGTCTCACCCAGGGCGTCCTTACCAGCACGGTGCTCAAGACGTTCCACAATAGTCAGGGCATCGGAAACAGTCTTGTGGGTTTTCACACCTTTAATGTTTACAATCGCGCCAATTCCACAGTTGTCATGCTCAAATGCCGGGCTGTACAGCCCCAGGCCTGTGTATTCTTCCGGTCTTTTTTTCATACACTGTCTCCTTTACTCATGCGGCGGAAATTTCCCCACGTTTTCAGCCAAGTCATTTTAGCATTATACACAAACACCCAGACTTGGTTTTGTAGAAAAATGATACCACTCAAGGGAGGCGATGTCAATGAAACACGCAACGTCAAATATTACAAAATATGATTTTTGAATGGTTGATTTATGTCATTTTAGACCTAAATTTTAATTATTTGCCCATGATATTGCAATATTGTCATATTAATCATGCAAATATTGTATCAATTCACAACGCTATGACGCTAAAGCAGACGCTATTCCGCCATACTTTTCAAGAGACGAAGACGCGTTCCACGTCAGGTATCCTCCGGCAAGTCCCGCATCATAAAGTCCGCGTATCTGGGCAGCGATTTCCTCAGGCCCGTATTCGTTATACGGCTCTTTTATGGCGTCATACGCCTGTATCCAGGTACGCACCCGGGCCGGGCTCGGTGTCTCGCTCTGACGCGCGGCGGCGTTTTTTCCCCAGCTGAGCAGCGTCTCATATGGGTGCTCCCAGGGACGCCAGTCGCCGGAGGCGGCAAAGTGGTCAGGGTACGGCATTCCGCTTATGGCGTCCACCACATTGCTTATGGCCGGCCAGTACTGTCCGTAAGCGGTGACGTATGAGTACGCGCTCTCTCCGAACACATCGGCGCTTATATACGCCCCGGCATCATGGAGTCTGTCGGCGGCGTACATCAAAAACCGCTGTATGGCCTGTGCCTTTGTCTCGCCGTATGTGTTTTGATAGTCTATTGTCCCCTCCTGTTCGTACCGGTACGTGAGGTCCGGAAACCTCACGTAGTCAAACTGTATCTCGTTAAACCCCACAAGCTCCACAGCTTCAACCGCAAGGTCAGCCTTGTACTGCCACACGTATCTGTCATACGGGCTGGGCCAAAAAGCCCCCGAAAGTGACAGCGGAGCACCCCCTGTGTCCGTTATGGCACACTCCGGGTGGTCTGCCACAAAATTGCTGTCATTAAAGGTTGTAATGCGCCCTATCACATATATCCCCGCGTCTTTTGCCTTTTTTACGGCGTTTATGTAGTCCTCCAGGGTGTTTGCCGCCGAGGCCGCCGTACTGGGTGAATATCGCTCCATGACAGGCGATGGGTACCCCGCCGAAGGCCCGTCGGTAATGTCCACTACAAAAGCGTTTACTCCGGAAGACATGGCAAGAGCGATGTATTCATCAATGGCCCCCACGCGCCAGGAAGCTATATAAAGCGTCCGGCAGGTCTCCGGCATTACATTATCCTCAAAGCTCCCCTTTTCCCGGGGGAAGTAGTCAAGCCCCGCGGCGTCACCGCCGCCGTCGGCGTCGCCTCTTCCTGCGTGCACAGTATACTGTCCGCCTTCGCCGTAAACCGCGAGCGCTTCTTCTTTGGAAGAAGCCACGTACTGTGAGGGGATATATCCCGCGTTTTCCCCGGCTGTCACTGCATACATGTTTACCTGTCCGTTTTCGTCAATATAGTCACAGCCGGTTACGGTTAGCGCGCTGCCCTTATCCGCAAGGAATGGGGCGAGGCCGCCGTTACCGTCAAGCAGGTTAACCGGCGTTCTCACATATACCACGCTCTCTTTCAGGGCGCCGGCCCTGTCCCCGGAGATATTCTCCCGCAGGGTGTACCCCGCTCCTCCCTGCCACAGTATCCTCGCCGCGCCGCGGTCACCTTCAAGATATGTCACCTCTGTGCCCCGTGGCAGCTCAATGGCCCGGGTAAGCTCTTTGTCACTGTACACCAGGGCCGTCTCCCCGGCGGCAGCCAAATACCCCCGAAGCTGCACCTGTCTCGGCGGCCGCACGTCAGTGAGGCGGGGCAGACGCAGCCCGCCCTCCGGCACCGTTTTGCCGTCTTTCAGAAAAACAAGCATAAGGCATGCCGCAAGTATCAGAGCCGCTGCAACCGCCATTACAGCCGCCGCTTTGCAGCCCTTTTTCCTTTCTGTCGCCGGGGCACCTTTTTCTCTCGCACGCTCTTTCGTATTCATATCCAAATCCCTTTCAAAAAAGGCGCAGCTGCCGCTAAGCCGGCATGCCGCGCCTCTATTTAAACAAATTTATCGCCTAAAATCCTCCGTCCTGTAAATCCCGGGACGAAAGTCCGGCGCTATCCTGTAATTCTCTGAAACACGCGCCGGACAGCCTATATGCCGGCCTGCTCTTTTAAAAAGTCCGCCATCTCTGATACCATGTCAAGGCCAAAGCTCCGCTTTGCTCCGGGTGCCGGCTCATCGGTCACAACGGCAAGGCACTCCTCAGGCGGAATTGGGAAGTCGTTTCCGCTCTCCCGCCGGCGCATTGCAATTTTGGGCCACGGGCCCGCCTTATACCCCTCTGTTATTATCAAATCAACACCATGAATACCCGCCACAAGCTCCTCCGGGGAGACATACCTGTTCTCCATCACAGCGGCTTTTGTATTTGAGGATATTACCGTAACGTCCGCGCCGGCGGCAGTAAACCGCCAGCTGTCCTTGCCTTTCTTGTCAATCTCAAACTCGTGTGCGTCGTGCTTATACACTGCAACCCTGAGCCCCCGGGCCTTAAGCTGGGGGATAAGTTTTTCCAGAAATGTGGTCTTTCCCGTGCCGGAAAATGCCACAAAAGAGAAAACCGGTATGGACATGTTTTTTACCTGCCTTCCTTCTCCCTGTAAATCTCTTCAAGATATAC
>JAJQIK010000065.1 GCA_021199255.1 Clostridiales bacterium | reverse complement strand
ATGCCAGTTCATGCCACACCTTGTCGGTCACTATCTGATTTTCAGGAGACTGAAGCACATATCCGATTTTTTGGCTCTGTGTTCGGTCGTCTACTTCGTTTAAAAGAGTTCCCTCAAAAAGTATCTCCCCTTCTAAAACGCCGTGCGGTGCCAGGACGGATTTCAGTTGTCTAAGGAGTGTGGATTTGCCGCACCCGGAAGCGCCGCAAAGCACTATAAACTCACCCTTTTCCACTGTGAGGCTGATGTCCTCCAGGGCCTTTTTTTCCTGCTCCGGATATGTAAAACTCACATTTTTTAGAGTAAAGCTTTCCACTGGCGTTCCTCCCTTCTGTTTAAAATTACAGGTGTTATGCACATGGCAAAATATACGACCTGCATTCCCACAGTCATGCTGTTAATCTCCTCCATGGCTATGGCAGGGAAATAATTGAAAGCCATTCCCCCCGCTGCACTTCCGCCCAGCAGAAAAATACCGCAGAAAACAAACCATATCAGCGCTGTCCAGTCCCTGTCCTCAAACCTGTATATGGAAAAAGCCGTACGTCCTTTCAGTCCGTAGCCCCGGCTCTTCATACTATCAGCCGTCTCAATAGCATTTTCCAGCGCCCAGGTCACCACAATTGAAAGTATTGTTATGGCATTTCTCGCCCGGCGCCATACACTTCCTTTCGACGTGTCTCTTCCTATACAGCCCTGCGCCTCACTAACCGCATTAAACTGCTCCTTGAATTTTGGTATAAACCGCAGGGTCATACTCAAAACCAGAGACAGCGCAGGTATAACCTTTCCAAACAGATATATAAACTTGTCCGATGTGAACACCTCGTTAAAACTCACAAACCACATCATAACCGTTGAGAGCAGCAACCCCATTGACAGTCCGTAAAGTATACTTTCAAGCGTCATGGGGTTTCCAGTTGGGAGATAAAACAGCACGGTCACCCCGGCGTGGCTGAAAGCCGGAGTGACCACAGCCGCCAGCAGAAAAACAGGCAGGCTGAACTTCATGCCGAACATAACAGCTTTCCTTCCTTTAATCTGCGCCGCGTACATAAAAGCGCAGATAAAGGACAAAATCTGGCTCACAGGGTGCGTAACCGTCATGCAGAATCCCAGTACCAAGACATAATACGTAAGATTTACAGCAGGGTGATACCCTGCAAATGTATCGCGCTTCATTTGTCCATCTCCAAAGCTCCAACGTCTTTTCCGAGCTCACAGGTATACCGCCATTGTACAATATCCCCCGGCTTCAAAACATATTTTGAACACCCATAATTAGGGCTCCAGCCGTTTACGCTGTATACCCACCCGGAGAGACTGCCGCAGTCAAATTCGTACAGATTGCCGATGCCTTCAATATACGCGCTGCCGTACGCGGGCGTCCATGACGATTCAAGATGTATCTTGTTTTCCCGGCACACACGCTGAAGTACGTCAAACGCCGTCTCTCCCTCGGTAAATTCCACGGTCTGCTCATGGAGAATAAAGCCGTCTGCCGGAACAGCGCCCAGCTTCCCCTCCTCAAGGTCATATATGTTGTTTACCACCGTACAGCACTCAATACTGACTGTACAGACATAGGTATCTGACTTAGTTTTTTCCTTTTCGGTATCTCTTATTATGACTTTTCCCGTCTGGGAAGTGGGAGAACAGTTCAGTGTACTCTCCCCGTTTCCGGAAACTACCACTCCGTAAAGTTCCTGTTCTCCCTCAGGTAGGGCATAAGCCGCCGCGGTGCTGCCCTCCCATTTTGTTCCCGTATTTATGGCAAGCATGGGGGTAAAACCAAAGTCCTCATCGGAGCGGAAAGAAATCTCTATCTCTCCGTTTTCCTCCGACGAAATATCCACCGCCAGGTTCAGGTCTTTTGCCGCTTCAATATCGGTGCCGAACAGCGTCCATTTATAAGTGTACTGTCCTGAACTGCCCGTAAACACAGCTATAGCGCCGTCGTCGATTATCTGCTGGACTCTCTCCGCACTCAAAATCCCATCCTCCGGCAGAGCCGCCTCGTTAAAAAGTTTCACCGGCGAGAGCCCTGTACAGCCGCTGAAAAGAAGCATAAGAGCCAGTATACAGAGAACGCACGCCCTCTTTATTTTCAGTCCCTGTCTCACCGTATCACCTGTTTCCGCCTAAAACTATTTCATATATCCCCATAACGTCCAGAATATCCACTTTGCCGTCCTCATTTACGTCGCTCACCGCAAGTTGCTCCTCAGTCAGTTCCATCTCGCCCTGAATAAAGCTGTAAAGAAGCTGTGCGTCACTCTCGTCTGTCTTTCTGTCACCGTTTATATCACCGGGGTCAAGCGGTCTCTCCCCTTCTATGGTGAGTGTTTGAACTGCGACCGGAGCGGTGTACACAGTACCCGAGATACCGTCAGCGTCCTGATACATGACGTGTTCGAAGCGGATTAAAAATTCCGTATCGTCTTTTGTCAGAGGCTCCTCCGACCATGTAACATAATCGGTGATATCCCTTGTCATGCCGTTTGTATAGGTCGCCATGACCTTCATGCCGGTGCCGTCAAATACATCTCCGGCCCGGTACTGGGTTTTATCCGGCGGGGCCACTATTTCTATTTTCTCAATAGTGCTGCCTACCGCCATCATATACGCAGAGTCGTTTTTGAAGAATATCGTTCCGTATTCATCGACAATCGGACTGCATATAGCGTACTGTGCCTGTGCACCACTTGGTGTAAACAGCACTTTTGCCGTCTCGTAGCTCTCAGTCTTTCCAGCGGAGGTGTACTCCTCCACCGTCACCTCAGCCGGCGCTGTCTGGCCCGGCTTGTCTGACAGTATGCGGAGCTTTCCGGGGGTATAGTTGTCAAAGAAGTAAACGTATACCACGCCCTCGGTCTCCTCATATGCGGTTGTTATAAGTCCGCTCGTCTGGGGATATCCCTGAGTTCTCACCGTATACGCAATACTCCAGCTCTTTAGGTCAATTACCGTGATGTTATGC
>JAJQIK010000001.1:18058-36315 GCA_021199255.1 Clostridiales bacterium | reverse complement strand
TGAATGCCTGTGCCAGCGCATCGGCATCCCGGCTCTTGAAAAACACCACATACTTAGTGGGTTGAACTTAGGGATTTTCAGAAAAGAGCAATTTTGAAGGTTTAGCCTTTAAGCGGGGCAAGAAAACAGTCATGGACGGACAGAAATGTCGGCATGGCTGTTTTTTTTCTTTTTTCTATAATACGACAAAAGCGGCAGTCTGACTCTGCCACTTTTGTTATGAATGGGATGCTGCCGAGACGCTCGGCTTCGGTTTAATGCGTACAGCCATAGGAAACTGTATCTTCAGCGACTGCTGTGATTGGCATGGCTTGTGGAAGATGGTTTCTCAGGGCATCCAGCTCACGCTGCTTTTGAGCAATCGCTGCATGAAGCTCCTGCTCCCTTGCCGCTTCGGTCTCAGCTTTGGTAAAAGGACGGATGCGGATGCTCCCTTCCTCATACTCAACCACCAGCTTTGTACCAACTGAGAATCCGAGTGCTTCGAGCCATTTGCCTTCCATCTGGATTTTCGGCAGAAGAGAATTTGACTGATAACGGCTGGAATACTGTACTTTGATGTTCTTTGTTTTCATAGGCTACCTCCATTGATTTTTGTAGTAGTGTATTAATCACTCTTGGCGGCAGAAATAGCAAGCAGATTTGGAGTGACAGAATGCACAAACTTTTGCGCATATTATTGGTAGTAATACAGTCTTGCTTTTCTGTGGATTTAGAGGCAATATGGCACTACCCAAAACGGGAAAACAGATTAGGAGGATACCATCATGACAATCAATTACAATGTAACAAGAACAGAGCGCAAAGCACTTGTTACGGCTATGGGCGAGATTCTTGAAGTCAAGCCAAAGTACCTCGGAATGCCCACAGCAGCTTACGAGGTGGATTACTTCACCATCGACAAAAACGGAACAGTCGAGTTTAGTGACAGAGCCGACAGTGAGGAAGTGGAGAACCTGCTGGAGCAGCTTGCCGAAAGAGGCTTCACCGCCGAGCCTGCAGAGGCATTAGAAGAAACCAAGGAGACAGATGGCACAGAAGAAAATGCGTCGCAGGAAGAGGCCATAGGATTCACAATAACGGTTCCGCTTGATAAGGTGGCGATTGGAACACTGACCAGCCTGCTGGACGCAAAGGGAAGTCTTATCAAAAAGGCTCTGGGCATTGACAGCCTGCCAATTGAAATCGGCGAGAATACAGTTTCCTTCCCTTGGTTTACTGAACGGCCCACACCAGACGAATGCACGGCGTACACCCACTTCATCGGCGCTCTCTGCAAAATGAGCCAGACACTAAAACGTGTGACAGCTACTGAAAGACCCGTTGAAAACGAGAAATACACCTTCCGCTGCTTTCTGCTCCGGCTAGGTTTCATCGGGGATGAATACAAGCAGGACAGAAAAATCCTGCTCCGCAATCTGGAGGGTAATTCCGCATGGAGAACAGGAGGTGGCAAGCATGAAGTTTCCGAGTAAAGAGATTGTGGATGTCGTCAGGAACGCATACCCCGTTGGCACACGGGTAGAACTTGTGCACATGGATGATGTGCAAGCCTCTCCCACCGGCACACAAGGTACAGTTATCGGCGTAGACGATACCGCCAGCGTGATGGTGGCATGGGATAACGGCAGCGGACTGAACGTCATTTACGGCGAGGATGTCATAAGAAAGGTGAGCGACCATGACCGAGAAAATCAAGGAACAGATTTTGTACATCCGTGACACCGGCAAGACGAATATGTTTGATGTAGGAATGGTGCAGTACCTTGCCAACGAATATGGCTTTTACGAATTGATGGTGTATCTGGAGGAGAACCGCAAGGAGTATGTACATTTCATACTGACAGGCGAGAATCAGTAACACAAAAATAATCGCAGTAGGCTTCTTAAAATTAATAGAAAGCCTCTGCGGTTATTTTCGTGTCAAGGGCATTATTTATCCCTATCATCCCATCGGAGCAGATATACGAGATAGAGAAATATTGCAATTAAGCCAAGGCTAAAAAGAGCAATGAATACGGTCTTAACCAGAAGATAATAGTATACATCTTCAGTAGAAAACGGTGTGAACGCCAAGGGAAGAATAATACAGAGGATGCTGAAAACGGCAAAAATGCACAGTCCAAGCCACATTCCTTTTGGCTTCTTTAGTGAGCGCAGTTGCTTTTCTGTTTGTTCCTTTTGAAGTTCAAGAATCGTGATTGCAGATTTTTGCTCATCTATTCGTTCGGCGTTTTTGCTATACCAATACCCACCGGGTGTTACTTGCTTGGTCATGATTTCGGAAATATCTGGATAATCAAATGATAGACCAAGAGAGTCTTGTGCTTTCTTTTTCGCACGCTCTGCGGCTTTTTGTTGCCTTTCAAATTCAGAGCCAATTTCTCTGCATACACTATAGCAGAAATCATCATCAGTATAATCTCTGGCTAAAGTCATTGGTACATGATCATCGTTTAATCGGAATCCCTTTTCTTTAGCAGCGGAGCAGTATAGAGCAAAGACATTTTTTGCTTTATCCCAATAATCAGATAGCACCGATTTCTGTAATACAGGTCGTTCACTTTCATCATAAATAGCATCTAAACTTTCATTAGACATGAGTGCAGTTATGTGTTCTCTAACGAAATCAAAAGCATCATCTGCATCATTTTCAGCCTGAATACGATTCTTTTCAGATGTTCGAACATCCAATTCTTCTGTAATCTGTTTCAATCGCTCAATGGCTGCTGAGCGTTCACTGCTCAGCGATATAAGTTTGCTGGCTATAAAGCCGCCCAAAATAGCAACAATGCTTGCAGACGCCGCAGCTATTGTTGTAAGAAAAGATGTAAGGTCATATGTCAAAAGCGGGTACCTCCTTCTGGCAGGACATCATTGCTCTTTGAATCTCTGTCCTAACCGTATTTTCTACACATAGATTTGAAATAGACCAGCAGGCTCTTTACATTTGTATAGCCACGACAGATTACAGTTCCTTCATAACATCAACGAATTTATCCAACGTATATGCACCGTCCATGCCTAATTCTTTTTCTTTGAACACCATGAAATAACGGTACATCCTACCCGCCTGTGACTGCCATTGACGTCCGAGTTTCAGCTTTGTCCTGCTGTCGTCACCATCAAGGTAATCGCCTTTGGCTTCAATCAGCACCAGTTTGCCGGATTTCGTCATAACCATAAAATCCGGGTAATGGTTTATAAACGCATTCAGACGCAATCCTTTTCTATCGATGATTCTATGCCACCATTTGATATTATCCAAACTGACAACCACGTCAATCAGGCTATGTTCAAAATTGTTCATGTCATCCCGTTCTGCTTCATACAGAGAATACGGTATGGCATCCGTAGTCTGCGCCGGTGTAATAACGCTTGGAAGAGCATAAGATTCCCGACAAATTACTTTTCCGCTATCCAGCCATTTATAAAATTGCTGTTCCCGATAAATGTCCTCAAGGGATTCGATTTTCTGCTGGATTTTTCTGGCGTAAACAGGTATAGCCGTTTCCATCGCAGCCAGTTCATCCTCTGTCATATTTTGAACAATGCGATGTACATAATCGCTTATTTCAGATGCAGCATAACGGTTATTCTTGTTAATTTGGTTGCAAATCATGTCTGTACACTGCCTGATTTTCTTTTCTTGCGGCAGCTTGGCGAGGTACTCACGGATATATTCACTTTCGCTCTTGCTTGCACGTTTGTATTTTGGAACAGCTTCTCCTTCCTCTTGGATATCAACACGATACATTTCTCCCGTTGCTAACTCAAAACTGATTTGTGCATCCTGCCCGCTCAAAGAAAAACCGTCCGAGAGATGTTCCGGCTCCAAAAGCTCATAGGCATCCCCAAATAAATCAGGCACAGATTGCAGGAAAAACTGCGGGATACAGAGAGCTTTTACTTCCTCTCTGAATTGTGGTTGTATTTCATTCTGATTCAGCATATCACCAAGTTCACCTCCCGTAAATCCTGCATTCGTATCATCGGCAATTGCCGACTCATAAGCCTGCGCCGCTTCTGTAGCTTCCTGTTCCATTGCCGCCACCGACGAATTTTCAGATGTATTCGTTGTTTCAAGTGCGGCTTTCACTTCCTCCGGCACAATATCATCAAAAGTATCGTTTTGTGGCTCATCCTGTGGCTCCGGCTGTACCGGGAGTTCTCCTTGGAAGTATTCTGGTTCCGGCACAGAGGGCGCATGGGATTCTATGTTTTCTCCTACCCGATAATCCTTACGGCTGAATCCGGCTTTATTTAAGCCTTTTACAATATTCTCCAGCGTGGTGTGGAAGTCATTTGAACAGGTAAGGACATAAGACGTATTGAGCAACGGCAGCGAGTGCTGTTTTGCATATGGCTGGCGCAAGATGCGACCTAATATCTGCTCTACATCCACCTGTGAGGTTTTGTTTGCGAGAGATGCCAGAATATAAGCAAACGGGCAATCCCATCCCTCTTTCAGTGCATTGACCGTTATAATATAGCGAATCGGGCAATCCCGGCTCATTAAATCAGTGGTTCCGAGGTCGTCAACCTTAGAGGTTTTTACAGCTATTTGCTCTTTCGGAATCCCCATATCTATGAGCATTGCTCTGATTTTGTCGAAAGTTTCACTGTCCTCGTTGATATTCGGCTGTGCCTGAAACAGCACAATAGGACGGATATAACTTCCTCCTGCCTTTTCCTCGGCTATTGCCTGACGCTCGATACTGTCCCGAAGCTGTATAGCATCCTGTATCACACTCTGCCTTGTTGTACGGTTATAAACCACAACAGGCAGTTTTACCATGTGTTCTTTTTTCAGTTCACGGGCATCCACATAGGAAATAATATTGCTGTTTTTCCTCGGTGTAGCGGTCAAGTCCAATACGAACGAGGGATTCAAATTATTCAGCATTTCAATGCTTAAATCCGACCCTGCATTATGACTTTCATCCACTACGACCACAGGGGATAGATGCCGCAGAACCTGTATTAACGCCGTGTCAGGGGTATCAGCAAGCAGAATGTCATCGTCTTTAAAATATTCAGCGAATCGGAACAGATTCCCGTTCTCCTGATACACTTTTCTGACGTCCTTCTTTCTGCTGTCAATACGCAGAGAGCCATAACTTAAGATACACACAGTTAACATTTCTTGTACGGTATCCGGGGAGAAGTTCTGCCCATTCAAAAGCATTTCCTTTGTGTAAATACCTACCCGTCCGGCAAAATCCATATCCAATCGCTGACGATAGGGATGATTGACATCAGATAGCGTTTTTATCGTTTGAACCAAGATAGGGTCGGATGGGACAAGCCATACGACTACACGAGGTGTGTCTGATGGCATAGCATCAAATATTTTTCTGACGGCAGCACACGCAATGAAAGTCTTGCCACCGCCTGTCGGTACTTTTGTACAGACGTGCGGAACGCCATTAATTACATTATTATATGTAGGGACACCGCCCATTCCAACGGCTATATCTTGTCCTGCCCAATATGCACGCCATGCAGAATTTAGCCCAGCATTCTCGTTCAGTGCATTCATGTAGGAAGTCAAATTACCCATAACTGTTTTTTGATAATTTTTTAATTCCATTATGCTGCCTCCTTACAGTTTCAATATATCCCGTGGGATTTTCTTGAATGTAATATGATACTTTTCTAACTCTGCATCGCTGAGTGTACACAAATCCGCATACATGACATAGGCTTCTGAGTCGGTCTTGACCGTATGGAGAAACTCCCTGTTCAGTATTGTAATCTGCGCTCGTTCATAGTAGAAGTAGTATGCTGTGTTAATGTGAACACCCAGAAGATAAGGTTCCTCAATGCTCACCGGGGCAAGTCGCTGTTTTGTCTCCGTGAAATATACATACTCACGGATTTTGTCTGCGCACACTTCCTCGTTAAGTCTGCCATGCTCCATGAGCGTCTCGCCCAACTCATAGTAGCTGAAGTCCCCGCCTGTACCCTCTACAGCCTGTTTTCCGCTGCCATAGCCATCTATGACACGTTTTACTCGCTCGGCAGTGATGCTGTCGGCATAGTCCATCATCTCAATAAGAATAAATTTACGATTGCCGCCGTCCGCTTTGTTCATGTTCAACACAGCATGAGCAGTTGTGCCGGAGCCAGCAAAAGAATCAAGGATAATAGAATCTTTATCCATGGCCTGTTCTATACAATATTCCACAATACCTACTGGCTTGGGGGTCTCAAATACATCTTTACCGAGTATAGATTTAACCTGCAATGTACCAGTTTCTGCAGAAAATTCTGTTCCAGACCAAAAAGATTTTGGCTTTACACGTTTGCTCCCATCATCTGGAAGATAGTCTTTTTGAAACACATCATATTCTCCACGTCCCTTTACCTTCTGAACAGTCAGCTCAGTAATACGTTCTTTAGCTGTGTCCATACCCCAACGCCATCGGCCATCTGAACCATCTGATAAGTGTGGAAGTATTTCTATCATGTCGTCACTTTCTCTTGTAACTGAAAGGTAACCATTTTTTGCATCATAGTAAAATGGATAAAACATATTTGGACGATCTTCTCGTCTCGCTCCTGCACCCCTTTTTCTTAATCCTTGCAGACGATATTTGCCTAACTCATCAGATAGTTTATATTCTGTAACATATTCATCCGGAACGGGAACGCCACGAGTAATATAATCGCTATTTCGGTAAATTAGCAAACTTTCATGTGCAGTGGCGATATACTTATCATCACTCCGCCCTTTAAGGTTATTTATTACCGCAATATCTGACACAAACCTATTAGCGCCAAAGATTTCATCACAAATAAGCTTCATGTTAAACTTTTCATTATTATCAATGCTGATAAAAATAACTCCGTCATCGCTGAGCAGCCTTTGTAGCAGTTTCAGCCGAGGATACATCATGCAAAGCCACTTGTCATGGCGGCTTAAGTCCTCGCCCTCTTTACCTACTACCTCACCCAGCCATTTTACAATGCGTGGGTCGCTTACACTGTCACTGTATACCCAGCCCTCGTTGCCAGTGTTGTAGGGTGGATCGATGTAGATACATTTAATCCTTCCTTCATATTGAGGGAGTAGCGATTTCAGCGCAGACAGATTGTCCCCATGAATAATCATATTATCGCTGCCGTTATCCTCTGTGTGCATACCTTCGGCATCATAGCTATACTGCCGTTCCAGCACACGGTACGGCACATCTAAATGGTGGTTGACCACCTTATCTTTTCCAATCCAGTCCAATGTCGGCATGGGCTACATCTCCTTTATATCTGATACTGAAGTTTCAATATTTAAGCCAAGTTTTGTTATCTCTTTCCGTATAAACTCTTGAACGAAAATCTGAAGTTGCCACATAAGATATCCTTCAAGGTCAATTCCTCGAAATTGTTTCTTCATTTCGTCAGTCATAACTTGTGTTCCCTTAAGTCCTTCAGTATAGTAAAATATTTCATACAGAAACTCATAAAAATCCTTATCCGATAAAAGTTCGTCAAGGTAAGGTGCTGTCTGAAAGCGGTCAGGAGCAACTGGAGCATATATTTCTTTTGCCCTTTTCAGATGTTCTATAGAATTATCCGACAGACCGAGAGTTTCACTATATTCCTTATTATAAGAGCTTACTCCGGTGAGCAGATAATCCACAGATACACCAAAATAATTTGCTATCCGCAATACCACGTCTGCTGTTGGCTGTGTCTGACCGTTGGCATACTGGCTTATTGTCTGCTGTCGTACACCCACAGCCTCCCCTAACGCCTTATATGTTGTGGAATGGCCGTCTTTTGAGCCTTTTTCGAGCAGCTCCCGGAGTTTTGTTGGAAAAGTAGCATCGTATCTATCTTCGTTTCGTTCCGGTTGTTTTGCCATTCTGTATCCCTCCATAATTCTGTTTTAACTGTAATTTCAAAAAATGTTTCGAAACACTTGTGTTTCGATTTGTTTGTGGTAAAATGATTGTAACAGGTGATACGAAACTTGTCAATACTGTAAAATCATTTCTTGCAAATGTTGGTACATCCATTTCTTGCAAGTATGAGGGGAAACTCTGTCAACGCGAGGAAGGGAGGAATAAAATGCGCAACCGACAAAAGCAACGTGAATTAAGACGACAGCAGAAGAAGGAAGAACTTCTGGACAGGCGCAACAGCTGCGGAGTCAAAGACCTGACCGCATACAACGCCGTAGCAGCCATGAAGTTTGGCAGCAAAGCAACAATAGCATTAAGATGAGGCGTTACCGCTATCCGTCATTGGAGGCGGTATTTTTATGCCAAAATCTGAAAGGAGGACGACATGGAAAAGTCAGTAATGAGTGTACGCGAAATGGCGGCACAGATGAGCATAAGCCTTCCAAAAGCCTATGAGCTTGTGAAGGAGCCGGGCTTTCCGACCATCCGCATCGGTACGAGAATTCTTATCCCTGTGGATGCGTTTAAAGAATGGCTTGTCATCACATCCAATCATGAGGAGTGACAACAAATATTCTGCCGTAGGAGGAGGTGATACACGTGCAGGAATTAAAGAAACGAAAAATATGGGTCTGCTGGAACTATATCACGGAAAAGGGGCAGAAAAAGAAAAAGCCTGTCTCCGCTTACGGAACGGAAACCGGGCCGGATGCCGCACATGCGCACACGTGGGTTACCTATGAGGAAGCAAAGGCAGCGGCAGAGAAAAACAGCTTTGACGGCATAAGCTTTGTGATACCAGATGGATATTTCTTTCTGGATATCGACCACAGAGATACAGCAGACCCGCTTGCAGCGCTGATGCTTGAACGTTTTCACTCCTATGCTGAGAAATCAGTCAGCGGAAGTGGCATACACATCTACGGCAAATGCGACCGTGGGCAGATGCCAACCTATGTAGATAAAGACGGTAAGGTTCGTGTGGTAAAGGAATTTTATATAAAAAATCCCCACAACGAAATGGAACTCTACATCGGAGGCACGACAAACCGTTTTGCAGTCTACACGGGGAACGTCATCATGGACGAACCCTTAAGTGACTGTACACAGGCTGTGCTGACAACGCTTGACAAAGATATGCGCAGAAAACCAAAGGTCAAATATAGCGCAAAGCGTGATGGCAACAAACAGGACTTTGACATCATCTGCAACCTGCGAAAGCAGAAAAATGGTGAGAAGTTTTCCAAACTGTATGACCAGGGTGATTTTAGCGACTACGGTTCTCAATCAGAGGCGGACGCTGCGCTCTGTGCCATGATTGCTTTCCGCACCGGGCCAGACCCGCCGGCGATTGATGAGCTGTTTAGAGGCTCAGCGCTCTACCGTGAGAAATGGGAGCGCGAGGATTACCGGGACAGTACCATTGCCGTAGGCATTGAGGCGTGTCACGGCACATTTCACCGCTCCAAGATGGAACACCCGCCATTCATCCGCTTCAATGACATGACCGGAGAGCCATATGTAGTGGTTCCGCTTCTGGCAAAGTATGTGAGGGAACATCTTCGTTATATACTCGTCCGCGACAACGGCAAACAGGGACTTCTGAAATATGTCTACGAGGACGGTGTCTACCGTCTCTATGCCGACAACATGTTTCTCGGTGCCATAAAAAAGTTTATCGCTGATTATGATGAGGAGCTTGTGAAGATGAGTAAGGTAAACGAGACCTTCCAGCACATCACAAGCGATTTAAATTATGTGAGCCAGGACGAGTTAAACGCAGATGAGACGCTAATCAATTTCAAAAACGGACTGCTCCGTGTGACAGCCACAGAACTGACGTTGCTGCCGCATTCGCCGGATGTCCTGTCAACCATACAGATACCCTGTGAATGGACAGGTAAGCCGTCACCAACGCCAAACTTTGACTCCCATATACACACGCTCACAAACGCCGACAAGTCCGTTGAACAGCTGCTGTTGGAGTATATCGGGTACGTTCTATCAAACATCAAAGGCTGGCGAGCGAAAAAGGCACTGTTCCTTACGGGAAAGGGTGACAGCGGAAAGTCGCTTTTAAAGAGCCTTGTAGAGCTGCTCATCGGTAAAGGAAACTTCATCGGCATCGACCTAAAAGAGATTGAGGCGAGGTTTGGCACAGGGGCAATCTACGGTACAAGGCTTGCAGGCAGCTCCGACATGGGCTTTATGTCAGTGGATGAGCTGAAGACATTTAAGAAGCTCACAGGCGGCGACAGTTTGTATGCGGAGTTTAAAGGCCAGCAGGCTTTTGAGTTTACCTACACAGGACTGCTCTGGTTCTGTATGAACCGTCTGCCGAAGTTTGGCGGTGATGACGGCAAATGGGTCTACGACCGCATCATGGTTGTGGAATGCCCAAATGTCATACCAAAAGATAAACAGGACAAGCAGCTCCTCGACAAGATGTACGCTGAGCGAGACGGCATTGTCTATAAGGCGATAAAGGCTCTCCAGACGGTCATCAGAAACGGTTACCGCTTTTCCGAGCCTGAAAGCGTAGCCGCCGCCCGTGACAGCTACATGGAGTCAAACAGCACAGTCATCAGCTTTTTAAATGAGTGTATGTGCCCGTGGCCGGATGGCAAGATTAACCGCCACTGCACTACAGGACGGGTCTACAAAGTCTATCAGGCGTGGTGTGGCGAAAATAATAACGGCTACGCCAAGACTGCAAAGGAATTCCGTGAGTGCCTTGAGGAATACACAGGACTAAATTATGCAGAGATGACCACACGCATAAATGGCAACACCTACTACCGCGACTATTCGCTTACCGAAGAGGCAAAGGAACAGTTTTCACGGGAATACGGCTATGACGGCTGTGAATTTCTCTAAAACTGGTAGCAGTGGTAGCAGTACTGGTAGCAGACTTTTTCACAACTGCTACCAGCTCAGAGCCTTATTTTACAAGGGTTTGCGAGGGATTGGTAGCAGAGGTAGCAGTACTTTTAACTCTGTGGCGGATTTTGAAAAACTTTGGAAGTAGTAGGGTGTGGGTATAAGGTTTTTAGAAAATACAGATGAAGTTGATTTTACTGCTACCACTGCTACCCACCCCCGTGAAAGCCTTATTTTTCTAAGGCGCGCGTTGGTAGCAGTACCCAAAATAACTGCTACCAATGCTGCTACCCACTGCTACCAAAATCATAACGAAGGGAGGTGAGAACACCATGAGCAAGCGTGACACTATGCTCCGTTCACTGCGCAGACAGCTCGGGGCAGACTACCATATCCGCACAATCGACTTTGAGAAATGCCTCTACCGTGACTTCGGTAATGGCTTCAATGTCGAAATCAGCGGTATGCACACCGCAAGGCAGGACAAAACAGCAACACTCTACCTGTGGATTGGCGATAATCCGCCAAGCTGCATGATTGTGGAGACTGTGCGTAATGTAATGCGGGACGACATCGGAAAGGTCGCAGACGAGCTGTTTGCGTACACAGAGCAGCTTATCCGTGACGGCTATGGTAACAGGGATGCTTTATTTTACATGAAGCATCCGGGACTAAGAACAACAAATATCAATTTATAAGGAGGACTTTATTATGTCGATTTATTCTTTAACAAAGCGCAACACAGAAGGAACACTTCTTCACCCGGTAAACACCATGTACTCGGAAGAATACGCTGAGTCCATGTGCCGCCTGTACCTGACAGATGAGATTGTCGAGGACGAAAGGGGAAAGCGTATCAGGAACTACAGGCTTCACGCTAAGACACCGCACAATATCGAGATGGCTCTCGCGTATGACATCAACTGTCCATGCTGCGGAGGCCGCTTAAAGCAGGTCGGCAGGAGCCGTGACTCACACACACTTGGGCTTTACACATGTAAGGCCTGCAACAGACATTGAGGAGGTATGTACCATGAATAATGCAGAAAACAGGATTTACACAGGGCAGCCGGAATACGACCGCCACTTCTGGGATGCGGCAAGGGGAAGAATCCGTCAGGAGGATAAGCTCCTTGCCGGACGCATCTTAAGCCTCGGCAGCTACTCTGTGCCGGATGCGGCAAACACAAAGTTTTCGGAGTTGCTCACACGAGAGAGTCTGTTCAGACAACTCTCCACCACGCTTACTGCCTACGACACCAGCTATCAGATCTTTGCAAAGTACACCGATGACTTAGCAGAGTTTGTGCCGGAAGGCGGCGATATTCCCATCTACGAGGGAATCAGCGATTTTGAGACGCTTGCCGTTGGCAGACACAAGCTGGCGGCATTCACAAAACTTTCCGAGGAATTCGTCCATGATGCAGCCTTTGACGTTGAGAATTATCTGCTTTCCCGCTTTGCCCGTGTTTTTGGCAGAGCGGAAACGGACGCATTTCTTAACGGCACAGGCGAGGATATGCCCACAGGCATTCTCTGCTCCGGCAAGGGAGCTGAAACAGCTGTGACCACCGACAGTATCACCTATGATGACGTTATCACGCTGTACTTTTCGGTTAAGCCGGAATACCGCAGCCGTGGCATCTGGTTGATGAATGACACCACAGCTTTACACATCAAGACGCTAAAGGACGATAACGGCAACTATCTCTGGCGCGAGAGCGATGACACCATCCTCGGCAGGAAGGTTGTCATTTCTGAATTCATGCCGGATATGGCCGCAGGCGCTTTGCCTGTTGTCTTTGGCGATTTTAACTACTACTGGGTCATCACCAGAAGTCCGTTGAGCATCCGTGTGCTTACGGAAAAGTTTGCTGCTGTCGGTCAGGTCGGCTATCTCGGCTTTGAGTTTCTGGACGGTAAGCTCGTCCGCAGAGAAGCCGTGAAGGCGATTCAGATGAGTGCGGCAGAGACTGAGTAACCAAAAGTCGGGGGTTTGATTTTTCAAGTTCCCGACGCTTTTCAAAGAATGTATTGAGCGCGATTATATCGCATTTATCAAAACAGGCAGGATAATTCCCCGTTTGAATTCGCGTTTTTGTGCGTGTGACCCCCGCACCGTTCCTGGCGAGAAAAGCTCCAAGGATTTTGACCGCCCATCCATCCCGGAGGGGGAGCATCATTCTCTGTGGCCTTTCGTCTGGTGACCGGTGGCGGACTCTCACGCACAAAATCGCATAAGTTTTAAGGGGAATAGCCTCCTGCCCGTGCTTTTATGGGGAGGTAGATTATGGAGATGGATTCATTAAGGATAACGGCCAGACGGTACGGAGACAGCATATACATCGTAGAAAACGCCGTCAGCGACAGTGCAAAGGAGAACGTGTCAGACAAGCTTAAGCGTCTGATGCTTGCCGATGCCGAGAGCCTTGCAAAACAAAAGGTATCATAAAAAGGACTTGACTTTTGCGCGACAGTACGGGAATATGAAGTACCGCTTAAGGGCTGTCGGAAAGGAGCAAAGCATGAATAACAGACAGCCAAACACAGCTGTAACAGGTGAGAAAATCACAGCCCTGTACTGCCGCCTCTCAAGGGATGATGAGCTGCAGGGAGATTCTAACAGCATAAAAAACCAGAAAGCTATTTTACAGAAGTATGCCGATGACAATGGTTTTTCCAACACGTCCTATTTCGTTGACGATGGCTGGAGCGGCACCACATTTGAAAGACCGGACTGGCAGAGACTGATGGGACTTGTTGACGAGGGAAAGGTCGGTACGATTATAGTAAAGGATATGAGCCGTCTCGGACGCGATTACTTAAAAGTCGGAATGTACACGGAGATGATTTTTCCCAACGCTGATATCCGCTTTATCGCCATCAACAATGGTGTAGACAGCGACAATCAGGCGGAGAACGACATGACGCCCTTCATTAACATTTTTAATGAATTCTATGCCAAGGACACCAGCAGAAAGGTTCGTGCCGTCATTAAGGCAAAGGGCCAGTCGGGAAAGCCGCTCACCACGAACCCACCTTACGGCTACATCAAAGACCCACAGGACAAGACTAAATGGATTGTGGACGAGGAGGCTGCAGAGGTTGTGCGTGAAGTATTCAGACTGTGTATACAGGGCTATGGGGTGTCGCAGATAGCAAAAGAGCTTTCAAAACGGCACCTCATGAATCCGACTACGCACGCAAGGGCAAACGGAGTAAATATTCCTGATAACAGGAATTACTGTGGGGACTACATATGGGGAGACAGCACTATTTCCCATATGCTCAGCAGGCAGGAGTATCTGGGGCATACGGTCAACTTTAAGACTTATCGAAAGTCCTACAAGCAGAAGAAACAGCTTTACCACGACCCATCAGAATGGCAGATATTCGAGAACACTCATCCCGCCATCATCGACCAGGAGACATTCGACATTGTGCAGCGCATCCGGGACGGCAGACGCAGGTTCACACCAATGGGTGAGATGCCGATTTTGTCAGGAATGCTGTTTTGTGCCGACTGCGGAGCGAAGCTCTATCAGGTTAGGCACAGGGGCTGGACTCATGAACAGGAGCATTTCGTATGTGCCACCTACCGCAAAGTTAAAGGCGGATGCACATCGCACCAGATAAAAAATGTTGTAGTCGAGGATTTGCTGATTGACGGCATCCGGGACATCTGTTCCTACGCATCGACACACGAGGACGAATTCGTGGAACTGGTTACGAAAAAGTCGCAGGATGAATTGAACAAGAGCCTGCGCGACAGCAAACGGGAACTGGAGCAGTCACAGACGCGCATCCGCAAGCTGGATGAGATTATTCAGCGTCTTTACGAGGATAACATCGAAGGAAAGATTTCTGACGAGCGTTTTGTAAAGATGAACACAGCCTATGAGGACGAGCAGCACACGCTTGAACACAGAGTGTCAGAGCTAAAGTCGCTGATAGCCTCTGAGAAGGAAAGCAGCGCCAACGTGGACGCATTCCTGTCAATCATTAAGAAGTACACAGACATTCAGGAACTGACCGCCGAAGTCATCCGTGAATTTGTGGAGAAAATCTACGTCTACCAAGCAGAGAAGGTAAACGGTAAGCGGATTCAGAAAGTCCGCATTGTATGGAACTGCATCGGGGAATTTAACATTCCAGCAGCAGAAAAATAAAATCGGCATAGCCAGTAATTACACCAAACTATGCCGATGATTTTTTTCAGGGATTAAAAATCCCTAAGTTGCACCACCTTTGGGCGGTTCGATTGTTTTGTCCTTTTTCACTGCAAAATCAACATTATACTTACGGGCTACACGCTCAAATGATTTGATATTGCCGTCAGTGACTTCAATGGACGAAACACCAGCGCCCTCTCCAACCAGCTTTTTCACAGAAGTTTTACCATGCGTGTTCTGTGCTTTCTGCTTCTGATGATTTAAGTACATCTTCATGGCAGATTTTAAAATGCCGGCATCCAATTTAGCGGTCTTAATTACAAGAGCGATTGTTTTCTGTGTCACTTCCTCCTGCATAAGTACCTCCGATCTGCGTTTCTCTGTGCGTATGCTGCGCTAAGGCGGAACATACAGCCGATGTATCAAATACCTCATAACTCTCCTTTCCGCTTCTGGACACCGTGTCCAAAAGCTAATCGAGTAGGGTGTCTAATCCCTACTCGTGTGTGCGGGCTGCGCCGATTGTTTCCACTCGCAGCCCTGTGCATAAAAAAAGGGCAGCTACAAATCTTTCGACTTATAACTGCCCTAACGCTGTACCATTCTTATTCCTATAGTATTATTCTTCCATTTCTGCCATTTTAGCAAAATCGGCTTTTTTTCCCATTAACTCCTTCTGTTTTTCTTCCGGCAGGCACTGAAATACCTCATCATATCCCATAACTGACATAGATGCATCCTTTGCTAACAGATAGAGCTTTGTATCAAGCCACTCCTGCCACAGATTTTCAAACATTTCCCTGCTGTCCGTAAAGGTCTGCATATCCTGAAATCCCTCCGTTTCCCGGTAATATTGCAGCTTTACAAAACCGTATCTCCCCACATCAAGCACTACGATATTTTCTATCTCATACAGTTCAGCAAAAGCGTCTGCCACCTTTTTGCATTTTTGCTTTTCTGTTTCTGTTATATATGTTTTTCTTTCCATAATCCCGACCTCTCCTTATATCTATTTTTTTATATATCCGTCAAAATGTCAATCCTCGAAACCCTTTCCATAAGGGCATTGTCCGGCTCAAGCTCCCATAAAAGTGAAGCGTCAGCACCCTCACACTGAACATGATACTGAATATTTTAGGCGAGGGCTTTACTTTGAATGACATCGCTGAATTTACACCGGACACAGAGCAGACGAAAGAATAAGCTGCTCTGTTTTTTCGCCGCTTTTGGACATTATGTCCAAAAGTATATTAAGTAATTCCCTGTTCTGCCCACCCGCCTCCATACATATCATGCTGCACCTCCTGCTGATAAAAGTGATTTATCGTCATAGGTGCATTGTAAAGTGCCGTAATCATATATGCCCTGATGTTGGCAATCCTGGTTGTCGTTTTGCGCATACACCCGATAACATACTCCAGATGCGAGCCTGTAAGCTTCAAAAAGCGTGACTTGACCAATTCATACGGATAATCTTCCCCGTTGATGCTTATCGTTTCCCGCTTTACGCATACCACATCACAGATTATCGAAAATAATTCCTCATACAGCCCCTTTTCACCCCTTTCTGCATATTTCATATGGTGTTCATACTCAATATTTTCTTTTATGAGCGCTATGTATGAATTTACTTCATCCGTCATATCAATCCGCTTTTTTTCCTGCTCCTTATTTTCTGATGGATTGATAGGATTAGTATAACTCATATCAGTATAATTCTGATTGTTATAACTAATATTAGTATAATTAGGGGCTGGTTTTCCGACCTCTTGAAGTCTGGTTTTCATACTTTCTAAAGTCTGATTATCCGAATTGCTGAAGTCGGTTTTTTCGACTTCTTGAAGTCGGCTTTCCATATTTCTTGAAGTCGGCTTTTCCGACTTCTGCAAATCGGTTTCCCCTACCTCCGGCAAAAAAACGTCATCTGCTTCCCTACTATCTATATCTCCTCCACTATCCTTTGATATAACAAAATTCTTTACATAAATAATATCCGGCTTTCCTAAGCCCCTCCTTATTCTCTCAACAAGACCAATGCCTTTCTTTGTATCCAGCTCGGCAAGAACTTTGATTGCTTTGTCCTTGCCACATCCCAAATCCTCCATTATGGCATCTATGGTATAAATGATATACGCCCTGTTCTCATCGTCAAGCCATCCGTTTTTCATGGATAATGACATTCTGTCAAGCATAAGCCCATACAGGAGCTTGGCATCACTGCTAAGCCCCTTGAACCTTTCATCTTTGATCAACAGTCTTGGGACACGGTAAAAGGAAAACTGCTCTGCTTCGATCCCGTAATAATAATCGAACCTGATTGTACCGCCCATTTCTACCGCCTCCTTTACTGTTTTTTCAATCCATTTTGGGTATTCCATTCCTCCAAAAGCTGATAAATGACGTTTTCTATCTCATCATTGGAAAATTCCTCCGGGAAATATCTGCTGATTTTGTCAGCCCTGATAGTGACCTTTCTCTCTTTCGGCTTCTCCTCTGTTAAGATTAAACGAACCATTGCCGGTGTCAGCTCTCCGCTTTTGCCGTACTCCTTGATTTTGGATGCCTGTGCGGTTGAAACGGCTGCACCCGTTTCCCCTAAAATGACCGATACCCATTCCTGCTGTTGCTCTGTCAGAAAGGAAATATCCACTCCCTGCACAAGCCCCAGCTTCTTCGCATCCACCATTGCCAAAAGCTCATCGGACAATCTTGCAAGCCACACATACCGCTGTACTGTCTTGCCGCTTTCTCCTGCGGCTTCCCCTACTTCATCAAGGGTACTGCCGCCTTTCCTGCCCTGATGCCTGAGTGCTTCATATTTCATGGCGTAGGCTCTCGCCTTTTCACTCGGTAATATATCCTCTCTCTGAATGTTGCTGTCCACCATGATGATGGTTGCCTCATCATTAGTGTAATCCCTTATAAACACGGGCATAGTGGAAAGTCCTGCAAGCTCACAGCCATGCTTTCTGCGGTGTCCGGCAATGATTTCATAGCCGCCCTCTGCCCTCGGTCTGGCGATGCCCGGCATAAGCACACCATAGCTTTTAATGCTTTCCACTGTTTCCTGCATTTTCTCATCATCAAGGACCTTAAACGGGTGTCCTTTAAACTCATGCAGCTCCTCTAATGCAATTTCCTGCACCTGCTCCACTCCTGCCGGAATTTCCGATGCCCCGAATAAATCATCAAAGCTGCTGATTTTGACCTTCGCCGCACTTCCTGCCTTACTCATCACAAAGCACCTCCTCTGTCAAAGACTGATAGGCACTTGCCACTTTTCCTTTCGGATCATGCC
>JAJQIK010000001.1:0-17958 GCA_021199255.1 Clostridiales bacterium | reverse complement strand
ACCTCCTCTGTCAAAGACTGATAGGCACTTGCCACTTTTCCTTTCGGATCATGCCTGTAAATGCTGATACCCTCTGCTGAAATCTCCGCAGCCCTCACGGAAATCGGAATACTGTTCTCAAATATCCGTACCCTACCTCCATAATTCTCTGCCAGCAATGCGCTGATGTCCTTTGCATAATTTGTCCGGCTGTCCACCATTGTCAGCAGAATGCCCTCAATAGACAGTTTAGGGTTAATCTGACGTTTTACCTTGCCAATCGTCTTGATAAGCTGCTCCAGACCTTTCACGGGCAAGTATGCCGCCTGCACCGGAATTAAGATACTGTCCGCACAGGCAAAGGCATTTATGGTTATCATTCCAAGCGACGGCATACAGTCAATCAGGATATAATCATAATCTGCCCTGACCTGCTCTATGTAGGAACGCATCACAAGCTCCCTGCTCATGACATTGATAATCGACACCTCCAGACCGGAAAGCTCAATATTCCCCGGCATAAGGAAAATGCCCTCCTCATGCTCCAAAATACCATACCCTTTTTCCATTTCCTCATCATTGATGATATTTGCCATAACCGTGGCAAGCGTAACCTCCATCTTGTCCGGCTCTGTAAAGCCTAAGCTTGCCGTCAAGCTGCCCTGTGCGTCTGCATCAATCAGCAGGACTTTCTTTCCTGCCCTTGCCAGACCGATTCCTAAATTACTTGTGGTAGTGGTTTTGCCCACTCCACCCTTTTGATTTGCGATTGCTATAACTTTACACATGATGAAATTCTCCTTTGCTTTCTACTATTTTTCTTTTACATTGCTTTTCTTTACTTCGATATACTCACGATAATAATGGTTTGTCCCCTTGTTCTGGTATAGCTCTGACATTTCCAAAACCTCAACTTTCGGATTACGCTGTAATAACTTTCCAAACCACTTAATATCGTTCTTAGTTCCCATCAATCTGACTTTTAACATCAATCTTCTCCTCCAAACATGGCATACAGCTTATGATTGTAAGTCGCATGTTCCGGGTAACGTATCTGTACCGCCTGCCAGAAATAAGGGGCATAGGCACAGCAGAATATATCCTCTACTGTGTACTGTCTACACTCATCTAGCTGCTCCTCTTTCTTTCTGTAACCGTCAACGCTCGGTGTTCCGTTACAGTACAGGTTAAATGCCATACGCACCACTTCCATGCTCCCGCTTGTCTGCCAGCCTTCATGCAGGCACTTCGGCTTTACAAGACCTCTCTTAAAATCATAAATACTGTTAATGTTTCTTCTGGTGTCGTTGCAAATTCCAAGACAATATACCAATGCCTTATGGTACGCATCCTGACAACGTACCTCGTTCAATTTTTCATAGTAGAACTTCTCATGTGCTTCGCTGATAAAAATAATGTTTTGTTTCTTGGTTTCCTCTGCTCTTAACGCTGTGTTGTTCATACCTGAACCTCCTTCAATTAAAAAATAGTGTTTGACTATAACAAAAAAGGACAGCCCCATTCATAAAAATGAGATTGTCCTTTAAGGCACAATATTCAGGTATTCATATTTATTGCGTATTATTCCGTACCATCAAGTAAAAATTTGATGTACTTTTGATGTACTCTACATCATTTCTTGTACTTTTTTAGCAGAGAGGATACTCTATACTTCTCCTAATAATCTCCTCTTCCTCTCAATCATTTCGTCGATTTTTTCTATATAGAGAGCCACATCCTTCACATTCTCGCACCGTTCAATCTTTCCATCCGGGAATACCCTTTTGGTAATCGAACCAGCACCGCACGCTATGATCGTCTGTTTTTCCTCCATAATAAGAATATTGTAAACGCCGTATTTCCCTTCTTTAGCATATCCCACATTCTCAAAATTACCGGACATATTTTTCTGACGATACAGATAATAAGGCAGCATATCCATATCCGCCGCCCCCTGTGCCGCAATCGCCATCGTCTCTTCGGTATTATGTAACATTCCAATCCCGTTTTGCTCAATCCATCGGTTCAGGCCAGAAGCCTTCTTTACCGCCAGGGAATGAACAGTCAGGCTGTCCGGCCCAAGCTTCTGAATCGCTTCCACGGTTGCCCGTACATCCGCTGCCGTTTCCCCCGGGAGCCCCAGAATCATATCCATATTAATATGGTCAAATCCGGCTTCTCTGGCCATGGCAAACGCTGTGACAACCTGCTCTACGGTATGCCGTCTGCCGATCAGGTCGAGCGTTTCCTGCTTCATCGTCTGGGGATTCACAGATATTCTGGTAACTCCATGGCGATATAATACCCGCAGCTTATCTCTCGTAATACTGTCCGCGCGCCCGGCCTCTACCGTAAATTCCTGTACAGTAGAAAAGTCAAAGGTATCCTTGAGTTTGGCCAACAGCCTGTCCAGTTCTTCCCCGGACAGGGCGCTGGGCGTCCCTCCGCCGATGTAAACCGTATCCAGTATTTTATTCCGGTACATCTGCGCCGCCGCGTCAATTTCCTGTTCCAGCGCGGTCAGATAATCCGCCACCCGGTTCCTCCACGCCCCAATAGGATAGGAAGTAAAGGAGCAGTATAAACAGGTGGTAGGGCAAAAGGGAATACCGATATACAGGCTGTAGCCATCTTCATAATGAAGCGTTTCCAACAAGGCTTTCTCCCGCTTCGCGATGTCAATGCTCAGCTCTATTTTCTCCCGGCTGACCAGATGTTTCTCCCGTAGATAATCCGCTATTTCCTGCTCATTCCTGCCCTGCTCCATCATCGTCATGGCTATTTTCGTCGGACGGATACCGGTCAGATTGCCCCACGGCAGGGAAATCCCGGTCTGTTCCCGCAGGGAAGTATAGAGGAATCGTTTAAAGCTATCCTTATACTCGGAAGCCGGAACCTGCATGGTCTCCGGCCACACATATTGCCGCTCCTGCGGGCTCTCCGCAAGCCCCCCGGCATCTTCCTTTATCTTGAGCAAAACCCGATTCTCTTCAAAGAAAATTTCCATCTTCGGCGGGGTTTCTTTGACTCTTCTGTCTTTGACCACCGATTCCGGCGTCAGCACCTTCACCTCCTGTTCCGGGTAAAAGGCTTTTACCAGGGCATGAATATCGTATTCATATCGGGCTTGATTGCTTCGGACAATTAACATGGCGCTGTTCCTTTCTCATCACGCCGGCAGCCGCTGCGGCAGGAGATGCTCCTATCCCTGCCCGGCTGCTTGAGCGTTGCTTCTTATGGGATTATACACTGTTTGCCGTCGGCTTACAATTCTATATTTTATTAAAGGGCTCCTTATAGCACGCTACGCTTCCCAGTTCCTCCTCAATGCGCAGCAGTTGATTGTACTTTGCCACACGGTCGCTTCTGCAGGGCGCTCCCGTCTTGATTTGCCCCGCGTTCACCGCCACGGCGAGATCGGCGATAAAGGGATCCTCCGTCTCGCCGGAGCGATGGGAAATTACCGCCTTATATCCGTTTTTCTGAGCCATCTCCACAGCCTCCATGGCCTCGGATACGGTGCCGATCTGGTTGACCTTCACCAGAATCGCGTTAGCGACGTGCAGCTTGATTCCCGCGTCCAGCCTTTTGGTATTGGTCACGAACAGATCGTCTCCCACCAATTGAATCTTATCGCCCAGCTTTCCGGTCATCATCTGCCAGCCGTCCCAATCGTCTTCGGCAAGTCCGTCCTCAATGGAGATAATCGGATACCGCTCCACAAGCTCTTCATAATAAGCAACCATTTCCTCAGCGCTTCTGGTAATTTCCCCATCGCTGTCGGCCTTCGCATAATCCGCGCCTGCCTCATAGCACTCCGTCACCTGGGAACCTTCCACCTGCTGCCGTCCACGTTTCAACTGGGTTTCCCCTGGAAAATGATAGACGCCGTCTGCTTCGTCATACAATTCCGACGCCGCCACATCCAGCGCCATCTTGATATCCTGTCCCGGCGTGTATCCTGCCGCCTTAACGGCCTCCATGATCAGATCCAGCACCGCGAAAGCATCCGGCAGGGAAGGGGCGAAGCCGCCCTCGTCGCCTACTCCTGTAGACAAGCCTCTGTCCTGACAGATTTTTTTCAGATTATGATAGATTTCCGCGCAGATCCTCAGGCCGTCGGCAAAGCTCTCAGCCTGCACCGGCATAATCATAAATTCCTGAAAGTCCACGGTATTATCCGCGTGTCTGCCGCCGTTCAGGATATTCATCATCGGAACCGGAAGCAGTCTGGTATACGCGCCGCCCAGATACCGGTATAAGGGAAGCCCCAACGCCTGGGCGCTCGCTCTGGCGCAGGCCATGGATACTCCCAGCGTGGCGTTGGCTCCCAGATTCCCCTTATTCTCCGTACCGTCCTGTTCTATCAGGATTCTGTCGATCAGCCCCTGATCCAGAGCGTTCAGTCCCAGCAGCGCTTCCCTGATTTTACCGTTGACGTTATGAACCGCTTTTGTAACGCCCAGACCGAAGTATCTGGTCTCGCCGTCCCGCAGCTCCACCGCCTCAAACCGGCCGGTGCTGGCGCCGCTTGGCACAGCCGCCCTGCCCACATACCTGGCTTCGCCGTTTTCCCTTTCCACCGTAATCTCTGCCTCTACGGTAGGGTTTCCCCGCGAATCCAGAATTTCTCGTGCATGTACGTCCACAATCCTTAATTCCAAAGCCATAAAAAACCTCCTGTACGCATCTTTTTCAGTTTTCCGTCTTTCTGCTGCCAATAAGAAGACGAGATACGGATAGTATGCGCGCAGGAGGCTTTTCTTATTCGTTTCTAATCGCTGCCAGAGGACTTAACTTCATGGCTCTTCTGGCCGGGAAAAAGCCCGCCAGCATCCCTACCATCACCGCGAAAATAAGAGACAGAAGCGCCAGCCAGAAGGGAATATAAGAAATCCCTGCCATGGACGCGTCCGCGCCCGCCGCCACACGGTTAATCACAAAGGAAAGAATCAAGCTCAGAAGTAATCCGATCACGCCTCCGATCAGACCGATACCGCCCGCTTCCAGCAAAAACAGGCTGCGGATATCCCGCAGATCACAGCCCAGCACCTTCATGACGCCAATCTCTTTCGTCCGCTCGTAGATAGACATCATCATCGTATTGGCGATTCCGATTGCGGCCACGAACAGGGATACCGCGCCGATACCTCCCAGAACCGCCTGAATATAACCCATGGTCTTCTGCTCGGATTCTACCCACTCTGCGTTGCTGTAGGCTTCATAGCCCAAAGCAGTCAGATCGTTTTGTACTGCCATCACATAGTCCATGCTGTCCACATTTACATACAGGGTATTATAGAAAATTTCCTTATAAGGCTTACCCGTCTTCGTAGAGGGCTGCCCCGGAATCACTTTATTTTTGAACGCCTTCTGAAGCTGGACAACCAACTGATCAATATCACAGTAGGTATACCACCCATACTGGGACCAGCCGTCCTCCGGCATGGCTTCCACGCCGCAGGCAGGAATCAGGTATTTCTTAGGCGGTTTGACGGTCTGTCCGTCTTCGGTGGTCCCCTGCGACGCGTAATAGGACTCGGTGTCAAAAATGATAAAAACAGGGTCTTCCATCAAATCAATATCCGGCGTCTCCCAGTAGCCGCCGCTCCCCTTGGCGTTATAGAAGTTCTGCAATACCTGACAGCCATAGAAAAAGGTCAGTTCCTTATCCCCGCCGGGGAGCTTTCCTTCTCCCACCTCCATTCCCAGTTCCCGAAGCGCCTCCGGTGACATTCCCCGTATCTGCAAATACCCTTCATAGCTGCCATACTTCGCAAGCGCCGACAACTCTATTACAGGAAATACCGATTCCACATGCTCCATTCCCTCTATCCTCTGAACCAGCGCGTCGTCCAGCCGCATGGCCTCCTCCGCATCGGAATCCATGTTCCAGGGCTCGTTCACCGTAATCTGCGTCAGGCTCCCATAGGACTCATACTGAGCCATCAGCGAACGGCTCAGCCCCAGTCCCAGCGAGATCATGACCACAATAGACGCCACGCCGACCACAACCCCCAGCACCGTCAATATCGTTCTTACTTTTCTCTTCCGTAAATTACCGCCGCTCATACGCAGCAAGTCAAGAAACCTCATCAAAACGCCTCCGGTTTATCTTTCTTTTCCGCCTCTTCCTTCAGCTCCTCTTCCAGCTCAGCCAGATCGTCCTTTAGGGCTTTCGCATTTTTTTGCTTTTTGCGAATCCGCAGGTAAATAACGGCGCCGCCTGCCCCGGCCGCCAGAAGGACAGCGATGACGCCGACAACCGGACCGGCTCCGGAACCGCCCTCTTCCTCCGCCGTCATATCCGACATCATATCATCCATCATAGCCTCCCCATCAAATTCCTTCGTCACAAACAGAGTGAAGGTTTTGTCTATGGCGGTTAGGCTGCCCGCGTCGTCTTCATAAGAAATCTCCATCGTAATGGTTCCGTCATCCATGGTAGCCGCCGCGCCGGTTATCATCACATCCACATTGCCGGTTGCGCCGGACTGCAGATTTCCCACAAAAGCGGAGGCCTCCTCAATCGAATCTCCATAGAAGCGAACCTGCACATTATACAATGTGGTTTTGCCTGTATTATAAATACTGAACATGACGTTAGACTGGGAGCCTACCGTAATATCCGCAGGCGCCACCTCAGGAATACTGGTGTCAAAACGGCTTTCCTGATAGATGGGAATGGACACGCTTGCCGTATCCGTCAAGTCAAACATGGTTCCCGCGTCGTACTTCATATTCACCTCTAACACATATGGCTTCTGCGCCAGATCCGCCTTGGCGGTCATCTCGATTTCCAGATCCGCGTCGGTATCCGCCGCTATCGTATCCAGATAAATGGAGCTTGCCCCTGATGTTGGCAGAAACGCGGCATAGGTATTGGTTTTATCCTCCCCCTCCTGAGCCGCCTGCATATCAAAGAGGACGTTGGTCACAGCGGTATCCTTAGCCGTATTCCGTACATGGATAATCAGCGTAAACGTGTCTCCCGCATAAACCTCCGCGGGGTTCGTCTCAAACCCCGTCACCACAATACGGGGTCTGGCTCCGGTAGTTTCCTGTCCGCTCCCGCCGATCACACCGCTCCCCGGCTTTCCCACCGTTTTGACATAAACGGTCAGCTCCGCGGGCTCCTCACAGCGAATCCCCGCCTTAGTGTACCATATATGGAACTTCAGGGGATAATAACCGCTCATCACGTCGCTTCTGGCGGTAAAGAGGAAGGTAAATTCCCTGCGGTTTTCCATCGCCGCGTCCTTGGTGGAATTGCCGGGAATATAGGGCTCTGTCTGCAAATAATTGGTCATATCCGGCTCAAAGGGCCATTCCGTTACCGAGGTAGAAGTAACCGGCTCTATAATCAGGTCGTTTAGTTCCTCCGTACCAAAATTCACCACAGGAAGCACAATGGATACCTGCTGCCCGTAGCTGACCGTGGGCGTTTCCCAGTTATCTCCCACCTGTAGAAATTCACTGGTGGTCATACTGACCTTCTCCACCGCGGCGGATTCCATGCCGGACTTGGTCTGCGCCACATAATTCCACAGATCCGTCACACTCATTTCCGTGTTGGCAATATAATATACCGCGCTGTCAAACAGCTTATGTAAGTTCTCCATCACCTTCTGATCAAGCTGATAGCGCACCTCCAGACTCTGCATATAATACAGCATATCCGCATCGGCTTCCGCCCTGTCGTCATCTGTAATATAGCGGTCGGACACATGCTCCTGATAGTCCACCGAATTGCCGCTGACCTCCTCGGCGCGGACGTAAGCCATCGCGCCCCGCTGACCAAATACAGCCGCCGCGCCGACGGCAATACAAACCGCCCCCAGTACGGCGGCTGTCCAAAGCTTTCTTCTCTGTCCTGTCATGATTACTTCTCCCCTCATTCTCCTGTCAGATCTTCGCTGTTTCATCTGTTCTTTCTATCCCGCGCCGATCCTCTGTCTGTACAATTTTACCGTCTACAATCCGAATCACAAGATCCGCGAAGCCTGCCAGATAATTATCATGAGTGACCATCACAAGGGTCTGGCGCTTCTCCCGCACCACCTTCTTCATCAGATTCATAACCTCCAACGATGTATTGGAGTCCAGATTGCCCGTGGGCTCGTCGGCGAATATAATCTCCGGCTCTACCACCAATGCCCTTGCCACGCCCACGCGCTGCTGCTGCCCGCCGGACATCTGGCTGGGTCTGTGCAGCTTATGCCCCAAAAGACCTACCAGCTCCAGCATTTCCTCCGCCCTGGCATTGCGCTTCTTCTGTTCCATTCCCTGAAAGGTAAGCGGCAGCGCCACATTCTCTATGGCGTTCATGGAACCCATCAGGTTAAAGGATTGAAAAATAAATCCGATATGCTCCCGCCGGAAAGCGACCAGTTCATTCTCGCTCTTGGTCTCCATATGCTCTCCCGCTATCACAATCTCGCCCTTGGTGGGTTTTTCCAGTCCTGCCAGCATATTTAACAGCGTAGACTTGCCGGAGCCAGACGTTCCCACGATGGAACAGAAATCCCCCCGGTTGATGGTAAAGCTAAGGCCGTTCAAAGCCCGCACCTTTTCCTCCCCCACCCGATAAATCTTATAGAGATCCTTAACCCTGATTACGGGCTCTTCCCGCTTCGCCTTGTCCACAATAGCCTCCTATTCCAGCGCGGTGGCCTCTATTACGAAGTCCGGCGCCTGCCCTGAGAATATATTATAATTAAAATAGTAATAGTTAGTCCTATCATAAGGATAATCGCTGTCCTGTTCAAATACCATGTCAACGCTGTAATTGGAATCAAACTCATCCTGATTGCACCAGTTGGCAGGCAGCCCGGAGGGATAAATATGCTTCAGGATCTCCGCGATCTGCTCCTTCTCATAAAAGTTCGCCTGCACCATAACTGATTCATATGTCTGATTCGCCCAAAGCATCATCTCGGCCTCGCCGTCAGAATAATACATTTCATCGCCCGTCTCCAGACTGTCCTCATATACCTCGTTGTGGTAATTTGTAACCGTAATACTTGCCACGTCCTCCGCCTCCGGCAGAAGGGGATAACAGACATTGTATTCGCTCAGATAATCGAGCACATGGGTGTAGGTATCATATATGGGATACTCCGCCGACATATAATCCTCAAACTCAAATTGAAGGAGACCGCAGGGCAGATGATGCCGAAACAGGCTGTAATCCGTCTGCGCCATATCCGTCACAAGAGCTTCCAGAAGCCTCCCCACGTCTTCCCTGGGCAGAATCCCCGCGGCGCTGCCGGTGGTATAGGTAATCTTCTGAGCCTGTTCATAGGGCGTCTGATCGGTCATAACCTGGTATCTGCCCTCCTGATACTCCGCGCTACCGACAATCCTGTTCAAAAGCTCTTCGTTATCGGGGTCTGCGAAATCTACATAAAAGCAGCGCTCCACATTCCTGCCCGATTTCAGCCGGTATACTACCTGTACATTTCTGGGGTCTTCCATATCCTCATAAGAAATCTGCTGATCCTTGGCGGCCAGCGTCAGCACCTCCTGCACCGCGGTGAGATACATATGCTCCATCAGATATTCATCGCTCCCAATATACTCTATATGCTGAGAATCCTCTTCTACATAGCTTTGATAATCCGCGTTCGGTTCAAACACAATACTCTCCACCTGTTCCGCCTCCGGTACGTAACTGTCATACCCCGTCAAATCAAACTGGAAAACGCTGAAAACCGCCAGCACACACAGCACCGCAATACCGCTGGATACCCAGTGGCACAGCATACATTTTAAATCAAATTCATAGAGCACTTCCATAACGCCGCAGCAGATCACGGCGCTCAGAAACATAGCCGCCAATATCAGCATATTATTTCCGTCATATACGGAATCCTGCACAATCCCTCCCACAATCATAGAAACCTCAAGGACTACCGCAAGCTTCAGAACCGGCTTAAGCTTTCGGAAAGCGATGGCCTTGCCCGCCGCTTCCGAGCTTCTTTTCTGGTAACACAGATAAGCGGCGGCCAGCAAAAGCAAAGCCAGCGCCAGCCATTTCCCAAGATAGGGCAATACCGTCTCCCCCATTTCCTGCGGCGTACCCAGATACTTAATCTGATAGACATGATCCGTATAATCCTCAAACGCGGAAAACCTGGTCGTAAAAGGAACAAAGTAGCTGCTCGTTCTTTCGAAAAAATAATACCGGAAGGAGGAAATGCAGGAATAAAACGCCGGTTCATACAGGGCAAGTACCGCAAACATTCCCAAAGCCAGCAGATCATGCCCCGTCAGCATAACCGCCAGAATCATCAGGTGATAGACCACTAAGAAAAACATCAGGTTCCACGCAAAGGCAATTCCGACCACAGCCAGCACCGCGCCGCTTACTGCTCTCTGGGCTGCCGCTATGGCGATGCCCGCCAGCAGACCCACAAGCGTCGCCCCCACATAAATCATAATCCCGTTCAGATAGATTACCAGAAATCTTCTTTTCCGGGATACCGGCACACTGTGGTACAAATCCACCTTGCGCCTGTTATTGAGATAGGCAAAGCCCTGCCCGCCGATCAGCACCGCCAGCGCGGTTACGACAAGCCACAGAAAAGGCTGGAAGCCCAGCGCGTCCTGAGCCGCCTGTACCATCTGCTGCCGAAACTGCTCAGGGGTCCATCTCCCATCCTGATTCCAATATCTGATCCGGCTCAGATATACGGTAACGCCTCCCACATAGACCAGAAGCTGCGCCAGTACCGCAATAATCCACACCCCAATTTTTCTTTTATGGTTCTCCAGACTGCTAGCCCAGAATGAGTTTCTTGATATCATAGCCCACTACCTCCGTTTCGCTGATAAAAATTTCCTCCAGAGACAAAGGAAGCACCTCATAAAATATGGTATTGACCGCGGCAAACCTGGCCGCCGCTTCCTCCCTTGTGCTTCTCACCGTAATGGTACGCAGAGAACCCCTCTGCTCCTTTTTCAGAATCTCCAGTCCGCTTAAGGCTTTCAGTTCGTCCTCCACGGAAGAAAATACACACTGTACCTTCTGAATATTGCATTTCATATCCTCCAAATCCTTAGACAGCAGTACGCCGCCCTTATGCAGCAGTCCCACATGGTCGCAGATATCCTCCAATTCCCTTAAGTTATGGGAGGCAATCACCGGCGTTAAGCCCCTCTCTTCCATCTCCTTGGCAAAGATCGATTTAACGCCCTGACGCATCACCGGATCAAGGCCGTCAAAGGTCTCGTCGCACAGGATATACTTCGTATGCGCGCAGATTCCCAACAGCAAAGCAAGCTGCTTCTTCATTCCCTTGGAAAAGGTATTGATCTTCCTGTTTCTGTCCAGATGAAAGCTTTCCAGATATCGATAAAATTCCTCCCTGTTAAAATTCTCATAAATACCGCTATAATAACGCTCCATCGACCGGGCGTTGGTATTGGCGAAGAAATAGGGTTCGTCCGCAATAAAGAACAGCCGCTTCTTTGCCTCCGTATTGTCATATACGGGCATATTGTCCACCGTCACAACGCCCTCATCCGGCTTCAATACCCCGGAAACCATACGAAGCACTGTACTCTTGCCGGCGCCGTTGGTGCCAATCAGGCCGAAAACCGTATTCTCCTTTATGGTAACGCTGACCCGATCTACCGCTTTGCTCTTCTGATCAAAGGATTTGGTCAGATTATGTATCTCAATCATAGCTTTCCCTCTCTTTCTACGCCCGCAGCTCCTCAATTGCCGCGATCAGTTCCGGCTTGCCTATGCCGATCTCCAGGGCTTCCCCCGCCAGCTCTACTATTCTGGCCAGATATTCCTGCTTCCGCTCCTCCACCAGCCTGCCGTCGTCAGAGACAAAGCTGCCCCTGCCCTTAACGGTATAGATAAACCCCTGCCGTTCCAATTCCGCGTAAGCCTTTTGAATCGTATTGGGATTAATGGAAAGCTCCATCGCCAGATTTCTCACCGAAGGCATCTGCTCCTCCGGCCGCATGGCTCCTTTCAGGATCAGAACTTTGAATTTGTCCACTATCTGCTCATAGATCGGTCTGGTATCTTTATAATCTATGATGATCATAGGTTCTCCTTCCCTGCTAAATATTAGGCGTTTGGTTATTGCACACCCTTCCGCCTGTTATATGAATTGCGCGCCGCTAAGTGTACTATCACTATTAGTACACTTAGCATACAGGATTCCTGACCTGCTGTCAACTGTTCTTTTCTATTTCCAGCCACAAAACGCAAAAAAAGACCGCCGCTTGAACGAATGAAACATTCCTTCGTAAAGCGACAGCCTCTTTTCTACAGTCTATTCATTATTTCATGTTATTTGATCAGAAGCGACTTTCCTGTCATTTCCGCGGGCTGTTCCTTGCCCATCAGCTCAATCAGCGTCGGTACGATATCCGCCAGGCAGCCGCCCTCTCTTAAGCGATAAGAAGACTCCGCATTGACTAAGATAAAGGGTACCGGATTGGTAGTATGGGCGGTAAAAGGAGCGCCCGTCTCATAATCCACTAACTGCTCCGCATTGCCATGATCCGCGCAGATAAACATCACGCCGTCCACTTCTTTTATAGCCTCTACCGCCTTGCCTACGCACTCATCTACTGCCTCCACAGCTTTAATCGCCGCTTCCTGCACGCCGGTATGCCCTACCATATCAGGATTGGCAAAGTTAATGATGATCACATCATACTCTCCCGACCGGATAGCGCCGGTTAATTTATCACATACTTCATAAGCGCTCATCTGAGGCTTTAAATCATAGGTCGCCACATCCTTGGGAGAATTTACCAGGATTCTGTCTTCTCCCTCATTGGGCTCCTCTACGCCGCCGTTAAAAAAGAAGGTGACATGGGCGTACTTCTCTGTCTCGGCGATTCTCGCCTGTTTCATATGGTTGGCTGCAAGCCACTCGCCAAAGGTATTGGTGACGGCAATCTTATGGAACGCCACTTCCTTATGTGGGATCGTCGGATCATAGTCGGAAAAGCATACATAGACCAAATCCAGTCTTTTCTCCCTGGCAAAGCCCTTAAAATCATCATCGCAGAAGCTTCTGGTAATCTCCCGCGCGCGATCCGGCCGGAAGTTAAAGAAGATCACAGAATCGCCGTCCTTGATGGTTGCAACCGGCGCTCCGTTTTTCATCACTACCGTAGGCTTCACGAACTCGTCCGTCTCGTCTCTGTCATAAGACGCCTGGATTCCTGCCGCCGCGCTGTCTGCCTCCAGTCCTTCGCCTCTGGTCAAGGCTCTATACGCTTTCTCTACCCGGTCATAATTATTGTCCCTGTCCATTGCGTAATAACGGCCTGTAACAGTAGCGACTTCGCCCACTCCGATCTTTTGCATCTGAGCTTCCAGATCCTCTACGAAGCCTTTGCCGCTTGCCGGGGGCGTATCCCGTCCGTCCAGGAAAGCGTGGACATATACTTTAGAAAGACCGTTTCTCTTCGCCAGCTCCAATAAGCCGTAAAGATGGGTATTATGGCTGTGGACGCCGCCGTCGGACAGCAGCCCGAACATATGCAGGGCGGAATCCTTTTCCTTGCAGTTTTGAACCGCGTCCAGCAGGGCTGGATTCTCAAAAAACGTACCCTCCTGAATCTCCTTGGTGATTCTGGTAAGCTCCTGATATACGATACGCCCCGCGCCCATATTTAAGTGGCCGACTTCAGAATTGCCCATCTGTCCTTCCGGAAGCCCTACCGCCATTCCGCTGGCATTGCCCTTTACAAAGGGATATTCCGCCATAAGCCTGTCCATAACCGGGGTCTTAGCAAGAGCAACTGCGTTGCCCTCCGTCTTCCCATTTAGGCCATAGCCATCTAAAATCATTAATACTGCTGGTTTCTTTGCCATGATCGTTCTCCTTTTCTCTGTCAAAAATCTTTTCTGTCCGCGCTGCATTACCGCAAGCAGCGTTCCCCTTTCCACCGTTACCTCGGCTTCCTCCCCGATAAACTCATTGCTGATTCCCAGCGGGTAGGCGTCCGTAAGCGTCGCCTGCCGTAAGGGATATTTCATCCCTCTTATGGTAACTCCCTCGGCCCGATTTTGTAAAGCGAATAAAGAAAAAAAGCCGAAAGATTTTCGGGGCAGCTTAAGACTCTGGTTCTGAATCAGGAATAAGGCCTCCTGATCCGAAAGCAGGCAGCCCTCCGCCCCCTGCTCCTTCAGAAAAAGGAGGCACTGGATATTGGCGATGGTGTGATCCGTCCTGCCGCCCATACCGCCATACAGCCTGAAATAACGATATCCCTTAGACAGCCCCACGCGCAGGGCGGCGAGCATATCCGTATCGTCCTTCATCACAGGCAGCTCCTTTGCCCGATCCGGGTTCTGCCTTCGAATATTTTGAATTTCCCCTTTCAATTCTTGACCGGCAGAGTCAAAATCTCCAATCACCAGATCCGGCTCCAGCCCCCACTTTTTACAATAGCCATATCCGCCGTCCACCGCAATCAGATAATCGCCCTGGGAGACCGGAACCGGATAGGACGGCGGTTCGCCCGCTCCTATCAGGATACAATACCGCTTAGTAATCGATTTCAAATTCATGCTCGCCGCCCCAATCGCCCACCGCGGTGGTTGTGGTTCCTTCCTCTGTGGTGACCTTGGTATCGAACCGATAATTCATCTGCGGCACATATACGCCGTCCACCTTTACGTTACTGTACAGATACTGAACGGTATACTCCCAGTGGGGGAACTCTTCCCCGCTCTCACTGGCGGGCTCATAGGAAATACCGCTGCGCTGTACGCCGTCGTCTTCCTGCTTGCTGCCCCAGACCGTGATAATTCCCTGGGGATTATCATATTCTCCATAATCCAGGAAAGAAAAGGTTACCTCCCCTTCCTCCCGGTTCAGCACAAGCTGCTCCTGACTCACCGGAATATAGACAGACCCCTTCCAGTACCCGGAAGTACCCTGAATAAACTGATCTCTCAGCTCCTGATAACTCTCCTCCGCAATCAGTTCTCTCGCGTAAGCATAATTGCCCTGTGCAAATTCCTCAAAGGCCTGCGCGAAATAATCCAGAATCTCCTGCGCCCTGGCCAGACAGGCCAGGGTCTCCGTAATCTGCACATCGGACAAAAGTTCGTTGATTTCAGAAAGCACGGCTGCGTACTGCTCCGCATGGGTCATAGTGATTCTGACCTGGGGCATATCGATCACCGCATACTGTGCCAGAATCTCCCTTATTTCGTCCGAGGAAGATGCCTGATATACCGCGAGTATTCTGCGAAGAAGCTGCTCATAGTCATCATACCCACAGGTATCCTCTTCGATATCCGAATCAAAAAATAAGGTGCAGACCTCCTCTTCCTCTGTGGCCGCAAAGAGACGCTCATAGCACGTATGCATCAGCGAAAGGGCGTCCTCATTGGCCGCGTCCAGTTCTAAAACCTGCAGGCATCTGTCTACCGTATCCAGCGTACAATTCTTATCGTTAATCTCCGTCACCGCCTCATTTAACACCAGCGTACAATAATAATGAAGCAGCGTCTCATCTCCTGTTTTTTCCCAGCCCGCATAGACAACGCTTTCCGCCTGGGAAATCTTCTCCTGCTCCGTCAGCAGATCCGCCAGACTGTGATAGGCCTTGACCGAGGTATCATCCAGCTCCAGCGCCTTCTCATAAGCCTCCTGGGCGGACGCGTAATCGGCCTGCGCCGCGTACTTCTCCCCCTTGGCCATATTTCTGGAAAATTTCACAGGCGTCATAAACATCGCCACTGCTGCCGCAGCGGCGATCAAAATCACCACGCCTGACACCGCCATGGCAATCTTCTGCCGTCTGACCTTCTTACGGCGTTCTTCTCTTTTTCTGGCGCGCTCTGCGTCCCGCCTGTCGGAACGGGCTGTGAAGTCAGCTTCCTGCTTATCCCCGTTTTGGTTGTTTAATTGTTCGTTCATTGCAATACTCCTATCATGTGACTCCCCTGCCTAAACCCGTATGCCGCCGTCCTCTGCGCTTTACGCCATTCCTTATCATGCCCTTCCCCGTAAAAAGCGCAATATGACACACATTTTACATACTAGCACAGTTATTGGGATTTGACAAACGAAATCGAAATTTACATGAAAATGTGATATGATACTATTCAATAAAAAGTTCTGCCAGACGGCAATGCCTTTCCTGTAGAACGGTACAAGGAGCTTCCTATGCAAAATATCTGTCGTATTCAATATCAAAGCAAACGCTATGAAATCCCTTACTCGGTCGTCTACAGCAGCCGCAAAAGCTGCGCCCTCACTCTGTCCCCTGAGAAGGGGCTGGTGCTGCGCGTGCCGCTTCACACCTCCCCTGAGACGATTCAACGCCTGCTGGTAGAGAAGCGGCGCTGGATCCTTACCAAATATCTGGAAATGCAGGAAAAGCTAAAAAACCGTCCCGTCTCCCATTTAACCGACGCCCAGCGCGCCGCTCTGGAAAAACGCTATATCGAAGCAGCCAAAGACTATTTTCCCAAAAGAGCCGCCTACTTTCAACCATTCACCGGGGGAACCTACCGCCGGATTACCGTCCGGGATCAGAAAACCCGTTGGGGGAGCTGCAGCGCCAAGGGCACGCTCTCCTTCAACTGGCGGCTGATGCTGGCGCCCCCTGCCGTTCTGGATTATGTGGTAGTCCATGAGCTGTGTCACCTGACGCATATGGACCATTCCCCCGCTTTCTGGCAGGCAGTCGGCGAAGTATGCCCGGATTACCGCGCCTGCCGTCAATGGCTGAAGGAGCACGGTCAGGAGCTGGTATTATAGAAAAGCCAGACTGGATAGCCTGGCTTTTAAAATTTCTTTCCTCTGGGGTTCCCTAACCCTGCTTTCTGGTCTTAATGCGCATGGCCTTGTAACGGTCTCTGCCCTGCGCCCCCTGGTCGTAACCACTGCCGTCTCTTCTCACATTCTTAGGCCTGAGCTCCTCCCTGCGGCTGCTTCTTCCGTTTCGTCCGCTTCTGCCGTCCCATTCCCTTCCATAGCTCCGGCTGCGCTCTCCTCTGCCGCCGCGCTCACTGCGGCTGCCCCGGCCGTGTCTGTCGCCGTATCCGCCTGCCCCCTCACGGCTGCTTCTTCGGTCGCGTCCGTTTCTCTTTTCGAAAAAGAATTTTTCCGGCTGAATATCCTCAATCTCATCTCCCAGCTTCATTTTCATGAAAGCCGCCGCAAGCTGGGTGGCGCTGTACTCGCCTAACGCCACTGCGTCCAAAATATACTCCATGCTCCTGCTGATATCTTCCTTCTCGATAACAGCCGATGCTTCCTTCAGTATTTTCTCCGCTTTTCTGGCCGTAATATCCGCTGCGCCGGGAACCTTGCGCTCTCTAATCTTCGTATGGCAGGCGCGTTCGATATCCCGCAGCTTATAGATTTCCCTGCCCACCACCAGCGTAAAGGAGCGCCCTGTCTTACCGGCGCGCCCGGTTCTGCCGATACGGTGTACATAGTATTCGATATCCTCCGGCACGTCATAATTATAGACTGCTTCCACATCGCTTACGTCAATCCCTCTTGCCGCCACATCTGTCGCAATCAGGATACCCACTCTGCCGCTGCGAAACAGATTCATCACAATATCCCTCTGATGCTGGGTCAGGTCGCCGTGCAGCCCCTCCGCCTCATAGCCGCGCGCCTTCAGGTGCTCCGTCAGTTCGTCCACCATGCGTTTGGTATTGCAGAAAATCAGCGCGCGTCCGGGGTCGTAATAATCGATCAGACGGCACAGGACCTCCTCCTTATCCTGCCTGCGCACCTGATAATAAGCCTGCTTCACCAGCGGAATCGTCACCTCCTGCGGCGTCATTCTGATATAAGCGGCATCCTTCTGATAGGTCTTGGTAATCTCCAGAATCGGCTTCGGCATGGTAGCGGAAAACAGCCCTGTCTGGCGCTCCGCGGGCATTTCCTTCAAAATCGTCTCAATATCTTCACGGAAGCCCATGTTCAGCATCTCGTCCGCCTCGTCCAACACCACCGTATGCAC
>JAJQIK010000030.1 GCA_021199255.1 Clostridiales bacterium | reverse complement strand
TTAATCGTCTGACTATACCGACCTTTCAGACGAGTTCCTTATAAGGGAAGGCGAAAAACTTAACTACTGATTTTGTTGTGTTTGTTACAAATTCTGTTACAGTTTTATGTTACAAATCGTGTTACAAAACATGTTACAAAATCGAAAATAAACTTGAAAATACCAAAAAACGCTTGCTTCTGAAAATACAGCTGAAAATCATAAAAACAATACTATAGTTTGAATATAAAGCGCGGAAAAAGGGAACTTTTATAATTTCAGCAAAACCGGAGCTAAAGTTAAAGAAAATGACCGTTTTTCGACTGAAAAACGGTCATTTTGCTTGAAATTCGGCAGCTTCCTATCCTCCCAATCCGTGTCCAGATTAGTACTTTCGGCGTAAACGAGCTTAACTTCTGTGTTCGGAATGAGAACAGGTGGATCCTCGTTGCTATCGCCACCGAAATGGCTCCGCTTGTTGGACTTGAAGGCATAGAAAAAGCCCGATTTTAACGTTTTTCGGCAAAAAATGCCCCGTTTTTGCAAAATTTTAAATCGTGCACCGCTCGTGCACCGCCCCTATCGGGACGCCGATTTCATACGAAAAGCACCGCTATACCAGCGGTGCTTTTAAGTAACTTTTAATAAAAATTCCGTTTCGGAAAAATCAATGCAGATAAACTTCATTCATCGCGATTTTCCAACTCTATCGCTTTACGCATTGCTTCTTCCTGCACAGTTCCGTCTTCCTGGGGACATCGCCAGAATGCCGCAGGATGCCACCCTATACGGACAGCAATCTCGCCTCTCCCAAACAGTAATTCAGGTTTATACTTTCTTTCCCTGAATAACTTTATAAATTCACGTTCATCATCTGTAAACTGCAAAAGCACAGACAGATACCGTTTAATTTCGTCTATAGCGACATTATTCTGGAATTTTTCGCTCTTGGATAACATAGGTTTTAGCATACGGTCAAACTCCCTGCGCTCTATGCTATCAAGTTTTTCAGAGCTGAATTCAAGTATATCGGCTTCGCCGCCAACACAGTTATAGAATATCAAACATTTTCTCAACTCATCGGTGTCATATTTATTTTCACTCTTAATAAATCCATATATGTCGTAAACGTCTCTCGGTTTGCCCCTGCCGATTAAAGCGGCAAACTTACTGCCATATAATTCACGCGCATCCAATACATTTACACCTATATCGTTTTCATAACCAAACAGAGATATTTTTCTCTTTTGTACTGGATATATATGCGCTCTGTTCAAAAAGTTTATTTCAACTTTTATTGTATCTCTGTTCCCGGCATTGTTTATATACTGAAAGACATTTGAATCGAGAGCATAAGGGAATTTGCTTGTCCCCGCCAGAGCATAGTTCTTTTGGGAAAGCATAGCGTTCAGATATTCCCTTATTTCTGTTCTATCCGACATCATCTCATCACGGCTTTTGCCAGTATAATCCAAATCTATATCAACGGACAGTCTCGGCATATTCATATAAAACATATTTATAGCAGTACCGCCCTTAAGAACAAGTTTATCCCGCCATTTTGAAGAAAATAATTCTTCAAGTATATCTACAAGCCTTAATACCTTTTCAACGTTATCTTTTATAAACCCCGTCTCTGTTATAATTTGCTTTATTTTCTGCCTTGAATAATCCATTATCAATATCCCTTATAAGTGATTTGCTTGGGCGCGTATATTTTCCATTCGTTATCATAGGTATATGCCGCTACTTTATTTTCCCTTATATCGTCTATGCGAGGCGACATATTATCTTTACATATCTCATAAAATCTGTCGGATAAATATTTAGGTTTTATCAAAGAAAATAAATAACCTGCTTTTTTATACAATATTTTCTTATTGTAACCCTGTAAATGTTTGAGTATTTTTTCTTCACTACAATAGCTTACCATACCCAAGCCAAGATACACTTCTTCCAGCCCGCCTGACGTCAAAGGTCTGTCCATGCAATCAACAACTGTGCGTTCTATTTCCGTTATCCTTATCGGTGCATTATTAAAATTCTCTGCAACTCCACCGCTATATTCGTTTATAAAACTTATATATTGTAAATCTTCTATAACCACAGGAGAATACCGCACGGACGTGATTATATGGACGTCGTTAAACATCTGCGTTGCCATACCGTAATATTCCATTGCGGTATGATAGGCACAATATGCGCCTTTATACAGAGCCGTGGCTATTTCAAACCTATTAGGGAATATATCCTTTGTTAAGGGATTTATTGTTGCGTACAGCCCGCCCTTTAATTTTACAATTTTTCCGCTATCTGTAAGCCTTTTCAATGCACTGTATAATGCGTTTTCTGAACTAAATTCCTTTTTGGCTTCATCTACCGTTATCAAAGCGTTGTTTAAAAAAGCATATTCTTTCATAAAAATCAACCCTTACATTACGTATTATACGCTAAAACTACCAATAAGTCAATAGTTTTAGCGTTTTTTACGTATAAAATTTGTCTGCGTTTTGCGTATACTAAAAAAGCCATGCACTTTATAAAAATTGCACAGCTGACATTTTTTATTGACTTTACGGCAGATATAAATATTTTATTTTTGTCGTGGTTTTTAATAATATTCTCTTATTTTAACGGATAAACCTCTTCAACAGAAAAATCCAACCCTATCGCGTCGCGTTCCTCTTTACCTAAAACACTTTGCACCATTTCAAGGGTATCAACGTACGCATACCTCTGTCCTTCGTTAAAATCCCCGCTACCGTCAACCAATTCAGATAAGCTCAACTCTATATGTTCCTTTATTGCCTTAATCATCTCAAAATGCTTCATAACCGCACCTCCGTAAACAATCCGCCGCGGTTAAAAATTATAAATTATTTCTTGTATATTTACAACAAATAGTTATCTTTTATTATGAGAACTTATATTAAGATTAGCACGCATCGGGACGCCGATTTCATACAAAAAAGCACCGCTATACCGCAATTTCCATAGGGAATTTTGGTAGGCGCGCCGTAAAAGTTAATGTTATAAGGGCGTGGCGTGAAGCCACGCCCTTTAACTAT
>JAJQIK010000053.1 GCA_021199255.1 Clostridiales bacterium | reverse complement strand
AATTAAGATAGAAAATAATATTTTGAAAATGTGTACATTTTCAAACAAAGAAAGTGCACCACATATGTGGTGCACTTTCTTTTTAAACTATTTTAATCAGCCACAGGATAATCCCGTAAATAACGCTTGCCGATATTCCGTATACTATTACGGGTCCGGCTATTACAAACATCTTCGCCGCGAGTCCTGACACAAAGCCCTCTGCCTTAAACTCCAGAGCTGGTGAAGCCACCGAATTTGCAAATCCGGTTATTGGAACGAGCGTTCCCGCGCCGGAAACTTTTGCAAGACAGTCATACACTTTAAGATTTGTCAAGAGTACGCCGAGAAATATGAGTGTAACCGATACCGCCGTAGCTGTCATTTCCTCATTCAGCTGCAGGCCGCGGCGGTAAGCATAAACAAGAGCCTGTCCAACGCAGCAGATGAGCCCGCCTGAGACAAACGCCTTGACAAGGTTTATCCCCGTCTTTGAATTTGGGGACTTTGTATCCGCCAGACGTGAATATTCCTCTTTTGTCATTATATTTTCTATGCGCATAAAGAAAACACCCCTTTTCGGTATATTCTCTCCGAAAAAGGGGTGTTTATACACTTTATATCGCTTTATACAAGCTCGACAATTGCCATTTCAGCAGCGTCACCGCGGCGAACACCAATTCTGGTAATGCGTGTATAACCGCCGTTGCGCTCAGAATACTTGGGAGCAAGCTCCTTAAAGACTTTTGTCACAACGTCCTCTCTGGTGATGAAAGCCAGCGCCTGACGGCGCGTTGCAAGCGTGTCTTTCTTGCCGAGTGTTATCATCTTCTCGGCTAAGGGAGCAATTTCCTTTGCACGGGTAATGGTGGTCTCCATCTTGCCGTTATCAAGGAAGTCTGTAACCTGCTGTCTGAGCATCGCTCTGCGCTGGTCAGTTGTCTTGCCGAGTTTGCGTGTTCCGGGCATTTTAGTTTTCCTCCTTCTTCAAGAGTCTGTCTTAGCTGTTTTCATCGCTTGTCAGGGACAGGCCCATCATAGCGAGTTTATGCACCACTTCTTCAAGTGATTTACGTCCAAGGTTTCTGACCTTGATCATCTCTTCTTCAGTCTTGGAAATGAGGTCGCCCACCGTATTGATGTTGGCGCGCTTTAAGCAGTTAAAGCTTCTGACGGACAGGTCAAGCTCCTCGATGGTCATCTCAAGGACTTTATCCCGCTGCGTTTCAACCTTTTCCACGACTGTTGTGGTGCTGCTGATGGTCTCTGACAGGTCAGTAAACAGTGCAAAATGATCACAGAGGATCTTTGCTCCAAGAGAAACCGCATCTCTTGCTGTTATGGTCCTATCGGTCCACACTTCCAATGTGAGCTTGTCAAAGTCAGTCATGTTGCCGACTCTGGTGTTCTCAACTGTATAGTTAACCTTTAAAACAGGTGTGTAAATGGAGTCGATAGGGATAACGCCGATAATGGGCTGTGAAAGCTTGTTGCGCTCCGCCGGCACATAGCCCCGGCCGTGTCCGATTGTCATTTCAATGCTAAGGCTGGCGTCCGGGCCAAGTGTGGCGATATGCAGATCCGGGTTTAAGATTTCAACTTCACCGTCGGCTTTAATGTCGCCGGCTGTGACCTCGCATTCTCCTGCGGCTTCTATATATACGGTCTTTGTCCCCTGACAGTGGAGTCTGGCGATTATACCTTTGATGTTAAGTACAATCTCCGTGACATCCTCTTTAACACCGGGAATTGTTGAGAATTCATGCTGTACGCCGGCAATTTTGATTGTCGTAACAGCGGTTACCGGGAGAGAAGACAAAAGAATCCTGCGAAGGGAGTTTCCTAAGGTCGTGCCATAACCGCGCTCAAGTGGCTCTACCACATATTTGCCATATGACTCGTCACCTGGGGTTTCAATACACTCAATACGCGGTCTTTCAATTTCTACCATATATACCCTCCTTCAAATTATAACGCTTATACGCCTAACCGTTTCTTATGAAGCCGGCTTACTTGGAGTACAACTCAACGATGAGCTGCTCTTCGATTGGGAGGTCTATGTCCTCACGCACCGGAAGTGCAGTCACTTTTGCACTTGCGTTTTCTGCGTTGTATTCAAGCCACTTCGGAGGCTGGCGGAAGGAGTTGGCCTCAATATTGCCTTTGAATTTCTCAAGGCTGCGGCTGGCGTCCTTAAGAGCCACGGTCATGCCGGGCTTTACAAGGAATGAAGGAATATTTACCTTCTTGCCGTCAACTGTGAAATGACCGTGCAGTACAAGCTGTCTCGCCTCGGCACGACTCATTGCAAAGCCGAGTCTGTAAACTACGTTGTCAAGACGTGTTTCAAGGATTGACAGCAGGTTCTCGCCCGTCTTACCCTTTCTCTTTATAGCCATGTCAAAATAACTTCTGAACTGGCTCTCAAGAACACCATAATATCTCTTTGCTTTCTGCTTCTCACGGAGCTGTGAACCGTACTCAGAGGCCTTTGAGCGTCCCTGACCATGCTGGCCGGGAGCGTAAGCTCTGCGCTCAAGTGCACACTTGCCCGTGTAACATCTGTCGCCCTTCAGGAAAAGCTTCTGATTTTCCCTGCGGCAAAGGCGGCAAACCGCATCAGTATATCTTGCCATACTATGTTTACCTCCTTATACTCGACGTCTCTTCGGCGGACGGCAGCCGTTGTGGGGAATAGGAGTTACATCTTTAATCATTGTAACCTCAAGCCCTGCCGACTGCAGCGCACGGATAGCGGCCTCTCTTCCTGAACCGGGACCTTTGACATATACCTCAACGGTCTTAAGTCCGTGTTCCATAGCTGCCTTTGCTGCTGTCTCTGCCGCTGTCTGAGCCGCAAAAGGAGTGGACTTCTTACTTCCTCTGAAGCCCATTCCGCCTGCTGACGCCCAGGAAATGGCGTTGCCGTTTAAGTCGGTAATTGTTACCATTGTATTGTTGAAGGAAGAGCTGATATGCACTGCGCCCTTCTCGATGTTCTTTTTCTCACGGCGTCTGGTTCTTACCTTCTTGCCTTTAGGTGCTGCCATTACATATCCCTCCTTACTTC
>JAJQIK010000062.1 GCA_021199255.1 Clostridiales bacterium | reverse complement strand
CTCCTCAACTGTTGCAACCGCATAACCCCAGATTTCATTTCTTGTCTCCATCATGCGGGCAAGAGCAACCGCTCCATGTCCGTAACCGTCTGTTTTGATTACGGCGCAAACCTTTGTATCCGGAGAAATGAGACGACGTATTTCATTTAAATTATGTTCAAAATGATCCAGATTGATCTCCGCCCTTATTCTGCGGTGTTGTTTCATAAAATGTAATATCTCCTATCTGTTCATGACTTCTGCCCCGCCAGAATATCCGGAATTCCTTCTATCAGATCAGACGCCATGAGGGAAGCTTTCCCGACTTCCTTTGCGGCAGCATCTCCCGCCATACCGTGAATCATCACGCCAAGAGGCGCCGCCGTGGCAGCCGGAATCCTCTGCCCGAGCAGCGCGCCGATCATGCCCGTCAGGACATCTCCGGCGCCGGCTGTAGCCATTCCGTGATTTCCCGTCGTATTGATAAAAGTCTGTCCGTCCGGCAGTGCCGTGACAGTTCTTGCATCTTTTAATACAGCAATCACATCATAACGCCTTGCGAACTGTTGTGCAACCGATAAAATATTATTTTTTATCTCGGATACCGGTTTTTCGGTCAGACGTGACATTTCTCCCAGATGCGGAGTCAGAATGAGTTCCGCCTTGGCATCCGTCAGCCAGTCTTTGTGACCGGACAAAATATTCAGTCCGTCCGCATCCACAAGACAAGGTACTTCCGTCTTTTGCAGCACACAGTGAACCAACTCCCGCGCCTGCCGGGAGCAGCCGAGACCGGGTCCCAATACCACGGCGTCTGCCCAGCCGGTCTGCTCTCCGATGAAACTTTCCATATCAGTTGCCGCATCATAAGTGGCAAGGATCGCTTCCGGCACCAGTGTCTGTATAATCTCACGATTCGAAACATCCGTGACAATCTTCACCAGTCCCGCACCCGTCCGATAAGCAGCCCGTGCAGAAAAAGCAGCCGCTCCCGCCATATTAAAAGAGCCGGCAAAAATCAGCAGTTTTCCATATGTCCCTTTATTCGAATCCGCCTGCCTGGCCGGCAGCAGAGCTAAATCCTTTATCTCCAGGATCCTGATTCCCGGTTGTATATCAAACAGACTGTATTCATCAATCCCGATATCCTTTACCACCAGTTCTCCGCAAAAGCGCGCCCCCGGATAAAGCATCTGTCCGGTCTTTGCAAAACCGAAGGTTACAGTCATATCTGCCTCAAAAGCAATCCCCATCACAGCACCGTTGTCAGCAGATATACCGGACGGAATATCCACCGCCAGTTTAAAACCGGACATCCGGTTCAACTTTTCAATCACGGTTTTATATGTTCCGCAGATATCCCTGGTTAAACCGATTCCGAAGACCGCATCGACAAGAATATCATATCTGTCCTCCGTCAGCTCAGAAACAATCGAAATCCCGTATCTTCGCACAATACCGAGCTGACGGGCTGCCTCCACGCTGCATTTTTCTTCTTTACCGGGAAAAAGAACCGTCACCGGATAACCTTTCAGTTTCAGAAGGCGCGCCATCGCCAGGCCGTCACCGCCGTTATTTCCTACACCGCAGGCCAGAAGAATCCGGGCCGTATATTCCGGATAGCGGCATTCAATCTCTTCCACAGCCGCCAGCGCGGCGCGTTCCATCAGCACCGCCGACGGCACACCGTATCGGTCCATTGTATTGGCATCACACTGCTGCATCTGTGTACAATTCAAAATATACCGCATAGCTTCCCTCCTGTTTTATCATAGAAAAGAGTCCCGCCACACGGAACTCTTTGTATATGCAACCAGTATCCCAAATCCTAATTCTCCTCCATACGCTTCTTAACAATATTGTAAGAAAGCTGCATCAGGCTGTCAGACAAATGTACATTCTCAACCACAACATCCTCCGGAAGATTCAGATCCAGATGAGCAAAATTCCAGATGGCATGTATATCCAGCTTTACCAGCAGATCCGCCATCTGTTCCGCCTTATCCTTCGGAAGCGTCAAAACGGCAATATCCACCGTATGTTCTCTGACAAAGACCGGCAAATCATCTACACTGTAAATCGGAATTCCGCGAATCGATGAACCGATCAGCGTCGGATTTACGTCAAAAAGACCGATCATGATAAAACCGCGCTTTTCAAAATTAACATACTTCGCCAATGCCTGACCCATGTTGCCGGTTCCGATAATGATAATATTATGCTGACAGTCCAATCCCAGTATCTTTCCGATCTCATTGTACAGATACTGAACATTGTATCCGTATCCCTGCTGGCCGAAACCGCCGAAATTATTCAGATCCTGACGAATCTGGGAAGCTGTCACCTTCATTCTGACGCTCAGCTCATTCGAGGAAATACGGTCAATCCCTTCGTCAAGTAATTCCCTGAGATACCGGTAATACCGCGGCATCCGACGAATCACTGCCTGTGAAATTTCTTTTTGCAAGCCCCTGTTCCCCTTTCGTATTGTAATATTCTTTTCATCAAACTGTAACGTACTTATGCATTGTTTTATAAATATACACGAATATTATAAACGCCTGAATTTGTTTTGTCAAATATCAATCAATTTATTCAAGCTTTGTTTAAAAAATTGGTAATTATTAACAATATTTAACTCTTATTCTTCTTCGGAAAGTTCTTCCCATTTCCTGTACTGTTTCTCCAGCTTTTGTGTCAGTTCCATCTGTTCACCGTGCAATTCTCCCAACCGGAATGAATTCGTCGCAATCTCCGGTTTTGCAAATTCATCATCAATCTGCGATAATCTCTCTTCCAGCTTTGCGATTTCATCCTCCAGCCGATTAATCTGATTCTGCCGTTTTCGCTGTCTCGCCTGCTCTTCTTTTCTGGTCTTCCAGTCCGTTTTCGCAGCGGACTCCTCTGCAACCGTTTCATTTGTCTCTTCACGAACTGAAACATCCGGCAGATACGCGCGCTCCGCATCTTCACGTTTTTCCAGATAATAATCATAGTTTCCGATATAATTGATCACACCCCCGCCGGTCAGGTTCAATATCCGTGGCGCCGTCTTATTGACAAAATAACGG
>JAJQIK010000035.1:22160-37854 GCA_021199255.1 Clostridiales bacterium | reverse complement strand
TAATGAAGGTGATCCGCCAGGACGAAAGGGAAATCGGGAGACAGGAAGGGATAGAGACCGGGAGGCAGGAGGGAATAGAAATCGGAAAACAGGAAGGCATAGCCGCCGGAATAGCCGCCGGACAGCAGCAGAAGCTGCAAGAGCTGGTGCGCAGGAAGCTTGAGAAGGGCAAGGACGTGGCGGCTATCGCGGAAGAGTTGGAAGAACCCTTAGAGAATATCCGCAAGATATGCGATGCCCTTCGGGAGTCAGTTTAGCCTTGACAAGGCTCGTTTGCTGATACTATAATAGGCTTGAAATAAATGACAAACAGACGTTGAAGAAGACAGTACCTTATTTTTTAAAATCCCAGCGAGCCGGTGAGGGTGTGAGGCCGGTATGAGTAGGAAATCAGGGAAGATCACTTCTGAGTTTCAGGCTGAACCTTTTGGGCGGCTGAACGGTTTGCAGAATTGCGGACGTTACAGGACGTGGACAAAAGAAGCAGTAGGCGCTGACGGTATTCCGCCGTTATCGGAGACCATATCAATTCCGGCAGAGGGTATGCAGGCGGAGACCGGCGGCTGACAGAATTGGTGTGTTGTAACAGGTGGTATTACGAGCTTTGAACCTCGTCCTTTTACAGGGGCGGGGTTTTTTGTTGCTGAGAATGGAGGATGAATATGTATCAGAAAGTTGACGCCAGTTTAAATTTTGTGGACAGAGAGAAAGAGGTGTGCCAGTTCTGGAAGGAACACGACATTTTCCAGAAAAGCATGGATTCCCGCAAAGAGGGACCTGTCTATACCTTCTATGACGGCCCGCCGACCGCAAACGGCAAGCCTCATATCGGTCATGTGCTGACCCGTGTGATTAAGGATATGATTCCCAGATACCGTACCATGAAGGGATATATGGTTCCACGTAAAGCAGGCTGGGATACCCACGGACTTCCGGTAGAGCTGGAGGTGGAGAAGTCGTTAGGCTTAGACGGTAAGGAACAGATCGAGGAATATGGTTTGGATCCTTTTATCGGCAAGTGTAAGGAATCGGTCTGGAAATATAAAGGAATGTGGGAGGATTTCTCCGGCACCGTTGGTTTTTGGGCTGATATGGAGCATCCTTATGTGACTTATCATGATGACTTTATTGAATCCGAGTGGTGGGCGCTTAAACAGATTTGGGACAAGGGCTTATTATATAAGGGCTTTAAGATCGTACCTTACTGCCCGCGCTGCGGCACCCCCCTTTCTTCCCATGAAGTGGCGCAGGGCTACAAGTCGGTAAAGGAACGCTCCGCCGTGGTTCGTTTCAAGGTGGTGGGCGAGGACGCCTGGTTTCTGGCATGGACTACCACGCCATGGACGCTTCCTTCGAATGTGGCGCTTTGTGTCAATCCGGTTGAGACCTATGTAAAAGTAAAGGCGGCTGACGGCTACACTTATTATATGGCGGAAGCGCTTCTTGACCAGGTGCTTGGCAAGCTGGCGGAAGAGGGCAGGCCTGCCTATGAAATCCTGGAAACCTGTGTGGGTACAGATTTAGAGTATAAGGAATATGAGCCGTTGTTTGCCTGCGCGGGAGAAGCTGCCGCAAAGCAGCATAAGAAGGGGCATTTCGTGACCTGCGATAGTTATGTAACGATGACGGACGGTACCGGAATCGTTCATATTGCCCCGGCCTTCGGCGAGGACGACGCGCAGGTGGGACGCAAATATGATCTGCCCTTTGTACAGTTTGTCAACGGCAAGGGCGAGATGACGGAGGAAACTCCCTATGCGGGTTTATTTGTGAAGAAAGCAGACCCGGAAGTCTTAAAGGATCTGGACAAAGAGGGTAAATTATTTGACGCGCCCAAATTTGAGCATGACTATCCGTTCTGCTGGAGATGCGATACGCCGTTGATTTATTACGCGAGAGAATCCTGGTTTATTAAGATGACGGCGGTTCGTGATGATTTGGTGCGCAACAACAATACGGTGAACTGGATTCCGGAATCCATCGGCACAGGGCGTTTTGGCAACTGGCTTGAAAATATTCAGGACTGGGGTATTTCCCGCAACCGTTATTGGGGCACGCCGCTCAACGTATGGGAATGTGAAGGCTGCGGACATATGGAGTCTATCGGTTCCCGGGAAGAGCTGGAGAAGTTAAGCGGCAATCCGGCCGCAAAGACGGTAGAGCTGCACAGGCCCTATATTGATGAAATCACGTGCGCCTGTCCGAAATGCGGCGGGACGATGAAGCGTGTTCCGGAAGTGATCGACTGTTGGTTCGACTCCGGTGCGATGCCCTTTGCGCAGCATCATTATCCTTTTGAAAATAAGGAGTTATTTGAGCAGCAGTTCCCGGCGCAGTTTATTTCCGAGGCGGTAGATCAGACCCGCGGCTGGTTCTATTCCCTGATGGCGGAGTCTACCCTGCTGTTTAATCGAGCGCCTTTTGAAAATGTGATTGTATTAGGCCATGTGCAGGATGAGAACGGGCAGAAGATGTCGAAATCCAAGGGAAACGCGGTAGATCCCTTTGAGGCGCTGGAGACCTACGGCGCAGATGCGATCCGCTGGTATTTCTATACCAATTCCGCGCCGTGGCTGCCTAACCGATTCCATGGCAAGGCGGTACAGGAGGGACAGCGGAAGTTTCTGGGTACCCTGTGGAATACCTATGCATTTTTCGTCCTGTATGCCAATATTGATCAATTTGACGCAACGCAATATGCGTTAGAGTATGACAGGCTGCCGGTTATGGATAAGTGGCTGTTGTCCAGGCTGAATACGGCTGTTCAGGAAGTAGACGACCATCTGGAGCATTACAGGATTCCTGAAGCGGCGAGGGTTCTTGACAATTTTGTGGATGAAATGAGTAACTGGTATGTCAGAAGAAGCCGTGAGCGTTTCTGGGCGAAGGGTATGGAGCAGGATAAGATCAACGCCTATATGACGCTTTATACCGCTCTTGTTACGATCTCCAAATGCGCGGCGCCGATGGTTCCTTTCATGACGGAGGAAATTTATCGCAATTTAGTATGCAGTATTGACGCAGGAGCGCCTGAAAGTATTCATTTATGCGATTTCCCGCAGGCGGACGAGCAGAGGATCGACCGGAAGCTGGAAGAAGATATGGAAGAGGTGCTTAGGATCGTTGTGATGGGACGGGCAGCCCGCAATACGGCTAATATCAAGAATCGTCAGCCCATTGGCAGGATGTATGTGAAAGCAGAAAACGAACTGGGCAGATTCTATCAGGAGATCATAGAGGACGAACTGAATGTGAAGGAGGTTGTGTTCAGCGATGACGTATCGGCGTTTACAAGCTACAGCTTCAAGCCCCAGCTTAAGACGGTCGGCCCTAAATATGGCAGACAGCTTGGCGGTATTAAGAATTATCTGGCTTCTGTGGACGGGAGTCAGGCAATGGAGACTTTGCAGGCGAATGGCGCTCTGAAATTTGAGGTGGACGGCGTGGAGATTTCCCTTGGGGAAGAGGATCTTCTGATCGATATGGCTCAGAAGGATGGATTTGTGGCCGAAGCGGATAACTATATAACGGTTGTGCTGGATACGAATCTGACAGAAGAGCTGGTGGAGGAGGGCTTCGTCTACGAGGTCATCAGCAAAATCCAGACGATGCGCAAGGAGGCTGATTTCGAGGTCATGGATCATATCAGGGTTTCCTTAAGCGGCAATAGTAAGGTGGCGGATATTGTGGCGAAGAATGAAGCCATGATTTCCGATAAGGTTTTGGCGCGCAGCATTACGGGGGATGAGACCCTGGCGGTCGCTAAGGAGTGGAATGTGAACGGCGAAACGGTAACCATCAGTATCCAAAAGGCTGAATAAAGGTTCGCCGACCGGCTGTAAAGGGACGCGGCGCGTAGCTATCTGATGGTGGAAGCTGCCATAAAAAAGTGGAATTTGAGCACATTGCTGATAGCCAAAACGTAAAATACAATATATAATAAAGTGGAGTTTATATCGATACTGCATAATGTAAGGACTAAATGAGGAGGTGCACTAATGGTAAAGAAAGCCGTAACAACCTTTGATACGGAACTGTTCAAGAGAAGCGTTCTATACAATGTAAAGACGCTTTACAGGAAGACTCTTGAGGAAGCTACCGATCAACAGATTTTTCAGGCAGTATCCTATGCGATTAAGGATGCGATTGTGGATCAGTGGCTGACCACACAGAAGGAATATGATAAGCAGGATCCCAAAATGGTATATTATTTATCTATGGAATTTTTGATGGGTCGTGCGCTGGGCAATAATATAATCAACCTACAGGCATATAAGGCTGTAGATAAGGCTTTGGAGGAACTGGGGATTGACATTAATGTGGTGGAGGATCAGGAGCCTGACGCCGCGCTGGGCAACGGCGGCCTGGGGCGTCTGGCAGCATGCTTCTTAGATTCCCTCGCCACATTGGGATATGCGGCGTATGGCTGCGGTATCCGTTATCGCTATGGAATGTTTAAACAGGAGATCAGGGACGGTTATCAGGTTGAGGTGCCGGACAACTGGCTTCAGGACGGCAATCCGTTTGAACTTCGCAGGCCGGAGTATGCCAAGGAGGTTCGTTTCGGCGGCTATGTGAACGTGTATGTGGATGAAAATGGCAGAAGCAACTTCAAACAGGAGGGCTATCAGGCTGTTAAGGCGATTCCCTATGACCTGCCTATTGTGGGATATGGAAACGGTATTGTGAACACCCTCCGTATCTGGGACGCGGAGCCGGTCAACTGCTTCCAGTTGGATTCCTTTGATAAGGGGGATTATCAGAAAGCGGTAGAGCAGGAGAATCTGGCCAGAAATATCGTCGAGGTATTATATCCCAACGACAACCACTACGCAGGAAAAGAGCTTCGTTTAAAGCAGCAGTATTTCTTTATTTCCGCATCTGTGCAGGAAGCGGTAGAGAAATATATGAGAAAGCATGACGATATCCGCAAATTCTATGAGAAGGTGACTTTCCAGTTAAACGATACCCACCCCACCGTAGCCATCGCGGAGCTGATGCGTATCTTGATGGATGAGTATTATCTGACTTGGGACGAAGCGTGGGAGGTAACCACTAAGACCTGCGCTTATACGAACCATACTATTATGTCGGAGGCTTTGGAGAAATGGCCTATTGAGTTGTTTTCCAGACTGCTGCCCCGTGTTTACCAGATTATAGAGGAGATTAACCGCAGATTTATCGCCCGGATTGAGCAGAAGTATCCCGGTAACCAGGAGAAAATCCGCAAGATGGCGATTATTTACGACGGACAGGTTAAGATGGCGCATCTGGCTATCGCGGCCGGATATTCCGTGAACGGTGTGGCAAGGTTACATACGGAGATCTTAAAGAATCAGGAGTTAAAGGATTTCTATGAGATGATGCCGGAGAAGTTTAATAATAAGACCAACGGCATTACCCAGAGACGTTTCCTGCTACACGCCAACCCGCTGCTCGCCGACTGGGTAACGGCTCACGTAGGCAGCGACTGGATTACCGATCTGCCGAAGATCAATAAGCTGAAGATTTACGCAGATGATGAGAAATCACAGCAGGAGTTCATGAATATCAAATATCAGAATAAGGTTCGCCTGGCTGAATATATTTTGGAGCACAACGGTATTGAGGTAGATCCGCGCTCTATCTTTGACGTACAGGTAAAGAGACTGCATGAGTATAAGCGGCAGTTGTTAAATATTTTACATGTCATGTATCTGTATAATGAGTTAAAAGAGCATCCGGACATGGACTTCTATCCCAGAACCTTTATCTTCGGCGCTAAGGCGGCAGCAGGCTATCGGAATGCCAAGCTGACGATTAAGCTGATTAATTCCGTGGCGGATGTGATCAATAACGATCCTGCTATCGAGGGAAAGATCAAGGTCGTATTTATTGAGAATTACCGCGTGTCAAACGCGGAGATTATCTTTGCGGCATCCGATGTATCCGAGCAGATTTCTACCGCCAGTAAGGAAGCCTCCGGCACCGGCAATATGAAGTTTATGCTGAACGGCGCTTTAACGCTGGGCACCATGGACGGCGCAAATGTAGAGATCGTGGAGGAAGTGGGCGAGGAGAATGCCTTTATTTTCGGACTGAGCTCTGATGAAGTAATCCGTTATGAGAATTACGGCGGTTATGACCCTACGGAAATCTTCAACAACGATCCTGATATCAGAAAGGTGCTGATGCAGTTGATTAACGGGGCTTACGCGCCCAACGATCCCGATCTGTTCAGACCGTTATATAACTCGCTGCTGAATACCCAGTGTACCGCTAAAGCGGATACTTATTTTATCTTAAAGGATTTTAAGTCCTATGCTGCGGCACAGAAGAGAGTCGAGGCGGCTTACAGAGATGAAAGAGGCTGGGCTAAGAGCGCGATCCTTAATGTGGCCTGCTCCGGTAAGTTTACATCTGACCGAACCATTCAGGAATATGTAGATGATATCTGGAAGCTTGACAAGGTTGTGATACCCAGGAAATCTCCTGAGAAGAATGCAAAGAAATAAAGGCGTGATGCTTTTGCGTGACAAAGGACTGTTTCCGGCGTAAGCCGGCGACAGTCCGTTTTGTTTCAGGAATAGGACAGGGAATGAGAGGGCAAATGGAGCAGGAGTGTGGGAAGAGCTTACAACTGGCTGAGGAAATGGTGCGGCATTATCGCCAAAGGATAGGCGTAGACTACAGTCTGCGGCTTTTACAGCGTTCTGAGAATATGACTTATCTGGTGGAGTATGGAGCTCGTGCGGGTGCAGCGGGAGATTCGAGTCTCGGCAAACCGGGGGGGAGGGTAATCCTGCGCCTGAGCCGCCCCGGCTATCATACGGAGGAGGAGCTGCGGGCGGAGATCGCATGGATGCGCAGGCTGCGGAAGGACTTCCCTTTCTGCATACGCCAGCCTGTTGCGGGAGACGACGGAGAGTATCTGTATCGTCTGGAGGCAGCAGGGGGAAGAACCTGCTATGGTACGGTTTTTACCTACTTGTCCGGCAGGCCGTTAGAGGAGCTCCCCTTCAGGGAACAGGCCGTGTGGTTCCGGCGGCTAGGGGAAGCGACGGCGCTGCTTCATAAGCAGACTGAGGAGTGGCCGGAATCCAGGCGGCTGCCGCGGATACGCTGGGATTATGAGACGATGGTTGGCAGAAGGGCTGTCTGGGGAGACTGGCGGTACGTGGCCGCACAAGCGGGGCTGGCAGAGGAGCGCGTGAACAGCTTGCGCCGGGCGGACAGGCTGATTGATGAGAAGCTGCAGGCGTATGGAAAGAGGGAAAACCGCTACGGATTGATTCACGGCGACCTGCGGGGAGCCAATCTTCTGATAGAAGGGGACCGTCTCAGGATAATAGACTTTGACGACTGCGGGTACGGCTGGTACTTACAGGATTTAGCCGCGTCGCTGAGTTTTATCGAGACGGAGGAAATTGTGCCGGAGCTGATTCGGGCATGGATTATCGGTTATCGGCAGCAGAGGAGCCTTACGGAGGAGGACGTGGAAATGATTTCCACCTTTATCATGATGCGCCGTCTACAGCTTCTGGCATGGATTCACAGCCGTGCCGAAGCGGCTCCGGCCATCGCTTATGGGGAGCAGTTCTTAGAGGGGACGGTGATGCTGGCGGAAAGGTATCTTGCAAAATTTCATTGCGCCGACGCATACTATCCTATATAATGATAATGATGCATTTTGCTGCATAATGTCCGGAAGCATTGTGACAGCCTGTACAATTTGAGGGATGTGTGTATACGTACTATAGTATAAAAGAGGAGGATTTATGATGATTCAATTATTAGAAGGCGGCGCATATCTTGTCCGCGGCGCAGAGATCGTTCCAGACGGCGCAGACGCTGCTGCGGCGGTAAAGAGCAAGACCGGGAAAGAGATTTCCAGGGCGGAAGCGGCTGAACATACTATGGCGTATGGTATTTTGCAGGAGCATAATACCTCCGGCAGTATGGAGAAGCTGAAGATTAAGTTTGACAAGCTGACTTCCCACGACATTACTTTTGTGGGAATTATTCAGACTGCGAGGGCGTCGGGGCTGACAAAGTTCCCGATTCCATACGTGCTGACCAACTGTCATAATTCTCTGTGTGCGGTGGGAGGCACCATTAACGAGGATGACCATATGTTTGGCCTGACCTGTGCGAAAAAGTACGGCGGCGTTTATGTTCCTCCTCATCAGGCGGTTATTCATCAGTTCGCGAGGGAGATGCTTGCGGGCGGCGGTAAGATGATTCTGGGTTCCGATTCCCATACAAGGTACGGCGCCCTGGGCACCATGGCAATGGGCGAGGGAGGCCCGGAGCTGGTAAAACAGTTATTATCCCAGACCTACGACATTAATATGCCGGGGGTTGTGGGCGTTTATCTGAAGGGCGAGCCGGTTAAGGGCGTGGGTCCTCAGGATGTGGCGCTGGCAATTATCGGCGCGGTATTCGGCAACGGCTATGTAAAAAATAAGGTCATGGAGTTTGTAGGACCGGGTGTGTCGGCGCTGAGCGCTGATTTCCGTATCGGTATCGACGTAATGACTACGGAGACAACCTGCCTGTCCTCTATCTGGAGAACAGATGAGAAGATCAGGGAATTTTATGATATTCATGGCAGGGTGGAAGAATATAAAGAATTAAATCCGGGTGAGACGGCATATTATGATGGTATGATTATTGTTGATCTTTCCAAGATCAGACCGATGATCGCGATGCCCTTCCATCCAAGCAATACCTATACGATTGACGAGGTCAATGCCAACCTGGCAGATGTGCTTCATGATGTGGAGGAACGCGCGAAGGTCAGTCTGGACGGCGCAGTGCCTTATTCCTTACAGGATAAGATCGTAAACGGTAAATTTATGGTAGATCAGGGAATTATCGCGGGCTGTGCGGGAGGCGGTTTTGAGAATATCTGCGCTGCGGCCGATATTTTAAAGGGCTCTTACATCGGCGCAGATGGATTTACCTTAAGCGTTTATCCGGCTTCCATGCCGATTTATATGGAACTGATTAAGAACGGCTGCGCGGCTGCGATTATGGAAACCGGCGCAGTCATGAAGACTGCTTTCTGCGGTCCCTGCTTCGGGGCGGGTGATACGCCGGCCAATAACGCGTTCAGTATCCGTCATTCGACACGGAACTTCCCGAATCGGGAGGGCTCCAAGCTGCAAAACGGACAGATTTCCTCCGTAGCTCTGATGGACGCCCGTTCGATCGCCGCCACCGCTGCCAATAAGGGAGTGCTCACGCCGGCTACCGATTTTGACGGGACGATCGGACGATATCAGTATCATTTTGACGCCAATATCTATGCGAACCGTGTTTTTGACTCTAAGGGCGTGGCAGATGAGAGCGTGGAGATTCAGTTTGGCCCGAATATTAAGGATTGGCCGTCCATGGGCGCGCTGCCGGAGAACCTGGTGCTGCGCGTAGTTTCGGAGATTCACGATCCGGTTACGACCACGGACGAACTGATTCCTTCCGGGGAAACCTCCTCTTATCGTTCAAATCCTTTGGGATTGGCGGAGTTTGCCTTATCCAGAAAGGATCCTGAGTATGTAGGGCGCGCCAAGGATATTCAAAAGGCGGAGAAAGCAAGGATGGCGGGAGAGCATCCCTGTCAGGCGCATGCTGATGTGAAGCCGGTTATGGATATTGTAAAGCAAACCTTCCCGGAGGTTTCCCACGAGAACACAGGCTTTGGTTCTACCATTTTTGCCGTAAAACCGGGCGACGGTTCGGCGAGAGAGCAGGCGGCGAGCTGTCAGAAGGTCTTAGGCGGCTGGGCGAATATTGCCAATGAATATGCCACCAAGAGATACCGCTCCAATCTGATTAACTGGGGAATGCTTCCTTTCCTGATTAAAGAGGGAGATTTGCCCTTCAGGAATTTGGACTATCTGTTTTTCCCGGATATTAAGAAAGCGGTGGAAGAAAAGGCGGACGTTATCAAGGCATATAAGGTAAATAGGGAATCGGGGTGTTTGGATGCGTTTGAGGTAAGCCTTGGCGAGCTTACCGATGAAGAGAGACAGATTATTTTAAAAGGATGTCTGATCAATTATAACAGAGTAGACGGCTGACAGAGAGATCATGCGGCGCGGCGGCATGATACATATGGGGTTATATGGTAAATGGGGTAAAGAAAGGATTTCGCAGGAAAATCATCTGTGCGGGTCTGCTTGGAATTACCTTGACGGCGGCGGCCGCGCTAATTGGCATGGGCGCTTTGGCAAGGGAAGAACAGAATATAGAAGAACAGGAATTGATTTCAGAGGAGCAGGGCGCGGAAACGGAGACGACAGTTTCCGCGGCTGTAGCCCTGCCAACAATGGAAGTAAAGGAGCCGGTGGTAGAATCCTCCAAGGAGATTGTGAAGGACGCGCTTCTCAGTGACGTACCGGCGGCAGATTACAGTTATTCCTTTAATGACGAGCTGGATCACGCCGTTGTGGTAACGAGAAGCGGAGATGTAGGCGGTTTTAATGACGGAGCTTATCCGGAGCAGTCAGGGGAGATACTTCCTCTTTTTACGGAGGGAATGGAGGGGGACGCGCTTTATCTGGATGGAACTTACGGCGTGGAGCTGTTGGGCATCGAGGGGCTTGCGGACTCCTACACCATTTCTTTCTGGTTCCGGGCAGATCAGTTGTGCGACTGGTCGCCGTTTCTGATGATCGGTTCCAATCTGATGGATGTGGACGCCACCCAGAATTATATCAGCTTTAACAAGAAGACTGCGGAGAATGGGGAAGCGGTAGTGCCGGTTTATAATACGATTAACAGTATCTATCATAATTCCTGCGAGATCAGACCCTCCTCGGAGAATAAGCGGTGTATCAACCTGAACGAATGGACTTATATTACCATTTGCGTAGACGGCGCGCTGACGTCGGAGGAGGACAGCACCAAGGTGACGGGCTATCTGTATGTGAACAGCGAGCTGGTGGGCTCCAGTGAGGTATCGAAGCTGAGCCTTGAGACAGAAAATCTGAAAGCATATGTAGGGATTGACTGCTTTGATGAATTGTACAGAGCCAGCTTTGACGAGATACATATTTGGAACACGATGCTGGATGAGAATCAGATCAGCGCCATGTATGTGGCGTATATTCAGGAGTAAAGATTTGGCGCAAAGTTCCGATATATATGTTACAGGGAAAAAGCTCCCGGCCAGAGCGATTTTGCCTGAATTTGAATGATGTTGAGACCACGGACGGTATTTTTGGAGAAAAGGATTTTCTGTAAAAATACCGTCCTTTCTATTGCCATGCATCAGGGAGGGTGCAGTCGGGTGACACGGACAGGGCGGGAAACGGTCTTGCACAGAAGGAGGGACGAGGGACAAGTGAGAATTGATTCCAGTACAATTGGAATGGAATCTGCCAGAAGTTACAGCGCCACGACCGCTAAGAAAATGAGCTCCGTCACAGTCACGTATACAGGGAATGGATTGACGGAGGGAATGTTTGGCAATGCCGGAGAAGCAGAAGGAGACAGCGGGGAGACTCTGAATCTGGAGGATATCACGGCGCATTTCAGAAATCTTTCTAATACGTCGCGCGTGTCGTCGGGCGGAGAAGAGCAGGACGCTGCTGCCACCATCAGGCAGCAGTGCATGCGGTTCCTGATGGAGCTGTTATTTCATTTCAGGGGCGTCAGAATCGATGACGTATATGGCGATCAGACCGGCATGATATCCGGACTGTCGGGAAATGGCACGCAGTCCATATCGAAGATGACCAGCCAGACCTATTACAGAGAAGAGGAATATACCGCTTATTCTACGGCAGGTACGGTCAGGACGGCGGACGGAAGAGAACTATCTTTTCATCTGGAGTTTGGCATGAGCCGCAGCTTCGAAGAATATTATGAGGAAACCTATGTTACGTCCGTAAGGGATTACTGTGATCCGCTGGTCATTAATCTGGATACCAATGTGGCTCAGGTGTCCGATCAGAAATTTTTCTTTGATCTGGACTGTGACGGCGTTCAGGACGAGATTTCAACTCTGAATCCGGGCAGCGGATTTCTTGCCCTGGATCTTAATGGAGACGGCGTTATCAATGACGGCGGAGAGTTGTTCGGGACGAAATCAGGCGATGGGTTTGCCGATCTGTCGCAATATGATTCGGACAATAACGGCTGGATTGACGAGGCGGACCCTATTTGGGATAAGCTGCTGATCTGGACACAGGACGAAAACGGGCAGGATAAGCTGTATCATCTTGCGGATTTGGGAGTGGGAGCCATCGGGTTAGCCAATGTATCCACCCAGTTTGCGCTGAACTCCCAGAAGGATAACGCCAATAACGCCATGATACGCAGCACCGGCATTTTTCTGTATGAAAACGGAACCGTATCAACGATTCAACATCTGGATCTGGCAAGGTAATGTGGTTATAAAAACGCAGACGCCCACATAGAGATATTACATGTGGGGTGTTTTATGAAAGTTAGTAAATTCGTCGAAAAAAGAACAAACAAAAGAGACGCCTTGCGCTTTCTTTTGTTTGTTTTTTTGTTGCCTTATGTATGCGCCTGCCTGTGGGGGCATGTGGGAGAAGAGACCGGAGAACTGCTGGAGAAGCGGACTCAGAGCAGAGAAGCCGGGGAAGAGACGTCCTGTTGGGTAGAGGCGGTCATGGAATGGGGAATCTGGGAGCTTCCTGTGGAGGAATATTTGATTTATCGGCTGGCGGAGGTGATGCAGGGGACTTATGAAAAGGAAGCCATGAAGGCGCAGGCGGTACTTTTGCGGACAGAGATCGTACAGGCCTGTCAGGGGCAGGAGGATAGAAGGATACAGATAGAGGATACAGGTCTGCGCAAGTTTTATGACATGGAGGACAGGGAAGCACTGCAAAGCTTTCAGGAGGCGGTAGAGGAGACGAAGGGACTGTATCTGTGTTATCAGGGGCAGCCCATTCAGGCATCTTATTTTCAGGTCAGCAATGGGCGGACAAGAGATGCGGGGGAAGTATGGGGGACTGATAAGTGCCCTTATCTCACTAGCATTGTCTGCGGGCAGGATAAAACCTCTTCAGAATACAGCAGTACGGCGACGGTGGAACGGGAGGAGTATCTCCGGCGGCTCAGAACCGTCACCGGAGACGCCTGTTCGGAGGAAACCCTATGGAATGAGGCAGCGCTTATTTATGATACAGCGGGATATGTGACTTGGGTATGCTATACAGAAGGCGGGAAAACGGTGGAAATTGAGGGAGAGAGGTTTCGTTATCTCTTTGAATTGCAGTCCTCTTCCTTTGAGATAGACAGGAATGAAGAACAGGTGATTTTTCATGTGAGCGGCGTGGGGCATGGATTTGGCATGAGCCAGTACGGGGCGGACTGTAAGGCTGTAAATGGGGAATCATATGACCAGATTTTAAAAGAATTTTTTCCGGGCGCAGAATTAGCAAAATTTGAATAACCTGACAGAAATGGGTAAGACTAACACCATGAAACATATATGGAAAACAGGAGGCAAAGTTTCATGGCAAGAAGAAATAGAAGCAGTATCAGGAAAGAGAGAATCATTATGTTGGCGTCCTCAGTGTTTGTCCTGACAGCATTGACGGTGACCGGTGTTTATGTAAACAGAAATAATCAGGCGGAACAGGAGGATTATGTGGTGGACTTCGAAGCCCTTGAAGACCAGGGCAGCCAGACGGCGGAAAACATGATGTCCGGGGAAGAGCTGGATACCCTGTTTGCCGAGGTAGGAACCGATGATCTGGATTATGACCCTGGTTTTCAGGAAGCCAATTCCCTGAAGGTGGAAAATGAAGAGGAAGAGGAGCAATTAAAAGAAAAATCCTCGGAGGACGAAGAGGAAGAGCAGACAGGGCAGAAGGTAAACGAGAAATCCGTGGAACAGCAGAATGACGCGTCCGCCAGGGAAAAGAAGGAAGATGAGGAAGAAGAGGCGGGAATGTTTGACGAGACCGTGGACACTGCCGGGAACAGCAGCGCCGTAGAAGAGGCGGAAGTGATTTCCACCACTGTACAGCCTGCGCTTGATTTTGAGGAGGAAGACGGGCTGGTATGGCCGATTGTGGGAGACGTGCTGATCAATTACAGTATGGATCAGACCATTTATTTTCCGACGCTGCAACAGTATAAGTATAATCCGGCGATTGTCATTTCCGCAACTCAGGGTGAGAATATTGCGGCGGCGGCGGACGGGCGTGTGATTTCCGTGGCCTATGATCCGGTGATTGGCAATACGGTGGTCATGGATCTGGGCAACGGCTATGAACTGACTTACGGACAGTTAGATAATATCATCGTTTCCGAAGGAAGCTATGTAAGCGTGGGAGATTATATCGCGACGGTGGCGTCTCCTACCAAGTATTACAGTCTTGAGGGCACCAATGTATATTTTAAGCTGACCAAAGACGGGGAGCCGGTGAACCCGATGACCAGGCTGCAATAAAAATAACAGACCCTTCTGGCAACAGGAGCGTTTAGAAAAGGAAACGGCAGATGTTAGTAATTATCAACGGCAATATCAGGACAATGGAACAGCAGGATTATGAGGACGGCTACATTCAGATAGAACAGGGCAAAATAGTAGCCATTGGAGATATGCGTGATTGTGATAAAGGTGCGCTGCGCGACCGGGACGACGTGCAGGTAATCGACGCTAAGGGCAATCTGGTCATGCCCGGTCTGATTGAAGCCCATTGCCATATGGGGATTACGGAGGAAAAGAAAGGCATGGAAGGAGACGACTGCAATGAAAACGTAGACCCGGTCACTCCTTATCTGCGCGCGATAGACGCGATTAATCCCATGGACGCGTCCTTCCACGACGCGCAGCAGGCAGGAATCACCTCCGCCATGATCGGGCCGGGAAGCGCTAATGTGGTAGGCGGGCAGTTTGCTTTTCTGAAAACCTATGGCAGATGCATCGATCAGATGATAGTAAAAGCCCCCGCGGCTATGAAGATTGCCTTCGGGGAAAATCCGAAAGTCAATTATTCCGGGCAGGGGACGTCCCCCTCTACCCGTATGGCGATCGCGGCAATGCTGCGGGAGGAGCTGACGAAGGCAAAGGCGTACCAGAAGCGGAGAGAGACCGATTCAGAAACGGAGAAGGATTTCCGGTATGAATGTTGGCTGCCGGTTTTAAGAGGCGAGATTCCGCTAAAGGCGCATGCGCACAGAGCTGATGATATTCTGACGGCGGTGCGTATCGCGCAGGAGTTTGGACTTGCTATGACGATTGATCATTGCAGCGAAGGACATTTGATTATAGAAGAATTGCAAAAAGCCGGTTTCCCGGCTATCGTAGGCCCCGATATGGCAAGCCGCAATAAAATAGAAGTACAGAATATGGCTTTTAAAACTGTGGGGATTCTCAGCGGACGGGGGATTCTGACCGCCGTCACCACCGATCACCCGGTTTCAAAGATACAGTTCCTGCCAATTTGTGCAGGGCTTGCGGTAAAAGCGGGAATGTCCATGGAAGAAGGCCTGAGGGCGATTACCATTAACCCCGCCAGAATCTGCGGCGTAGATGACCGGGTAGGAAGCCTGGCGGTGGGAAAAGACGGAGATATCGCAATCTTCAACGGCAATCCCATGGAAGTGTTTACCAGAAACCTGTGCACGCTTATCGAGGGGAAAATCGTTTATTATGATGAACAAAGCGCCATGTTGTGATATAATGTCCACGTAAGCAATGAGCCGTGCGAAAATGCGGGAAGTC
>JAJQIK010000035.1:0-22060 GCA_021199255.1 Clostridiales bacterium | reverse complement strand
AAAGCGGCTGCTTGCAGACGTCTTTGGCTACCCGCATTTTCATAGGGCGAAGCCCGTGGATGAGAGAGCCAACGGCTCTCGAACGGCACGGCGTGGGAAAGCAGAAGAAGGAAGTCAAAGCGGCTGCTTGCAGACGTCTTTGGCTACCCGCATTTTCATAGGGCGAAGCCCTGTGAATAAATGTCACGGCGTGGGAAAGGGCTCAAGACAGCCTAAATTAAGAGACGGTAAGATGTGGAATCGAAGAAGCCTTAGAAAAGTAATATGTATGATAATATGCCTTGGTTTACTGACCGGATGCGGCGGTTTGTCGGATCTTTCTCTTGAGATGCTGCAGGGGAGCAGTGGGGACGACGATTTTACCAGTCTTGGCCTGTCGCCGGAATTTGATTACGAGGTACCGGTGAGCCTGCCCAATATTTTAGTGGATCAGGTAGGCTATGCCCGGGACAGCAATAAGATTGCTGTGATTCTGGGTGAATTTCCGCCGGATATCTTTATGGTTATGGAGGCGGATACCGGGGAGATAGTTTATACAGGGCAGATAGAACAGAAGGGATATGACGAGGAAAGCGGCGTTTATATCAGCTATGGGGATTTTACGGATTTTGAGGCAACAGGAAAATATTACATACAGGCAGCCATGATCGGCCAGTCCTATTCCTTTGAGATCAGCGAGAACCCCTATGAAGATTTATTTCAGACGGTGCTGAAGCAATATTATTATAACCGGTGCGGGCTTACCTTATCCTCGGAGCTGGCGGGAGAAGCGGCTCACAATGCCTGCCATACAAGAGAAGCGCAGATGAAGGAAGAGGCGTCTGTAAAGCTGAATGTGACGGGCGGCTGGCATATGGACGAGATGGGAACCAGAGATGTAGTAAAAGGCTGCCAGACAGTGAATTCTCTTTTGCTGGCGTATGAGCTTTATCCGGCTGTGTTTGACGATGAGATCGGTATTCCTGAGAGCGGAAACGAGATACCTGATATTCTGGACGAAGTCCGATATGAGGTTGATTGGCTGCTTAAAATGCAGGATACGACAAGCGGAGCGGTATACGCTTCTGTCAGCAGCGTGGACAATAAGGCTGTCGGTTATCTTTTGTATATTGACGGCGTAACCATGGATGCCACGATTCAGTTTGCGGCCACCATGGCAAAATTCAGTTATCTATATCAGAATTACGATAGAGAGTTTGCGACCCAGTGCCTGAAAGCGGCGGATCGTGCGTACCGCTATGCGCAGCAGTATCTTGGGGACGTGTCCCCGGAGAAGTATTTCTATGCCGCCGCGGAACTGTATCGGGCTACGGGCAATAGCGGGTATCATACGGTGGTTAAGAATTATCTGACGCAGAACCCGGTTACAAGTATGGACGACGATTTTATCTTTTGGGGCTGCGTAACCTACCTGTCTACCAAGCAGAAGGTGGACGCCGTGCTGTGCAATGATGTGATCGGAGTATTGATGCGGGAGGCAGAACAGATTTCCTACGCCTCGAAAAATTCCAAGCTGCTGGTTGACGCGGATAAAGAGCAGAGCAACAGCGCGCAGCTATTGCAGGAGCTTTCCAGGCTGGTGGTGGTAGACCATATTATTACGAGCCATGAATACGCTACCGTGCTGGAGAATCATCTGCATTACCTGCTCGGACGGAACCTGCAGTCCATCAGCTATCTGGATGGGACGGGCGAGCGGAACTATAAGGATATTGATGAAACCCAGGGTATTATGAATCAGATCGATCTGAACGCAGAGCTTGTGCTGATGATGAGCGCGATTCTGGATGGACAGGCCGCAATGAGCGAGTAGCGTCTGATGATATTTAGACCAATTCCTTATTTTTAAAATAAGTTTCCCGAATGATCGCCTGTACCTTTACGCCGATGCCCTTTTTCTCTTCCCGGGACATTTCGTTCATGTAAATGGGCTTTCCGTATTCCAAAATGACATGCGTCTTTTTGATAAAAGGAAGGTGGTCTTCCCAAATATCCGCGGTATTGTTGATAGTCATGGGAATGATGGCGCAGCCGGATTTCTCCGCTATTTTAAAGCTGCCTTCATGAAAGGGGAGAAATGTGTCGTTCACTTTATTTCTGGTGCCTTCCGGGAAAATGCAGACCGAAATGCCGGATTTGACTTCTTCTACGCCCTGCATAATGGTTTTCATTCCCTGTTTAATATCGTTTCTGTCCAGAAACAGACAGTGCAGATACCGCATCCAGTCGCGAAGCAGAGGATAGCGGAGCATTTCCTTTTTGGCAATATAGCCGGTCGGCCGCGGGACTCTCACATAGGTAATTAAAATATCAAAATAGCTACGGTGGTTTCCAATATAGAGTACCGCCTGATCTTTGGGTACATTTTCTTCGCCGATGACGGTGATTTTTGTTCCGGTAATAAAAAGGCACACCCGAAACGCCCAGTTGACGATGGCAAGAGAGCGGCGATTTTTAGCGTCTATACTGAATTTACCGATAATGTGCTCCGTGATGAGCAGCGGAATACTGCAAATAAGAAATAATAATACAAAAAGCGCCAGGATAATAAAACGAATCATATAAACCTCCATTTGACATGGGCAATTTGAAGCCGGTAATATTATAGCGAAAAATATCTTTATAATCAATATACAGTTTGGCTCGGTTGTCGTTTCGGAGAACGGGGCGATATGCGGCGGAAATAGGCTTTTTGCAGGATATCAGGCATAGAACGCAGGGAAATATAATAAAATTAGTAGTAACAGCAGTATGCCGTATAGGAACGGAAAGGAAAGGTTACTATGAGTGAATTGGAAAGGAGAATCGTCAGCGTTTTTCTTGTATGCCTGCTTTGTATGGGCGTGGCCGCCTGCGCTGCCAAACAGGATTCCATGGAAAAAATTAAGGACTGGGAATTTACCGTGATTGCGGAGGAAAATGTACCGGAGGAGCTGCTTGCCATGATTGAAGAGAAAAAGGCGGAGCCCTTTAAGATGACCTTTCAGGATCAGGGGTTTCTCTACATATGCGTAGGCTATGGGACGCAGGAAACCGGGGGCTACAGCATTTCAGTGAACGATTTATATGAGACTGCCAACGCCATCTATGTGGATACGAACCTGATCGGCCCCGAACCGGAAGAGAAAGAAAATGCCACTCCCAGTTATCCCTATATCGTGATTAAGGCAGAGTTTACCGATAAGCCAGTAGTTTTTGACTAAAGATTGTGTTAAAATGTCCACGTAGGCAATGAGCCGTGCGAAAGCGAGGAAGCCAAGGCGTCTGCTTGCAGACGGCGTTGGCGTTCGAAGCTTTCATAGGGCGAAGCCCGTGAATAAATGAGCACGGCGGGGCAGAGGAAGAAGATAAACTTATGATTTATATTACAAACGGCTATATGATAGACCCTAAATCCGGCAGGGAAGGATATTATGATATCCTGATTCAAGGGGATAAAATAGCGGGAATCGCCAGACAGGGCACCCCTTTGCCGGATTTACTGGGGCAGAAGGGGATCGACGCCAAATGGCAGCAGGCGGAAGAAGTGCGGCGGATAGACGCGGCGGGGCTGGTGGTCGCGCCGGGGCTGGTGGATGTGCACGTACATTTCCGGGATCCGGGGCTGACGCATAAAGAGGATATTTACACCGGCGCTAAGGCGGCCGCCAGAGGAGGCTTTACTTCCGTGGTGCTGATGGCCAATACGAAGCCGCCGGTAGATAATGTTGATACGTTGTCCTATGTACTCGAGAAAGGCAAAAAAACGGATATTCATATTTATTCCTGCGCCAATGTGACAAAGAGAATGAAGGGCGAGGAACTGGTGGATATGGAAGCCTTAAGCGCGGCGGGCGCGTCCGGTTTTACGGACGACGGTATTCCGCTGATGAATGAGGGAAGGCTGCGGGAAGCGTTAAGGCGCGCGGCCAGGCTGGGAAAGCCTGTCAGCCTCCATGAAGAAAATCCGGCGTTGATTGCCAATAACGGCGTGAACGCGGGAAAGGCAGCCGCTTATTATGGAATTGGCGGTTCCCCCAGAGAAGCGGAAATTTCCATGGTGGAGCGCGACCTGAAAATAGCGCTGGAGGAAGAAGCTGATTTATCCATTCAGCATATCAGTACGAAAGAAGCAGTGGAGCTGGTGCGCCGGGCGAAGAAGCAAAGCAGCCATATTTATGCGGAAGCAACGCCCCATCATTTTACGCTGACGGAAGATGCGCTGCCGGAGCACGGCGCTTTGGCGAAGATGAATCCTCCGCTTAGGGAGGAGGCGGACAGACTGGCCATTATAGAAGGCTTAAAAGATGGAACCATCGATATGATCGCCACGGATCATGCGCCCCACAGCATAGAAGAAAAGGCAAAACCGATCACGGAAGCGCCAAGCGGTATTATCGGGCTGGAAACTTCCCTGTCTCTTGGAATTCGGGAGTTGGTAGACCAAGGCTTTCTGAGTATGAAACAGCTTATGGAAAAGATGAGCTATGAGCCTGCCAGACTGTACCATTTGGACGCCGGATATCTGGAAGAAAAGGGGCCTGCGGATTTGGTGCTGTTTAACTGCCGGGACAGGTGGCAGGTGGAGCGTTTTGCTTCCAAGGCCTGCAACTCGCCCTTTGTGGGTCAGTGGATGCCGGGGACGATTATGTATACGATTTGCGGAGGCAGGGTGGTGTACCGGCAGCCGCAGGTAGAATAGAAGGATTAAAGCAGGAAAGGCATGGTTGAGAAAATGTCACAGAAGAAGAAAGTAAAAGCCACAGTGATATCACAAAAACAGATTGCGGACGGGATCTTTGATCTGTGGCTGGAAACAGAGCTGGCGCAGGATGCCCATGGCGGCCAGTTTATCGCGGTGTATCCCCATAACGCGAGTACGCTGCTGCCGCGTCCGATCAGTATTTGTGAAACGGATAAAGCCCGGAACAGGCTGCGTCTGGTATACCGCATAGCCGGTAAGGGAACGGCTGAATTTTCTGCCTGTAGAGCGGGGGATACTCTGGAAATACTGGGTGTTTTGGGGAATGGGTTCCCCGTGGAAAAGGCGAAGGGGAAAAGGGTATTTCTGATGGGAGGCGGTATCGGTATTCCGCCTATGCTGGAAGTGGCTAAGGAAATAGATGCGGAGAAACAGATTATAGCAGGATATCGGAATCGGGATTTGTTTCTGACGGAAGATCTTGCGCGGTATGGCAATGTCTATCTTGCAACCGAGGACGGCAGTGTGGGAACCAGAGGTAATGTGATGGACGCTGTCCGGGCAAATCAGCTTGAAGCGGATCTGATTATGGCGTGCGGTCCCCTGCCGATGCTTTGCGCTGTCAAGAAGTATGCCGGGGAACTGGGAATCGAGGCTTATCTTTCTCTGGAGGAGAGAATGGCCTGCGGGGTAGGCGCCTGCCTTGGCTGCGTGTGCAAAACCACGGAAATAAATCATCATTCCCATGTGGATAACGCGCGTATCTGTACGGACGGGCCGGTATTTGAAGCAAAAGAGGTGGAAATCTGATGAATACACAAGTGAAGATTGCAGGGATCACTTTCAAAAATCCCGTTATGACAGCCTCCGGCACCTTTGGTTCCGGTATGGAATACAGCGAATTTGTAGATTTAAACCGTTTAGGCGCGGTGGTGACCAAGGGAGTGGCCAATGTACCATGGTCGGGCAACCCGACGCCCCGTGTGGCGGAGACCTATGGAGGAATGCTCAATGCCATCGGTTTGCAGAATCCGGGGATTGATGTGTTTACCCGCAGGGATATTCCTTTTCTGCAAAAATATGATACAAAAATCATTGTAAACGTCTGCGGCAAAACAGTGGAGGATTATCTGGAGGTGGTGGAACGCCTTGGCGACGAACCGGTAGATATGCTGGAGATTAATGTTTCCTGCCCGAATGTCAAAGAAGGCGCGATTGCCTTTGGCCAGAAAGCGGACTGCCTTTACGATATTACCTCCCAGATTAAGAAAAAGGCCAGACAGCCTGTGATCATGAAGCTGAGCCCCAACGTAACCGATATCACGGAGATGGCGAAAGCGGCAGAGGCGGCGGGCGCAGACGCCCTGTCCATGATCAACACCATTACAGGAATGAAGATTGATATTTACAGAAGAAAATTTGCCCTTGCCAATAAGACCGGCGGTTTATCCGGCCCTGCGATTAAGCCGGTGGCGGTGCGTATGGTTTATCAGGCGGCTCATGCGGTTCATATTCCCATTATCGGTATGGGCGGCATTGCCACAGGCGAGGATGCCGTCGAATTTTTGCTCGCCGGGGCCAGCGCTGTAGCGGTGGGAGCCATGAATTTTGTGAATCCCTATACGACCGTGGAGGTGATAGACGGGATTGAGGCATATATGAAGCAGTGCGGCGTGGAAAACGTGACAGACTTGATTGGAGCCGTGGAGTGATCTCCTGATTGCCCGGCTGTATCATGCATAGATACCCTCCATGGGGCATATACTATATTAAGTATACGCATGGAGGGTTTTCTTGTGGAATTAGTGAAGAAGAAGATACATATGGACCGGATCAGCGGCAGAGCCGGCACCCAGATGGTATTGGAAGAAGATGTGAATATTTCAGATAACAAGCCGGACGCCAGCTATCTGCTGACTAACAAAGGCGAGATCATCATGGAGGAGCTGCGCGTCGGCGAAAATGTGGTTCATCTGAAGGGTAAGCTGGTGGTATCTATTCTGTATCTGACGGATATGGAGGGAATGTGCGCCAGCATGGAGGCCATGCTGCCTTTTGAGGAAAAAGTCAACATGGAGGGAGTAAATAACGGCGATACGGTTCTGGCGGACTGGACGATTGAAGATCTGACAGTCGGCCTGATCAATTCCAGAAAGCTGAGCGTGCAGGCCGTCGCCGCCGTGGCGCTGGAGCAGGAAGAGCATATGGAGCAGGACGTGGCGGTGGATATTTACCATGACGAGCCGGTAGAGTACCGGAAGCGTACTTATCCGGTTACCCAGTTGGTTTTGCAGAAGAAAGATATTTTCCGGTTAAAAGAAGAGATGGAGCTGACCGGGAATCTGCCTAACGTATTCCAGACGGTCTGGCATCATATTACCTTTGACCATGTGGAGTTTAAAGCGCTGGAAGAGAAAATTTCCATTCAGGGAGAGATGAGAGCCTTTTTCTTATATGAGGGAGAGGGGGATAACGACCGCACGCTATGGTATGAAAATACGGTGCCCTTCAGCGGCATTATAGAATGTCACGGCTGCCGTGAAAACATGATTCCTGATATCCGTTATAGCCTGGGCCAGTGCAATGTGGAGGTGCGCCAGGATTTCGACGGGGAGGAGAGAGTTTTTTGTATTGAACCGGTGCTGGATCTGGACATTCACCTTTATGATGAAGAAAATATGGAAGTGCTGTCGGATGTTTACGGCGTGGATAAGGAGATTGAAGCGCTGACGACAGAAGTGCAGCTTAAGAGCCTTCTGCTGTCGGGAAGCGGTAAGTGCAAGATCGCGGAGCACGCTAAAATCCAAAATACACAGATGCCGATGTATCAGCTTATTCATTCGGAAGGGGATATTCAGGTCGAGGAACAGGCGATTGTGGAAAACGGCATTGCCATTACGGGAACCCTGACAGTGACCACGCTATATTTGTGCAGCGGAGCAGCGAAGTCGCTCTATTCCACCATCAATGTACTGTCCTTCCAATATGTGATGGAGGCGGAGCATATTATGCCTGCAAGTATTTTTAAGCTGCGCCCCAGCATCGAGCAGCTGACAGTTACCATGTTGGATCATGAAGAGCTGGACATTAAAGCCGCGCTGCAGTTCCGGGCAATCGTTTTTTCGGTGCAGAACAGCAATCTGATTACGGATATCAAGGTGGAGGAGCTGGATCTGAATAAATTAAGCGAGCTGCCGGGAATGGTTATCTACATCGCCGGGCAGGACGATACTTTATGGGATATCGGCAAGCGTTATTATGTGCCGGTGGCACAGCTTAAGGAGGTCAACGATCTGGTATCGGAGGAAATCAGCGCCGGAGATAAAATCTTAGTGGTAAAGGGAGGAATCTGACGCTGTAAACCGCGCCGCTGGAAAAAGAGAAAGAATTTCTGATAAAAAAGGAATCAAAGTCCTGCGACGATGATTCCTTTTTAGATTTGCGCACTGACCCTGCTCAGATCAATGCGTCCGTTTTTAATTGGTAGTAGTCTGCTCGGTTGTCAGGCCTGCTTCCTCAAGCAGCTTGTCGAATTTCTCCATTACGGCGTCGTAGGTCTGCTTGGAGATTTCCGGTAATTCGCCGCCCCAAGTCTCTTCCGCCTGCTCATAGCCCTTTTTGAAAGCCTCTCTCATTTCCTCAATCTTACTTGGATCGCCGCCTGTCAGAGCCGTAGCGAAATCGATAATCCTGTCGGACGTCTGCTCCACGCCCCAGTAACCGTCTTCTGAGATATCCTTCTGAGCCTGCGCTTTTGTCGCGGCGTCTACGGTGAAATCACCGCTTGCCAAAAACTGCCAGATATCGTTGGCGGTATTGTAGGTCTGCCCCTGCTTGGTCATTAACTGCTGCACAATGTTCTGCAGCTGCTGTGTGTGCGCCTCCGCGTCTGCTTTCATCTTATTGATCAGCTCGGTATTCTGCGTATAAGTTGTGGTGGTTGTCTCGCTGGATGAGGACGATTCATAGACAGCGGCCGCTTCCTCTGTAGCGGAAACATTGGCGGTTGTGCTTTCTGTTGCTGTTTTAGCGGAAGACTGCGTGGTCTGGTATGTTTCGTATGTGCTGGTTGCGCTTGTAATTCCGTTTACGCTCATTGCTATCCCTCCTTGGAATGTTAGAATGTTTTCTTATTTTGTGCTGTACAGAACCATTCTCTGATTTGAACCGCTCTGGACAGTTATCTTGTCTTTAATTATATCGTACCATTTTCCTAAATAAATTAGAAGAGAAAGTTGACAAATTATATTATTGGGAATTGTTGAAATTGACTGCGCCCTGTTTTCGGTTTAGCGCCGCGTTTCCTGAGCCCTGTTTCCCGGCTGTGCTATTGACAAACGATAGCAGATTGTATACAATCAAGTACAATCTTGAAAAAAGTATTTTACAGACGAGAGAAGCGAGGAACAGGCGGCTATGAACCGGATACACCAGAGAGCCTATGGGAAAATTAATATCGGACTAGATGTGCTGGGACGCAGGGAGAACGGTTACCATGAGGTTCGGATGATTATGCAGACGGTGGACATTTACGACGATCTGGAGATGGAGAGGACGGCGCAGCCCGGTATCAGGATACAGACGGATCATCAGGCGCTGCCTGCGGGGCGGGATAATCTGATTTATAAAGCGGCGGAATTGCTGATGCGCGACAAAGGAATTGCGGAGGGCGTAGAGATTACGCTCACAAAGCGGATTCCCATCGCGGCAGGTATGGCGGGCGGAAGCGCGGACGCCGCAGCGGTTATGAGAGGCTTAAACCGACTGTTTGATATGGGCTATCGGACAGAAGAATTACAGAAGCTGGGAGTCAGGCTGGGAGCCGATATCCCTTACTGTATCGTGGGGGGAACGATGCTGTCGGAAGGGATCGGCGAGATCTTGAGCCCTCTTCCCGCGCCGCCGATGTGTTATCTGGCGGTGGCAAAGCCTGATATCGACGTTTCTACCAAGTTTGTGTATGAGAATCTGCATGCCGATTCCCTGACCTGGCATCCCGATATCGACGGTATGGCGGATGCCATCAGGGCGGGAAATTTGCAGGGTATGACGGAACGGATGGGCAATGTGCTGGAGATGGTAACCGCCAGATTCTATCCGATTATAGAAGAAATCAAAGAATTGATGAGACGGGAAGGCGCTATGAACGCCCTGATGAGCGGCAGCGGGCCTACGGTGTTTGGTGTCTATACCAATCAGGAACAGGCGAAGCGGGCAGTCTGGAGGATAGAGCGCGAGGGACTGGCGAAGCAGGTATTTGCGGCCACATTCTGCAATCCGATTTAAAGCGAATCGGAGATGGGGCTGCGGCAAAAGGCTCCGGTGGGAGAATCCGGCGAAAGAGGAGGGCATGAGATTATATGGACAATCATTTGACGGTTAATATGGACGAATTTCTGCCCCTGCGGGACGTAGTGTTTAATACGCTCAGAAAAGCGATACTGACAGGAGAGCTGAAGCCGGGGGAACGGTTGATGGAGATTCATCTGGCGAATCAATTAGGGGTCAGCAGGACGCCTATCAGGGAAGCGATCCGCAAGCTGGAGCTGGAAGGCCTGGTGATCATGATTCCCCGCCGGGGAGCCGAAGTGGCGCAGATTACGGAGAAAAGCCTAAGAGACGTGCTGGAAGTACGCCGCGCCCTGGACGCGCTGTGTGTGGAGCTGGCCTGCGAAAGAATCAGCGCGGACGAGATAGGGCAGCTTAAGAAAGCCTGCGACGCCTTCGAGTATGCGACGAAGACAAAGGACGCCACCACAATCGCGGAAGCAGATGTGGCGCTGCATGATATTATTGTGCAGGCGACCCGGAACCGCAGGCTGATCCAGTTAATCAATAACCTGTCAGAACAGATGTACCGCTACCGCTTTGAATATATTAAGGACGAGAGCGGTCATGAGCATTTGGTGAACGAGCATAGAATGATATATGAAAGTATTCTGCACAGGGATAAGCAGAAGGCGGCGGAGGCTTCTAAGACACATATTGATAATCAGGAAAAATCGATTATCAGCCAGCTTCGCATAGAGCAGGAGCAGAATCAGAAGAAAAATGAGATTCCGTCAGCCGAAAAACCGCATAAGCGCGTATAGAGCGGGGTTTTATGGGAACACTCCTTAATGCCGGAGAAGCGATGGCATGAAGGAGAAGCGAGATGTATGATAAGACAATAGTAAAACATGTTTTGACCAAATGGTATCGGAACCTGAGATTCGGAACCTGGACGACGGCAGTGTTTGCGGCTGCCTGGTGGGGCATTTTGTATCCGGAATTATGTTTTACGGAGGAGACCTGCCAGGCGGTAATCGTAGAAGAAGCGGAGGAAAACGCCGTCCAGCGGGAGAAAACGCAGGAGACGCCGGAAGGGCAGATACTTTCCGGAGAGATAACCTATCGGGATTTGTTCAAGGCCACGGGAGAGGATGTGGTTGTGAAGAGCAGGCTCCTGGAATGGCTGGAGCAATGCGCAGATGATTTTTCCGAATAAATCATGGCATGGCGCTTCCTGCGGCGCGTTATGACGTAAGGCGCGCGGAACGGGCAGGGAGACGGCAGGCTGAGAGAAAGGCATGGTTATTTTATGAGCGGAGAAGAAGAATTACATAATAGTCCTATCGGCGTATTCGATTCGGGAGTCGGCGGGCTGACGGTGGCAAGAGAGATCATGCGCCAGCTTCCCAACGAAAGAATCGTATACTTCGGCGATACGGCGCGGGTGCCCTACGGCAATAAATCCAAAGAGACGGTCACAAAGTTTTCCAGACAGATCGTGCGCTTTTTGCAGACACAACAGGTTAAGGCCATTGTGGTGGCGTGTAATACCGCCAGCGCCTATGCCTTAGACGAACTGGAGAAGGAAGTGGATATTCCCATTGTGGGCGTGGTGAAGCCGGGCGCCAGGGCCGCAATCTCCGCCACTCAGAATGGTAAGATCGGGGTGGTTGCCACTGAGGCGACCATCAGCAGCGGAATCTACAACCGATACATACAGGAAAATAATCCCGGAGCCCAGGTGCTGGGCAAGGCCTGCCCTCTGTTTGTGCCGCTGGTGGAGGAGGGGCTGTGGGAAGACCCGGTAACGGAGGAAATTGCCAGACGCTATCTCACGGAGCTGATCGATGTGGGAATCGATACGCTGATTTTGGGCTGCACACATTATCCGATGATCCGTTCGACGGTGGGGAAGATTATGGGAGATCAGGTGACGTTGGTAAATCCCGCTTATGAGACGGCCAGAGAGTTGAAGGGGCTGCTTCGGGAAAAGGGACTGGAAAGCGAACACAGACCGGGGCTGGGAACAGAGCTTTACCGTTTCTTTGTCAGCGACGCGGCGGACAAATTTCAGAAATTTGCCAATTCTATTTTGACCTATGGCATTTTGTCCGCCAAGGTGATCAATATTGAGGAATATTAGGGAGCGTCATAAATTTGTCTGATGGCAGACGAGAAACCGCCTCCGCGGACTTCTCGCCGCCGCTTCGCAACAAGTTGCTCAGAAATGGGGATTATGATGAAAGAAGTATTATTGACCATGCAGGGACTGCAGTTTGATCAGCGGCTGGAGAACGCGGACAAGATAGAGACAGTCACTGTAGGAGATTATTATAAAAAAAACAATAAGCATTACGTGATTTATGAGGAAGTCACGGAAGGATTTACACAGGCGACCAAAAACAGGCTGAAATTCAGCGAAGGGATTCTGGAACTGACCCGCAACGGGCTGGTTAATGTACATATGGTATTTCAGGAAAATAAGAAAAATATGACCAGCTACAATACTCCTTTTGGCCAGATCCTGATCGGCATCGATACCAGAAAGATACAGATTGAGGAAAAGGAAGAGGATATTGTAGTGGAGGTGGATTACGCGCTGGATGTCAACTATGAGTTCCTGTCGGACTGCCACATCAAAATCCATATCTGTTCAAAAGAAAACAGCAGCTTCTCCTTAAATTAGGAGGCTGCTGTAAAAGTCCGGCGTTCAGACCGGTTTTGCTCCGGCCTTTTCCTGCGCCTTTTCCACAAGCTGCTTAAACTTGCTCTTTTTCTTAGTGGGCACGGCGGGCTGCTTGCCGTGCAGACCCTTTACGTCCGTGATATAAATGCCGCTGACCACCGCCTTTACCTCTTTTTTCACAGGAACGGAATCGAAAATCTTTTCTTCGCAAATCAGCGACATAATCTGTGGGCCAACCTTAGCCTTCACGATCGGAAGCTTGGAGTTGCGGAGCATTTTGGGCGTCTGGTCGATGACCATCTGGGGAAGTCCGGCGTCCTTCAGCCTCATGCGCTTTTTATCGATTACCAGCATGGAAACCGTCTGTTTCATGGCTTCAATCTGAGCCTGCTGCTCGTTTTGCTTTTTCTGAGCCTTTTTCCCTAAAAAATATAATACAACTACGGCAATAATTAAAATTGCCAGAATCACTAATAACACGATCGTTAATGTGCTCATAAAAATCCCTTACCTTTCAAAAATCTGCAAAGCGGGAAAGAATAGAAAATAATCCGTCTTTGCAATGGATATTCTATCATTGATTGGAATATTAGGCAAGAAGGATATTTGAAGAAACTCTTTTAAGTGTTATGGATTTATGATATATTTAACAATATGGGCTGAAAAAAATTGAGGAAGGCATGGTTATTATGATAAGGAAAAGAAAAATCAAAGCATTAACGGCGGTTCTGGCGATGACAGCACTGATAACCGCATGCGGCAATCAGGAATATTTAAAGGACATTAACGCCGGCGATTATGTGACGCTGGGGAATTACATGGGAATCGAGGCACAGGCGGAAGCGCCTGCGGTGGACGACAGCATGGTGGATCTGTATCTGGAATATTATATTCTGGCGTCCTATACCACTACGGAGGAGGTAACCGGCAGAGCCGTTCAGGAGGGCGATGTGGTCAATATTGATTTTGTCGGTTATCATGACGGCGAAGCTTTTGACGGCGGTACGGGGGAAGGATATGACCTGACCATCGGTTCGGGACAGTTTATAGACGGCTTTGAGGACGGGCTGATCGGCGCTAATGTGGGGGATACGGTATCTTTGGATCTGACCTTTCCGGATCCCTACACGAACAATACCGATCTGTCAGGAGAGCCGGTAGTGTTCGAAGTGACCGTGAACAGTATCAGTGAGCAGAAGCAGCCGGAGCTGACGGACGAGTTCGTGCAGTCACTGGGAATTGAGGGCTGTAGTACCGAGCAGGAGCTGAGAGATTATCTTTACAACTATTTCTATGAGAGCGCGGTACAGACCTATGACAGCACGATTGAGCAGTCGATTCAGGATACGGTTATGGCGGGCTGTACCTTCAAAGAGCCGCCGAAGGAAATGGTAGCAAGGATTCGCCAGAGTATCGAGGATAGCCTGACGGCACAGGCGCAGTCGCTGGATATGACGCTTACGGAATATGTGCAGAGCTACTACGGACTGGACGAGGACGGGTTTGAGGAACAGTTGGACAGCCAGGCGCTGGAGAGTACGCAGCTTTATATTATGTATCAGGCGATTGCCGATATTGAGGGATTGAACCCCACAGACGAAGAGCTTCAGGAGGAGATCGACTATAGGGTGGAAGCCTATGGTTATGAATCGGAGGAGGACTTTCGGGAGAGCACGGACGTGGAAGTCTTAAGAGAATATCTGATGCGGCAGAATGTGGTGGCTTTTCTTAAGGAGAACGCTGATATCACCACTATCGACGATACCCAGGAATAAGCGGCTCTGCGGCAGACGTAAGAAGGGCGATCAATAAGGGATAAAGGAGATACCAACAGACATGGATTTGACAGATATTAAGGAGTTATATCGCAACAGCGGCGACTATGAAGACCGTGAGGTGACCGTCGGCGGCTGGATCAGAAGTATCAGGGATTCCAAAACATTTGGGTTTATCGTGGTGAATGACGGTACGTTTTTCGAACCGCTTCAGATCGTCTACTCAGACGCCCTTGAAAATTTTGAAACGATTTCCAAACTCAACGTGGGCTCCGCTATTATAGCCAGGGGAAAGATCGTGGCTACGCCGCAGGCAAAGCAGGCGTTTGAGATGCAGGCTCAGGAAATTATGATAGAGGGCGTTTCCACGGCGGATTATCCCTTGCAGAAGAAAAGGCACAGCTTTGAGTATTTGCGGACGATTTCTCATCTGAGGCCGAGAACCAATACCTTTCAGGCGACCTTCCGCGTGCGCTCGCTGACGGCTTACGCAATCCATACCTTTTTTCAGGAGAGGGGCTTCGTGTATGTGCATACGCCGTTGATTACAGGCAGCGACTGCGAGGGCGCAGGCGAGATGTTTCAGGTCACCACGCTGGATCTGAACCAGCTTCCCAGAACAGAGGACGGACAGGTAGATTACAGCCAGGATTTTTTCGGGAAACCTACCAACCTGACAGTGAGCGGGCAGCTTAACGTGGAGACTTACGCGTTTGCTTTTAAAAACGTATACACCTTCGGCCCCACCTTCCGCGCTGAAAATTCCAATACCACCAGACACGCGGCGGAGTTCTGGATGATAGAGCCGGAGATGGCTTTTGCGGATCTGGACGACGATATGGCGGTGGCGGAAGCAATGCTGAAGTACGTTATCCGCTATGTGCTGGAGAATGCGCCGGAGGAAATGAATTTCTTTAATCAGTTCGTGGATAAGGGGCTGATAGAGAGATTAAACCATGTGCTGAACGCCGATTTCGCCCGCGTGACCTATACGGAGGCGATTAAGCTTTTGGAGAAGCATAATGATGAGTTTGAATATAAAGTATCCTGGGGCTGCGATTTGCAGACGGAACATGAGCGGTATCTGACAGAGCAGGAATTTAAACGCCCTGTGTTTGTCACGGATTATCCAAAGGAAATCAAGGCCTTCTATATGAAACTGAACGAGGACGGCAGGACTGTTGCCGCGATGGATTGTCTGGTGCCGGGAATCGGGGAGATTATCGGCGGGAGTCAGAGAGAGGATCATCTGGAGCTTTTGGAGCGGCGAATGGAGGAGCTGGGGCTGAATAAGGAGGATTACCAGTTCTATCTGGATCTTCGAAAATATGGTTCCGCCCGGCATGCAGGGTTCGGTTTGGGATTTGAGAGATGCGTAATGTATCTGACGGGTATGAGCAATATCCGCGATGTGATTCCGTTCCCCAGAACGGTCAATAATTGTGAATTGTAAAATCAGAGGATACCAAAGACATGAAGAAAAGATATGTGCAGGCGGTATGCGTCATGCTGTCTTTTATATTGTTCCTGCTGGTTTCGGTTCCGGTATCGGCTACCACGATTTCAGATCTGCAGGATGAACTGAAAAATAATCAGTCCCAGCTTAACGATGTAAATCAGCAGATTTCCGATTATAAAGGGGCGCAGGCGGATATTGGGGAAGAAATCGAGGAATTGGACAGCGAGATGGTAGCGCTTCTTACGGACATTAATCTGATCGAGGAAGCGATTGCCGATAAGGAAGAGGATATTGCACAGACCCAGATAGAGTATGACGCCGCGGTAGTGGAAGAAGAAGAACAATATGAATCCATGAAGATACGTATTCAGTTTATGTATGAAAAGGGAGAAATTTCCTATTTGCAGTTGTTCTTCGGCGCCAAGAGCATGAGCGACATGATGAACAAGGTCAACTATGTGGAAGAGCTTTATGAGTACGACAGAACCTTGTTGGAAAAGTACGAGGCAGCCGTACAGCAGGTAGCCGCCCTGCAGGATACGCTGGAGGAAGAGAAATCCGAACTGGAAACCTCCAAGACGGAGCTGGAAGAAGAACAGGCTTACGTGGAGGAAGTGCTGGCTCAAAAGCAGCAGGAATATGAAAATTATAGCGTAGTGCTTGCCAAGGCCAGGCAGGAGGCGGCTGTCTATACCGCCAAAATTAAGCAGGAAACGGCGAAGATTAAGGAACTGGAGGAGGAAGAGCGGAAACGTAAGGAGGAGGAAGAGAGAAAAAAGAAAGAGCAGGAGGAATTGCTGGCCAGCCAGAGCAGCGAAGCTTCCGCGGAGCAGGATTCTTCGGAGGATGAGGAGCAGGAGGAAGAGACGGCAAAAGAAACTTCCACCACTACCGCCTCCTCTTCGTCATCGGGCAGCAGTAAGGGGCAGCAGATCGCGGATTATGCCTGCAAATTCATCGGGAATCCTTATGTGGCGGGAGGCACCAGCCTGACCGACGGCGCGGACTGTTCAGGGTTTGTGATGGCGGTTTATCAGGCTTTTGGTTATTCCCTTCCAAGAAGTTCTTATGCCCAGTCCTCAGTGGGAAAGGGAGTGTCCTATTCCGAGGCGCAGCCGGGGGATATTATTTATTATGGCGGACATGTGGGAATCTACATAGGGAACGGACAGATTGTACATGCCAGTACCGAGAGAACAGGGATTAAAATCACCTCCGCCACCTATAGAAGTATTATTACAGTAAGAAGAGTTGTTTCCTGACCTTTCGGCATACTTTAATTCATGTCTCCGTACTTATCCAAGGCCGTTTTGATGGAACGAAGAACGTCAAGTAAAATATACATTTCCTGCATGGAGCATGAATCAAGGATTTCATTCACTTCCTGCTTCATATTGGTTTTTGTATTTTGCGGGATATCATATAATAGTTCGTCTGTCTGTACGGATAGGGCGTTCGCAATATCAACCAATACCTGCAAGCTTAATTTTGTATTTCCTGTTTCAATATGGCTCATGTGCGTAACAGATATCTGTACTTTTTCTGCAAGCTGTTCCTGTGAAAGATGATATGCTTTCCTGAATTTTCGTATACGTTGTCCAATTTCATAATAATTCATAGCGATACCTGCCTATATAATTTATTTTTACTTGAATTGTATAGGCAGGTATGCTAATATAAAATAAACTGAGAAGGCTATTTTATGCCTATACAATTAAAACTACATGAAAGACGAGGGTAAGAAATGGGAACGAGAGAGGAACTATTAGATAGCTTAAATGAAGCGGTATCTATTATTCAGCAGTTGGCAAATATTCAGCAGCGCTTAACTAATGTAAGAAATCAGTATCAGCCAAGCGAGCCAAGTACCAAACGAAAAAGAAGAATTTCATGGCTTTTTATCATCATTCCTGCGCTTATCATCAGCGTTGCTATTGATCCCCAAAAAGGATTTTTCGGATCTATCGGATTTGTTGGCTTGATTGTGGTAATCGTGGCAGGGTATTTTGTCAGAAAATATTATTATCAGCGTAAAAATGCGGCGATTGATGAAGTGAATCAGGCTTTGCGGGTAAAGGAAAAAGGAGTAATTGAAGACCTGCAGAATGTTCAGGCGACGTATCAAGACAGATTAGCGTCATGGTATCCCGAAAATTATTGCTCTGTCGACGCGGTTCAATTTTTCTATGATGTGGTCAAGAATTACAGGGCAGATAACATAAAAGAGGCAATCAACCTGTATGAAACATCTTTACATCAAAGACGCGTGGAGAATAATCAGAAGCAGGCATTACAGCAGCAGAAGTTAAATAATCTTCTGGCAGTCGGAAATCTTGTGGTGCAGGGCGCAGCGCTTAACGAAATGAATCGGCATAATGCGGTAAGCGAGTCCGAAATGAAGAAGACTAATTGGACGCTGGACAGTATCCGTTCACGTTTGCAGTAATCCTTTCATAAAACATTTGATAAAAGAGAAAACGGCGTACATCTCAGGATCCACATAGGCGGCAAGAGTTGTGTCATAACCTTTCAGAATACTTCATACAATGTAAAAAAGTATTCTGAGGGGTTTTCTTTTGAAAGATTATATTGAGGAACGTGCAATTCATATTGCCAATTATATTATTGAAAACAATGCCACAGTGAGACAGACCGCGAAGGAATTTGGAATCAGTAAGAGCACCGTACATAAAGACGTAACCGAAAGGCTCAGACAACTGAACCCTACTCTGGCAGCAGAAGCAAGGAAAGTGCTGGATGTCAATAAATCGGAGAGACATATCCGCGGCGGCATGGCTACCAGAGAGAAATATCTGCATCAGCATATGTGCGGATAGGCGCTTAAGAACCATAAAGCGTATAATATGGGGAGGACTGTGAGCGGGACGCTTCACAAAAGTAAATCCACAGAGTATACTTTACAAGTAAGTCAAAAGAGCCTAGAATAGGTTCAGAATTGATGAAAAGAATGGACTCAAATGTCTGTGGATGGGGCGATGCAACAATGGATACGGAAGAAATAGATACAGAAGAAAAGGCGCAGGGAACCCTGTATAGCAATGCGCAGCTTAAGAGACTGATCCTGCCGCTTATTATGGAGCAGCTACTGGCGATATTAGTCGGTATGCTGGATACCGTCATGATCTCCGGCGTAGGGGAAGCCGCTGTATCCGGCGTCTCGCTGGTGGATAATATTAATATTTTGGTGATCAATATTTTTGCGGCGCTGGCGACAGGCGGCGCCGTGGTGGCGGGACATGCTATCGGACAGCAGAATCAGGAGCAGGCGGGCAGGGCGGCATGGCAGATGGTGCTTTTCCTTTTATATACATCGCTTTTTACAACGGTGATTTTGCTGGGAGCGCATACAGGAATTTTGCGGGCGGTTTTCGGACAAGTGGAAGCGGAGGTTATGGACAGCGCAACTACTTATCTGATTATTACCGGCCTGTCAATTTGCCCGCTGGCATTGTATAACGGCTGCGCGGCGCTTTTTCGTGCAATGGGGGATTCTAAGACGACGATGTATATATCCCTGCTGATGAATCTGATTAATCTGGCTGGTAATTCGCTGTTGATTTTCGGCCTGGGAATGGGAGTGGCGGGAGCCGCTATCGCAACTCTGGCGGCGCGAACCATATCGGCTATGCTGATCTTTTATCTGATGCTGGACGAGAGAAGGCTGATTCATTTTAAAAATCGGCTGACTGCCAGAATGGATTTCCCTCTGGTGAAAAAAATTCTCTTTATCGGCATTCCCAACGGTTTGGAAAACAGTCTGTTTCAGCTTGGCAAAATACTGCTGCTGAGTCTGGTGTCTACCTTTGGAACCTCTGCGATTGCCGCAAACGCGGTCTGCGGTACCATAACAAATTTTAATATTTTGCCCGGTATGGCGATTGGCATGGCTATCTTATCGGTGAGCAGCGTGTGTATCGGCGCGGGCGAGTTTGCCCAGGCTCGCTATTATACCAGAAAAATGATGTGGATTAGCTGGATTTGTATGAGCGCGATTTCTCTTATTATGATGGCGGGATGCTCATTTTTCTTGAAGATATATCATCTGACTGCGGAGACGGAAACGCTGGCCGTACAGGTGATTCGTTTTCATGCCGTGATGTGTATGATATCATGGGTTCCCTCTTTTTCGATTCCCAACACACTGAGAGCCGCGGGAGATGTGGTGTGGACGATGGCTATCTCGATTATCTCCATGTGGACGTTCCGTATTATCACGGCGTATGTGTTCAGCTATGTGTTCCATTTAGGGCTGATCGGTATCTGGATTGCCATGACGATAGACTGGACTTTCCGGGGGATATGTTATACCATTCGGTATCATGGACATAAATGGGAACGGGCGATGCTGAGAAAAGGGAAAGCGGCGTAACCCAAAGAACGTTAGATGATAAAAATACATAACGATATGTTTTGACAAGCATTTGTATGGTCTATATAATATTGGTAAGAGAAAAGAGTAAAAAACAGCGCAGAGATGAAGGTAAGGATGAAAGGTAAGGATGAAAGGTAAGGCAGCGGAATGAAAAGAGAAACGGTCGTGGTAATCGACTTCGGCGGACAGTACAATCAGTTAGTGGCAAGGCGCGTCAGAGAGTGTAATGTCTATTGTGAGATTTATTCTTATAAAACGGAATTAGCTAAAATCAGGGAAATGAATCCTAAAGGCATTATCCTGACTGGAGGCCCTAATAGCTGTTATGAAGAGGGGGCGGCGACCTGCTCGCCAGAGCTTTTTGAATTGGGGATTCCGGTACTGGGGCTATGCTATGGCGCACAGCTCATGATGCACGTGCTGGGCGGTAAAGTGGAAAAGGCGCCCGTCAGGGAGTATGGCAAGACAGAGGTTGAGGTGGACAATTCCAGCCTGTTGTTCCATGACGTATCCGCCAGGACTATTTGCTGGATGAGCCATTTTGATTATATATCCCAGGTTGCTCCGGGTTTCCGTGTCAGCGCGCGCACCGCGGACTGCCCTGTGGCAGCAGCAGAAAATCCGGAGAAAAATCTTTATGCAATCCAGTTCCACCCGGAGGTGCTGCATACGGCGGAAGGAACAAAAATGTTGTCTAATTTCGTCTACCAGGTATGCGGGTGCGCCGGCGACTGGAAGATGGATTCCTTTGTCAAACAGTCTGTTGAGGCAATCCGCAGGAAAGTGGGAGACGGCAAGGTGCTATGCGCTTTGTCCGGCGGTGTGGATTCTTCTGTGGCGGCGGTACTTCTCTCGAAGGCCATTGGCAGCCAGTTGACCTGCGTCTTTGTGGATCAGGGGCTTCTGCGCAAAAAGGAAGGCGATGAAGTGGAGGAGGTTTTCGGCCCGAATGGGAGCTATGACCTGAACTTTATCCGCGTGAACGCGCAGGAACGTTTCTATCAAAAATTAGCGGGTGTGGAAGAACCCGAACGAAAGAGAAAAATTATCGGCGAAGAATTTATCCGTGTGTTTGAGGAAGAAGCGAAGAAGATCGGGGCGGTGGATTTTCTGGTGCAGGGAACCATTTATCCTGATGTGGTGGAGAGTGGGCTTGGCGGCGAAAGCGCTGTGATTAAATCGCATCATAATGTGGGCGGGCTTCCTGATTATGTGGATTTTAAGGAGATTATAGAGCCGCTTCGGGATTTGTTTAAAGATGAAGTGCGCAAGGTGGGATTAGAACTGGGGATTCCCGAATATTTAGTGTTCCGGCAGCCGTTTCCGGGCCCGGGACTGGGGATTCGGATTATTGGCGAGGTCACGGCAGAAAAAGTGCGTATTGTGCAGGAGGCGGATGCGATATACCGCGAGGAAATTGCCAAGGCGGGACTAGACCAGGATATTAATCAGTATTTTGCCGCGCTCACCAATATGCGCAGCGTGGGCGTTATGGGAGATGAGAGAACCTATGACTACGCGGTGGCGCTGCGGGCAGTAAAGACCATTGATTTTATGACGGCAGAGAGCGCTGAGATTCCCTGGGCTGTGTTGCAGACGGTGATGAATCGGATTATCAATGAGGTCAAGGGAGTGAACAGAGTATTCTATGACTTGACCAGTAAACCGCCGGGGACGATTGAGTTTGAATAGCGGACAGAAATGCCGAAAGCCTGTATTTATGCGGGCTTCCGGCATTTGTTTTACTTTATAGGAAATTTCTCAAATCGTTAAAAATAGTGTATAATAGACAGGA
>JAJQIK010000003.1:1643-3057 GCA_021199255.1 Clostridiales bacterium | reverse complement strand
TCTGCACATACTTACATTCAAACTGTATGGGTGACTCCTTAACCCGCGGCGGCTTTACTAAAACAGAGGGCTCTTTTGTAAGTCCCGCTTTTTCAAACTCATCAACCTCAGGCGGAAAGCCTGCGGCGGTTATATTCAGTGCCTTGCGAAGGTCGTATGTCACCATATTGTAGACAAACTCTCCCGTCTCTTCAATGTTTACGGTGGTGTCCTTTCTCTGGGACTGTGACCCCTGATTTATGGACACAAGCACATATGGCGGGTCAAAAGTCAGATTCGTAAACTGGCTGTAGGGGGCAAGATTTGCCGTACCGTCGGCACTGACAGTGGAGAGCCAGCCAATTGGCCGCGGTACAACGCAGGACTTGAAAGGCGGCCGAGCCAGCCCATGGTCGTTTTTCTCAGTCTCGTAAAACATAGATATACCTCCATTTTAAAAATATAATAATACCTTCATAAATAAACTCCTAATGATAATTAACAGCTTTACAAGAATATCAGAAACATTACTGTGGCTTTAACATTTTAATTTACAGCGATATGCCGGCTGAAATTATTTCAATATGTATTCTAACATCGCCGGTACCCCATTGCAATCCTTGACGTAAATATGCCCAAATAGTAAAATACAGACAGAGCTACACTGTCTGGAAAGGAATTTATAATACATGGAACTTACATTTCGCTTTGCTGAGAGGGGGGACACCCCTCTCATACTGAAGTTTATAAAGGACCTGGCTGAGTACGAAAAGATGTCGGACGAGGTTATAGCAACGGAGGAAATCCTCGAAAACTGGATTTTTGACAAAGGCCGTGCAGAGGTAATTTTTGCGGTTGCCGAAGGCCAGGAAATCGGCTTTGCCCTGTTTTTTCACAATTTTTCCACTTTTCTCGGACGTGCCGGAATCTACCTTGAAGATGTCTTTGTAAAACCGGAGTACCGCGGCCGTGGATTTGGACGGGCCATTATGAAAAAGCTCGCTCAGATAGCCGCAGAGCGGGGCTGTGGCAGGTTTGAGTGGTGGTGCCTTAACTGGAATACGCCCAGCATAGGCTTTTACAAATCTCTCGGGGCCCGCCCAATGGAGGACTGGACGGTTTACCGGCTGGAGGGGAAAGCGCTTGATAATCTGGCAGAATAGCGTCGCAGACTCCTTAAGCTTCCACCGGAATATTAGAAAAAAACGCAGAGCCGGCGCATATAGCGCCGGCTCTGCCCCTTATAGGGCCGTGTATAAATCGGTTTCTTTACAGGGGCCGCGGCCCCACACGCACTTCCTCCGCGCACAAGACGGCTATACGCATGGGCCATTGCCGCACACTCTGTTTCCACACACAAACGGGGCGACCCTTTTCGTCACCCCGTTTATCTTATTTTTCGGAAATCATCAAATTATCTGCGTAAGAAACACGC
>JAJQIK010000003.1:0-1633 GCA_021199255.1 Clostridiales bacterium | reverse complement strand
ACCCCGCCATACGCATGGGCCCTTGCCGCACCATCGGTTTCCCCCACCAACGGGGCGCCCCTTTTCGGCACCCCGGTTATCTTAATTTTCCGAAAACCTCAAATTTTCTGCGTAAGAAACACGCCCAGCACAACAGCGCCCAGTGCTATGCGGTATACGCCGAAGGCGGAGAACGTGTGCCGGCGGACATAGCTCACAAGTCCCTTTATTGCAATAAGCGAGACTATAAACGCCACCGCGCAGCCCACGAGCATTATACTCCACTCCTGACCTGTGAGCGCCCCATTGCCGTCCACGGCGTACTTGCCTATTTTAAGGAGCGAGGCGCCAAGCATTGTGGGTATGGCCAGAAAGAAAGAGAACTCTGCGGCAGATGTCCTGGATACTCCCAGCAGCATAGCTCCAATTATTGTAGAACCCGAGCGGGACGTACCGGGTATCAGCGCTAAAACCTGAAACGCGCCGATAAGCAGCGCCGTGCGGTAATCAATTTCGTACACGTCCCGGATTTTTTCCGGCCTCCCACGCCTGTTTCTCTCTATGGCTATAAATGCCACACCGTAAACGATAAGCGCGATTGCCACGACAACATAGTTATAAAAGTGTTCGTTAAACCAGTCGTCCAGCAACAGTCCCAGGACAGCCGAGGGAATTACCGCCACTATAACCCTGAGCCACAGCCCCCAGGTTTGCTTTTTCTCAAGGTCTGTCTTAGAACGGGCAAATGGATTTAGCTTTGTAAAATACAGCACCAGTACGGCGAGTATTGAACCAAACTGTATTACCACCCTGAACATCTCCATAAACGCGTCGCTCACGTCCATGGCCAAAAGGTTTTCAAAGAGTATCATATGCCCGGTGGAGCTTATGGGCAGCCACTCTGTTATTCCCTGAACAATACCTATGATTACGGCTTTCAAAATTTCCATCTGTATACCTCGTGAAGCTTTATTTTATTATCTCAGAACAATAATATGCAGAAATTAAACGGCGGATTACAGTTACCCCAGGCCAACATCACAGCGGACAGTCTTCCTCCGGACTTTAAGGCCCGCTTTGCAAACTCTTCCATGACAAAGCCCACATTTTTCAAGCTCTTCCCGGGCTTTAACCGCTCATCGTCGCAGCATTTTCCGCCAATTTGACACATTCAGGGCCAGATGCCAAAGCACCTGGCCCTGAATTTTTCCTGTCAAACTTAAAATCTTACCTCTCTGGGCTCATCTGTAAATGAGGAGAAGGTGGCGACAGCGTCCTTCAGGTAGAGTACCTGAGTGTTGCTATCCGTCTCAGAGTATCTGTCTCTCAGGTTGGGATAAGCGTCCAGCATGCTCTTTTTAGCCTCAACTCTGTCATCGTCCACAACAGTTGCCGCAACTCTCACCCATCTGCCGTTTAAAAACGCACAGATTTCAACCTTGGGGTTTTTAGCCATCTGCTGTGACACAGGCTTTGACCTGCCCGTCTGAATGTAGAGCTTGCCCTCAAACTCGTGAATTGTGCCGAACGCACGCACGCGGGGCTGGTCGCCGTCCATTGTCGCAAGGTAATATGTACCTGCCGCTTTCAGAAAATCTAATACTTCCTGCACTTATTAATTCCTCCATTTCATTTGTGATAAAATAACAAGTAT
>JAJQIK010000074.1 GCA_021199255.1 Clostridiales bacterium | reverse complement strand
CATCTTTTTCCATTTTCTTATATAAATTTGTATATACATCTGACCGCTTCGTTGTGTTACCATTATGAACACCATTTTCCTGTATAAATTCTTTTTTTACCAGGGCAAACATCTCATCCAGGCTGCTCTCAGGAATATCAATGATCTTTTTGTAGCTGCTATCTGTTTTTTCCGTAACATCTAATCCTGTCAAGCCGTTTACAGGATTTATATAATCCCCGTTTTTATCATATTGGCTCATTAAATTCTTAATGCCCTGAACACTCGCATACATCGCTCCGGTGCAGCCATTCTTTGTCATGTGCCCAATCGCGGCTTTATACTGCTTGCTGCTTGTATCAATGCCTGCAGCCTTCAGCTGCGCCTGTATGGAACTGCTGTTTAACTGTGAGAACTGGAACATCCCCGGCAAAGTTGAGCCTGTTCCCCATGACGAACCTATACCGCCAAACATACTTTGAATTAAAAAACTGTAATTTGTAATATTAGACATAACACATACCTCCTATTTTTTACAACAGCCATTTAAAAATATCAGTATTCATCTTCGTCTGTTACTTTTTAAAACTCTATTTAAACTGTTCTAATTTTCGCCAATTATAATCTTCTTTGCAAGTGTTTTTGCACGAAATACGATTCTCCATTCAGTTCTGATAAATTCCAATAACTAATATCATTTTTATATATTTGTTATCATTTATTATATTGGACGTTTTTACAATATCTTTAAAGCAAATAAAAAAAATTTATGCTTAGTGATGCCTGCACACGAAAAGTGCGAAAATCCTCTTTCACCCCTGATAATACCTCGCCTGCGCATTCCACAGGCTCGCATACAAGCCGTTTGCGAGAACATACCGAATTGCATTTGCAAGATTGCCAAGATATTATTTACGCCCTGCAATCTACGCTTGCGCCCTGCGCCGTGCTTGCTATATCGGCAAATATACCAGTTTGGGACACAGTTTCCATCGGCACTGTACTGCCGCCAAGCTCCAATGACGCATTGCCCGCAACTTCCGAGGAAACGCCTGCCATAGCCGACCGCTTTTCCCTCTGAAGCTTATCAAACATCGCTTTCAGGTATTTCATGTCAGCCTCTATAATGTCCCTCATTTCCTCGCTTCTGTGCTTGCGCTTCATCTTCTCCAAATCATCGGGATCCGTGTCAACCAAAATACCCTCTGCCAAATCGTCAAGCTCCGCGGCATCCGAAGCCTCCTCCATAAGCTCCTTCATCGCATCCTCCATAAGCTTAGACATTTTCTCAAGCTCCTTTTCAATGTCATCACTCATCTTATCGTCAATCTCTCCCTCAGCGTCCGCGCTGCATATGCCGCCAATCTGCCCCTTTTCCTCCTCCTGCAAATGCTTCATCTTCTTTTTTGCCACGCGCTCCATCTGCATGGCGTGCGCAATCGCGGCGTCAAGCTCATCGCTGTCATATTCATCACTTTTCTTCTGCCTTTTAAGCTGTGCGACCTTGCTCTTTGCACTCGACAGCACTGTCCTTGCGCTGCCCGAGGTTTTACAGCGCAGAACTCTTGTTGAAATCTGCTTCATATTATATTGAAGCTTTTTTGTCTTTTTCTTCGTTTTTACACTGTAGCTTATTGTGCCTACGCTTTTTCCATTCCTGTCCTTCAATTCGATTGTGCGTATGTTTGAGTTAGTCGTCATAATCCCTATACCGCCAACCATGCGCAAGCCCCCTTTGGCATAGTGGTCTTTACCACATTAAATATACCAATTCACAGACCTATATTTTACATTTAACTGTTGTTCCTCGGTCACCGCCGCAGATTTTAGATTGGCTTCTCATACTTCCTCGTCAATCTTACCTGACTCCAAAGAAGAAACCGTCTCAGAATATGTTCAATTATCCTGTCTCTTATAAACGTATATCTACAGATACATGAGATGCCGACTGTGATGCTGTCTGAGCGGTAGATACCTGTTCTACTGACACCTCAGAATTTTCCACTGATACGCTCTCTGTCGCATTCTCATCACTTGTAACACCGTCTGCCTTATTCTCTGTATTTTTATCACTCTTACCTTCTGTCTTGTCTGCATTCTTTTCTGCCTCTCCGGTTACCTGATCTGCCTTTGCCGCCTCTTCCATTGTCTTGCCTGCATCAGCCAGTGTGGAAATCTGCGACGCAGTAGTCGTCTGTATGCGTTCCTGCAAGTCTGCTAATTCTGCTTCTTTTGCTTCTGTATTTCCGCCTCTGCTTTTATCCATCTTTATTTCGCTTTCTAACACTCCGGCTTTGCCTTCCATCTTAGTTGCCATAGCACCCTGAACCTGTGCCTGTTTCATGGAACTGTCAGCAGAAATCATTGCAGTCATGGTCGCCTGTGACATAATCTGCTTACCTTGCCCATTTTTCTTTACCGTATTCGATTTATGAGTTCCGCCTAATATATCATCCATAGATGTTGCTTTCTGCTGCTTCTCTTTCCTCTGTTCCATCTGATGCTGTCTTAACTGCTGATTTAGATTGACAATCTCCTGCTGAATCTCCTGACGCTTTTTCATCTTGTCCTCAATAGACATCTCTGCATCCGCAGATAAATCCTGCAATTCCTTCTGCGCATCTGCAATCTGGTTCTGAATGCTTTTGGTGACAGAGTCTGTCTGCATATTCATCCCTTGCTGTATTCCCGTATTCACTCCATTAATACTTGTAATATTCATACTAATCCTCCATTTCTGAGCAACTTGTTGCGAAGCGGCGGCGAGAAATCCGCGAAGGCGGTTTCTCGTCTGCCATCAGGGCTATTTGCTTTCGTCCAGAAACAAATAGCCAAATCCACTTCCAGAGGATTGTGAAAAATCAGCACATCAGTGTGATTTTTCATACTATCCTCCTTGTTTTCCGAAGGAAAATCCGAGTCCTTTGACGAGGAGAGGATTTTTCCTCCTTGATGAATTTTCTACCTGAAATCCGTTTCGGTACTTCTTTGTAAGGTATATAACCTCTTATTTCTTCTTTCGTCACTTTTTATTTCATAATAAATAGCAATGTTGTGAAGCGACCTTATTTTGTTGTGAAGC
>JAJQIK010000069.1 GCA_021199255.1 Clostridiales bacterium | reverse complement strand
TCTGCACACCGGTCAGCTGGATTTTGTCATTGGTGCCGAATCTGAGTATATAGCCGTACACGATTTTGAAATATATGTTGTCGGTTACGCCAAAAACTGCTTTGCCGTGCCAAAAACTCACAGATACGCCGATGTGCCTGATGAAAACCTCTCAATCAGGGATTTTGAGTCCGACACCTGGATAATGTTCACAGAGAAAGAGGCGCCTATGGTCCAGAACAGTTTTCTCAATAATTGTGCGCAAATGGGCATAAGTCCGAAAATTATTGAGGTTGCGGACATCTCCACTATGCTGATGTGGATTGAGGCCAACGCCGGAGTAGCTCCCCTTTGCGAGACTCATGTGTTTGGCGACAGCTCCGCATTTAAGCTGAAGTTTCTGCCCGAAATGGGTTTCACCGCAGAGTCGTTTGTCTGGAACAAATACAACGAAAATCCCTGTGTTAAAGTGTTTATACAATACATGAAAAAATTCTTTGAAAAAAGCTCAAACTAAAGCTTCTCCGCTCCGGAAAATTTCCGGAGCGTTTTTCATATAGAGAGGTGCAAATTGAAAATGCGGCAAAAATACTCCTCCCTTGTCACAAGGGAGGAGTATATAATAAGTATCAAATCTTACTGTACATGTTTAATTCTATCAGCCAAGCCTGTTTCCAAAAAATTCCTCCGGTGGCTGTTCCCCATTTTTGGCACGGCGCATATTCTGTACTCCCCCAGCTATGTACATGGCCGGGAAAAGTGCGCCCATTATTCCGTTCGCCAAATATGCGGCGGAAAATCCCTCCACAATCGCCACTATCAGATAGGCAATAAAAAGGGCTATAGTAACGGCGCCTAAAATAACGCATACACGTCCCCGCTCAAACCGCCGGCTGCTTAAAACCCCGTAAATTCCGGATGCAAACCCCAGCACATAGCAGGCAAGGAGCACAATGTTGGACTTATCCAGCAGCATAAAGTAAACCTGCAGGGAGTTTATCAGTCCCAGCCCCAGCACGCGGCCAATGTCAAGAGCAACTGCCAGCACCGACCCCAGGTTCAGTGCGCCGAGAATAATTAGGATTATGCTTGATACTTTTAAAAGATTATAACGCCTCATATATTACAGTACCTCCGGGCTCCGCCTGTATATCAAAGGCACCTGAAAAAAGCCTATTTGTCAAGGTCTTCTTTCCTCGTCTCCTCAATGGACTTAACGGTGTCGTCTTCCCAGTTCCAGTCACGCCCGCCCTTGAACACGCTGGCGTTCATCTCATTGCTGAGCATAACAAGACTCGCGTCCGGTGTGCGCCTGCACATCTCAAAGAAAAACTCTCCCGCAGACTTTGTATTGTCAATGCACCACTCGGTGTCATTTAAGTATTTGCGCATAAAGTCAAGACAGGTGTAATCGAAGGGAGTTCCGGGCTTTGCATGGCCGGGGATTATCACGTCGGGCTCCAGCGCCTCGATAAAGTCGATGTCCTCCATCCAGAGCTTTCTCTCCTCTTTTGACACCTCGCAGGTGAAGGGGTGTGCCTCATTGAATATAATGTCGCTGCCGTATGCCACCTTTATGGAAGGCACCCATACCAGCGTGTTGTATCGCAGGTCGCCCATGCGGTTAAAGAATATTTTAATATCCTCTCCGTCCACCTTTATTGTATCGCCCTCAATAGGTGTGTATTCAATTTCCTTATAACACATTCTTGTCTTGCCGATTACCTCAGTCCAGTGGTCAAGCTTGTCACAGAACTGCGTGTGTATCGTGTGGCACACATCGGCGGGGGCCAGGCACTTTACGCCGGGGAACTGCTCTGCTATGTACGCCGTGCCCCAGTAGTGGTCGGGGTGGGCGTGAGTTACATATATCGCCTTCAGGTCGCGGCGCAGGTCCATAACCTCAGCCGCCACTCTCAGTGCGTTGGGACGTGTCCACTGGGTGTCGATAACAACTGCCTCGGTGTCGCCGTACACGATTACAGAGGCCACGTTAAAACCGCTCTCCTCTGCTATACATACTCTGACTTTCAGTTTCCCTCTTCCGAAGGAAAAATCTCTTATCTCCATTGCCATAAAGATAAACCTCCAAATTCATTTTATACTATGGATTATATCAGCAAATTGGAGCCGTATCAATTGCTTTTAATATGAATTTGGACGGATTTTTTGAATATTTTACAGGTTTCTTTTAATCTGCGATATGGCGTTCTTTTCAAGACGGGACACCTGTGCCTGTGATATGCCTATTTCAGAGGCCACCTCCATCTGGGTCTTTCCGTCGTAAAACCGCATTGCAAGTATGCGTTTTTCCCTTGGGCTCAAGGCTGAGATGGCATCGGTCAGGGCAATCTGCTCCAGCCAGCTCTCGTCGGTGTTCTTTGTGTCCCTTACCTGGTCCACAACACAGAGGCTCTCTCCGCCGTCGTTGTAAACAGGTTCATACAGGGATACCGGATCGGAAATGGCGTCCATTGCAAAAACCACTTCAGAGCGCTTTATATTCAGCTCCCGGGCTATCTCCTCCACATCAGGTTCCCGCTGTGTCTCGCCGATGAGTTTCTCCCTTGCCTGCAGAACCTTGTACGCTGTGTCACGCATACTGCGTGATACCCTTACGGCACTGTTGTCCCTTAAATACCGTCGTATCTCCCCTATTATCATGGGTACCCCGTAAGTTGAAAACCTCACATTAAGGCTGGTATCAAAATTGTCGATGGCTTTCATAAGTCCGATACACCCCACCTGAAAAAGGTCGTCCGGATTTTCTCCCCTGCCTCCGAACTTCTGTATTACGGAAAGCACAAGGCGCAGATTTCCAGAAATCAGTTCCTCTCTGGCCTTTTTGTCGCCGTTTCTGCTCTTTTCAAGCAGTTCATTAATCTCGCTGTTTTTCAAGACCTTAAGCTTTGACGTATTTACGCCGCATATCTCAACTTTTCCCGATATCAGAAAACCGCCCCCTGTGAACTTCTGTTTTTCTCATTATTCCCTCAGGGCAGTTTTTTGATACCGCTGTAAATCCATGTAAAAACTGGAAAGAGCCTGCAAGACAAAAATAAAGACTACCCGGTGCGCACCGGGC
>JAJQIK010000021.1:320-3149 GCA_021199255.1 Clostridiales bacterium | reverse complement strand
AAATTCATCGGTATATTTGGGAACCAGATGAAAGTGCAGATGGTGTCCGGTATCGCCGTAAGCGCCGTAATTGACCTTCTGTGGGTGAAATGCCTTATGAAGCGCCTCCGCGACATGGTTGATATCCTCGATGTAAGCGGCGCGTTCCTCGGCGGAAAGCTCCGTCATCTCGCTGACGTGCTTCTTATGGGCGACGATGACGCGACCCTTGTGGCTCTGTTCCTTGAAAAGATATACCTTGGAGGAAGGAAGCTCGCAGATTTTGATGCCGAACGCGGCAACGAGCTCGCCCTCTACACAGTATGCACAGTTGTGATCCATAACGATTTCTCCTTTTCTTTGCGAAAGTGTGTGAAATGTAAAACAGGTCTGCACTTTGGCATTTGTGCAGACCTGCAAGAAATTTCAGATTATTTCTGGTTGAAATGTACCGCGAAGCCTGCGATTTCGTCCTTTAAGTAAGCGACGGTGATGTCACCCTTGTCATTGTATTTGAAGGAGGACTCGTCGAACAGGAAGCCGCGCTTCTCTAAGTGGTACATAGCACGTGCAAGGTAATTTGTCTGGATGCAGATGTGACCGTTTGTTCCGCGTCCCGGGGTCTTCATCATCTCGATTAAGGAGCCTACGAACATGGAGCTGTTGCCAACCTTTACATTCTCGCCGAGCAGGGAAGCAAACTTCGCAGATTCAGCGGAAGCAACTTCCTCGGATGCGTTGTTGACGCCGACGTGCAGAAGCTTGAAGCCGAGCATGGTTGCAACTGCCTCTTTGGTGAGAGCGGTGATACCAGCCCAGTCTTTTGCATTTACCATATCCTTGCTTACCATCCATGAACCGCCACAGGCAATGATCTTGCCGAAATCAAGGTAGCTTGTCAGGTTCTTGTCATTGATGCCGCCGGTCGGCATGAACTTCATCTTCGTGTAAGGAGCCGCCATGGACTTGATCATGTTGAGACCGCCTGCTGCCTCTGCCGGGAAGAACTTCACAACGTCAAGACCCAGCTCGATTGCCACCTCTACGTCGCTTGGGTTCGAGCAGCCTGGAGTTACCGGAATTCCCTTGTCCACACAGTATTTTACGACCTTCGGATTCAGACCCGGGCTTACGATGAACTTTGCGCCTGCGCCGACTGCGCGGTCAACCTGCTCGGTGGTGAGCACGGTACCTGCGCCAACCAGCATTTCAGGGAACTGCTCGGACATGATGCGGATAGACTCCTCAGCGGCTGCAGTGCGGAATGTCACCTCTGCACACGGAAGACCGCCGTCGCAAAGAGCCTTTGCCAAAGGCGCCGCGTCCTCTACGTTGTCCAATGCGATGACTGGTACAATACCGATTTTGGAAATCTCTTCTAATACTTTGTTCATAATTCTTCTCCTTTTGCTTGTAATTTGAGGTTATGCAACAGCAGAGCTCTGCGCAGGCAGTTCGTGCTGTTTGGATCAAAATAAATTTCATAATATGAAACAGTGTTTCGTAAAATGATACAAATTTATTATAACATCTGGAAAAACCTTGTCAACCGATTCCTCTAAGAAAATCATGTATTTTCCAGAAAACATGCGCGGAAACTCAAGGTATTATCTAGGTTGACTTTTCTGGTTTTCCCGTGGTATGATGATAAACAGTTTCGTAATGCGGAACATGTGGCTGAATCGTGAAACTGCGAAGGAGCCGCGTCACGGTGCAGCAGTGGATATGTCATGGAGGAATTGGGATGGCAGAAGAAAAAGAGGGTAAGAATCCAATACAGTCCGCAGAGCGCATTTTTCAGGTGATGGAAATGCTCGCAGATAACGGGGAAATGGGTCTGATGGAGCTTAGTACGGCTCTTGATTTACATAAAAGCACGGTACACCGACTGCTGATGTCCCTGATTTATATGGGGTATGCAAAGCAGGATGAGGCGACGCAGAAATATATGCTGACCTACAAGGTGATTCATATGGCGGGCAAGATTTTGGACCGCATGGATATTTTACAGGTCGCCAGACCTTATATGGAGCGTCTTTCAGATCTGAGCGGCGAGGCGGTGCATTTGGTGCAGCGTGAGGGTAACAACATTTTATATATCTATAAGATTGAAGCGAAGGTCGGTACAATCCGCATGGTATCTCATGTCGGCATGATACACCCGATGTACTGCTCCGGGGTTGGAAAAGCGATTATGGCAACGCTGCCGGAGGCGGAGGTCAGGAAAATCTGGAGTGAGAGCATCATTGAGAAGAAGACGGAAAAGACGATCACGGATTTGGCGCAGATGCAGGAGGTTCTGGCAGAAGTCAAGGAGAACGGTTACGCGCTCGACGACGAGGAGAATGAGAAGGGCGTGCGCTGTATCGCGGCATGCCTGCGCGGTTATCAGAGGGAGGTAAAATACGCGTTCAGTATTTCCGGACCGACCAGCCGTATGACGAGGGAGCGCGTGCGGGAGCTTTCCGTGGATATGCTCAGGGTACAGGAGGAATTATCAGGAGAGCTTGGGTATTACCGGCAGCACTGATAGATTGAAGGAAAATATTTCCAACCGGTTGATGCATTCGCAAAATTCGTGCGATCGCACTTTTGTGTCCGCTCATGCAGCCGCACAGATGAAAAAATTTGACGGTGAGGGAATAAAAGGGAAACAGGCAGTCAATACTATCCTTGAAAAACAGAATTGATTCTGGAAAGAAAAGGAGACTATGACTATGAAAAAGTGGAGAACACTGATCGCAGGACTTGTACTTACCTTATCTCTTGGTGCGGTTGCTGCATGCGGAACAAATGACAATAATGCAAATGATACCAACGGAGAAAATCAGGAAAATATCGTGAATGACA
>JAJQIK010000021.1:0-310 GCA_021199255.1 Clostridiales bacterium | reverse complement strand
ATGACAATACTGAAAACGGTGTTGGAAATATGAATGGAACGACGGGAACAGACGGAACTGGAACGGATGCAACCGGAACAGGCACGGATGCAACCGGAACCGGAACAGACGGAACTGGAACAGATGCGACCGGAGCGGGCACTGGAACGACCGGAACCGGAACAGGCACGGATGCAACCGGAACGGACGGAACTGGAACAGGCACGACTGGAACGGACGGAGCCGGAACAGGCACGGATGCGACGGGCACAGGCACAGACGGCAATGTGCTAGAGCTGACTCATAAACACATCTGACGCTGCCGCCCAAT
>JAJQIK010000055.1 GCA_021199255.1 Clostridiales bacterium | reverse complement strand
TTACTCATGCTTTTTCTTATTGAGCAGTTTCAACTGTACTTCTTGAAGCCATTTTGAACGCTTTGCTCATCAGAAACGTTTCCATTTTCAAAGGCGATATGGTTTCACATTTAATCAGTTATTTTCCAATACCCATACCGCTTGCCGCCTTGCCGATGTATCTGTCCTCGTGCAGTGAGTTCTTTCATAGCCCGTTGTACTGTTCGAAGAGGAATTCCGGAGTTTTGCGCTATTTCCTTTTGTGTGACTTGGGAATTATTTGCAATAATTTCCAGTATTTTCCTATATACAATTTGCGTTTTTTCCTCTAAACCGCCACTTAAGCCTCCATCTAAACCGCCATTTTGGCGGTTTGGCGTTTTAAAGCCAGAAATTTTGGCGCTTTCGAGAGCGGTAAACTTCACGGTCAAGTCATTGCCAAGCACAGTGTATTCCGGATTTGGTACGCCAAGCTCTTGGCATGCTTCGCATATTTTCTGTATACCGCGACCCCAGGCTTCAATATATCCAGCGCGGTAAAATGCGTTGGCGACAGATGGATTGAATGGCATGGACTTATGTGGTTTCATCAGTGTTTCCGTAGTCCAGTCCTTTGGAAGTATACAGTTATTGCTGATATACATAGCGTCATCCTCGATTCGAATTTGAATCGGGACACTGTCGGCGTAATTGTTATGTCCCAGGGCATTATAGACGGCTTCGCGCACTCCTTCTCGGGGGAATGGGTAAGTTTCCACCCGGACATCATGCTCATAGGTAATCGCAGCTTTGAGATATTTGGTATAAATCAAGTCGATCACCCGATCCGCAATGTCGAAAAGGGAGCCTTCGACGGTGTCCTGATACTGGAGGTCAGAGCCTTCGCCAAATTTCCCTATTTTCACATAGCATCCGGTTATAATCTTTCCCGGCTTATTATAAAACAGCATTACGGCTGCGCGCTTCAGTTTTCCATTCGTCAAAAGGTCAAGATGATCCAATAATTCTTCATTTGAAATGTCCAAATCCTCTTTGGTCATCCGTTTCTTTTTCACAGCTTCCCTGCGAAAAATATCGAGGCTGTGCTGGTCGAGGTCAGCTATGCTGATGTTATCGACAGGAACCGCATCCCAGAGTAAACCCGTCTTTTCCCTGATAAACTGAGTAAGTGCCGCACCCCTAAGCTGCTGCTTTGTGCTGCCGCTGCGGTAATGATATTCTCCCTTATAATTGACAGGGTAGGAGCTTGGGTTCACGACAATTTCAATATAATCCAGACCGTCGGCTGATAACAAATTTACATCCGCTATGATTCCCAATGTATTTTGTATCTTATTCGGGATATCCTCCAGCAATTTTTTGCTTTCCTCTACACCAATTACGGTTCCATCATCGCTTGTGCCTATATAAATCCTACCGCCCTGCGCATTGGCAAAACCGCAGATCCACTTCAAATATTCATCCCGCCAGGATTCCTTCCATTCTATATTTTGGCTCTCTGCCATAATGGCTCACCTTCCTTCTAACTGGTCATAAATAATTCTATCAGTCTCTTGTCAATTCGCTCCGCACTGTGGAGTGTTTTGTTATATTTCTGAAGATCTATTCCAGCACTTCCTCTAACCGTGCCCTATATTCCTTAACCACCTCATCCGGCGAAATCACCCGCATCCTTTACTCATGCTTTTTCTTATTGAGCAGTTTCAACTGTACTTCTTGAAGCCATTTTGAACGCTTTGCTCATCAGAAGTTCCGGCACATAAATAGCGGTCAGGCAACTTCCCATTGGGTTTTCTCAAAATCTTTAAGACCTAAAATCTATTATATTGTGTTACCGAACAATCCGCAATCCCCTGATTTTCCTAACGCAGCAAGAAGCCGGAAATCACGGTCACATTCCGCAACGGAGATACAGGCATAACAGAATACCAAACGCAAACGGCATCCGGCTTTTGTCGGATGTCTTTTGCTGTATGGGTAGAAAAGTTCATAAGGATATGGTATAATAAAACGAAAAAGACAAATCGGAATTTTTATGAAAGAGATACGCCGTCGAATAACGGAAGGAGTTAATTTATGAACTTACAAAATTTTAAGTGGACACGGGAGCCAATGGATTATACTATCAGTGATAATGAGGTGTCTATTATTACAAAACCTTATACCGATTTATGGCAAAGAACTTATTATCATTTTCGCAATGATAATGCGCCCGTGTTTCAAATGGAAACTGACGAGCAGTTTTTCAGTTTTACCGTCAAAAGCGATTTTTCTGACAGCCATCAAAGATATGACCAATGCGGAATTGTTATGTATTTGGACAGCGAAAATTGGCTCAAAGCGTGCATCGAATACGAAAATGAAGAATTTCAGCATTTGGGTAGCGTTGTAACCAATAATGGATATTCGGATTGGGCTACTACCGAAGTTCCCGTTAATGTAAAATCAATGTGGTATCGTTTCAGCCGCAGAGAAGATGATTACTGTATTGAATGTTCGGACGACGGTATAAAATTTAAGCAAATGCGCATATGTCATATGAATAAAGGCGGCGGAGCAATACAATTTGGAATATTCGCTTGCTCTGCTGAAAATTCATCATTTAAGGCTACATTTACTAATTTCAGTCTTGGCGAGTGTATGTGGAAAGCCCATGACGGTCAACAACCAGATTAGTTGTAAAAGTGACATACTGCAATGGTCAGCTTTCAGTTTGTCGAGTGACGCAATTATATATAGCAACCTATCAACTCTCGTACATATACCCCATAACGATGAATATGGCATCGTTATGAGGGTGGTGCATTTTTGCACCCGGGTGCGGGTACATCGTTAAGGGGTAAAAAGGCTTTGTTACGTCGTATCAAATTAGACACGGCGGCAGATGAAGCAGTTGCGAAATCGATACGGTTGAATATGGGCAAATCGTTATGGGTGTACAAGCCCATTTTTTTATTACACAAATCTGTTGTGTGCAGAGCCTGTTAAAAGTCCGCCGTACCTATTAGCAACTATTCTCGTATATGTGATTGATACAGTTATAAGATTGATACGGTTTTTGTATCATTTTCGTAAAACGAGAGCCGTCCGAGGGTGGCATTGCCAGTCAGTTTTCTTCTGGCTTTTCGTTACGGAGTATTACATTTTATTATAGAGAAAGACCTTCTGTCACCACTGGGGTGTGCAGCGGTCTTAT
>JAJQIK010000017.1 GCA_021199255.1 Clostridiales bacterium | reverse complement strand
AAATGGCAAGTAAATCACTATGTCAAACGAGAGTGATGCGCTATGGCTAACAAATACAGTCCCGGCGATACGGCTTTCCTTGTGGGGAGCAACCGTTTCATACAGGAAGTGAAAATATTGAAGTTCGGCGGTGGGCTTTATACTGTTCGATTCGCTGACAGCGGCGGTGGCATTAAGGTCAGAGAGAATCGGCTGTTCGCTACCAAGGAAGATGCAGAGGCAAGTCTGAAAAAAGAAAATAAGCCACGGTTGTATTGACATTGAATAAAGGAGAATCGGATTTATGAATATTGTAATTATAAACGGCAGCCCAAGAACGAAAGGAAATTCCGATTTGCTCTGTGATGAGTTTATCCGTGGAGCAAAGGAAAACGGAAATACAACAGAAAAGATTTCGCTAAGAGAATATACTGTAAACCCTTGCAGAGCGTGCTATGCGTGTTTCAAAACGGGAAAGTGCGTCCAGAAGGATGATATGGCAGGAATTTTGAACAAGGTTAAGAATGCCGATGTTCTGGTGCTTGCATCACCTACTTATTTTATGACGATGACCGGTCAGATGAAAGTGTTCATTGACAGGCTGCTTCCTGAATGGCAAGGCTTAGGTGGAAAAGATGTGTATATTATTGTGACTGGTCATGACCGTAAAGAAGGTCTGAAACGCACAGCGGACGATTTGTCAGATATATTCAGTTATCTCGGAAACACCGTAAAGTTAATAATATGGGGCGAAGGGGTCTGGCAAAAAGGCGAAGTCATAGGCACAAAAGCTATGGATGAAGCGTATCACGCAGGAAAGAATATAGGAAGGTAGATAACACGATATGAGTTTGACGGTGAATCTATATTATACTGGTACAAATGGGAATGCCAGAAAATTTGCTGATGAGATGGAAAGATCCGGAGTTGCCGGGGCTATCAGAGCGGAAAAAGGCAATCTGAGATATGATTATTTTACTCCAATGGCTGACCCGGAAACAGTTCTTCTCATTGATAGTTGGGAAAGCCAAGAAGCCCTTGATGCGCACCATGCATCACCAATGATGGAGCAGATAGCAACGCTCAGAGAAAAATACGATTTGCACATGAGCGTTGAAAGGTACATATCATCCGGCGATGATGACCACGACAGCAGTTGGATTAGGAAATGAGAAAATAGTATATTGGTAACCGCAGAATACCCCTTAACGATGAATACGGCTTCGTTATGAGGGGTGTGCATTTTTGCACACGGGTGCGGTTGCATCGTTAAGGAGTATCAGATGGCTTCGTTATGTTGTATCAAATTAGACACGGCACCAGATGAAATTTATCATTTGGTATACGATTAATTGTCCGACATACAGATGAAACATATCTCCTTGAGCAAAGAAATTACATAAAACCTTATAGTGGCATGTGGGAAGCACCAGCTGGAGACTCGGCGCTGCGAAAAAAACCGGAGCGACAATGGCAAGCTTGTTTGACGGCACAGGCGGTTTCCATTTGATTTGGGAATCAATTAACGGCGTTGGCACTTGTTTGTGGACAAGTGAAATTGAAGAATTTCCAACGACCGTCACTAAATTAAGGTCTGCAAACAATAAATAGCGGGCTGACAATTTTAGCTTTGTGTGGTATAATGTATATAATAACATAGAAAGGAGTTTATATGATGAACAAAATCTGTAAAAACACCCCTGAAGATGAAAGCTGTAAATACGACCCTGAATATGTCAATAAATTATTAATTGACAGTGTTGTTATTAATGAAGAGATACCTGCCAAATTAAGAGAAACCATAAAAAATTTAGAAGAATGCAACAGAAAGGGTAATTGGTTGGATTATGATATGTATGAAAATATATTAGAATCAGATTGTAAAAATCTGTTAATAAATTCAGAAATGTCCGAGCGCTTATTTAACAAACTTATGAGAAGATATGGGAGATATGTATAATGCTTATTGTTTTTAACAATTTTGAAGACAGTCGAATGTTGTACGGCGGCCACGCCGGCGACAAAGACGATATAATAATAAATAATTCTTAGAGGTTTAATAATGAACAATAATAAAATTCTTAATATGTTAAGAGAAGAAAAAGAAACTCGGCTAAAGGGCCGATTGTATTATTCAACTCAAATTCAATTTTCATACAATACTAATCATATTGAGGGGAGTCGACTAACTGCAGAACAAACAAAATATATTTATGAAACTAACACTTTAGTTACAGAAAACTCTGTGACCACCAGTATTGATGATATATTTGAAACGATAAATCATTTTAAAATGTTTGATTACATGCTTGATGTCGCCGAACAACCGCTTTCACAAGACATAGTTAAGAAGTTTCATAAAATATTAAAGTCCGGCACGGCTGATGAAAGAAAACCCTGGTTTAGGGTTGGTGATTACAAGATACTTTCCAATGAAATTGATTTTACCGAAACAACTCCGCCAGACAAGGTCGCCGAGGAAATGAAAAGTCTGATTAAGTCATATAATGAAATAAATAATGTTTTATTTGAAAACATTGTAGAATTTCACAGCGATTTTGAAAAAATCCACCCATTTCAAGACGGCAACGGGCGCGTTGGCAGAATGATAATGTTTAAAGAATGTTTAAAAAACAATATTACCCCGTTCATTATTTTAGATAAAGATAAGTATTTTTATTATCGTGGATTAAGGGAATACCGAACGGCGGGCGGCGAAAATGGGTACTTAATTGAAACCTGCCGCAATGCACAAGACCAATACAAGGCTCTTGTTGATAAATTCATGCCGCAAGATATGGCCCATAACGAAGACGCGACTTTTGAACAGTCCATGTAGTAAAAATAGAAAGCAGAGTTAAATTTAACTCTGCTTTTTAATAATGTATATCGTCGAACAATGTCGAATTCAGAAAAACTTTTTTAAGAAAGTACTTGACAGCATAAGTGAACTATGTTATCATTTAAATAGTCGGCTGGCAAAATTGCTTTAGCTCTATCTTTCTCTTTGCAGGCTGGCGCACACAAAGCCCCGAACTTTTCGGGGCTTTGTGTTTTTGTTTTTGATTTTGAAAAATCGGCGCAATGGGTGAAACTATTGCTTGGTATATAACCCGTGGCGCAAGCAACAAAAGTGCTTATGCACCTAAGTACAAAACTGACGTAGATTGTAGATTAATATACGAAAAAAATATGCAAAAAGAAAAAAGCGACAGAAAACTGCCGCTTTTTTTGTTATGCCGGGCGGTGGCATAACATTGGCTGGGTTGAGCCA
>JAJQIK010000044.1 GCA_021199255.1 Clostridiales bacterium | reverse complement strand
TGCCAGAAGTATATTATCGAGGGCGTTCTGGCGGGAGCCGTGAAAGGGTAAGCGGAATAGGGCTCGCAAATTTACATTGAAAGTTTCGAAAAAGAATAGTAGAATAGTAACAGATTTTGAAAGGATTTATAGAAAGTATGAGAAAAAGCGGTGTTTTGCTGCCTGTATCCAGTATTCCGTCTGCATATGGAATCGGTACTTTTTCCAGACAGGCATATGAATTTATTGACTTATTAGAAAAGGCGGGGCAGTCGTATTGGCAGATCTTACCGCTGGGGCCTACCGGATATGGGGATTCCCCCTACCAGTCTTTTTCTACTTTTGCAGGGAATCCGTATTATATCGATCTGGAAGAGCTGATCAGGGAGGGCTATCTGACGGCTGCGGACTGCGATCAATATGATTTCGGAGATGATGAAGAGTACATTGACTATGAGAAAATATATTTGTCCCGATTTAAGGTGTTAAAGAAGGCCTATGATAACAGCCATATTGAAGAAGAGGAAGATTATCGGCAATTTATAGAGGATAACAGCTATTGGCTGGACGATTACGCGCTCTATATGGCGGTGAAAAACTCCTTTCAGGGGAAAAGCTGGAGCCAGTGGGAGGAAGATATCAGGCTCCGTCGGCCTGACGCCATGAAGAGATACAGGGAACAATATGCCGAAGAGGTGGCGTTTTATCAGTTCCAGCAATATCTGTTTGCGAAGCAGTGGTTTGCCCTGAAGGAATACGCTAACCGCAAAAACATTCAGATTATCGGGGATATTCCCATTTATGTGGCCTTTGACAGCGCCGATACCTGGGCTAATCCGGAATTGTTTCAGTTAGACGATACGCTGACTCCGGTGGCTGTGGCGGGCTGCCCGCCGGACGCTTTCTCCGCTACCGGACAGCTTTGGGGGAACCCGTTATACCGCTGGGATTATCATCAGGAAACAGGCTATGCGTGGTGGATGCGGCGTATCGCTTATTGCTACAAATTATATGACGTGGTGAGAATCGATCATTTCCGAGGCTTTGACGAATATTATTCGATTCCCTACGGCGATGAGACGGCGGAGTATGGACACTGGGAGCAGGGGCCGGGCTACGATATTTTTAAGACGATGAAGGCGAAGCTTGGCAATAAGGCGGTGATTGCGGAAGATTTGGGCTTTTTGACTGATTCGGTCATTAAACTGGTCAGGAAAACCGGCTATCCGGGCATGAAGATTCTGCAATTTGCTTTTGATTCCAGGGAAGAGAGCGATTACCTCCCGCATAATTATGGAAAGAACAGCATTGTGTACACGGGAACCCATGACAACGATACCACGATAGGGTGGTATGAAAAGCTGGGGCGTAAGGATAAGGCTTTTGCCAGGCGTTATCTGAATATCCGTTCCCGGAAAGATGTTCAATGGGAATTTATCAGAGCCGCTATGGCCAGCGTGTCCGATACCTGTGTGATTCCCATGCAGGATTATCTGGGGCTGGGAGAAGAAGCGAGAATCAATATTCCCTCCACGCTGGGTACGAACTGGAAGTGGAGGATGCTGCCGGGACAGTTTACGGAAGAACTGGCAGAACGTATTTACGGAATGACAAAGCTGTACGGCAGGGCGGCCGCGAAAGCAAAGCCCGTGTCGTAGAGGCTGGCAGGGAGCAGGAGTTCGGAATGTCGGAGATTACGATTAAGGATATAGCAAAGCAGTGCGGCGTGGGAGTCAGTACAGTCTCCAGAGCCCTCAATAACCACCCGGATATCAATCCGGAGACGCGCAGGAAGATACTGGAGGTTATTGAAGAGACCGGCTTTATCCCTAACAACAGCGCCAGAAACCTGAAACGCACCGACGCAAAATGTATCGCCGTGCTGGTCAAAGGTATCACCAATCCCTTTTTCAGCAACATGATCCGCATCATCGAAGAGGAAACCCAGCGGAATAGGTATGCGCTGGTACTCAGGCACGTAGAAGCCCATGAGGATGAGGTAGATGTGGCGCTGGAGCTGGAAAAGGAAAAACGTCTTCGGGGGATTGTGTTCTTAGGCGGGCGCTTTGTCCATTCGGAAGAAAAGCTTGCCAAGCTGAACGTTCCCTTTATTTTCAGTACCATCGGCGTGGATATCACGGACAGAGTGGGCAGGGTGGAATTTTCCAATATCGCGGTGGACGATCGGCTGGAAAGCCGGAAAATGACAGAATATCTGCTCTCTCTGGGACACAGAAATATTGCGATTATCGTGGAAAGGCCGGAACAGCCCATCGGACGCCTGCGGGTGGACGGCTATAAGGAGGCTTACGCGCAGAGAGGGCTTTCGGTTCCTGAGGACATGATCTGTTATGTGCAGGACGATATTGATTATTATTCTATGGAAAACGGTTATCTTACCGCCAGGAAGCTGATGGAATCCCCGGCGGGCGGGCGGGTAACCGCTATCTACGCCACATCGGATTCACTGGCGATCGGCGCTTGCAGAGCCGTTCTGGAAGCCGGCAAAAAAATCCCTCAGGACATCTCGGTAGCGGGCTATGACGGAATCGAGATGGGGGAATACTACAACCCCAAGCTGACCACCATCAAACAGCCGGTGGAGGAGATGGCGAAGGAAACCATCGGACTGCTGCTGGACGTTATTGCGGAAAAAGAAGGGCATCAGCAGATCGTCTTTCCGGCCAGCCTGGTTGTGCGGGAATCTACGGGGAAGTGCCGGGAGGTCAGAAGCCCTTTGGGCAGCGGCTGATCTTTAGAAATGATTCATAATATTTGGCGGCTCAGATTGGAGTTGTGGTAGGCGGGATCGTTGGTTACGTCTTGACTAAACCAGTCAAGCATAACAAAGGCTTCTGCCATCTCCTGATCGGGGAACTCCACTTCCGCAATGATTAAGGGTGCAAAAGGCGCCTCGAAGACATCAAGCTCCACGCGCAGATCGGGAGAAGCGGTGGACGCCTCCGTGCAGAAAGCATGAGCCGCCCTGTAGGAAGGGGTAAACTCCGGCTGCTCGATGGGGATAACATAGCGCTTTTTGGAGATGATATTGCCGTCCGCCTTGGTTCTCAGATGATAGTAGGACTGCTCGTTCAGAGGGAGATTATACTCTTCTCTGGCAAGCAGTCCTTTTCCTTTATAGGTCAGGTAATACTCGTCGTCCTGCCTGCGGATTCTGATAACCGGATCGGTATTTAAGTAAGCCTGCTCAATGATCAGGCAGGGATAAGCCTCTAAATTTTCAGGTAGCTTCTTTACAGTAAATTTACGCTCGATTTCCACAGTCATCTGTCTCCTTCCTTATTTATGTTAACCGATTTTTCTGCTTTAATCATTCGATATTATAACAGGATTGTAGCAGAAGCGGGAATCCTGTGTCAATGGAGGAAGCAAAGGGTGGAAGGGATTATACAGAATAGATGCAGAACTGTAAAAAACAGTGGAATAAAATGAAAAATATCGCTATAATAAATAATAACAGAAAGCAGCAACAAAAATCCCGTCGCAGACGGTTCTACGCGGCGTGAAATGGAGGTTAGAATGAGCAGGGCATTCATTTTTTTTGCAACAGGATATGAAGAAATAGAGGCGCTGGCGGTGGTGGATATTCTGCGCAGGGCGGGAGTTGAAACTCTGATGGTGTCCGTTACGGGCGAACAAACCGTGACCAGCTCCCATCGGGTGACGGTGGAGATGGATACGGTTTTGGAAGAAGTCGATTTTGATACGGCGGACGTGCTGGTTCTGCCGGGCGGTATGCCGGGAACGAAGAATCTGGAGGCCTGCCAGCCGCTGATGGAACAGGTGGATCGTTTCGTGGCGGAGGGAAGGATTGTGGCGGCCATCTGTGCCGCGCCCAGTATTCTGGGGCACCGCGGTCACTTGCAGGGCAGGAACGCCTGCTCCTTCCCGGACTTTGAAGGGCATCTGACGGGCGCCCAGGTACTGCGCCAGCCGGCGGTGACGGACGGCAACCTTATAACGGGACGCGGTATGGGCGCGGCGGTTCCCTTCGGCCTTGCCATTCTGGAGAAGCTGCAAGGCAAAGACGCGGCGGCGCAGATGGCGGATAAGATTGTGTATCAGGCCGGACAGGGACGCTGAGCGCGGGCAGTCGGCAACCCCTATTTTTCGTGGCAAAACTTACCATAATATTTTATTTGCTTCCGAACATACTAACATCAAGATAAGCGATACAGTTCGTGCTTATGCAGCGGCAGACGTCACTGGGATAAGCGTAAGGACATGACGCTTATCTCAATATAGATAAAAGAATGAAAAACATTCAAATGTATTTCGGAGGTGAAAGAAATGGCAAGTAACAAGACTAATAGAGTAGAAGTTCCTGAAGCTAAGGCTGCTATGGATCGTTTCAAGACAGAGGTTGCGTCCGAGTTAGGCGTTAACCTGAAGGAAGGTTACAACGGCGACCTCACATCTAAGGAAGCCGGTTCTATCGGTGGCGAGATGGTTCGTAGAATGATCAAGAATCAGGAAGAGCAGATGAAATAAGCTGAAATAAGCAGGGAACAACCCGTTTGGATTACCAGGCGGGTTGTTTTTTTGAAAATACATACCTTCAACCTTTCCGCCTGCACTTTCCGCCTGCACTTCCAGCCTGCACTTCCCGCGAAAAAAAATCTAGTATTTTCCTGTACGTTATGCTATAATCTTAAAATGACTGTGACTAGGATATTATGAAATCATAGAGGCAATTGAAGGAGGAACCCATACAATGAGTTTACAGGTGGAGAAATTAGAAAAGAACATGGCGAAGCTTACCATTGAAGCCGGTGCGGAGGAACTGGAGAAGGCGATTGAGAAGGCTTATCAGAAGCAGAAGAAGCAAATCAGCATACCGGGCTTCAGAAAAGGCAAGGTTCCCCGCCAGATAGTAGAGAAAATGTACGGCAAGGAAGTGTTTTATGAAGATGCCGCTAACGCGTTGATTCCAGATGCGTATGATAAGGCGCTGGAGGAATGTGAGGAGGATATTGTATCGTCCCCTAAGATTGAAGTGACGCAGATTGAGGCGGGCAAGCCTTTCATTTTTACCGCTGTCGTAGCGCTGAAGCCGGAAGTGAAGCTGGGGAAATACAAGGGCGTAAAGGTTGACAAGATCGACACAGAGGTAACAGAGGAAGAGGTTAACGCAGAGATCGATAAAGAGCGTGAGAAAAATGCGCGAAATGTTGCGGTAGAGGACAGACCGGTTAAGGACGGCGATATCACCACGTTGGATTTCGAGGGATTTGTAGACGGCCAGGCATTTGAGGGCGGCAAGGGAGAGAATTATCCCCTGACAATTGGCTCCGGCGCGTTTATTCCCGGCTTTGAGGAACAGCTTGTAGGCGCGGAGATCGGCAAGGAAGTGGAAGTGAAGGTTACATTCCCGGAGGACTATCAGGCGGAGAATCTCAAGGGAAAAGACGCGGTCTTTAAGTGTACGGTCAAAGAGATCAAAGAGCAGCAGCTCCCGGAACTGGACGACGAGTTCGCCAGCGAGGTATCCGAGTTCGAGACTCTGGCTGAATATCGGGAGGATATCAGAAAGAATCTTGCAGAGAAGAAGGAAAAGGACGCCCGGAACGCAAAGGAAGACGCCGCTATTCAGGCTGTAGTGGAGGCTTCCGAGATGGAGATTCCTGAGGCAATGTTAGAGACGCAGCAGAGACAGATGGTGGACGAGTTCGCCCAGAGAATTACCATGCAGGGTCTTTCCATGGAGCAGTATTTCCAGTTCACGGGAACCAACTATCAGCAGATGATCGATCAGGTGAAGCCTCAGGCTCAGGAACGTATCCAGTCCAGACTGGTGTTAGAGGCAGTTGCCAAGGCTGAGAATATTGAAGCAACAGAGGAAGATTACGAGAAAGAGCTTGAGACGATGGCCGAGGTATATCAGATGGAGGTCGATAAGGTCAAAGAGCTGATGGGCGAGAAGGAGAAGAAAAATATTCTGCAGGATCTGGCAGTCAGAAAAGCGGCTGAGTTCGTGACGGAAAATGCCAAGGAGACCAAAGCAAAGTAAAATCTAAAGATTTTCTTAAATGTGAAACAGTCGCATGCAGAATTCCTGTAAGGTGGTATAATTGTAACGTATACCACCTTATCATAAATGGAGGGAAAATTATGGCTTTAATACCTTATGTCATTGAACAAACCTCTAAGGGGGAACGCTCCTATGACATTTATTCAAGATTATTAAAAGAAAGAATTATTTTCTTGGGCGAGGAAGTAAACGAGGCGTCCGCCAGCGTAATTGTGGCGCAGATGCTGTTTTTGGAGTCTGAGGACCCGGAGAAGGATATTCATCTGTATATCAACAGTCCGGGCGGTTCCGTTACGGCGGGCATGGCGATTTACGATACCATGCAGTTTATCAAATGCGATGTGTCTACGGTATGTATCGGCATGGCGGCAAGCATGGGCGCGTTTCTGCTTGCGGGCGGCGCAAAGGGCAAGAGAATGGCGCTTCCCAACGCGGAGATCATGATTCATCAGCCGCTGGGCGGCACACAGGGTCAGGCGACTGAGATTGAGATCGCGGCCAAGCATATTTTGCAGACCAAAGAGAAGTTAAATAAGATTTTGGCGGAAAACACTGGACAGGATTATGAGGTGGTCGTAGCGGATACAGAACGTGATAACTGGAAATCCGCAGAGGAAGCGGTTGCCTATGGTCTGATTGACCGCGTGATCACGAATCATGCCAGCGCTGTTTAAAATTATTCTTAGGAAAGGCATGGAACGTTAAAATGGCAGGAAAGAATTCTGATGACAGAGTGAGATGTTCTTTTTGCAATAAGACGCAGGATCAGGTGAGGAAATTGATTGCCGGGCCTGCCGGAGTTTATATTTGTGATGAGTGCGTGGATATCTGCGCGGATATTATAGAGGAAGAATACGAAGAGGAGCCGGAAGCGGAAGAGGTAGAGATTAATCTGTTAAAGCCGGCGGAGATCAAGAAATTTCTGGACGATTATGTGATCGGACAGGAGGAAGCCAAGAAGGTGCTGGCGGTATCCGTTTATAATCATTATAAAAGAGTGATGGCGCCCCAGGATGACGACGGCGTGGAGCTGCAAAAGAGCAACATCATCATGGTAGGTCCTACCGGTTCCGGCAAAACCTATCTGGCGCAGACGCTGGCCAAGATTATCAACGTCCCCTTTGCCATTGCCGACGCGACGACTCTGACGGAAGCGGGCTATGTAGGCGAGGATGTGGAAAATATTCTGCTGAAGCTGATTCAGGCGGCGGACTACGATATCGACAGGGCGCAGTACGGCATTATCTATATCGACGAGATCGATAAGATTACCAAGAAGAGCGAGAATGTGTCGATTACCAGAGACGTATCCGGAGAGGGAGTACAGCAGGCGCTTTTAAAGATTATTGAGGGCACCGTAGCCAGCGTTCCGCCCCAGGGAGGCAGGAAGCGCCCCCATCAGGAGCTGATTCAGATTGATACCTCCAATATTCTCTTTATCTGCGGCGGCGCTTTTGACGGATTGGAAAAAATCGTAGAGGAAAGGCTGGATCGCAACTCCATCGGCTTTAATGCCGAGATTATGGAGAAGAGCAGCAAGGATATCGGCGCAGTGCTTAAGGAAGCGTCTCCGCAGGATCTGATGAAATTCGGTCTGATCCCGGAATTTATCGGCCGTGTGCCGATCACCGTGACCTTGGAGGGACTGGACAGGGACGCTTTGATCCGTATCCTCAAAGAACCCAAGAACGCTATCATCAAGCAGTATAAGAAGCTGTTCGAGTTTGATGAGGTGAAGCTGGAAGTGGAGGAAGACGCGGTGGAAGAAATCGCGCGGCTGGCATATGAGCGCAAGACCGGAGCGAGAGGACTTCGTTCCATTATGGAAAAGGTTATGATGGACGTGATGTATGAGATTCCGTCCAATGACAATATTGCGGAGTGTATTCTGACGAAAGAAGCGGTGGACGGTAACGCCAAGCCTCTTGTCACATACCGGAACAGAATGATGAGGGCTAACTGAGGCCGGGAAGAACAAGTGAAAACGTCGCCATAATCTGGCGGCGTTTATCTGTAATAGAATGTTGGAAAAAAGTTATGGAAAAGAGAAATAACAGAACAGAAATAGAAATGGACAGGGGTACTTATATAGAAACCCTGCAATTGATGGGGCGCGAACAATTACCTGCGGTGACTCTCAGAGGACTGACGATTCTGCCGGGAATGGTCATTCATTTCGACCTCAGCCGGGAGACTTCCATCGGCTCAGTAGAACAGGCCATGCTGGGAGATCAGAGGCTGCTGGTGGTGACCCAGAAGGATGCGGAGGAAGAGGAGCCGGACTTCGACGGAGTCTATGAGATAGGCACCGTGACGGTTATTAAACAGGTGAGCAAGCTGCCGAATCATATCCTGCGCGTCTTAGTGGAGGGCGTTTCCAGAGCCCGCATCTATGATTTCGCAAGGGAAGACAGATGTATTGTGACACAAGTGTCATATGAAAAGGACGATATGACAGGAATCGAAGCGGCGGAAGAGGAAGCGATGACCCGTATGGTCAAGGAAACCTTTGCGGCCTATCAGTCCTGTTTTCCCAAGGTGGGTAAGGCTATTGAGGATCAAATTGACGACGTGATGTCTTTAGGGGAGCTGTTGGACTGCATCACCATCAACATGCCTCTGTCCGTATCCGATAAGCAGAGAATTTTGAGCGCCGTATCTGTCAGGGAACGCTTTGAAGCGCTGACGGGAATCCTGTCCCAGGAGGTTGAAGTAGTCAGGATTAAAAATGAGCTGGCCAAGAATATCCGTCAGCAGATCGACAAGAACCAGAGGGATTATATTCTGCGGGAGCAGATGCATTATATCAAGCAGGAGTTGGGCGAGGACAATACGGATTCCGACGCCGCGCAGTTTGAAAATGCGGTGGAGAAGCTGAAAGCGAAGAAGGAAGTCAAGGAGAAAATCCGCAAGGAAATCTCCCGTTACAGGAATGTATCCGCCAGCGGCTCAGAGACTGCGGTGGAACGCGCCTATATAGAGACTCTGCTGGAGCTTCCCTGGGACAAAGCCTCCAAGGACAGCAACGATCTGGAGCAGGCGGAGGCAATCCTGAACCGGGATCATTACGGACTGGATAAGGTGAAAGAGAGAATCTTAGAATATCTGGCGGTTCGCGCGTTGACCGGCAAGGGCAGCAGCCCGATTATCTGTCTGGTGGGGCCGCCCGGCACGGGTAAGACCTCGATTGCCAGAAGCGTGGCGGAGGCGCTGCATAAGAAGTATGTGCGTATCTGTCTGGGCGGCCTGCGCGATGAGGCGGAGATTCGGGGACACCGCAAGACCTATGTGGGAGCTATGCCGGGGCGTATTACCGGCGCTTTGCGGCAGGTGGGGGTCAAGAATCCTCTGATGCTGCTGGACGAGATCGACAAAGTAGGCGGCGACTATAAGGGCGACCCTTCGTCGGCGCTGCTGGAGGTGCTGGACGGGGAGCAAAACAGCGCTTTCCGCGATCATTATGTGGAGATTCCCATCGATCTGTCGGAGGTTCTGTTTATCGCTACCGCCAACAGCACGGAGGGAATCCCCAAGCCTCTGCTGGATCGTATGGAGCTGATAGAGGTAAACAGCTATACTGCCAATGAGAAGCTTCATATCGCCAGAGAACATCTGGTGGCGAAGCAGCTTGCGAAGAACGGGATTCGGCCGGAGGAGCTGGAGTTTGATGAGGAAGCGCTGCGCGCCGTCATAGATTCTTATACACGGGAAGCGGGCGTCCGGGGATTGGAGCGCCAGATCGGGGCTGTCTGCCGTAAGGAAGCAAGGCGGATTGTACAGAAACGGCAGAATAAGGAAGAGAGCGCAGAAGCCGAAGCGGTCAGGATCACTGTCGGACGTCTTGAGGATTACCTGGGGAAACCGAAGTACCATAACGACCGGGTCAATGAGAAAGATGAAGTGGGAGTCGTGCGCGGACTGGCATGGACCAGCGTGGGCGGCGATACGCTGCAAATAGAGGTCAGCGTGATGCCCGGAGAGGGAGATGTTGACTTAACGGGTCAAATGGGAGACGTGATGAAAGAATCCGCCCGGATTGCCATGAGTTATGTACGCTCTGTCAGCGAACAGTATCGGGTGTCTGCGGAGACTTATACAAAGAAGGATTTCCATATCCATATCCCGGAGGGCGCCGTACCCAAGGACGGCCCCTCCGCCGGAATCACCATGGCGACGGCGATTCTTTCTGCGGTAACGGAGCTTCCGGTACGCGCGGATCTGGCCATGACCGGAGAGATTACGCTGCGGGGCAGGGTATTGCCCATCGGCGGTTTGAAGGAGAAGCTTCTGGCCGCCCAAACGGCGGGCGTCAAGGTGGTGCTGGTGCCGAAGGAGAACGAAAAGGACGTGGCGGAAATCTCGGAGGAGATTACGGAAGGGCTGGAAATTCGCTTTGTGGAGCGCATGGAAGAGGTCGCCGGATATGCCCTTGTCAGGAGCGGCAAAGCGGAGGAATAGGAGAAACCGGAATCCTGCTTGCGGTCCTCTGCGCAAACGCTTCGGAATGGAGGAAAAGATGGTCATTAAAAACGTAAATTTAGAGACGGTATGCGGCATTACCAGCAAGCTGCCGGTTCACAGGCTGCCGGAGGTGGCTTTCGCGGGCAAGAGCAACGTGGGAAAATCGTCCCTGATTAACGGGCTGATGAACCGCAAGTCGTTGGCGCGCACCAGCGCCCAGCCCGGCAAAACCCAGACCATTAATTATTATAATGTCAATGATGAACTGTATTTTGTAGATTTGCCGGGTTACGGTTACGCTACCGCTAATGAACGGGTCAAAGCACAGTGGGGAAAGCTGATAGAGGATTATCTGCATCAGTCTAAGCAGATCAGGGCGGTATTCCTGCTGGTGGATATCCGCCATGCGCCCTCGGAAAACGACCGTATTATGTACCGCTGGATTCTGGACAGAGGATACCGGCCGGTCATTATTGCCACCAAGCTGGATAAAATCAAGAGAAGCCAGATTCAGAAACAGATCAGGCTGATTAAGGACACTCTGGAGGTGGTAAATGATACGACTGTCATTCCCTATTCCGCGATGACCAAACAGGGGCGGGAAGAAATCTACGACCTGTTAGATCAGATGCTTGGGAAAGAGGAGCAGGAATGAAACAATCTTTGAAAACCTATCTGAAAGTGATTTTAAATCTGCTGACGGCGTTGGCGGCGCTACTGTTATGTATTTTCCTTCTGCCGAAGTGTATCCTCTTTTTCATGCCCTTTATTGTGGGCTGGATCATCTCGCTGATTGCTTCGCCGGTGGTTCGCTTCTTTGAGGAAAAGCTTAAGGTGCGGCGCAAGGCGGTATCCGCGCTGGTGATTATTGCCGTGCTCGCGGCGGTGATTCTGCTGGTGTATGCGTTGGTTGCCAAGGTGATACAGGAGGGCGTTAATTTTGTGAACGAGCTGCCCCAGATCTGGGACAGCATCGTAGCGGAGTTTGCGCAGGTGGGCGCGAGCCTTCAGGGCGTCTATGACAAGATGCCCGCAGACGTACAGCAGACGCTGGATCAGGCGTTGGAGGAGATGGGCGCTTATCTGAGCGACGTGATGGGCAGCGCAAGCCTGCCCAGCTTTGAGACTGTGGGCAATGTGGCCAGGGCGATACCGGATATTTTGTTAAGCGTGGTGATCTGCCTGCTGTCCTCTTACTTCTTTGTGGCGGATAAGACCTATCTGTCCAATATGATGGAAAAGTATGTGCCGGGCTCGATTCGTTACCGTCTGGATCTGATACGCAGGAATTTCAGGAAAGCCATCGGCGGGTATTTCAAGGCGCAGCTTAAGATCGAGTGTTGGATCTACCTTTTGCTGGTGGCGGGGCTGGTATTTTTGAAGGTGAAATATGCTTTTCTGGTGGCGCTGGGTATCGCGTTCCTCGATTTCCTGCCGGTGTTCGGCACCGGAACCGTGATGCTTCCCTGGGCGCTGATCGAGCTGTGTAATAAAAATTATAAGATGATGTTCGGGCTTTTGGTGATCTGGCTGGTGGGACAACTGGTGCGGCAGGTGATTCAGCCCAAGATTGTGGGTGATTCCACGGGAATGGACGCTATTCCTACCCTTTTTCTGCTCTACATCGGCTATAAGGCCGCGGGCGTGGTAGGTATGATTCTGGCGGTGCCTGTCGGCATTATCATCATCAATCTCTATGAGGAGGGCGTGTTCGATACCACCAAACAAAGCATACAGATTCTGGTGGCGGGCTTTAACGGCTTCCGCAGGATACGTCCGGCGGATATGGCGATTGTGACGGATTATGAGAAGGAAGTGCAAAATTCCTATCAATATGAGGTGCAGCAGGACGAAAAGGTGATGGAGGAGCTGCAGGAGGCTTCCCAGATACAGCTTAAAATAGAAGAGCCTGAGATTCTGAAGAAAATCATAAATAATAAGAAGCCGGACAGAGCCGACAAGAAGGAGAACCGGGAACATAAGGAACGGCGCTGAGACAGAGGAAAAGTCCCGGAAGCGGCAGAGAGAGCCTGGGAGATACAGGCATCTGCCGGAAAATGGAAGAAGGAAGAGGAAGGAAAGCATGCAGGTCACAGTATATAATTGCAGACCCTTTGACGAAAAGGCATTATTTGAGGATTACGCGAAAGAACTGGGGTTAGAGCTGGTTTTGTGCAAGGACGCGCCGGACTTAGACAACGTAGCCCTGTGCAAAGGAAGCCGGTGCGTAGACGTGATTACCTCCAGGATCGACAAAGCCTTAGTCCGGGCTTTTCATGAACAGGGGATCGAGTACATCACGACCCGTACCATCGGCTACGACCATATTGATCTGGAAGCCGCTAAGGAGTGCGGTGTCAAGGTGGGCAACGCGCCCTATGGCCCTCATGGGGTGGCGGATTATACGGTGATGCTGATTCTGATGTCTATCCGTAAAATGGGAGCGATTCTGGGCAGAACCGCTTTGCAGGATTATACCCTGATGGGGTTAACCGGAAGGGAGCTGCGTGATCTGACGGTGGGCGTAATTGGTACGGGAAGGATTGGCGAGACGGTGATTCGCAATCTCTCCGGCTTTGGGTGTCCAATACTGGCATATGATTTATATGAGAAAGAAACGGTCAGGCAGCTTGCCGATTACGTGCCGCTGGAAGAAATCTGGGAGAAAGCAGATGTGATTACCCTGCATACGCCGCTTACGGAGGATAATTATCACCTGATCAATGGGGATACCATTGCGAAGATGAAAGACGGGGTGGTTATCGTCAATACGGCGCGGGGCGCGCTGATCGATTCGGACGCCCTGATCGACGCTATTGAGCAGGGCAAAATCGGCGCGGCGGGTCTGGACGTGGTAGAAAATGAGTTTGGGCTATACTATTATGACCATAAATCGGATATATTAGAGAATAGAGAGCTTGCGCTGCTTCGGAGCTTTCCCAATGTGACGGTGTCTCACCATATGGCGTTTTACACCCGAAATTATGTGGAAACAGTGGTAAAGGATTCCCTGACAAGCTGCAAACTTTATATGGAAGGGCAAAAGAATCCATGGGAAGTGTGAAACTGATCAGACTCTTTTTTGCGATCTACATTTTATTGGTCATACGGGTCATTATTTTCAAATATTCTCCGGAGCATTTGCGGGCGATTGTTGACTCGTGGCAGAAGGATGTGATTCTGGAGGGGCTTGGCACGGCTAATTTTACGCCTTTGAAAACCATTAAAATGTATATAGATTATTCCTATAAATTAAACAGCGTGGAAAATCTGCTGGGCAATATCCTTGTCTTTGTGCCCTTCGGATTCCTCTTTCCCATGGTCTCTGAGGAGGGAAAGCATTTTGCCGTGATGCTTTTGAACGTATTTGTCTTTGTGCTTGGAATTGAGATTTTTCAGTTGTTCAGCGCGTTTGGCGCGTTCGATGTGGACGATATTCTGCTGAACTGTCTGGGCGCTGCGCTGGGATTTGGCTGTTACCGGTTGGGGTTGTTATTACAAAGGAGGCATGGAAATGGAAAAAATACTGAAAAAAATTAAAACAAACGCGGTGCTTTCGTCGCTGCTGTGCGTGGCGCTGGGAATTGTGCTGGTCGTCTGGCCGGATATGTCCATGCAGGTCGTCTGTATTGCCATTGGCATCGTGCAGCTTCTGACAGGCCTGATGAAGATCGGCGAGTACCTGATCGCCAAGGACGCAAGCCTGTATGCCCAGATGAGCCTGGTCTTCGGAATCGTCCTGGCGGTGGTGGGCGTCTGGATTATCATGAAGCCCTCGCAGGTACTGGCGATTATTCCGATTATTGTAGGAATCGTGATCGTGCTGCACGGCGTACACAATCTACAGCAGACGGTGACGCTCTGCAAGGGGCAGTATGATAAGTGGTGGGTAGCGCTGCTTTTGGGACTGCTGACGGTGGGCTTGGGCGTCCTGCTGATCTGCAAGCCCTTTACGGCGCTGGATACGGTAGTCATGCTGATCGGCGGCTTCCTAATCTACGACGGCGTTTCCAATATCTGGATCGTATCCAGAGTCTATAAAAGCGCCAAAATACTGAAGCAGGAAGCGGAGGCTGTGGACGTGGACGCTAAGGAAGTGTGAGCTTGAAATTGTGAATTTTACATTCAACTGATTGCAGTTGATTTCAAATAAGCGTATAATGAAATTGGAAAGAGAATAGAATAAAGCTTGGATTGGAGGTATGGCTATGGCAAACACATTAGTTCAATTCAGAGTAGAAGAATCAACACGTGATAAAGCGTCAAAAATATGCGAAAAGATAGGAATTGATGTTCCTACGTATATGCGTATGTGCCTTTCACGATTAGTACAGGATAATGGAGTTCCTTTTTCTATGAAAATAGAAAAAATTGAAGAAAACAAAGGATTTCAAGCTATGAAAGAAGCAAGTCGTATTGCTGAAGCAACTGGTATTGCAGATATGAGCCTGGAGGAAATAAACGCAGAGATTTCGGAGGCGCGTAGATGAAGTATTATGCTGTAATAGATACAAATGTATTGGTATCAGCTATGCTTCGCTGGAACTCATTACCTGGCAGCGTGATTCAAAATGTGTTTGAAGGAATCATAGTTCCTGTTTTAAATAAGGAAATCGTAAAAGAGTATCGTGAAGTATTAATGCGCCCAAAGTTTCATTTGCCTAATGAGATCGTTGAAAATTTTATTGAAGCATTGGAGGAAAAGGGAATATATATAGATGCTTCTCCATTAGAAATGGAATTAGTGGACCCTAAGGATAAAATTTTCTATGAAGTTGTAATGGAGGAGCGAAAAGAGGAGGATGCATATTTAGTTACAGGGAATATTAAGCATTTTCCTAAAGAACCCTTTGTTGTCACTCCCAGAGAGGTGAAGGAGATTATTCAAGGAATTAAGTAAAAGTGCATAATTATATTTAAAGGGGATCTTTTGTGAATTTTACAGGATACATCTTGCACTTTGCCGGGAAATGGTCTATCATAAGGGTAAAGAAAGACGGAAGTTGTAAGCGGAACGGGGAGCGCCCGAACCGCAGATGATAGAAAGGTATGGGATTGATATGACGATTGGCGCAGTTAGCGCATATGGTTTTCAGCCCTATGTGTATAACACGAATACCGTAAGCGCGGCAAGCATGAATAAGCTGTCCAAAATCTCGGACGATGTGCTGGATAAGAAGGTTGATTACAGCGAGATTACGGACGAGAGCTTAAATGAGAACCCTTTGAAGAAGGGGCAGACGCTGGATTTTCAGGGAATGTTGGAGCAGCAGATGCAGAAGGGCATGCTCAACGCGGCGCGGGTGATGAAGCCTGCAGAGGAAGCGCAGGCGGCAGTGAGCGGCACTGTGGACGACGAGGCTTTTGACAGCGCGTTGGCGGCGGAGACGGTAGACAAGGGAGCGTTGGACAACGCGATGACCACAGAGGCTGCCGCAGATACGGCGGCGTTTTATGGAGACTCCGCGGCAGCAGGCAATAGCGGCGGTTATGGCAGCTATCAGATGCAGCAGGCGATTCACGCTTATGAAATGATGATGATTGCATAAGCGGGCTTGCCGGAACAGAGTATTATATAATAGGTGTGACGTTTAAGTATCCTCATCTGCTTGCAGAATCTGCTCGCAGATGAGGATTGTTGTTGTCAGTGAGCATTTTCAGGACAGCCGCCGGAGACAGGATATCAGACCATGAAGGAAACCTTAACCTTACGATTGCAGGAAGAACAGTATAGAGCCATGCTTACCGCCTATCATTTCAGGGAGACAGATCTGGAACAGCTTCGCTGTCTGGGAGCGAATCTCCAGCGAATCATAGAACCGGTGATGTATTACGCGCCATGGCGGGAAGCGGAGCGGGAGAAGGAGCGGGGAACGCAGGCAGGGGAAGGAACCCGTCTTGCCGTAATCGTGTCGCTGGGAGCGGAGGCGGACGCCTTGCAGAATGAATATATACGGAAGGAGCGCCTGACGGAAAGCTACATGATTGAGTGTATCGGCATGGAGCTTTTAAAAACAGCGTATGAGCTGACGGCGGAGAAGCTGTGGGAAGCGTATGGCTTGTGGCTGTCCGGATTCGTATTTCCGGGAGAAGGGTGTCCGCTGGAGTGGGCGGAAGATATTTTCCGGCTGTTGGCGCCGGAGGGCATTGCCTATAATCAGGCTTATATGCTGACGCCGAAAAAGACGGTGGCATTTCTGACGACGCTGCAAAAGGAGCGGCAGGCCAGCTATTGTCATATCTGCGACAGATGCAGCAATCTGCGCTGCCCGAACAGACAGCCTTCGCATAAAATTAAGCCTGTCGGCGAAAAGAACGCCCACAGGCCGGATGCCGCTTCTGTAAATCTTAATTACGGTTATCAAAGAATATTCGGGAAGCCTTGAGCTTCCCGAAATTGTTATACTGCTATATCATTGCCGCGCGCAGGCTCCTTGCCGGCAGCGGAAAGCGTCAGGATACCGCCATGCCTTTGCCGCGCGCAAGCCTTTTGCCGGCAGCGGAAAGCGTCAGGATACCGCCATGCCTTTGACACGCGCCAGTCCCTTGCTGACGGCGGGAATCATCAGGATAATGACGGTGACGATTGCTTCCGCGAAGATATAAATGGCATTATATACCAGCGAGTAGGGTAAAGCGCCCCAGCCCTCCCATGCGTAGGAGCCGAAGAAAATCCAACCGGAAATGACGGCGAATACATAGCGCCCTAAGACAGCGGCAAGGTAACCCTTGAGAAGCCCGTGTCTGGCGTTGCAGAAAAGACCCGATAAGCCCAGCGCGCCAAAAGCAAGAAGATAATCCACCACAAGCTGCATGGGAAATAACACATAAGGGTCGATCAAAAGCTGCAAAATACCATAAGCTACGCCGGTTAACAGGCCTGCCCCCAAACCGAAGAAATAGCCCGGCAGGCAGATAATCAACATGGAAAGCAGCGTGATAGAGCCGCCCGTAGGGAAATGAAACAGCTTGATATTGGAAAGCACGGTTCCCAGGGCGATTGCCATGGCGCAGAAGACAAGCTGCTTAACCGTCAGCTTGCCGCCTGAGGAAGCATGCTCCTGTCCGGCCGCATATTTCCGGGCAAAGAGGACGGCGCCCGCAAGCAGGGCGGCGAGAATGAGAAGCAGGACGAGCTTGCCTGCCGTGGTAGGGAGATAAGTCGTTTCTCCCCAATCGTTGACGACTGTGTTGAACATAAAAAGACCTCCTTTGTCTGTGGAATAGCAAGGAGGGGAGATTATAATTGCAATAAATAACCGGACGCTGTGACGGCGGATCGATGTCGCGCCGCGCCCTTTGTTATGTACAATCGCTTCCCTACGCCGGTATTATCCGGGTCAGGTAATGAGGGTCAGAGCGTCCGGCGCAGTACCGCGCGCCCGCTCAGTCTCAGCTAAAGCTCCCCTAGCAAGTTATTCAGTTTGCGTTAAGCTATGCTTACTTTCCTTATATTAGGGGATTGACGGGAATCTGTCAAGGGGAGAAAAAGGGGAGAAAAAGCCGCTTCCGTACATAGAAAAAACATAATTGGGGTTATGCAGTCAACTGGTTTACAGGAATTGTACCAGGTATATCGGCAGACCGATTACATCTTCGTCTTTTGAAAAATCTTTGGTGTAAACAAGGTACTTGCTTAATATTCTGTCAGAAAATTTTTTGGAAAAAGCATCTAATGAAGCGTGGGTTTTATAACCGGACGATTTTATTTCCAACGGGCAGATTTTATTTCTTCTGGCTAAAATGAAGTCAACTTCATAGTTGCGTCTGGTTTTTCCATTCATAAAAGTATGATAAAACAATTCGTATCCATTCGTTGATAAAGTTTGTGCAACCACATTTTCGTACAAGTAACCAAGATTTGTACTCAATTTATCACTGAGCAGTTTTTCGTAAATAATATTTTCTGTAAAGTCCCTGTCCTTAAACATTAAAGTAGTAAACAATCCGGTGTCGCAAAGGAACAGCTTAAACTTTCCCAGGTCTTTATTATTTGCCATACCGGCATTAGGATCATTGGCATGATAAGAAACAAGGACAGTCCTGGAATCTTTCAACTCCGCAATTAATTCTAAAACACTCTCTGCTCTTTCCTCTTTCAGAACGCCTGAAACCTGATATCTTGAGGCGTTTTTGTTGAGCTGTGCCGGTATTGCATCAAACAGATACGATAGCTTTCCGGTTGAATCTATTTTTTTAAAATCATCAGCATATAAATTCAGAATATCTCTTTTGATTTGATCAACTTTTCCCAAATTATTTGTTTCGATATATTCATTTACTGCTTGGGGCATACCGCCTACCAGCATATAAAGCCTAAAATCTCTTAATAGCTTTCTGTGGATTTGATCGCCGATCGGTTTACCTGCATCAAATATTCTTTTCAGTAAAGGAGTTGTTGTGGTATCCCCAATGGCCCACAAAAATTCTTCGTAATCCATTGGATACATACTTATTTTTCTTTCTTCGCTTGGAATAAGGATATCCCTTACATTGCGTTTGATTGAAATCAGGGAACCGGTTTCCACATAATCATATCTATGATCCTGCACAAGGGCTTTGATTGCCTGCCTTGCTAATGGACATTGTTGCACTTCATCGAAAACGATCAATGATTTTCGTTCATGTAAGTCCACTTTGTACTGTAATTGCATCTGAAGAAACAAATAATTCAGATCTGACGTATCTTCAAACAATGATTTCACCGCTTTGGAGGCTCTTGAAAAATCGATCAGGATATAACTTTCGTATTCGTTTTTAGCAAATTCTTCAACAACGGTTGATTTCCCTATTCGCCTTGCCCCCTCGACCAGCAGGGCTGTCCTGCCATCAGATTCGTTCTTCCACTCCAGCAGCTTATCATAGATCTTCCTTTTGAACATAAAGCCTCCTCATACAAAATCGCTGTTTTTATTTTTGTGTTTTATTGCAAAATCGCTATTTTTATTTTCTCATTTTACCACAAAATCGCTGTTTTTATCAATGAAATTCTCTTAAAGCTTTATCCCAAGGCCATTACGTTCTTGAAATCCAGAGGGTTCTGTGATAGTATGCTATTACTAAAAAAAGGAAATATGCATAACAACAAGGAATGAAACAATGGAAATGAAAAGGAATGATTGACAAATGGAAACAAAAAAATCCTTTCAGAAGGTATGGGACGTATTACAGCCGTTTCTTATCTATTATGTTCTTCATTTTGTTATTTTTATCCTGCTGACGTTTCTGGTGCAGGCTGCGCTGGAGGGCTTCGGTTCGGACTATGGGGATTATCTGACGGCTCATGCGGCGACAGTGACCGGACTGGTCAGCGGTCTTTCCATGCTGTTGGCGGTAGCGCCGCTGATACCAATGCTGAAGCGGGAGCTGGGGGAGCGCGATAGGGAGAGGGCGGAAACAGAGCCCGGAGGGCTTTCCTGGGCGATGCCTGTGCTCACGTTGGTCTTGGCGGCTGCATCTTCCCTGGGGCTGAATGTGTTATTCAGCCTGATTGGCTTCGCAGAGTCTTCAGATACTTTCCGGGAGGTGACGGATCGGCAGTTTGGGGTGGCGTTTGGCGTGGGCGTTATCCTTTATGGACTCGTATCGCCTCTGGCGGAGGAAATCGTATTTCGGGGATTGCTCTATAACCGTATGCGGAAGCATTATCCGCTATGGGCGGCGGTGGCGTCGTCGGGGCTTTTCTTCGGGCTTTATCACGGGAATACGGTGCAGGCGGTTTATGGGTGCTGCATGGGAATCCTGATGGCGTATCTGTATGAGCGGACAGGGAAATTTTTTATTCCGCTGTTGTTTCATGGGGCGGCAAATCTGTCGGTGTATGTGACAGCTTATCTGCCGGGGTTACAGGAGCGGTTGTTTCAGGCCATGAATTGTGTTATTCTGCTGACAATTTCGGCCGCCTGCGTGATAGGGGCGGAGAAAATCGCGAAATCAGAAAAAAAGAGTCAATAAAGAATGGAGAAACAGGACAAAATTGTGTAGAATCAGGCGGGACGGAAAGAAAAAACATACAAATATTCAGACAATTATAACATAAATATAAAATAGTCAAATATTCAGACTATTTAAAGAAAAGTTCGTATTTACAATAGGAGAAATCTGTTGTATAGTATAGGTGCAGGTCGCAAAGGAGCGTAATGTAGTTTCTTTGGCGACCTGTTTTTACGCGCGTCGGCAGAGTCCGCTGGCGCGGTATCAAAGCTTATGGAAGAAGTAATCAGTTGTAAGGTGAAATAAATCAGGAGGAAAAGCTATGTTTGATGCGAAAATGACCGTTCCGGAGGCGCCGCTGCATCGTGCGGAGTTTGAACACGATAACTGCGGTATCGGCGCCTGTGTGAACATCAAAGGACAAAAGAGCCGTGAAACTGTGGAGAATGCGCTGAAAATCGTAGAGAACCTGGAGCACAGAGCCGGAAAGGACGCAGAAGGCAAGACCGGCGACGGCGTCGGAATTTTGACCCAAGTGCCGCATAAGTTCATGGTGAAGGTAACCAGAGAATTGGGCTTCGACATTGGCGGAGAAAGAGAATACGGCGTGGGTACGTTCTTTTTCCCGCAGGACGAGCTGCAGCGCAATCAGGCGAAGAAGATGTTTGAGATTATTGCCGATAAGGAAGGGCTTCAATTCCTTGGCTGGCGAACCGTTCCCACGGTGCCGTCCGTATTGGGGCACAAGGCGGTGGAATGTATGCCCTGTATCATGCAGGCTTTTATCAGGAAACCTGCCAATGTGGCTAAGGGGCTTGATTTTGACAGAAAGCTTTATATTTTAAGGAGAACCTTTGAGCAGTCTACAGATGTGACTTATGTGGTCAGTCTGTCCAGCAGGACGATTGTCTATAAGGGAATGTTTCTGGTGGGACAGCTTCGTACTTTCTTTGCAGACTTGCAGGATAAGGATTATGAATCGGCTATTGCCATCGTACATTCCCGGTTCTCCACCAACACCAATCCCAGTTGGGAGCGCGCCCACCCGAACAGATTTATTGTGCACAATGGCGAGATTAATACAATCCGCGGCAATGCCGATAAGATGCAGGCGCGGGAGGAGAATATGGAGTCCGAGCATCTGGAGGGGCAGATGCACAAGATTCTTCCGGCGATTAATGCTTCCGGTTCGGATTCGGCGATGCTGGACAATACGCTGGAATTTCTGGTGATGAGCGGCATGCCGCTGCCTTTGGCGGTGATGATCACCATTCCTGAGCCGTGGGAGAACAATAAGACCATGTCGCAGAAGAAAAAGGATTTTTATCAGTATTATGCGACCATGATGGAGCCTTGGGACGGCCCGGCTTCCATTCTTTTCTCTGATGGAGATATTATGGGGGCGGTGCTTGACCGTAACGGTCTGCGTCCTTCCCGTTATATGATTACAGACGACGATACGCTGATTCTGTCCTCTGAGGTGGGCGTCTTAGACATTGACCCTTCTAAGATTGTGGTGAAGGAGAGGCTGCACCCGGGCAAAATGCTGCTGGTGGATACCGTGCAGGGCAGAGTGATCGATGATGATGAAATTAAGGAGAAATACGCTTCCGCACAGCCTTACGGCGAATGGCTGGACAGCCGTCTGGTGGCGTTGAAGGATTTGAAGATTCCCAATCAGCGCGTGCCGGAATTTACCTATGAGGAAAGGCAGCGTATGCAGAAGGCTTTCGGTTACACCTATGAGGAGCTGAAGCTGAGTATTCTCCCCATGGCGAAAAACGGCGCGGAGGCCATTGCCGCTATGGGTGTGGACACGCCGATTCCGGTGTTGTCCAAGGCGCATCACCCGTTGTTCCATTATTTCAAGCAGCTTTTTGCGCAGGTTACCAATCCTCCTATCGACGCTATCCGTGAGGAGGTGGTCACTTCTACGACCGTCTATCTGGGCGGCGACGGCAACTTACTGGAAGAGATGCCTGAGAACTGCAATATGCTGAGGGTGCATAATCCTATCCTGACCAGTACAGACCTTCTGAAAATCAAGAACATGAAAGCGGAAGGGTTTAAGGTAGAAGAGGTTCCCATTACCTATTATAAGAACACAAGTCTGGAAAAGGCCATTGACCGGCTGTTTGTAGAGGTGGACAGGGCGTATCGGGACGGCGCCAATATTATCGTCCTGTCGGATCGCGGCGTAGATGAGAATCGTGTGGCGATTCCCTCCCTGCTTGCCGTATCCGCGCTGCAGCAGCATCTGGTAAGCACGAAGAAGAGAACCAGCATGGATATTATTCTGGAATCCGCGGAGCCCCGCGAGGTACATCACTTCGCCACTTTATTGGGCTTCGGCGCTTCGGCGATTAATCCCTATCTGGCGCAGGAGAGCATTAAAGAGCTGATCGACAATCATATGCTGGATAAGGATTATTATGCGGCGGTTGCTGACTATAACGACGCGATCCTGCACGGTATCGTGAAAATCGCGTCCAAGATGGGTATCTCCACGATCCAGTCCTATCAGGGCTCTAAGATTTTCGAGGCAATCGGAATTGATAAGGACGTGATTAACAAATATTTTACCAATACCGTATGCCGCGTAGGCGGGATTACCCTGAAGGATATTGAAAAGGAAGTGGATACGCTTCACTCCATGGCTTTTGACCCATTGGGTCTATCCACGGATCTGACGCTGGATAATCCGGGGCATCATCAGATGAGAAGCGGCGCAGATGAGCATCTTTATAATCCGGAGACAATTCATTTGCTGCAGGAGTCAACAAGGCGCGGGGATTACGAGCTGTTTAAGCAGTATACCGCAGCGGTCAATAATGAGGAAAGCATTAAGAATCTGCGGGGGCTGATGGACTTTAATTATGCGAAGACGCCTGTGCCGATCGAGGAAGTGGAGAGCGTTGACAAGATCGTCACCAGATTTAAAACAGGCGCTATGTCCTATGGCTCCATTTCCAAGGAAGCCCATGAGACTATGGCGATTGCCATGAACCGTCTGCACGGCAAATCCAATTCCGGCGAGGGCGGAGAAGATAAAGAAAGGCTGACAATCGGGGCGGACGGGCAAAACCGCTGTTCTGCGATCAAGCAGGTGGCCTCCGGCCGTTTCGGCGTTACCAGCGAATATTTGAACAGCGCCCAGGAGATCCAGATTAAGATGGCGCAGGGGGCGAAGCCCGGCGAGGGCGGGCATCTGCCCGGCGGCAAGGTCTATCCGTGGATTGCGAAAACCAGACATTCCACTCCCGGCGTAGGCTTGATTTCCCCGCCGCCTCATCATGATATTTATTCTATCGAGGATCTGGCGCAGTTGATATATGATTTGAAAAATGCCAATACCAAAGCGCGTATTTCCGTAAAGCTGGTGTCCGAGGCGGGCGTTGGTACGGTAGCGGCGGGCGTTGCCAAGGCAGGCGCGCAGGTTATTCTGGTATCCGGCTATGACGGCGGTACCGGCGCGGCGCCCCGCAACTCCATTCATAACGCGGGGCTTCCCTGGGAGCTTGGCCTGGCGGAGACGCATCAGACGCTGATTCAGAACGGACTCCGCAATAAGGTAAGGATTGAGACGGACGGCAAGCTTATGAGCGGGCGCGACGTGGCTATCGCGGCGATTCTCGGCGCGGAGGAATTTGGTTTTGCAACCGCACCCCTTGTTACCATGGGCTGCGTGATGATGAGAGTGTGCAATCTGGATACCTGTCCGGTGGGCGTGGCGACGCAGAACCCGGAGCTTCGCAAGCGTTTCGCCGGGAAGCCTGAGTATGTGGAAAACTTCATGAAGTTTATTGCGCAGGAGCTGCGAGAGTATATGGCGAAGCTGGGCGTCCGCACGGTGGACGAACTGGTAGGCAGAACCGATCTTTTGAAGCGGAAAGAGAATCTGAGCAAACGGCAGCAGCAGATCGATTTGAGCCTGATTTTGACCAACCCTTACGAGGGCAGCAAGGAGAAATGTATTTTCGACCCCAAACAGGTCTATGACTTCCAGTTAGAGAAGACGTTAGATGAAAAAGTGCTGTTAAAGCAGTTGTCCAAGGCTCTGGAGTCCGGGCAGAAGAGAAGTCTGGAGGTAGACGTGGGCAACACCGACCGTACCTTCGGCACCATTCTCGGCTCTGAGATTACCAGAAGATTTGGCGATACGCTGGAGGAGGATACCTACAGGATTCTCTGCAACGGTTCCGGCGGACAGAGCTTCGGCGCTTTTATCCCGAAGGGGCTTACCCTGGAGCTGGTGGGCGACTCCAACGATTATTTCGGAAAGGGCTTGTCCGGCGGCAAGCTGGTGGTATATCCGCCCAAGGGCTCTAAGTTTAAGCAGGATGAAAACATTATTATCGGCAACGTGGCGCTGTACGGCGCGACCTCCGGTAAGGCGTTTATTAACGGTGTGGCAGGGGAGCGTTTCTGCGTGCGTAACTCCGGCGCTAATGCGGTAGTAGAGGGCGTGGGCGATCACGGCTGTGAATACATGACAGGCGGGCGCGTGGTTGTCATCGGTTCCGTCGGCAAGAACTTTGCGGCGGGCATGAGCGGCGGTATCGCTTATGTGCTGGACGAAAACAACGACCTGTACACCAAGACCAACAAGGAAATGGTTTCTTCCTATGAAATTACTTCCAAATATGATGTTCTTGAACTCAAGCAAATGATCAAGGAACACGTAGCTTATACCAATTCAGTGAAGGGAAAGGAAATTCTGGACAATTTCGGAGAGTATCTGCCGAAGTTTAAGAAGATTATTCCCCACGATTATGAGAGAATGTTGAAGCTGATCGTGCAGATGGAGGAAAAGGGTCTGAGCGCGGAGCAGGCGCAGATCGAGGCTTTCTATGCGAATCAAAAGCATTAACCATGCTGCCGTACAAAGCAGAGGCTGTACCTTCGTAAAAGGCATGACTGCGGTCAAGGAAAGGAAGAAAAGAGTATGGGAAAACCAACTGGATTTATGGAATATGAGCGCAGGGTCTCCAAAGATGTGAGCCCGAAACAGCGCATTAAGAACTTTAATGAATTTCATGAGCACTTGTCCATGGAAGAGCAGAGATTACAGGGCGCGCGTTGTATGGACTGCGGCGTACCGTTCTGTCAGTCGGGAATGACGCTGTGCGGCATGACTTCCGGCTGTCCGCTGCACAATCTGGTGCCGGAGTGGAACGATCTTGTATTTACCGGCAACTGGGAGCAGGCATATAACCGTCTGCATAAGACCAATAATTTTCCGGAATTTACGTCCAGGGTGTGCCCCGCGCTGTGCGAGGCGGCCTGCACCTGCGGCCTGAACGGCGATCCGGTTTCTACTAAGGAGAATGAGTACGCGATTATCGAAAACGCTTATGAAAAGGGATACGCGGTTGCCAATCCGCCGAAGGTGAGAACCGGCAAAACAGTGGCGGTGGTAGGAAGCGGCCCCTCCGGGCTTGCGGTGGCGGATCAGCTCAACAAGAGAGGCCATCTGGTAACGGTTTTTGAGCGCTCTGACAGGATCGGCGGTTTGTTGATGTATGGGATTCCAAATATGAAGCTGGAGAAGCATATTATCGACCGGAAAATCAAGGTGATGGAAGAAGAGGGCGTTACCTTTGTGACTAACAGCGATATCGGCAAGGACGTAAAAGCGGATAAGCTGTTAAAGGAGTTCGACCGGGTGGTGCTTTGCTGCGGTTCCTCTAATCCCCGTGATATCAACGCGCCGGGAAGAGACGCCGGGGGAATCTATTTTGCAGTGGATTTCCTGACCCGCAATACCAAGAGCCTGTTGGATTCTGATTTTAAGGATAAGCTGTATGTGGACACTAAGGGCAAAGACGTGGTCATTATCGGCGGCGGCGATACCGGCAACGACTGTGTGGGGACGGCTATCCGCCATGGCGCGAAGTCCGTCACCCAGATCGAGATGATGCCCAAGGCGCCGGATCAGCGGGCTGAGAATAATCCATGGCCTCAATGGCCGAAGGTCTGCAAGACCGATTACGGCCAGCAGGAAGCTATCGCCGTGTACGGCCATGACCCCCGCATCTATGAGTCCACGGTGAAGGAGTTTATCAAGGATAAAAACGGAAACCTGAAAGCCGTTAAGATTGTGTCCCTGACTTGGGAAAAAGATCCCCAGACGGGGCGTATGAATATGAAAGAGGTGGCAGGCTCCGAGAAGCTTCTGGACGCGCAGGTCGTATTGATTGCGGCGGGCTTCTTAGGCAGCCAGAAATATGTGACGGACGCCTTTAAGGTAGCCCTGGACGGCAGGACGAATGTCAAGACAGAGGCCGGCAGATTTGCCACCAGCACGGAGAAAGTGTTTACCGCGGGCGATATGCACATCGGACAATCCCTCGTCGTCAAAGCAATCAGGCAGGGCAGGGAGTGCGCCAGGGAAGTGGACGAAAGCCTGATGGGGTATACAAACATGTATATCCAGTAGGCGGCGCGGATAAAGCAGAGTGCTCTACATGGACGAAACGAAAAAACGTAATATAAAAAACGCTTACGTAAAATCAGGAAAAATGTTAAAATAACTTTAACAGATACTTCTGGTAATTTTGTGTATTAAAAGGCTCTTTCACACTAGGATTCGCCGAATGTGAAGGGGCTTTTTATATGATATGAATCTTATATTGAAGAAAGGGAGAGGAAAACAGATGAAACGAGTAAAAGCGGCATGTATCACCCAGACACTGCATTTTATGCTGAAGGAAGATGCGGAGAAGGATTATGCGGTCAGAATGGTAGAGGAGGAAGTCAAGAAGTATAAGCACGGATTAGACAGGGCGGGAACCAAGTATAAGATTTTGTCCGAGAGTAAGCAGGACGACGGCTCTGTTATCATGGAGATCAAAAAACAGTACAATACTTCTCCTGTAGGGAAGTATCTGGATTAAAGCCTGCGCTAAAAGTATTTGACTTTTTCTGCGAGGATGTGGTAAACTCATCTTCGGCAAAAAAATAGAGCAACATAAACGACACAAGTTGTGCTTCGCACGTAAATCTGATCACGGTAGCTATGTATTACAAGTTTTCAGATGGCGTAAGCGCCTTGTGTCTTTTTTTGTGCTGAAAGAAAAGGAGAGTATAAAGAAATGCCTACTAATCAATTTCAAAGAATGATCTTTGCTTTTTTGACTGTAATAGTCACTGTACATGCCTATGTTTTCTACAGTCTGTATGTGGTAAATGGGGGAACCCTGATGAGCGTAACAGGAGCGGACAGCGTTATCCACGCGATTAATCAGCAGGGCGGCGTCTATATGTTCGGACGTATGCTGCCTGTCTGGGCGGTGATCCTGATCGAGTTCTGCTTTGCCTACGGGCTGGAATGTCTGATGGGAAGTCCCTGCTCTTTTAAGCTTGCCTGCAAAGTATTTGATCCAAAGACCACTCACCCGATGCATTTTGAGAGCGCGATTATCTGCGCGACCGTGGGCTTAATGTGTCCTGCGATGAGCTTTCTCGCAGCGTGCTTCTATTATCCCTATTATGCGGGATTTAACATTTTTACACTGCTGGCGAATTGGCTCAAGCTGGTCTGCTTTAATTTCCCGTTTGCGTTTTTCTCCCAGCTATTCTTCATACAGCCGCTGGTTCGCACTGTGTTCAAGCTTCTGTTTGGCGGCAAAAGGGAGAAGAAAACCGACGCCGCGCTGCCTTTGACCGAGTAATCCGGCAGGCTGCTTTTACAGCAGTTGTATGCCGTTTGCCAGAGCTTCCCTCGCAGTCTCCTGGGGCCAGAGGGAAGACTGAACCTCGCCGATATGCGCTTTCCGCAGGAAAAACATACAGATGCGGGACTGGCCGATGCCGCCGCCGATAGACAGCGGCAGCCGATCCTCCAGAATAGCCTTCTGAAAGGGCAGTTCGGCGCGTTCCGGGCAGCCGGCTTTATCAAGCTGGCTGAGCAGAGACGCTTTATCCACGCGGATACCCATGGAGGACAGCTCCAGCGCAATGTCAAGAAGCGGATAGTAGACTACGATATCCCCATTCAGGCTCCAGTCGTCATAGTCGGGAGCGCGGCCGTCATGCTTCTCGCCGGACTCCAGCAGATCTCCAATCTGCATGATGCAGACAGCGCCCTTTGCCTTGGCAATATAATATTCTCTTTCCTTCGGAGTATAGTCGGGGAACATATCTTCCAATTCCTGTGTAGTGATAAAGAAAATATCGGCAGGCAGTATTTCTTCTATGTAGTCGTATTCAATCGCCATATATTTCTCTGTTTTGCGCAGTACCTTATAGACGGTGCGCACCGTATCCTTGAAAAAGTCCAAATTACGCTCTTCTCTGGAGATGATTTTCTCCCAGTCCCATTGATCCACATAGATGGAATGAATGTTGTCCGTCTGTTCGTCCCGGCGAATGGCGCTCATATCCGTATAAAGGCCTTCGCCCTGCGCGAAACCATATTTGCCAAGGGCATAGCGTTTCCATTTGGCCAGGGAATGTACGATCTCCGCAGGAGCTTCATTCTGTTCCCTGATGCCAAATACGACGGGACGCTCTATTCCGTTTAAGTTGTCGTTGAGCCCGGAGGCGGGGTCTACGAACAGCGGCGCGGAGACCCGCAGCAGATTCAGCCGTTCCGCCAGCAGCACCTGGAAGAAATCCTTGACGGTTTTAATGCCAATCTGCGTATCGTGAAGATTTAAAGCAGAGTGGTAATCCTTCGGTATGATTAAATGTTCCATAAAAACCTCATTTCTAAACGATTGGCCGCGCCAATCCCGTTTCTGATTTTGCAGGCAGTTATGCCTGCTTTTTCCATATACTATTTAACCTCTTTTGAGAAAAGAAAGCAAGAAAAGTTTTTACAAAAAAGCTTTTATCAAAAACAGGAAAGTATTTATAAAACATTTGTTCGAAAACACTTGTATTCGGAACAGCCCTATGCTAGAATATAAGAACAGACGTTCGATATAAAGCGCGTGGAGAAGGAACGGTAAGGGAGAAGGAGCGGCAATGGAAATCAGGCTTTCACCAAAGATGTCGGTGATGGATAAATTAAAGATTCTGGCGGAGGGGGCTAAATACGACGTCTCCTGCAGCAGCAGCGGCTCATCCCGCGCAAATGACGGTCGTGGAATTGGAAATACCGTAGCGGCGGGGCTGTGCCATAGCTTTGCAGCGGACGGCAGATGCGTTTCTTTATTGAAGATTCTGTTTACCAATGAATGTATCTATGATTGTAAGTATTGCATCAATAGAAGCTCCAACGACGTGCCGCGGGTTTCCTTTACGCCGGATGAGGTCTGCGATCTGACCATGGAATTTTACAGGCGCAATTATATCGAAGGGCTGTTTCTCAGCTCCGGCATTTTGTACAGTCCGAATGATACCATGGAGCTGCTCTGTGAAACCTTGCATAAGCTGCGTACCGTGCACAGATTTCAGGGCTATATTCATGTCAAGGCCATACCGGGGGCAGACCCTGCGCTGATTCAGCGAGCCGGTTATCTGGCGGATCGTATGAGCGTGAATCTGGAAATGGCGACGGCGGACGGCTTGAAAGCCATGGCGCCGAATAAGCATCGCAGGAATATCTTAAAACCCATGCGGCTGATTCAGAACGGTATTGCGGAGAACAGGAATGAACTGGTTTTGTATAAACACGCTCCCCGTTTCTGCGAGGCGGGACAGTCTACCCAGATGGTGGTGGGAGCCCTGCCGGAGAGCGATTACCAGATTATGTCCGTGGCGGAGAATTTATATAACAAATTCTCGCTGAAGCGGGTGTATTATTCGGCCTTTGTCAATGTCAATGGAGATCAGGATCTGCCCGCTCCTGCGCAGGGAGCGCCGCTGCTGCGGGAACATCGGCTGTATCAGGCGGACTGGCTGCTGCGCTTCTATTATTTTAGGGTGGAGGAGCTGCTTACGGCTGACAGGCCTAATTTCAATATGGCCATTGACCCGAAAGCGGACTGGGCGGTCAGGCATCTGGATCTTTTCCCGGTGGAGATTAACCGCGCCGATTATCAGCTTCTTTTGCGGATTCCGGGGGTGGGCGTTAAGAGCGCAAGACGTATTGTGGCCGCCAGACGGTTTGGCAATCTGACCTTTGAGGATTTAAAGAGGATTGGCGTGGTGTTGAAGCGGGCGCTCTATTTTATTACCTGCGGCGGCAAGATGATGTATCCTACCAAAATGGAGGAGGGATACATTGTCAGGAATCTTACCTATCAGAACCAGATGGGGCGGGGAGAGAAGCTCCCTTTTATGACAGATGGCACAGTCTACAGGCAGATGTCGCTGTTTGATATGGGATCGATGCGAGGCTTTCGGTAGAGGGCTGTTGTGGAAAGACAGAGGTATTTTTGTGGAAGAGAAATATTTGGTGTGCGAGGATTCCTTAGAGGGAATCTTTACCGGTATCTATGACGCTTATGCGCTGCGGGAAGGGCATGAGCATATCCATATACAGATCGGCGAAGAAACAAATTACAGATTATTTGCGGACTATCGGTATATTTCGCCGGATTTTGTTAAGACTGATAAAGTAGCGGGAACGCTTAAGAAACGTTTAGGCGAGAACGTGTATTACGATATCTGCCGCGCGGCGGCTTCTTATAATAAGGAAGAGAAGGGGGACGCCATTTACCGTACCGTGGTGGACGGCATCACGGGGGGCAGCGGCAGGCGCGTGATGGAGAATTTGCGCAATCCCTATGTGGCCAGGACCTTTGAACTGGCCAGATACACCGCTAACGAAGCCCATTATGAGATAGAATTTCTTCGTTTTGAGGAACTGGAGCAGGGAATCCTTTATGCGGTAATCGGCCCGAAGAACAGCGTTATCCCTTTTGTAATGCCTCATTTCGCGGATCGCTTATCCATAGAAAACTTTATCATTCATGATGAGAAGCATGGCCTGTTCGGGGTACATGCTGCGAAGAAGGAGTGGTATCTGGTATCGGAGCCGGAGGGCTTTACGGATAAGCGTCTGAAACGGTCGAAGGGAGAGGAGCAATATCGCGCATTATTTACGATATTTCATAAAACGACTGGTATTATGGAGCGTGAAAACAAACGGCTGCAGCGACAGATGTGCCCCATCAGGTACCAAGAATATATGATGGAATTTGACCAAAAGTGAGTAAAATGCGCATTGAGGCTTTAGAGAGATAAAGTGCGGCCTGTGCAAATTTTACAAAAAAAGGTTTGATATTCAAACTATATTGCAGGAAAAGTAAAAAAATGCCAAAAATGTATTTTAAAGGGTACAATAATTGCTCTTTACAAAAGCAAACAAAGGAGTATAATCTACTCAAAAGAGGAGTAAGAAAACGTTTTTTTTCTATGTGTGACTTTTGCATACATAAATGGAAAAGGAAGGTGAACATTATGAAGCATAGAATTAAATTAAGGCCGGATGAGGTGAAGGATTTTGTAGCCGCCGCTACCAGATGCAGCTTTGACGTAGACATTTCCTATAATAGTTTTATTGTAGACGCGAAATCTATTATCGGTGTGCTGGGGCTTAATTTTAACCAGATATTGACCGTCTCCTATGGCGGTTATGGCGCCGACTTTGAGAAATATCTCCAGAAGTTTTCCGTTGCATGCTAAAGTGCCAGCCGTAAGATAAGGCTCACATTGACTCCCTATTTAAGATAGCGTAATATCTTAGATAGGGAGTTTTTTTGGCGGCGCGTCCGGGCGCGCCTGCCTTTAAGAATGTGTTTCGAAATGGAGAAACAAATGGAAGTGAGAGTTTCGGTTCGGAGTCTGGTGGAGTTTATTCTGCGTTCCGGAGATATTGACAATCGAAAGACGGCAGCCCCTGAAAACGCCATGCAGGAGGGAGGCCGTATCCATCGCATGATACAGCGGCGTATGGGCGCGGAGTATCAGGCGGAGGTGAGCCTGCGTTATGTATATGAAGTGCGTTCCGACGATGAAATGAATTATGAAATCATCGTGGAAGGGCGTGCGGACGGTATTATTACGAAAGAAGAGGTGACTATCGACGAGATCAAGGGAACCTTTCGCGACTTACAGAAGATGAAGGAGCCTGTGGCGGTGCATTTAGCCCAGGCGAAATGTTATGCCTATATTTATGCCGAACAGCGGCAACTGGAGAATATCCGGGTGCGCATGACCTACTGTCATATGGAAACGGAGGAAATTCGTTACTTTGATGCCGCTTTTACCTATGTGGAGCTGCGGGAGTGGTTTCTGGAGCTGATGGAGCAGTACCGCAAATGGGCGGATTACAGCTTTCAGTGGCAGCGCCTGCGCCAGTCCTCTATTAAGGCGCTGGAATTTCCCTTCGCCTATCGGGAGGGACAGAAGGAGCTGGCCACTTATGTGTATCAGACGATCTATCATAAACGGAAGCTGTTCATAGAGGCGCCTACCGGCGTCGGCAAGACCATATCCACGATTTTTCCCGCTGTGAAGGCTATGGGGGAGGGGCTGTGCGAAAAAATATTTTACCTGACAGCCAAGACCATCACCCGTACGGTGGCGGATCATACCTTCGTCCTTTTGCGGGGGCAGGGGCTTAGGTTTAAGAGTGTGGTCCTGACGGCAAAGGATAAGATTTGTCTGATGGAGGAGACGGAGTGCAACCCGGAATCCTGTCCCTATGCCAAGGGGCATTATGACAGGATCAACGAGGCGATGTACGATCTGTTAACCCATGAGGATCATTATGATAGAGAAAAAATCGAGGATTATGCCAGAAAGCATCGGGTGTGCCCCTTTGAAATGTGTCTGGATATGAGTCTTTTTGCGGACGCGGTTATCTGTGATTATAATTATGTATTTGATCCCCATGTCTATCTGCGGAGATTTTTTGCGGAGGGCGTGAAGGGGGAGTATATTTTCCTGATCGACGAGGCTCATAATCTGGTGGAGCGCGGCCGGGATATGTACAGCGCGGTGCTGCGCAAGGAGGATTTTCTGGCGTTGAAGAAGACCGTAAAGCCGTATGACGGGCGGATTGCCGGAAGGCTGGATCAGTGCAATAAGGAGCTTCTGGAGCTGAAAAGAACCTGTGAGAATTATCAGATCGAGGATACCATCGATGCCTTTGTGCGGGCGCTGAACCGTCTTAGCTCGGCCATAGACGATTATCTGGAAAAGCATGAGGAAAGTCCGGTTAGAAAAGAACTTCTGGAATTTTATTTTGAGGTGTCCCATTTTCTGGAAATGTATGAGCTGCTGGATGAAAACTACGTTACCTATTCGGAGCTGGAAGCGGACGGCAGCTTTCGGCTGAAGCTCTTTTGCGTGAATCCGGCGAAGAATCTCAGGGAGTGCATGATGCGCGGCAGGAGTACGATTCTATTTTCCGCCACACTGCTGCCTGTCCAGTATTATAAGACCTTGCTTGGCGCCGATCAGGGAGATTACGAGGTGTATGCCAAGTCTGTGTTTTCCCCGGAGAAGCTGGGAATTTATATCGGCAGAGATGTGACCAGCAAATATAGCCGCAGAAGCAATGAAGAGTATTATAGAATTGCCGCCTATATCCATCATATCGTGGAAAAAAGGCACGGGAATTATATGCTGTTCTTTCCTTCCCATGCTTTTTTGCGGCAGGTCTACGATATCTATCAGCGTTATTTTAATAAGGAAGAAGCTGTGGAATGTATCGTGCAGGAGGATTACATGGACGAACAGGCGCGGGAAGCGTTTTTAAACCGCTTTGCGGGCAATGAGGACTGCGACTTAAACGCCCTGATCCATATGGAGATTGAGACAGAGGAGGACAAGAGCCTGCTGGGCTTCTGCGTCATGGGCGGTATATTCAGCGAGGGCATCGATTTAAAGAACGACAGCCTGATCGGCGCTGTGATTGTGGGGACAGGGCTGCCTCAGGTATGCAATGAGAGAGAGATTCTGAAGAATTATTTTGACGGCTGGGGAGAGAACGGCTTTGATTATGCCTATCGCTATCCCGGTATGAATAAGGTATTGCAGGCGGCGGGACGGGTGATCCGCACCGCGGAGGATTTCGGAATCGTGGCGCTGTTAGACGATCGTTTCCTGGCTCCCGCTTACCGGAGACTGTTCCCCAGAGAGTGGCGGGAGCCGCAGATTGTCAGCGTTGACCAGATAGGTCATCAAATAGAACGCTTCTGGGACGAGTGGCTGTAATGCCTGTTTCGGGTTGGGAGGGAGTAGCGCTGACTTAAATAGTCAACTTTATTTTAGAATTGACTGATTCCCACAGAATCGCTTGGTTGGAAGAAGAAAAATCGGCTGCTTTTTCAGCAGGCGTTTGCGAAAAATGATAGGAAAAAACACAAATGACACGAAAAAAAACAGAAAAATGAAACAGAAGTCAGCAGGTTATGACACACGTGTCACTGTGGATAACTTTGTGGAAATTGGGGATTTCTTTGACATATTTGCTCCATTTGATAAAAAAAGAGGGCGAAAAGCTGTGGAAAAGTCCATAAACGAATTTCAGTTTGCCCAAAATGGAACCCATTTGGTCAATCCTGAGGTTCCCGGAAGGTTTGACGGCGGACGCGGGGGAGTGCTATACTGTAAGGGCAGCGGAAAGGCAAAATCCGCGGTTGGAAAGGCTGTATGACCAAGCCGCCGGATTGCGGACGGCCGACAGGCCGGAAGAAGAGGAGAGAAAACTATGTGGGCATATGAGAGTGTATTTTATCAGATTTATCCGTTGGGCTTTTGCGGAGCGCCCTTTGAAAATGACGGGCAGACCGAACACCGTATCTTAAAAGTGAAGGATTGGATTCCTCACATGAAGAAGCTGGGCGTCAACGCAATCTATTTTTCCCCTGTATTTGAGTCGGATACCCATGGTTACAATACCAGAGATTACCACAGGATCGATTGCAGGCTGGGAACCAATGAGGATTTTAAGGAGGTGTGCGGGGCGCTGCATGACAATGGGATCAGGGTGGTTCTGGACGGCGTGTTCAATCATGTGGGCAGAGGCTTCTGGGCTTTTCAGGACGTGCTTAAGAACCGGGAGAACTCTCCTTTTCTGAACTGGTTCCATATCAATCTGGGAGGCGATTCCAACTATCATGACGGACTGTGGTATGAAGGCTGGGAGGGCAATTATGATCTGGTGAAGCTGAATCTGCGGAACGAAGAGGTGATTTCCCACATTCTGGACAGCGTCAAAAGCTGGGTCGGGGAATTTGACATCGACGGGCTGAGGCTGGACGTGGCCTATTGTCTGGATCATGATTTCCTGCGCAGGCTGCGGAGCTTCTGCGACGGCCTGAAGCCGGAATTTTTCCTGTTAGGGGAGACGCTGCACGGAGATTACAATCAGTGGATGAACGACGCCATGCTTCATTCCGTAACCAATTATGAGTGCTATAAAGGCTTGTTTTCCAGCTTTAACAGCATGAATATGTTTGAAATTATTCATTCTCTGCTGCGCCAGTTTGGGCCGGAGAATTGGACCTTATATAAGGGGAAGCATATGCTTTCCTTTGTGGATAACCATGACGTCACCAGAATTGCCAGCAATCTGACGAATGAGAAGCATTTGCCGCTTATCTACGCCCTTGCTTTTGGTATGCCGGGAATCCCCTGCGTATATTATGGAAGCGAGTGGGGGGCTAAGGCGCATAAGAGCGAGGGAGATCCGGCGCTGCGCGCCTGTTTCGGCGAGCCGGTCTGGAATGAACTGGGAGAATGGATCAGCAGGCTGGCCTGTGCCAAGAAAAATTCGGCGGCGCTGAATTACGGTGATTTCCGCTCCGTTGTGCTGACCAATAAGCAATGCATTTTCGAACGGAAGTGCGAAAGCGAACGGGTGCTGGTGGCGATTAATGCAGACGCGGAGAGGTATACGGCGCATTTTGACGCCGGCTGCGGTATGGCCACGGATCTGATTACCGGAGAACCGCATGATTTTGGCGGCGGCAGCGAGCTGCCGGCTTACAGCGCATTTTTCTGGAAGATGGAGCGATAAGAAGCAAAATCAATAAAAAGTATTGACAAACGGATAGAATTTGACTATGATTCTGTTAGTTTCAAAGGTGGGACTTCTTACTGAATAGGAGTCCCTTTTTTCGTTATAGGCGCTGTGAATGGAAATCATGACGGTGATTTATGCCTTTGACGGAGCCAGCGGAACAAAAAAAGGAGGAGAAAATTATGAAGAGAAAAATGTTAAGTCTTGTGCTTGCGGGCGCTATGACGGCAGCTATGCTGACCGGCTGCGGTTCCACCGCCGGTACGGAGACAGGCGACGCCTCTGGCGAAAACAGTGAGACGACAGCAACGGAAGAAACAGGCGAGACGGCTGAGGAGTCTACAGAGACTTCTGATTCCGCCCAGAGCGAGAGCGGCGACGCGGTATTTAAAATTGGCGGTATCGGCCCCCTGACAGGCGGCGCAGCAGTATACGGGATCGCGGCAATGAACGGTTCCCAGATTGCGGTTGACGAAATCAATGCCGCAGGCGGTATCAATGGTATGACGGTGGAATTAAATTTCCAGGACGACGAGCTGGACGCCGAGAAATCCATCAACGCTTATAATGCGTTAAAGGACTGGGGCGCGCAGGTCATCGACGGCTGCGTAACCAGCGCCTGTTCCATTGCCGTATCAGATAAGACGGCACAGGATCAGATCTTCCAGATCACCCCGTCCGGTTCTGCCGTAGATTGTGTGGCTAACGACAACGCTTTCCGTATCTGCTTTTCCGATCCTAACCAGGGTATCGCGTCCGCACAGTACATCGGTGAGAACGGCGTGGCTTCCAAGGTAGCGGTTATCTATGACAGCTCCGACGTTTATTCTTCCGGCATTTATGAAAAGTTTGCGGAAGAAGCTGCAAACCAGTCCTTTGAGATCGTAGCGGCAGGCGCTTTTACAGCCGATAACAAGACGGATTTCTCCGTACAGTTACAGCAGGCTAAGGATGCGGGCGCTGAACTCGTCTTCCTTCCGATCTACTATACAGAGGCTTCCCTGATCTTAACGCAGGCTGCCGATATGGGCTTTGACGTGGATTTCTTTGGCTGTGACGGCCTGGACGGAATCTTAAATGTTGAGAACTTTGACACGTCTCTGGCAGAGGGCGTTATGCTGTTGACACCTTTCGCTGCTGACGCGACAGATGAGCTGACCGTGAACTTCGTGGCTACTTATAATGAAAAGTATGGCGAGACTCCTAACCAGTTCGCAGCAGACGGCTACGATACGGTGTATACCATTAAAGCAGCGGCTGAGCAGGCTGGCATTACGGCGGATATGTCTAACGAGGAAATCTGTGCCGCATTGGTGGAGGCCATGACTCAGATTACAGTAGACGGCCTGACAGGCGATGGTATTACCTGGGACGCTTCCGGCGAACCCAGTAAGGCTCCCAAGGCAGTTATGATTAGAGACGGCGTTTATACTGCAATGTAAAGTGTGAAGAGAGGTTCTAAAATCGGCGCTGCTGCAATGGCAGCGCCGCCGAAGAACTTCTACGGTTTTGAAAAAAGTACGCACGGAAGCTTTTGGCGTTATGTATGGAAAGGGTTGGGTGTGGGATTGTATGAGTTTCTTGGCTCATTTGATTAATGGAATAAGTTTAGGAAGTGTTTATGCGTTGATTGCCCTTGGCTATACCATGGTATATGGAATTGCCAAGATGCTGAATTTCGCCCATGGCGACGTCATTATGATCGGTGGGTATGTGGTCTTTGTGGCGGTAAGCGGTATGGGATTAAGCCCGCTTTTATCCATCTTGATTTCCATGGCGGCGTGTACCGTGCTGGGTGTGACGATCGAACGGGTGGCATACAGACCCCTCCGGGGAGCTTCGCCTCTGGCCGTTCTGATTACGGCTATCGGCGTCAGCTATTTTCTCCAGAATATTGCGCTGCTGGTATTCGGTTCGGATACCAAGGCGTTTACCAATGTGGTAACCCTGCCGAATCTGGTGCTCTTTGACGGCGAGCTGGTCATCAAGAGCGTGACGATTGTCACCGTGCTTGTCAGTATTGTTATTATGGCGGGGCTTTCCCTGTTTGTAAAAAAGACGAAGATCGGGCGCGCTATGACGGCGGTGTCCGAGGATAAAGGCGCTGCCCAGTTGATGGGAATTAACGTAAACGGCACCATTGCCGTAACCTTTGCGATTGGTTCCGCCCTGGCGGCGGTAGCGGGTGTGCTTCTGTGCTCCGCATATCCCTCCCTGACTCCTTATACCGGCTCCATGCCGGGCATTAAGGCTTTTGTGGCGGCGGTATTCGGCGGGATCGGTTCGATTCCCGGCGCGTTTATCGGCGGGATTTTGTTAGGTGTGATTGAGAATTTAAGTAAGGCTTATATTTCTTCCCAGTTGGCGGACGCGATTGTATTCAGTATTCTGATTATCGTGCTTCTGGTGAAGCCTACCGGGCTTCTGGGTAAAAAGGTTCAGGAGAAGGTTTAAGGCGAAAGGCCGCGGGCGGTTGTGGAAAGGCATGGGAATGGTTTATGAAGAAATTAAGTAAAACGACAAAGAATAATCTGATTACCTATGGAATGGTAATTTTGGCATATATTATTGTACAGATTCTGATCTCCACGGGTCATGTGTCCAGTCTGATTCAGGGGCTTTTAGTTCCCTTCTGTACCTACGTGATTGTGGCGGTGGCGCTGAACCTGACGGTGGGGATTCTGGGCGAGCTGAGTCTGGGGCATGCGGGATTTATGTGTGTGGGCGCTTTTTCCAGCGCGGTATTCTCCCTAGCGATGAAGGAGACTCTGCCCGGCGGGCTGCGGTTCTTTCTGGCGCTTCTGATCGGCGCGGCGGCTGCGGCGCTGGTGGGATTTTTGGTGGGGATTCCGGTACTGCGCCTGAGAGGCGATTATCTGGCGATTGTAACGCTGGCCTTCGGCGAGATTATTAAGAATATTATTAACGCCTTATATCTGGGCGTTGACAGCAACGGGCTGCATTTTTCCATGAAGGACGCATTGTCCTTAAATATGGAGGAGGACGGGCTGATGCTGATCAAGGGAGCGCAGGGAGTAACCGGAACGCCGAACGATTCTAATTTTACTGTTGGCGTGATTCTGATTCTGGTAACGCTTTTTATTGTTCTGAACTTTATTAATTCCAGAACGGGGCGGGCGGTGATGTCTATCCGCGATAATCGTATCGCCGCCGAGTCGGTGGGAATTAATATTACAAAATACAAGCTGATTGCTTTTACGATTTCCGCGTCTTTAGCGGGCGTGGCGGGTGTGCTCTATGCGCACAACCTGTCTACCCTGAACGCGCTGCCGAAAAACTTTGGCTATAATATGTCGATTCTGATTCTGGTATTCGTAGTGCTTGGCGGAATCGGCAATATACGTGGCTCCATCATAGCGGCGGTGCTGCTCACCCTGCTTCCGGAGGTACTCAGGGGACTGAGCGATTTCCGTATGCTGATTTATTCCATCGTGCTGATTGCCATGATGATTTTCAACTGGAGCCCCAATGCGATCTTTTTCAGAAAACGTCTGAAACAGCGCTTTACCGGCGGTAAGAAAGCAGAAAAGGAGGCGTAGAAATGGCGTTATTAGAGGTAAAAAATTTAGGAATCTCCTTTGGAGGCTTACGGGCGGTCAATGCTTTTAATATCAGTATAGAACAGGGACAGCTATATGGCCTGATAGGGCCTAACGGCGCGGGCAAAACGACGATTTTTAACCTGCTGACGGGGGTGTACCGTCCGGATGCGGGGTCGATTATCCTGGACGGCATGAACCTGACGGGCAAACGAACCATTGATATCTGTAAGGCGGGCATGGCGAGAACCTTTCAGAATATCCGTCTTTTCTCCGATATGACGGTGCTGGATAACGTGAAAGTCGGTTTGCATAACCATTATACTTATTCTACGTTGGAAGGAATTTTCAGGCTGCCCCGTTATTTTACGGTGGAAAAGGAAATGAACGAGAAGGCGCTGGAGCTTCTGTCAGTGTTCGGCTTAGAGCAATATGCCGATTATAAGGCGGCGAACCTGCCCTATGGACAGCAGAGAAAGCTGGAAATTGCGAGAGCCATGGCGACGGCTCCCAAGCTGCTGCTTTTGGATGAACCGGCGGCGGGAATGAACCCCAATGAAACAAAGGAGCTGATGGATACCATCCAGTTTGTGCGGGATCATTTTCATATGACGATTCTTCTGATCGAGCATGATATGAAGCTGGTTTCCGGTATCTGCGAGAAACTGACAGTCCTGAATTTCGGAGAGGTGCTGGCGCAGGGGGCAACTCAGGAGGTCTTGAATCAGCCGGAGGTTATTACGGCGTACTTAGGCGAATAGAACGTCGGAAAGCGTACAGGAAAATTTGCAGACTGTAGAAAGGCGTGGTTATTATTATGGCAATGTTGGAAGTGAAGGATCTTCATGTTCATTATGGTGTGATAGAGGCGATCAAGGGAATCAGCTTCGAGGTAAACCAGGGCGAAGTAATCGCGCTGATCGGCGCCAACGGCGCGGGTAAAACCACTACGCTTCATACCATTACGGGGTTGATTAAGCCTACCGGCGGCAGTATTTTGTTTGAAGGCAGAGATATTACAAAGCTGCCGGGATATAAGATCGTGCCCATGGGAATGGCTCATGTGCCGGAGGGCAGACGGGTATTTGCCCAACTGTCGGTTTATGACAATCTGCTGATGGGAGCTTATACGAGGAAGGATAAAGAGGAGATTCGCGAGAATCTGCAGAAGGTGTACGAGAGATTTCCCAGACTGGAGGAGCGTAAGAACCAGATGGCGGGAACCTTGAGCGGCGGCGAACAGCAGATGCTTGCCATGGGGCGGGCGTTGATGAGCCAGCCAAGTCTGATTGTGATGGACGAGCCGTCTATGGGTTTATCGCCGATTCTGGTCAATGAAATATTCGATATCATTAAGAAGGTGAGCCAGTCCGGCACCACCGTGCTTCTAGTGGAGCAGAATGCGAAAAAAGCCTTATCCATCGCGGATCGGGCTTATGTGCTGGAGACCGGCAGAATTTCCTTATCGGGCGACGCCGGGGAACTGATGCATAACGAGGCGGTGAAGAAGGCCTATCTGGGCGAGTAAGCAAAGCGGAAGAGGGGATGTCCGCTTTGCGGTTTCTTCAGCAGTGTTAACATTAGATTCATTAGATTGTTTTCGTCATTTCCTGTAGAATGTCATTTTTTATTGACACCGAAATGTGACACGGAAATGTATTAAATTTTGTTTGCATGATGAATGATATTATGCTAAGATAAGGAAAAGCAGATTTTCTTATCTTAGCATTTTTGCTGTATGGAAAAGGCGGTATTTTCCGTGTTTTAGTTCCCCGCCACACAGCAGATATCCTGCAGCCCGCCGGGCTGTGTCTGGAAAACAGG
>JAJQIK010000067.1 GCA_021199255.1 Clostridiales bacterium | reverse complement strand
AACGAGGTCGTCCCAAAAAGAAGACGGTATAGTCTAACTGATTGGGAAAGTACTACTGTACTATTCGGATAAAAAACTGGTGCAGCTTCCAGCTGTCGTCTTCATAACCAATGCAGCCAATCAGAAAAATAAAGGAGGTTTCGGCAGAAAGTCCGGTAGTCTCTATATCAAAAAATAAACAGTCTGTGAGTTTGACAATTGTATCAGGGTGCGTATCCGCGCTGTTTTTGCCTGAATTTGCGGGGACTTTACGCATACAGCCTGCAATGGACTCTTGCATGGCGTATCCTTCAATGAGTGAAACGTCATCCTTCTCTAATGCCTGTGTTTTATGAATCATTGATACGATTTCCTTTCCTCTGCGGAAAGCAGCTTCCCTGGGATTTATTCAGGAAAGCCGCTCGTGCGGTATAAAGTCTCATCTTCTGTGATAAACAAAGCTTCGACGTTTTCCAGATTTTCAATCAGCTCCATTCCGTCTTCCATTCCCAGTACAAAGCATGCGGTACTCAGAGCATCACAGTTGGTAGAGGAGTCAGAGAGAATTGTGACGCTGGTAAGGCCATTATCCACGGGGGATCCGGTAGCTGGATCCAGAATGTGATGATAAATCGTGCCGTCAATTTCAAAATACCGTTCATAGGTTCCGGAGGTGACAACGGATTCGCCCGTACATTCGACTACTGCAATGATATCTGAGCTTTCTCCGAAAGGCTTCTGAATACCGATCTTCCAGGCGCTGCCGTCAGATTTTGTACCCACTGTCAGAACATTTCCGCCCAGATTGATGAGTGCGTGTTCGATTCCCTGTGACAGAAGATAGTCTTTCAGACTGTCCGCGATATATCCTTTCGCGATACCGCCGAGATCAATCTCTGCCTCCGGATCGGAAAGTGTGACAGTATTTCCATCCACGGAAACCACGGTATAATCGACGTGGGAAAGCGCGGATGCAATCTCTTCCTCAGAAGGGATGAGAGAACTCGTGGAAACTTCTTCTGATGAATCCTCTGTTCCGCCCTCGGCAAGAAGTTCGGATTTACCGTCGATATCCCAAAGTTCCACCAGAGGCGTGATCGTGATATCGAATGCGCCGTCTGTCAATTGCGAGTATTCCAGTGCCGTCTCGATCAGATCAGCGGTTTCTTCGTTTACCGTGGTCGCTTCGCCGCTGCTGTGATTGATATTCCAGACATCGCTGCCTTCGATGGTGCGGCTCAGCATCTGTTCGTATTGTCCCAGAAGCTCAAAACAGCCGTCCATAGCCGTGGAATCTGTATCACCGTACAGCGTGATCGTGACGACTGTATCCAGAAAAAATCCGGTGCTGCTCGTTTTTTCCTCCGCTGCGTTTGCATGAAGCGCAGCGGATTTAAAGATGTTACCGGACATCGCCAGCAGGAGAACTGCCGATAAAGCTGTTGCTGTGGGCAAAACTGTTCTGGGAATAAATGTGCCATTCTGTCGGAAACAGTCCTTTTTGAACGTACCCAAAGTATGTGAGCCTGTCATATAAGAAAATATCCCTTCTACATTTTTTACTGAGTTTTAGTGTATCACAGAATCTATTCTGTGCACAGACATTTTTGCAGGGAACTTTTTATCCTCTTTATGATTATTTTAATGGTAATCTGTTTTCAATACGCTTTTTTGGCACTTTTTTAGTAAGCGTCAAATAAAACGTGTCTGGCAAATATCAGAAATATCTTTATAATGAGAGTATCTATGCATTAACGAAGAGATTTCTGATGAATGAATGATTGTGTTTTCACAAGGCTGACCGCTCATATGCTGCTGTTTCTGGCGACTTAAGCTTGAGGAAGCATATCTTAAAAGCGACAGGAAGTAAAAACAGCACGACACCTGCGCCGGCCCAGGGATTTCTCCGGACTCCGGCGTGTGTGCGCTGTGATAAGGCTATGCGCCTGGGTTTCAGGCAACTTTTTCTGGTGGACTTTTTGCCTCAGGTGCTTCTTCCGCAAGTCCAGGCGGCAGCTCGAACTGGCAGCCGCAGCGGAACTCAATGTCGGATTTCTTCTGCTCTGATTCGTAAGCCTTATAAGACTCCGACCAGGGCATAAGATCTTTTAGATAACTGATATCCTCGGTTGGCGGCGTGAGGTGGGGCGGCAGCTCCTCGAGGAGATATTTGATGTAATAGTACGGGTCTGCACCGTTTCTCTTTGCCGTTTCTGTTAATGTCATGATCATTGCTCCGGCTTCCGCACCGGTGATGGAAAAGAAGAACTGGGAACTCTGACGAAGCATGGCCACACTTCTTACGGCTCTCTCGCAGTTGCCATTGTCGATTGGGACAAAGGGATCCTCCAGAAACTGCCTTCATGGTCAAGCTCGCTTGTCACATGGACCCAGATAAAGCTTGTCGATCCTGCTTTGCGGCCGTCATCTATAACTTTTGCCGTAGTCTCATCGTTCTGGACATGTCCCTGGCGGCAAAGCTCGCTGCACATAAACATATAAACAATGCGCAGCACACGGATGGTGATGGTGTTCACCCAGTTTGTCATGGTCTGCCTGCTTAAGGGTAGGCCTTTACGGGCAAGTTCCTGCGCCTGTCGGTAGAATGGCTGGAACAGGACATACTTCTTATGCATGATGTCCGCGACGATGGATGGCGACGCAAGGCTGCCGCTGTAAAGGGGTTCCTTACGCGGCTGCCGCACGATTTCGTGGTCCATGTCGCAGGATTCCTGTTTTACATAGATCACCGGCGTTTTTGTGACTTTAAGGGCATACATCTCCCTGAAATGGACAACCTCCCGGTGTTCCTCATAACTGAGTACGTACCACCCCTCCTGGCCATACTTTTCATTATAAGCCGCCGTATCAGGCTCTTCGCAGACGGTATATTTGGGAAGCCTGGATGTGTCCAGTTCCCGTATCCCGCGTTTGTTGGAACCGCCAGTGCGATTTTTCAGCACCGGTACAGGGACCGGCGGCAGCTGGACGTCATCTGTAGAATCCTCGTCCAGGGGATCTGACGGTATCTCGCACGAATCTTCAGCCGGGGACTGTTCCGTGGTTTTCTCAGAGGATCTTCCGAACAGGGCCTGGCGCAGCTGACTGACCTGTTCGAGGGCATCGGAAAGGTTTTTGCGGAGGATTTTATTGTCTTCGCTGTAACCGTCCCGCTGCGCCTTCACCTCCTGGAATTGCAGGGAAAGCTCCTCGCCCGAGGCCTTCTGAAACTGGATCATGGAATCCTGTTCCAGGCACTGGCTGACAAGCTCCCTTATAATGGTGCTTTTTTTCCCCGCTGTTCAATCGGGGACATATTATCTGACAATTCAGGGCGCGGCATAATGCCGCGCCTGCTG